>NZ_JBEPOL010000003.1:0-539253 GCF_040546795.1 Devosia sp. UYZn731
TGCCACTTGACCATCCCCGCACCGCGGGAAACTATCCTACAGGCGGGTCACTTCTCAATGACAACCCCGGGTCAGTTCCAGGCGACAATCAACACAAACGGTACCCGTAGCAAAGGCCGAAACGGGCACCTGGAGTTGTTCAGGCTGCAAACCGCTTTTAACTGCCTCTCTTAGGCACACGGCGACTGCTCGATCTTCTGGTCGATTGGTAGATTTGCAGTACCCTTGGCCGCTATTGTGAGGCTCCATGTTTATCGATCCAGACATGAGCTGGATGATTCTGTTGAGCGACTCTTCTGGAATTTCGTCGCCGGACATTAACTCGAGACGAGCGGCGGCGTCGCGTTTCAGATCCTCAAACTGACGCTGAATTGCCTGGCCTCCCCAGCCGCCCATCATCTCACCATCTTTCAGGGCACTGGTCAGACGTTCAACCTTAAAGTCATGCTCCACAGCTACAAAATCTTCTCGCGCCCGGCGAGCTTCCCTTATGGCCCGACGGCCTGCAGGAGTCTCCACAAACGTTCCACCATGAGCCTCCCTGACATATCGGCCTGTCACATCCAAACTTTCATGCCGGAGAAACATCGAGAGGGCAGTAAGGTGCCCGTACCTGAACCGGTTGAAATATAGTACGGCAAAGAAGCGCCGAAGCTGGTGGGGTTTAGGTATCCACTCGAATCCAGCCTCAAGGAGGAAAGGGCCCACTTTTGCTGCAAACAGTGAAAGGGAGCGCCGCACATGGAATGGATTTTTCGATCCTTTCGGTTTGTTTCTCAGCGCTTCTTTAAAATCAAACAGAAATATTGCCTCTTCACCCATCAATTTTTCTAAGACACCTACTGCTTTGTATACGCTCGACGGAACTGGTATTCTGTCGATGTCGTTGAGCCCTTTCGATATATAAACTGATAGATAGTGAGACTCTTCTTCCGACTGGCAGCTTTCTCTCTGAAGAGAAATCATCTCGTTGGCCCGTCTAGCCGAAAAAGCGGCAATTACGATCATGCAAGCTGCCGGAAGTAGATGGAAGAGGACGCGCTCTACGGGGGGGAGACTCGTAGTGTGAGTTCCCGCTATATATCGCGCTCCAATCGGCCACGGGGTGTTATGCGTGGCATTCGGAAATTCTGTCTTCTCAAGGGCAAGCGTGATTGCTCTGGCTATTATGGTCGCTTCTTGCGACCCCGCGAGCGACTGCAACTGCAATTCCAGATTGGTTTTGAATTTGAGGATGGTGTCGCTGTACTCAAGTACCCACTGCAGGGCGTGGTCGATTAGGGTACAAACCAGCAAGCTTTCGACGGTTTTAGTTCTGCCGGGGGGCTCTGCAGTCACCCCGCGAGCCACCTGCAGAGGCTTTCGTCCACCAAAGGGCACGAATCCGATCTGATCATGCTCAAGCGCGTCCCGATGCTTCCAAAGACGTAACAAGCTTTGGAGGAATGCACTGTATGACAGAACAGACTTAGTTTTCTGATCTGCCTTCGCGCCACTCTTTAGCGGACAATGCACTCCCAGCGACTTCGCGAGTTCATTGAGTAGGGCTATTGCCTCTCCGTCCAAATGGACAGTATGTCCGTACCCCACCCGACGTTTCACTTCCGACATGTCAAGAATGGCTTTTCGTCTATCGACCATCACTGGCTTTGGCAGCCTGCCCTCTAGGATCTCAATGGTGTAGCGGCGGATCTGGTCGCAAAACGAAACTAGTTTCGCAACACCACGCTTCTTCAGGTCAGCCAACAGCTTCTCTAGAACCTCTGGAGTTAGGTCAGCATTTCTATAAATGCCATTGTGCAGGCGCCATCTGACAAAATGCATGTATGTGGTCGCACGATGCTTAGCGGCGGGCTCGGACCTTAGGTCACCGCCTGCGCCGAGGTCCGCGATTAGCATGGTCTTGATGGTCAAGAGATCCGATCGGACCTGCCAATCGGTTAGTAGGACCCCTGGCGCCACAGGCGTGTTAAAGTGGATAGTCCGATCTTCTGATGGCTTCACTTTGGCAGGGTCTGCGGTAAGCAATTTCCAACAGTCGCCTCCAAGCTCCCCGCCCTCCAGCCACCAAGGTCGCGCCAAGTTTTCAAAGTCATGCCTTGGCCCGATAAGGGGCAATGGAGCATTGCTATTGCTAGTTACCATGGGTGAAAATCTGCCCTGCTACCCGCGGCTTCCAGCTCCTCAAATTCAGCTTTTAGCTTGGTAAACATTGTCCGCTTAGAGCCAGCCGATAAAAGGCTAACAATCCCCTCACACAAAGCCAAGGCAGGTAGCCAAACCGCGACCCACCGTTCCGGATTGCCCGTGATGAATCCTTGACTCGCCCGCTCCAATGAAGCTTTGAACCAAAGCAGTTCCAGAATTGCGGCACGAGTTGGATAGAACTTCAGGAGTGGGCATTTTGAGCATGCGTCGATCTTCCAACACTGCCTTCCCTTGGTGTCTGGTTGAAATCCACTATGCGGAGCGCTGCAGTAAAACCCTATGCCGTTTGCCACGGCCGATGCGCGCCGTTTCTCAAATTCATCTAAGCCTATAAAGAGCGAAGCGGCACGCTTAGCCCCATCACCAAAAATAGATTCAAACTGCTGCTGAAACTCAATTATCTTCAGGTCCATCAGCCGTCTTATGTGGCTCTTATTTAGGTAGCTGGCGAAAGTGACCTTTGTTGACGTATGCCCGGCAACCGCAGCCACAAAATCTGCATTGCCGCCGCTTTTTGAAAACAGCAATTGGTGGAATGTTGGGCGTATATTGTCGCGTGTAAAAACTACACCTCGCAGGGGCGCCTCCCTCAGCTGACAGTTAAAACGAAATTCAGCCCACTGATGTGGATAGACCTTTGTGCTGAAATCATTTTTTTTGGTTCGGTATATCCAGAGCATTCCAGCGACCTTGCTTTTAGCCTGATGCGCGGCCCGTCTGGCTTCCGTAGATAATTCCTGCCAAGAAGTAAGCACGTCATAAGATGAGAGCGAACCATATCCCTTGATTGTAGCAAGGGAGATCCCTTCTCCCGAATCTTTGTCCGAGACGTCTTCTACTTGATGAAGAAGATGCGACTTCTTGATCTTGTAATTTGCGCGGGGTTTTGGACTCCGAACAGTATGAACTTCAATTTTTCCGGATGAGATCACGGAAGTAGCAGGACTTTCGTCCCATTGCTGGAGCTGCTCTACGTTAATGCCAGTGTCTATCAACAGGATGGTAAACGCGGCTAGCATTGAATGGCGGGTCCCTTCGAAATACGACAGAAGATCGTCGAAGTTCTTGCCGGAGACTCGCTCTAACAGTCGGTTTTTACCTAGGCTGGACCCCCGATATCCCGTGTCCCTCATGTATCGTACGGCAATGCTTTCGAGATCATCACCGCCGATGTCGCTTTTCTTAAGGAGCAATGGATGAATATCGATGGGAGCGCTATCGATCATGTTACTGAACGATTTGTATGTCTTTTCATCGATCGCCGCCGCTACCAGCTGACACCTGCTCACTTTTTCTTTCGCCTCTAGAAGGATGTCTTCGCAGGCGCTCCTGAGCGCTTGCATCCTTACTAGATTGAGCTGTTGAATCTCGGAGCTGCCAGGCTTCCTCCTCCTTGAGGAAATTTCACCTAAGGACGGTTTGCTCTGCCTTGGCATGGTCTGGCGTTTAGAGGGGTATGGCGCGTTATCGGGCCAACCTAGGACCTTAAACAAGCGGCCACGCATTGAGCTGAACTCGGTAATCCTGTTTGTGACACTTCTTTCTGTATGGCCACTTGGAAACGTAAGGCCGTTGTTATCGACCAATTCCTGATAGTACTCGCTGAGCACTATCTTCCAGTCAGAATCATCAGCGGTATCTTCGCTATAAGCTAGGTGACGGAACACCTTGCCGTAATTAAATTCGCTCTTCTTCATCGCTGCATTAGTTGCAATGTATTTCAAGAAATAACGAAGAGAAGCTACGTACTTATTTGTCGTCTGATTGCCTAAATCTCCGAACGCCTCAGGCCCTGCAGAGACAAGCTTTTCTACGAAGACGGCCCCGTAGGTGTAAAAAATCCAAGAGAAGTCGTTAGGTGAACCACCTGGGATCATCACACGTCGCTGCACAACGTCAGGTTGTACACCGGGCTTCCAGCGACCTCGATTATCCAGTGATCTGAGTTTTCTCGCCATCGCAGCCTCCGACGAGGAGGTCAGGAGATTGAGGCTGCAGAGTCAATTGGAATCCGCTAAAGTCAATTTGACTTTAGACGCCTGACGCTATCCTTCTGATATTTAAAGTCTATATCGGATTTCTGACATTTTGACGTGTGAAAATACGGCCCTCCTTGGGCAGATCGGCCGGGGCCAGGTTAACGGTGATGCGCTTGGGCGGCAGGCCGAGCCCCGAGGCGACCAAAGCCGCGCGAACGCGCTCGCTACTTTCCTTGACCGCCTTATCGGGCAGGCCAACCATCAGGAATTTCGGCAGGCCGGGCGCGATCTGCACCTGTACGTCGACCGGCACCGCATCGATGCCCAGAAATGCCACCGTTGCGACCCGCGCCACCATGTCTACGCCCCCCACGCTGGCGCGAAGCTAACAGAGGACATTCACCAGAACAAGAACATTTGGCGAACATGGATGAGACCGTTAACCATCGAGCCAAGGCAGAATGGTAACCGCAAGCTTTCTTTAACGGGGCCATGTTGAATCAAAAGTTCAGCTGTCTTTGCGTCATGAGTGTTCCCTAGATGATTGCCGATTGGTCCAAGGTTTCGCCTACGGCGATGTTCAAGAGCGTGGCAATGACCGCGCTCGTCGTCGTGCTCGCTGCCTGCGCCAGCGGCGGCGGGCTTTATGGTGCCGTTCCGGGCGATAACCGGCCACATGCCGGGGTCGATCGCGCGCGCAACATGCCGATCCAGGGCATCGATATTGCGCGCTACCAGTCTAATCCGGACCTGCACACCACCTACGCGTCGGGCATCCACTTCGTGTTCATGAAGGCGACCGAGGGCAAGGACTATATCGACCCCAATTTCTACCAGAACTGGAAGCGCGCCAAGGATGCCGGCATGCCGCGCGGCGCCTATCACTTCATGACATGGTGTTCGTTGGCCTCCGAGCAGGCGGCCTGGTTCGTCGCCAATGTGCCCGACGACCCCGACGCGCTACCGCCGGTGCTGGACCTGGAATGGAACAACCATTCGAGCTGCAAGAACAAGCCGAGCCGGGCCGACGCGCTGGAAAAGGTCCGCGTCATGCTGGCGGCGATGGAGGCCCATACCGGCAAGCTGCCGATCATCTATACCGACATGACGTTCCACCGCGATGTGCTCGAGGGCGAGTATTTCCCCAATGCGTTCTGGCTGCGCTCGACTGCTGCCGAGCCGCATGAACGTTACCAGGGCCGGCCCTGGACGTTTTGGCAGTGGACGCAGACCGGGGTGGTGCGCGGCATTCGCGAAGAGGTCGATCGCAATGCGTTTTATGGCGACCAGAACGACTGGATCAATTTCCTGCTGACCGGGTGCGATCCGCGCGCCGTGGCGGCGCTGGGGCCGGGCGGACGCTGCCGCATCCAGAAATGAGTGGTCTTGTCACTATTGTGCCAAGAGCATAGATTTTGCTGGTGATTTGAAGGGCATACCCGCCCACAGCGAGGAGACGAGACATGGCCAAGGGTCAAATGAAGAGCAACAAGGAAGCCAAGAAGCCAAAGAAGGACAAGGTTGCCGCCACCACCAATGCCACCGGCCTTGGCGCAGGCAGCTCCGGCACCGTCAAGAAGAAGTAAATTTTGGCACTGCGATATTTGTGACGGTCGGCCTGGCGCCGGCCGTTTTTTATTGCGGTGGAGCGCAGACAATTGCTGGATTATCGATAACGCCGTTGCGCTGAGGCGGCAGTTGCCGCAAAGGAAAGACTGACGCGGCCTGCCTCTGGCGCCCGCACTATTCCGGGAGCTTCTTGCATGAACCAGACTGCCGCCATTGTCCTTGTTGTCGCCGTCGTGCTGGTCATCGCCGCACTTTGGTATTTCCTGCGCGGGCGCGCCGGAGCGCCGATGGCGCCGATTTATGGCGCCAATCCGACAATTCCCGAGGCCAAGCCGCAGGGCAAGATGCCGACCTTGAAAATGCCCACCGCCAAGGGTTGGGCGCCGGGGCAGAAGCCAACCACGGCATCGGGGCTGAAGGTGAGCGTGTTTGCCGCCAAACTGCGCCATCCGCGCTGGATTTATGTGCTGCCCAATGGCGACGTGCTGATCGCCGAGGCCGCGACGCAGGCCGGCAAAATCCGCAGCATCACCGATTTCGTCGCCACCCGGACCATGCGCCGGGCGGGCGCGCTGCAGGACAGCGCCAACCAGATTACCCTGTTGCGCGATGCCGATGGCGATGGCGTACCCGAACTGCGCGAAGTGTTCCTGAGCGGGCTGAACCAGCCCTTCGGCATGGTGCTGATCGGGGAGACGCTTTATGTCGGCAATACCGATAGCGTGGTGGCCTTTCCATATGCGACCGGTCAAACCAAAATCACCGCGCCGGGTCGCAAGCTGATGGAGATGAAGCCGGGCGGGCACTGGACGCGCAATCTGCAGGCGAGCCTCGATGGCACCAAGATTTATGTCGGCGTTGGCTCGCAGAGCAATATCGGCGAGAGCGGCATGGATGTGGAAGAAGGCCGCGCCGCAATCCACGAACTGGATCTCGTCACCGGCAAGAGCCGCATTTTTGCCGGTGGCCTGCGCAATGCCGTGGGCATGGCGTTTGAGCCGACCACCGGCGCGCTATGGACCGTGGTCAACGAGCGCGACGGACTGGGCGACGAAACCCCGCCCGATTATTTGACCTCGGTCAAGGATGGCGGCTTTTATGGCTGGCCCTATGCCTATTGGGGCACTGTGGACGACCGCGTGGCGCAGGACACCGCCTTGGCAGCCAAGAGCATCGTGCCCGACTATGCGCTGGGCGGGCATACCGCTTCGCTTGGGCTGTGCTGGATACCGGAAGGCGCGCTACCGGGCATTCCGGCCGGCATGGCGATCGGCCAGCATGGCTCGTGGAACCGCAGCACGCTGAGCGGCTACAAGATGGTGCTGGTGCCGTTCGAGAACGGCAAGCCCGCTGGACGACCAATCGAGCTGCTGACGGGATTTCTGGCGCCCGACGAAAAGACGTCCTACGGACGGCCGGTCGGCGTAGCGCTGGCCAAGGACGGCGCCGTGCTGATGGCCGACGATGTGGGCCACATCATATGGCGGCTGACCGGGGCTTAGCGCCGCAAGCTTTTAGGCGAAAAGCCGGTAACCACCTTTTCGCCGCTTGCTCTAGGCCAAAAGCCCGCTGGAGCGAATACCGTCGAACACGAACTGGACGGCAAGCGCGGCCAGCAGAATGCCGACGACGCGCGAGACCACCGCGAGACCGGTGACGCCGAGCAGGCGCTGGATGGGAATGGCGATCAAAAGCGTCAGCCAGGCCAGCGCCAGGATGACCACGATGGCGACCAGCACCGACCAATATTCGAACTGGTTGGTGGTGGTGGTGGTCAACAGGATCACGGCGCTGATGGCGCCGGGACCAGCCAGTAGCGGCATCGCCAATGGAAACACCGAAATATCGTGGCGCTGCCGGGCTTCCACATCCTCTTCGGTCGTGGTGCCGGTGGCGCCCGAATGACGGGCGAACACCATGTCGATGGCAATCAACAGCAGCAGCACGCCGCCAGCTGTGCGCAGGGCCGGGATGGTGATGCCGAACAGTTCCAGGATCGGATTGCCCAATACCGCGAAGAACAGCAGGATGATGCCTGCGATGACCACGCCCCGCGTGGCAAAATTGAAGCGCTGTTGAGGCGTATGGTCTTTGGTGAGGGCCGCGAAAATGAAAGCGATATCAGCCACGCCGACAGTCGCGAACAGCGTGGCGAAGGCAACAAGAAAGGTATTGGTCGGCATGGCGGTTCCCCCGGCTCTGGCGTAGCCATAGCCGGTTGGGGGCGAAATGCCCACAGGGGTAAGGAGGTCGGGTGCGGCGTTTGCTTTAGGGGGCCTTGTTCAGGAGTTTCGGGGAGAGATGGGCTCGGGCATCCATCACCTCCATGCCGACAATCCTGCCATCCGCATCGTAATCAAGAATAATACCGGCTGACACATCTTCGCTTTCTTCCACGGGTTCGGGAGAAAAGCGAATGTAGGCGGCATTGGCATCAGGATCATAGGTGACGGTCGGGTTCATCGCGTTGACCCAAATGGTTGGCGCGAAGCGATACTTGGCTCCGCAATTATGGGAAGCCGCTTCCCGTGACGCAAGGCTATCGCAGATCGCAGCATCAAGTGCTGGTCCCACCGCTCTTCTCCTCCCCCTTCCAGGGGGAGGCCGGGTGGGGGTTGAAGAGCCAGAATCTAGCAGAAAGAACCCCCACCTTTGATCCTCCCCTGGAAGGAGGGAGGTGTCGACTGGGGGTGCGGTGTTCTACACTTCCGTGGCCCGCGATCTTTAACGCCGCTTTTCGATCGCGTCCCAGATCAGCACGGCGATATCGGGGCCCCCGAAGCGCTTGATTTCGCGGATGCCGGTGGGGGAAGTGACATTGATCTCGGTGAGGTAGTCGCCGATGACGTCGATGCCGACGAAGATCATGTCCCGCTCCTTGAGGGCCGGGGCGATGGCGGCGCAGATTTCGAGATCGCGCTTGGTCAGTTCGGATAGTTCGGGACGGCCGCCGACATGCATGTTGGAGCGCGCTTCGCCATCGGCGGGCACGCGATTGAGGCCCATGATCGGCTCGCCATCGATGATGATGATGCGCTTGTCGCCCTTGCGCACGTCTGGCAGGTACTTCTGGATCATGAAGGGTTCGCGATAGTTCTGCTCGAACAGTTCGAGCAGGGACGCGAGGTTATGGTCGCCCTCCTGCAGGAAGAACACGCCGGCGCCGCCATTGCCGTAGAGCGGCTTGACGATGATGTTGCCGTGTTCCTTGCGGAAGGCGTGGATCAGCTCGCGATCACGCGTCACCAAAGTGGGCGGCATCAGTTCGGGAAAATCGGTGACGAGGATTTTTTCGGGCGCGTTGCGGACGGCGGTGGGCGGGTTCACCACCAGGGTCTTGGGGTGGATCTTGTCCAACAGGTGGGTCAGCGTGATGTAGTTCATGTCGAAGGGCGGATCCTGGCGCATCAGCACCACGTCCTGGGTCGACAAATCCACGCGGCTGGCCTCGCCGAGGGTGAAATGCTCGCCCTTGGGCTTGTCGGCCACGGTGATGGGGGCGGCGAGCGCCGACACCACTTCGCCGCGCAGGGCCAGGGTATCGGGCGTGTAATGCAGCAGCACGTGGCCGCGCGCTTGCGCTTCGAGCATCATGGCGAAGGTGGAATCGCCGCGTGGATTGATGGTGGCGACATGGTCCATCTGGACGGCGACTTTGAGCATTTTTGGTCCTTAAGAGGCGTCGAAGGCGTTGATGACATGGCGCGGCCAGGAGCGGGGCGCAAGGAAAATCACATCGAACCGGAAGGGTGTTTCGGCCTGGGCGGGATGCTTGGCAAGCCAGTACTGCGCGGCGCGGGAAATGCGCGACGTGTTGACGGCTTCGAGCGCCTCGGCATAGCCGGATTTTTGGTTTCGCGCCTTGACCTCGATGAAGACGGTAACACCAAATCGGGTGGCGATCAGATCGATCTCGCCAACCGGTGTTTTGTACCGCGTGGCGATGACGCGGTAGAGTTGCAGCCGAAGAAACCAAGCCGCCAACGCTTCGGCACGATGGCCACCGCGATGGGCGGCGATGCGCTTGTCACTTTTCGGCTTTGAGGGCGAGGGCGGCATCGTAAACCTCCTTGCGCTTGAGGCCGTACTGGGCAGTGATGGCATCGACGGCAGCGCGAAGCGGTTGATCGGCCAACGCCTCGACCAGCGAAGCATTCCAATCGGCGGCATCGGGGACGGCGGCCTCTGGCGAGCCGCCGACGACGATCACGGCTTCGCCCCTGGTTTCGGTATCGGCGAATTCGGCGGCGAGATCGTCCAGCGTGCCGCGATGGACGCGCTCGAAGCGCTTGGTAAGTTCGAGCGCGACGGCGGCGGGGCGATCCGGACCGAAGGCGAGGGTCATGGCGGCGAGCGTATCGTCCAGGCGGCGGGGTGACTCGTAGAAAACCAGTGTTTCACGTGAATCTGCCAATGCCTTGAGGGCGTTGGCGCGGGCGCCCGCCTTGGGTGGCAGGAAGCCGTGGAAGGCAAAGGCGTCCGTCGGCAGGCCGGCGACGACCAGCGCCGAGAGCAATGCCGAGGCGCCAGGAATGGCGAAGACCGGCAAGCCGGCTTCAGCCAGCGCGCGGATCAGCGGAAAGCCGGGATCGGAGAGCAAGGGCGTGCCGGCGTCGGAAATCAGCGCAAAGGTCTGGCCAGCGGCAATGCGGGCGACGATGTCGTCGGCCTTGGCACGCTCATTGTGTTCGTGCAGCGCAATGCGGCGGCCCTTGATGCCGTAGTGGTCGAGCAGGCGGGCGGACATACGGGTGTCCTCGCACAGCACCGCGTCGACAGCGGCAAGGGTTTCGAGCGCGCGGATGGTGATATCGCGCAAGTTGCCGATCGGGGTGGCGACGACATAAAGGCCGGGCGCCAATGGAGGCGCCACAAAGGTCCGGCCCGCAATGAAATAGTTAGCCGTCTTGGGCTGCTGCTCGTCCACGCGTCATCCTTCCGCTTTCCGAAGCTGTTTTAGAGAGCGGGGGCCGCAAAGTATAGAATTGCTTAATTGGAAAGGCGCAGGCTTCGTGCATCCGTCGGGCTTGAGGGGCAAGCATGGCCGGGACAATTGGACTGCGAGCGATTGCGGCTGGCGTTTTGGCGATGGTCTTGGGCGCCTGTTCGACGGGCGGCTTTGCCATTGGTGACCGGGTGCTGACATTTCCTTGGGACGCGCCGCAGGAGAGCGCGCCCGTGACGCAGGCGGCTTTACCGGCCGCGCCCGGCAACACGTTCGGACAGGGTTCGGTGCGAGTGGCGCTTCTGCTGCCGCTCAGCGATCCGGCGCTGGCGGGCACGGCGACGGGTATGGCCAATGGGGCCAGGCTCGCCATGAGCTTTATCGAGGCAAATCCTAATATTGCCGAGAACATCACGATTTCGCTGCGCGACAGCGGCGCATCGGCGGCTAGCGCCAGCCAGGCGGCCACCGCGGCGCTGCAGGATGGTGCGAGCTTGATCCTGGGGCCGCTGCGAGCCGACCAGGTGATGGCGGTGGGCAGCGTCGGGCGCGCGGCCGGGGTGCCGGTCATCGGGTTTGCCAATACGCCCAGTGCGGCGGCGCCGGGCGTATATCTGCTCAGCGTGCTGCCGGAGGCCGAGGTCAAGCGCAGCCTGAACTATGCGCTGGGCAAGGGCAGCCGCGGGTTCGCCGGCGCGTTTCCGGCGACTGAGGCCGGCGCGGCGCAGGAAAAAGCATTCCGGCAGGCCGTGGCGGCGATCGGGTTGAGCCCGGCTGCGGTCTATACCTACGGCAGCGCCGCGGAAGCCCAGGGCGTCGTGCAGCAGGCGATGCCAATGCTGAAGACGGGCTATATCGATACATTGTTCGTGCCGGACACGACGGCAGCGTCGGCGTTCGGCGCGGCATTGCAGCAGGCGGGGACAACCGGTTTGCTGGTGGTGGGTTCGGCTGATTGGGACACTGACGGCCGGCTGGCGCAGGCGCCGGGGCTGGCTGGAGCGATCTATCCGGCAGTTGACCCGCGCGGGCTGATGGCGATCGGCGCCGAGTATCAGGCGCGGTTCGGATCACCGCCGCCGCAACTGGCGACGCTGGCCTATACGGCAGTGATCCTGGCTAATGTGAAGACCCTGTCGATGAGTACACCGCGCTACGCTCCCGCGGCGCTGACGGCGGTGTCCGGGTTCAATGGGCGGGACGGCGTGTTCCGGTTCCTCGCCAATGGGCAGGGCGAATATGCGCTGGCGATCAAGCAGGTGGGGAACGGCGGAGCCGCCGTTTTAGAGGGGGCGAAGCTTTGACGCCGATACCTCAATACTCACCGCACTTCCCGCGGACTTGATCCGCGGGTCTCCTCCCGCACCTACCGTGGTGTGAGTGGCCCGCGGATCTAGTCCGCGGGAAGGAAGGTTGAGAAGCTTAGCGCGACTGGAGGAGGCTAAGCCGCCAAATCCGCGACCACCGCGTCCAGCACCGGCCAGCCGCGATCCGTCACCCTTATATTGCCGTTGGGAAGGATTTCGACAAACCCGTAGCCCTTGAGATCATCGATCTGGCGCTGGTTGATCTTGCGGCCGCTGAGCGCGGTGAAGCGCTGGGGGGAGATGCCTTCGCGCAGGCGCAGGCCCATGACGAGGAATTCGTCGCCCTGTTCTTCCCAGGTCAGAACATCGTCGGTGACGAGGCCGTGGCCGTTGGAGACGACCTTTTTCTGCCAGTCGAAGGGCATCTTTTCCGTCGCGGTGGCGTGGCGCTGGTTGTTGATCAGCAGCCTGCCATGGGCGCCCGGGCCGATGCCGGCATATTCGCCATAGCGCCAATAGAGCAGATTGTGCTCGCTCTCCTGGCCAGGACGGGCGTGATTGGAAATCTCATAGGCGGGCATGCCGGCCTGTGCGGTCAGTTCCTGGGTCAGCTCGTAGAAATCGGCGGCCAAGTCTTCATTGGGCATGATCAGCTTGCCGGCCCTGTGCAGGTCGAAATAGCGCGTGCCCTGCTCGATAGTGAGCATGTAGAGGCTGATATGGCCTTTGGCGAGCCAGAGCGCTTCCTTGAGTTCATCTTCCCAGTCGTCCAGCGTCTGGTTGGGACGACCATAGATCAGGTCGAAACTGGAGCGCTCGAACACCGACTGGGCGATGCGCACGGCGGCGATGGCCTCGTCCACGGTGTGGCGGCGACCGAGATCGGCCAACGGCTTGTCGCGCAGGGACTGCACGCCAAGCGAGACGCGGTTGATGCCAGCGGAGCGGAAGCCCCGGAAGCGGTCGACTTCAACGCTGGTGGGATTAGCCTCTAGCGTGATTTCGGCCTTGGGCTCGACGGTCCAGTGGCGGGTGATCGAGTTGATGATGCTTTCGACGGCCCAGGGGCTCATCAGCGAGGGCGTGCCGCCGCCGAAGAAGATGGATTGCACGACCCGGCCGGGCGTCAGGCTCGCCGCATGGGCGATTTCGCGTTCATAGGCGGCCACATAGGCCTGCTCATCGAACGGGCCGCGATGAACATGCGAATTGAAATCGCAATAGGGACATTTGCTGGCGCAAAAGGGCCAATGCACATAGACGCCGAACAGGTCATTCGCGCTCAATTGCACCCTCCACAAACTTCGCAAATGCGCGGGCGCGGTGCGACAGGCCGGTTTCGCCGGGCGTCCAGGAATGTTTCATTTCGGCCGGCATCTGGCCGAAGGTGATGTCGTAGCCATCGGGCATGAAGGCGGGGTCGTAGCCGTGGCCGCGCTCGCCGCGTGGCGGCCAGACCATGGTGCCGCTGCACCGGCCTTCGAACAGCCAATCGCGGCCATCGGGATGGGCGAGGCAGAGGGTGGCCATGAAATGGGCCTTGCGCTGGCTTGGCGAGGTGGCGTTGGCGGCTTGCAGCGCATCTTCGACACGCTTCATCGCATGCGCGAAATCGCGCGGCACACCCGCCCAATCGGCAGTGTAAACGCCGGGATCGCCGCCCAGCGCATCGACGCAAAGCCCCGAATCGTCGCTGAGAGCGATCATTCCGGAACCCTGGGCCGACGCATGGGCCTTGAGGCGCGCGTTCTCGGCAAAGGTCGTGCCGGTTTCCTCAGGCTCGGGCAGGCCGAGATCGCCGGCAGAAATCAGTTCGAGGCCAAAGGGCTCGAACAGTTCCTGGAATTCCTTGAGCTTGCCCTTGTTGTGGGTAGCCAGGACGAGGCGGTCGCCATCGCGGAGCCTGAGGAGGGCGCTCATTTGGCGTTCTTGGGCTTGGCGTCGAGCGCGCGGACGACATCGTGCCAGATAGCGCAGGCCTCGGGCGATGGCGCGCGCTGTTCTTCCGGCCGCTGGGGAGCGGCGCGTTGGGCGGTTGCGACTTTCTTGAGAAGCCAGCCGATCATGGGATAAGAGCCGTTTGTTGCAGCAGGGTGAGTTCGCCAATGCCCTGTTCGGCCAGGGTCATCAGGGCATTCAGTTCATCGCGGCTGAAGGGCACCTGTTCGGCAGTGCCCTGGATTTCAACGTATTTGCCCGAGCCGGTCAGCACGAAATTAGCGTCGGTATGGGCTTCGACGTCCTCGAGGTAATCGAGGTCGAGCACGGGCGTGCCGCGATAGATGCCGCAGGAGACGGCAGCGACGGAGTCGCGCAGGGCCTTGCCCTTGGTCAGCTTGCGCTCGTCCATCCAGGCGATGGCATCGGCCAGCGCGATATAGGCGCCGGTGATCGACGCGGTGCGGGTGCCGCCATCGGCCTCCAGCACGTCGCAATCGATCGTGACCTGGTTTTCGCCAAGCAGCGTCATGTCGACCACGGCGCGGAGCGAGCGCCCGATCAGGCGCTGGATTTCCTGGGTGCGGCCGGACTGCTTGCCGGCGGTGGCTTCGCGGCGATTGCGCGAGCCGGTGGCGCGGGGCAGCATGCCATATTCGGCGGTAACCCAGCCCTGGCCCTTACCGCGCAGCCAGCCGGGCAGGCTGGTTTCGACCGACGCCGTCACCAAAACCTTGGTGTTGCCGAACTGCACGAGGCAGGAGCCCTCGGCCTTTTGCGAGACGCCGCGCTCGATCGTGACTGCGCGCATCTGGTTGGGCTCACGTCCGGAAGGCCGCATGGGCAAATCAGTCCCTGATAGTTAGTGAAGTGTTAATCCGCCCTCATACCCCCCCTAGGGGCGCCTCACAAGCCGCGGGCGCTTGGCGGGAGGCTGCAATGCGCTTAAATGATGGGGCAGGGTTAAACGGAAGATTTTACGCAACACATGGCAAAGCCACCCGAAGACTTTCTCGCGGTGCTCAATACCCGCAGCCAGGACATCTTCAAGAAGATCGTCGAGCGCTATCTCGAGACCGGGATGCCGGTGGGTTCGCGTGACCTGAGCCGAATGCTACAGGTGGGATTGTCCCCGGCTTCGGTGCGCAATGTGATGGCGGACCTCGAGGATTTGGGGCTGATCGCGGCGCCGCATACTTCGGCCGGACGGGCGCCAACGCAGGAAGGCTTGCGGTTTTTCGTCGATGCTATGCTGGAGATCGGCAGCGTCGACGAGCGCGAGCGGCTGCAGATTTCCAAGAATATTGAGGGCCAGGCGCGGCAGGGGCAGGTCGAGGACCTGCTGACCGAGGCTAGCCAGCTTTTGAGCGGGCTGAGCCAGGGCGCCGGCGTCGTCATCGCCGCCAAGGCGGACATGGTGCTGCGGCATATCGAATTTGTGCGGCTCGACGCCTTGCGGGCCATGGCGGTGCTGGTGGGCCAGGACGGGCAGGTGGAAAACCGCATCATGGACCTGCCGGCGGGGCTGACCGCCAGCGCCTTGCAGCAGGCCAGCAATTATCTGGCCCATCATGTGATCGGCCGGACCATTCCCGAGGCGCGCAAGATTTTGGGCGAGCAGCGCGCCGAACAGCGAGCGGAGCTGGACGAGCTGACGCGAAAGCTGGTGGATGACGGGATCGCGACGCTGAGCCAACCATCGAGTTCGGGGCAGCCGACCATCATCGTGCGTGGGCGGGCGAACCTGATCAACGACGCCATGGCGTCGGAAGACCTTTCGCGGATGCGGCAATTGTTCGACGAGCTGGAAAGCAAGGACGGACTGCTGGACCTGCTCGGCGATACCGAGAAGGCGCAGGGCGTGCGCATCTTCATCGGGTCGGAGAACAAACTGTTTTCGCTGTCGGGCTCGTCGGTGATTCTCAGTCCCTACAAGGACGCTAATGACAAGGTGGTGGGGGTTCTGGGGGTGATTGGGCCGACGCGATTGAACTATGCGCGTATCGTGCCCGTTGTGGATTATACCGCCCATGTTATCAGCTCGATGATGGCACGGAAGCGGTAGGGTTGAAAAAACCTGCGCTTTGGCCGATATGCGGGGTCAAATCCAGTTAATTTGCGGAACAGATGATGATGAGCGACGAAAACGCCTCGCAGGACGAAAATCCCGAGATTGAGATTGAGGCGGTTGCGCCGGAAATCGATCCGACTGTGGCGCTGCGGGCCGAAAATGCCGAGCTCAAGGACCGCGTGCTGCGCACCATCGCCGAGATGGAAAACCTGCGCAAGCGCACCGAGCGGGAAGTGGCCGATACGCGCAGCTACGCCATTGCGGGCTTTGCGCGCGATATGCTGAGCGCCACCGATGCCCTGAGCCGGGCGCTGATGGTGCTGCCGGCGGAAGCGCGCGAATCCGGGGATGCGACCACCAAGAGCCTGATCGACGGCATCGAAATGACCGAGCGCGAGATGCAGCGCCTGCTGGCCAAGCATGGCGTCAAACCGATCGAAGCCGAAGGCCAGAAGTTCGATCCGCATCGTCATCAGGCGATGTTCGAAGTGCCCGATCCCAGCCGGCCGGAAGGCACTGTGGTGCAGGTGGTTCAGGCCGGTTTTGCTATTGGCGACAGGGTGTTACGCCCCGCCATGGTGGGCGTGGCCAAGGGTGGCCCGAGCCATGCCGAGGGCGCCGAGGCGATCGACAAGAGCGTCTAGCTAGCCAAGATATCCTTGCTTTGCAGCCGGCTCACGCCGGCTGTTTGCATTTCAGCCCAGGCGTTTGCCAATGAGCCGGCATTGTCGATGGCGCGGGTGGCGTCCTCAATGACGGCGACGTCGAAGCCACCCGCGGCGGCGTCGATGGCGGTCCAGCCGACGCAGAAATCCGTTGCCAGGCCAACCACATAGAGCTTGTCGACATCGCGCTCGTTGAGATATCCGGCCAGCCCGGTCTGGGTCTCGCGGTCGGCTTCCTGGAAGCCCGAATAGCTGTCGATCTGGCGGTTGTAGCCTTTGCGGATGATCAATTGGCCGTGGGGAATGTCCAGGTCGGCGCTCAGTTCGGCGCCACGGGTATTCCACACGCAATGGTCGGGCCAGAGCACCTGGGGACCGTAGGTCAGCTCGATCAGATCGAAGGGATTTTTTCCCGGATGTTGGCTGGCGAAGGAAATGTGATCGGCCGGATGCCAGTCCTGGGTGAAGATCACATTGGTGAAGCGCTTGGCTAAAGTATTGATTAACGGGACGATTTCGTCACCGCCGGCCACCGCAAGACTGCCGCCGGGCAGAAAGTCATATTGCATGTCGACGACGATGAGGACGTCGCGGGAGGTGATGGCGAGCATGGTCACTCCTTGATCCATTGGGCGGGGATGAGGCCGCGGACGGAATTGCCGAGGAAAATGGTTTTGGCGGTTTCGAGGTCAGCTAGGGTCAGAACATGCTCGACGGCGCGGCCGCTGTCGATGAGGTCGGCGCGCAGCGTGCCGGGGAGAAGGCCGGCCGAGAGGGGGGGCGTCAGCAGGATGCCGTCGCGCTCGACGAAGAGGTTAGTGATCGAGCCTTCGGTCAGTTCATTGTTTTCGTTGAGGAATACGACTTCATCGACGCCCGTTTCGGCATGGGCGCGCTGGCGCGGTTCGTCGTAGAAGGCGCGGTTGGTGGTTTTGTGGGCGAGCCAGAGGCTGGCGGAATGGAGTTTTTCTGGGGCGATCGAGAAGCGGAAGACTGCTGGATTGGGGGGTAGTGGCACGGCGGTGATGGCGGGGCCATCCACCTCGTGCAGAGTGAGGCGGACGCGCATGGGGGCGGTGAAGGTGAGGGCCAAATCGTCCAGCATGCTGGATTTCTTGTTGGCATCGAAGGGCAGGCGGAAATAGCGCGCTGAGCCTTCCATGCGCGCCAGGTGACGCTCGAGCAGATAATAGCCGCGAGCGGGTTCCCACAGCAGGGTTTCGATCAGGCAGACGGGTATGGCGGGATCGGAGAAGAATGCCATTTTGAGCAGGGCCTCCTGATATTCGTCGGCGACGAGACTATCGGCGACGATGCCGCCGCCAATGCCGATTTCGCCTTTGCCAAAATTGTCGATGACGGCAGTGCGGATGGCGACGTTGAGGGTGAGGTCGCCATTGGGGGCGATGTAACCGATGGAGCCGGTGTAGAGGCCACGCGGATCGGGTTCGACACTGTCGATGATTTCCATGGCGCGCAGTTTGGGGGCGCCGGTGATCGAGCCGCAGGGGTAGAGGTTGTTGAGGATATCGCTGGGGCCGAGGCCGGGCTTGAGGGTGGCGGTGATGCCCGAGGTCATGGTGTGGAGGGTGCGGTAGGTTTCGACAGTGAACAGATCGGTGACCTTGACCGAGCCGATCTCGGCGATGCGGCCGAGATCGTTGCGCAACAGATCGACGATCATCAGGTTTTCGGCGCGGTTCTTTTCGTCATGGGCCAAAGCGAGGCGCCCGGCTTCGTCTTCGGCGAGGGTGCGGCCGCGCGCCATGGTGCCCTTCATCGGGCGGGCGGAGAGCGCGCCGGCGCGGTTGGAGACGAACAGTTCGGGGGAGCGGGACAGAATGGTGTGGGTGCCGGTGGCGATCAGCGCCCCATAGGCAACGGGTTGCTTGCGCATGAGATCGCGATAGAGCGCCACGGCATCGCCCTCGAGGGTAAAATCGGCCTTGAAGGTCAAATTGACCTGATAGGTATCGCCAGCGGCGATCAGGGCTTTGACGGTGTCGAAGGCGATTTTGTAAGCCGCTCGATCGAGACGGGGCTGGATGTCGACCGCGCGGCCGGCGGTTCCGGCGATGCTGGCGAGCCAGGCATCCACTTGCGCGGCATCAAGGGGTTGCGGCGCGTCGTAGAGGCCCATCCACATCAAAGGGGTGTCGCTGCGGGCGGGCAGGCGGGGGGCGAGGCGCTCCTCGAACAGGAAACCCAGCTCGTAAGACAGATAGCCGGCGGCCCAAAACCCTTTGGTGCGGGCAGTTTCGAGGCGGGCGAGGGCCACGCGCGCTTCATCGGCCGTATCGGCGACCACGATCTCGCGCGGGGCGGTGAACAGCAGGTTCGCTCCCGAGGGATCGAGCGTGTCGTGGAGCAGTACTGTGCCGGGGATCAGCATGGGGGCGTTGTAAGCGGGGCGAACTGGTTTGGGAAGTTGCCGCAAGGGCCGGGCGCAGCGCTTTTCTTTGCCGCGCAAGCCTTGGGAGAGCGGCAAACGCTGATTGTCCGCTTGAAGCGTCACAATGACCCCCCTATATACCCCGCAGGCCCAGAGATGGGCACATTCACGTTGCAAGGGAACCCGGCCCTAACCGGCCACGAAGCTGCTTCGAAAGCGGGGCTTCATCCTGGGTTTGCTGAGAGAGAGGCATAGTAATGGCTAAAGTTATCGGTATCGACCTCGGGACCACCAATAGCTGCGTTGCAGTGATGGACGGCTCGAACCCAAAAGTGATCGAAAATGCCGAAGGCGCGCGCACCACGCCGTCGATGGTGGCATTTTCCAAGGATGGCGAGCGTCTCGTTGGCCAGCCGGCCAAGCGCCAGGCCGTCACCAATCCTGAAGGCACGCTGTTTGCCGTCAAGCGCCTGATCGGTCGTCGTTACGACGACAAGGTCGTGGGCAAGGACAAGAACCTGGTCCCGTTCAAAATCGTCGCCGCCGACAATGGCGATGCATGGGTGGAAGCCTCGGGAGAAAAGTATTCGCCCTCGCAGGTTTCGGCCATGATCCTGCAGAAAATGAAGGAAACCGCTGAGTCCTATCTCGGCGAGACTGTCACGCAGGCCGTCATCACGGTTCCGGCCTATTTCAACGATAGCCAGCGCCAGGCCACCAAGGATGCGGGCAAGATTGCCGGCCTTGAAGTGCTGCGCATCATCAACGAGCCCACCGCGGCCGCCCTGGCCTATGGCCTCGACAAGAAAAACTCCGGCACCATTGCGGTCTATGACCTTGGTGGCGGCACGTTCGACGTGTCGGTGCTGGAAATCGGCGACGGCGTGTTCGAAGTGAAGTCCACGAACGGCGATACGTTCCTGGGCGGCGAAGACTTTGACATGCGCCTGGTCGACTACTTTGCCGACGAGTTCAAGAAGGAGCAGGGCATCGACCTCCGCTCCGACAAGTTGGCTTTGCAGCGCCTCAAGGAAGCGGCCGAAAAGGCCAAGATCGAACTCTCCAGCTCGACCCAGACCGAAATCAACCTGCCCTTCATCACCGCCGATGCCTCGGGTCCGAAGCATCTGACGCTGAAGCTGAGCCGCTCGAAGTTCGAGTCGCTGGTCGACGACCTGATCCAGAAGACCGTTGAGCCCTGCAAGCAGGCGCTCAAGGATGCCGGCCTGACCGCAGCCCAGATCGACGAAGTCGTGCTGGTCGGCGGCATGAGCCGCATGCCCAAGGTGCAGGAAGTCGTCAAGCAGCTGTTCGGCAAGGAACCCCATAAGGGCGTGAACCCGGACGAAGTCGTGGCGCTCGGCGCTGCGATCCAGGCCGGCGTGCTGCAGGGCGACGTCAAGGACGTGCTGCTGCTCGACGTGACCCCGCTGAGCCTCGGCATCGAGACGCTGGGTGGCGTGTTCACCCGCCTGATCGATCGCAACACCACGATCCCGACCAAGAAGAGCCAGACGTTCTCGACGGCTGAGGATAGCCAGTCGGCCGTGACCATCCGGGTGTTCCAGGGTGAGCGCGAAATGGCGGCGAACAACAAGCTGCTGGGTAATTTCGATCTCGCCGGCATTCCGCCCGCACCGCGTGGCGTGCCGCAGATCGAAGTGACCTTCGACATCGACGCCAACGGCATCGTCAACGTTTCGGCCAAGGACAAGGGCACCGGCAAGGAGCAGCAGATCCGCATCCAGGCTTCGGGTGGCCTCAGCGACGCCGATATCGAAAAGATGGTGCAGGAAGCCGAGCAGAACGCCGAAGCCGACAAGAAGAAGCGCGAAGCCGTGGAAGCCAAGAACCAGGCTGAGAGCCTGGTTCACTCGACCGAAAAGTCGGTCAAGGAATATGGCGACAAGGTTTCGGCTGAAGACAAGGCTGCGATCGAAGCGGCTATCGTCGACCTGCGCGGCGTGCTTGACGGCGACGATGCCGAAGTGATCCGCGAGAAGACCGACGCATTGGCGCAAGCTTCGATGAAGCTGGGCGAGGCCATGTACAAGGCGTCCCAGGCTGAAGCCGAGGCCCAGGCCGCCGGCGATGCGGAAGACGACGATGATGACGTGGTCGACGCTGACTTCGAAGAGGTCAAGGACGACGACAACAAGAAGTCCGCATAAATCAAACAGGTTGCATGACGTAAGCCCGGGAGCGATCCCGGGCTTTTTTGTTGCCCGCGGCCGGCGGTTAACGAGAGGATAAGGGCGGCGTTAAAATTGCGAGGATTGTGAGCACGGAGGGCTTACGGGCGCCTGCTATCAAGGCTGGGCTTCGGGGGACGCGCCATGCTGGTTCTGGTTTTGCTGACATCAACGGTAGTTTTGACCTTCATGCCGGGGTGGCGCTCTTATCTCATGGGTCTGGCGATCGCGGGCGGGTTGCTGGCCTGGGCCTGCTGGCCGGTGCCGGTGGCGCTGAACTACGATACCGCCCTGCACGATTACATGGTGGCGATGGCGGCGCCGTTCTGTTGGCTGGCTTTTGTGATTGCCATGGTGGGGAAGATCGCCTGGCTGACCGGGACCATGCCGGCCTCCCGTTCGAGGAAGTCGGCGAGCCGTCCGCGTAAGTTGGGTGGGGGGAGCGTCGGCTCGTACGGGCCGCCTGCCTAACCATTCTTGGCGCCATTTCCCGCTCGGGCTCCCCCCACCCTGACCATCACCTCGCGGGGGAGGGGAGGCAGACTGATCGTACCAGTGTCGCCGTTCACCTTGACTTCCCCCCGATTCGCGTATTCCGCCTTTGTGTTAGCTAATTGTTGCAAACTGTCCTATGGTGGGGAATGAACATTCCAGACCCCAAAACCTTCACCGATCCCGAAAAACTGCGCAAGTTGATGGCCAATGCCGTCCGCCTGGGCTATCCCGATCTCGTTTTCAACTGCCAGCTGCGCATTGCCGAGCTGGTCGGCAATACCCATGAAAAGGGTATCGAGCGCGAATTCTGGACCGCCCTGAGCGCGGCCGAGGAATTCAATACCGCCATCAAGGGCAAGACTTCCAAGCTCACCAAGATCCGCGCCAAGCACAAGCGTGTCGGCGCCCAGAAGGTTCTGGCGGACGCCGCCATGGAGCCCGAAATGTCGGATGGCTTTGCCACCCTGGTCGAGCATGGCCGCGCGGACCTGTCGAGCGAAGCCATCGTGATGCGCAATGAAGAGCTGTTCAGCGTCGACGCGGTCAATGCGGTGCGCAAGAAGTTGATGGAGCACAATATCAGTGCCGAGGCACTAGAAGCGGCGTAGATCGAGTTCGAGCCATTGTCCGGGCCATTCGAGCATAGCTCTTATGGCCTTCTCGCCTAAAATCGATCCACCGGATCGATTTTCCCTGCGGGACGGCTTGAAGTGTTCCACGTGAATCATGATCCGACCCGGGAGCGATCCCGGGTTTTTTGTTGCCTGCGAAACGCTCTGCAGAACTGACAAATCCAGAAATAGGCCAGATCGCGCCCCAATGTGGGCCCATTATGGGGTTCGAAAGGGATGTCGCTGGGGGGCGGCACTAACGCACAGCGAGGCCACCATGGGCGACATTGCCAGCAATCCTGAATCGAGCGGCATTGGCCGGCTCGCCGAGCTGATCCACGGCAACCCGATGGACCGGCTCGATACCGATATGAAACTGGTGATCGAGGCGCTGGCGGAGCTGGGTGCGCGGCCGCTGGAGCAGAGCAGCCCCGACATGGCGCGGCGCCAGCCCAAGCTGATCGACGCCATCAGCGCCATCATGGCGCGGCAGGGCCGAGCGCCCAGCGACGATGGCGTGAGCACAGAGGACATCACCTACCAGGCAGCCGAGGACGAGTTGGCGGCGCGGGTTTACCGGCCGATTGGCCTCTTGAGCCGGCTCAACCCGATGATCGCCTACTTCCATGGTGGCGGTTTTGTCACCGGGGACCTCGATATGCACGATGCAACGGCGCGGGCGCTGGCGCGGCGGACCGGGGCCATCGTGGTTTCACTCGACTATCGGCTGGGACCCGAACACAAATTTCCGGCGGCGCATGAGGATGCTTATGCGGCCTGGCGCTGGCTGGTAGGCGCGGCGCGCGACCTGGGCGGCGATCCGCGGCGGATTGCGGTGGCCGGCGAGGACGCTGGAGCGAATCTGGCGCTGAACGTGGCGCTGATGGCGCGGGACGCCCGTCTCACCCAGCCATTGGCGCAATTGCTGATCCATCCGATTGCCGGCAGCGACATGAGCCGGCCCTCTTATGGCGAGACGCTGCGGGCGCGGCCGATCGGCATGCCGGGCATGCAGTGGCGGATGCGGCACGAACTGGAGGATCGCGAGCAGATGAGCGATCCGCGGATCGACCTGGCATCGCGCGAGGATTTGGCGGGCGTGGCGCCGGCGACGATCATCCTGGCGCAAATTGATCCTTTGCGCTCGGAAGGCGAGGCGCTGGCCGAAGCGCTGGAGGCGGCGGGCGTCAATGTCACCTGCACCGTGCATGAGGGGGTGACACAGGGCTTTTTCGGGCTGGGGTTGATCGTCACCAAGGCGCTGTTCGCCCAATCGGAAGCCGCCGAAGCGCTGAACCAGGCGTTTGGGCGCGGCCGTCGGAGCTGAAACCGCTCACCACAGTTGATGGCGCGGCCCTTGCTTGATATGGAGCGAGCGCTACTCATTTGGTCTGGCAAGCCTTGCTTCCCCTTGCGGGAAGCGGGCTTGATTGCCATCTAGGGGTTAGTTTCAGGTCTCTTCTAGTGAGGCGCTGGGTTTGGCGCGGTCCATGGCGATCGCGACGAGCTGGCGCCGGCATGGCTTTCGGAGAAAAATTCTTGGCCAAACGTGATTTCTACGAGGTGCTCGGCGTTGCCAAGGACGCCGATGATGCGGTGCTCAAAAGCGCCTATCGCAAGCTCGCGATGCAATATCACCCCGACCGCAATCACGGCGATAACGAAGCCGAAGGCAAGTTCAAGGAACTGAGCGAAGCGTACGAGACGCTCAAGGACGGCCAGAAGCGCGCCGCCTATGACCGGTTCGGGCATGCGGCCTTCGAGAATGGCGGGCGCGGTGCTGCCGGGGCCGCCGGTTTCGGGCCGGAGTTCACCTCCTCGATGTCCGATATTTTCGACGACATCTTTGGCGACTTCATGGGCGGCCGACGCGGTGGCGGCGGGCAGGGCGCGGCCAAGCTGCGCGGCAGCGACCTGCGCTACAATCTCGAAATTTCGCTGGAAGAAAGCTTTGCCGGGCAGACGGTCGAGATCGACGTGCCCACCTTGGTGTCCTGCACCACGTGCGACGGCAATGGCGCCAAGCCGGGCACCGGCACGCATACCTGCCGCCAGTGCAATGGCCATGGCAAGGTGCGCGCGGCGCAGGGGTTTTTCACCATCGAGCGGACCTGCCCGGTTTGCCAGGGCCGTGGCCAGATGATGGACCAGCCGTGCACCGATTGCGGTGGCCAGGGCCGTCGCCAGGAAAATCGCAAGCTGAGCGTCGATATCCCCAAGGGCATCGAGGACGGCACGCGCATCAGGCTGGCCAATGAGGGCGAGGCGGGATTGCGCGGCGGACCGCCGGGTGATCTCTACATTTTCATCTCGCTGCGGCCGCACGATCTGTTCCAGCGCGATGGAGCCGATCTCTATGCCCGCGTCCCGATCGCCATGGCGACGGCGGCACTGGGCGGGGAATTCGAAGTGCCGACGCTCGATGCGATGCGCGCCAAGGTCAAGGTTGCGGCGGGCACGCAGCCAGGCCAGCGCGTGCGGCTCAAGGGCAAGGGCATGCCGGTGCTGCGCAGCAAGGACACCGGCGATTTGTATGTGCAGCTCGATATCGAGACGCCGCAAAACCTGAGCCGCAAGCAGCGCGAATTGCTGGAAGAGTTCCAGCGGTTGACGACGGAAGAGACCAATCCGACCTCGGACGGGTTTTTTGCGAAGCTGAAGACGATGTTTGGGGCGTAAGCCCTTCACCTCTGCCTGGGGGAGAGGTTGGCGCGCAGCGACGGGTGAGCGGGCCTTCCCCAAACACCTCACCCGGTAAAGGCCCCCTCACCCGACCCGAAAGGGTCGACCTCTCCCCCCAAAGGGAGAGGTGAAGAGTCCCTCAGCTCGGCTGGACGAAACTCGGGTCCATCCACATGATTTCCCAGATGTGACCGTCGAGATCGGAAAACGCGCGGCTCATCATGAAGCCGTAGTCGTCGCCGGGGCGCGCCTGCGTGGCGCCGGCGGCGATGGCTTTATCGAACAGCGCGATGACGGCTTCCTTGCTGTCGCGGCTGAGCGCGATCAGCACTTCGCTGCTGGTATGGGCATCGGCGATGGTCTTGGGCGTGAACTGGGCGAATTTTTCATGCGTCAGCAGCATGGCGAAGATGTTTTCGTCGATCACCATGGCGGCGGCGGTCTCGTCGGTGAACTGCGCGTTGAAGGCGAAACCGAGCGCGCCGAAGAAGGTTTTGGACGCCTCGAGATGGCGGACCGGCAGGTTGACGAAGATGTTGGTGGCCATGGGTGCCTCCTCCGTTTTACTAAGGCATTTACTTAACTGTTTACGTCGCGACTGGCAAGCGCCCGCTCGCCCTTGCGGCGCGGCGCGGCGGCGGGCAGTGTTACCTCCTCACCAGGATGACGCTTCATGACCACCGCGCTTACGCTTTCCGGCTCGATCCGCAAGGGATCGCTGAACCAGATGTTGCAACGCCATATCGGCACGCAATTGGAGGCGGCCGGGGTCAAGGTCACCGCCATCACGCTGGCCGATTACGAATTGCCGGTCTTCAACGAGGACCTGGAAGCCGAGTATGTGCCCGAAGCGGCGGGCCAGTTGGCGGCGCTGTTCACCAGCCATGATATCGTGTTCTGGGCCAGCCCCGAATATAATGGCGGGCTGACGCCGCTGACGGTCAATACGCTGGCCTGGCTGAGCCGGCAGCGGCCCAGCCCGTTCCGCCACCCGGTATTCGGCATTGGCGGGGTGAGTACCGGTAAATATGGCACCATCTTTGGGCTAAGCCATCTGCGCGACAGCCTGAGCAAGATCGGCGCGCTGGTGGTGCCGACGCTGCTGGGCATCGGGCCGGCCGACGAGGCCTTCGATGCGGATGGCGCGCCGGTGGAGCCGGCGATCATCCGCAAGGTCGAGGCCATGGTGCATGAATTGACCCATTTCAGCCGGGGCTAATGGTTTATGCGCGCGCTCTATATCAGTCATCCGCAGGTCAGGATCGATCCCGAGGTGCCGGTGCCGCAATGGGGGTTGTCGGAGGTTGGGCGCGCCCGCGCGGAGGCGTTTGCGGCGCGTGGGCTGGTTCCGGCCGATGCGATGATCTTTGCCAGCGATGAACACAAGGCCGTGGAGCTGGCGGAGATGATTGCGCGCGGCGCGGCGGTAACGGTCGACGCGCAGATGGGCGAGAACGATCGCTCGGCGACGGGCTTTCTGCCGCCCGACCAGTTCGAGGAAACCGCCAATCGGTTCTTTGCCACCCCAATGGAGAGCGTGGATGGTTGGGAGCGGGCGATCGATGCGCAGCGGCGAATCATCGAAGCCGTCGCCGGGGCGATGGCTCGCGTGCAACCGGGACAGACCGCCGTATTCTGTGGGCATGGCGGCGTCGGTACGCTGCTCAAATGCTATCTGGGCGGGTGGTCCATTGCCCGTTCGGAAGACCAGAGCCGCTTGGCGAATCCGGGCGGCGGCAATGGCTATGCGTTCGACCTCATGGCGCGAAAACTCTATTGCGACTGGACGCCGATGGAAGACCTCACCGCCGCGCTGATCCAGGGCGCATAGTTGCCTTGGGTGGCCCGTTGTGCCAGTGAGACGCGATCCACAGGGAGAATCAAGCCATGGGCGGACAACTGATCGTTGGCCTCGACGTTTCCTCGCGCGCGGTTGCCGAAGCCATCGTGACGGCGCTGGGCGATGACGTGCAGTTCTACAAGATCGGATATCAGTGCTTCTACGGCGCGGACGGGTTCGCGCTGGGCAAGGATTTGATCGCGGCGGGCAAGCAGGTGTTCTTCGACCTCAAGCTGCTGGATATCGACAACACGGTGGAAAAAGGTGTGGCGGCGATCGCCGCGACCGGGGCGGCGATGCTGACCGTGCATGCCTATCCGCAATGCATGAGGGCGGCGATGCGCGGCGCCGCGGGATCGGATCTGACTGTGTTGGGCGTGTCGGTGCTGACCTCGATGGATGACGAGGACGTGGCCGAAGCCGGCTTCGCGCGCGACACGGCGGGGCTGGTGGCTCTACGGGCGCAACAAGCGCGCGACGCGGGCATTGGGGGGCTGGTAGCCTCGCCGCATGAGGCCGAGATGGTGCGCACCATCGTGGGGCCGAAACTGGCGATCGTGACGCCGGGTATCCGGCCGGCGGGCGCCGATCATGGCGATCAGAAGCGAGTGATGGGGCCGGCGGAAGCGCTGGCGGCGGGGGCGACGCATCTGGTGGTCGCGCGACCAATCATCCAGGCTGCCGATCCCGCAGCGGCGGCACGCGCGATCCTGGCGGAGATGGCGGGTGGAGTGCGGGTGGCCTAGGGGGCTCTTCACCTCTCCCTCTGGGGGAGAGGTCGGCTTGCGCAGCAAGACGGGTGAGGGGGCCTTCCCCCAACACCGCACCCGGTAAAGGCCCCCTCACCCGACCCAAAAGGGTCGACCTCTCCCCCGAAGGGAGAGGTGAAGAAGACCCCTCAATACGTATTCTTCAGCGGCTGGGTAAAAATCAGCTGGTTGCCGTCGGGGTCGCGGTAGATGGCGGTTTTGACGTAGTCGCCGATGCGCTTGCTGACGGGGGTGATGCCCAGGGGTTCGAGCGCCGCCACGTGCGCAGCCAGATCGTCGACAATCAGCGTCACCGAGGAGGCGCCGGCGCGGTCGGCATCGGTGAACACATGCACCCAGCCGCCGGTGGAGAATTTCCATTCGGCCACATCGGCCATGGGGCGCGCGTCGGCGCTGCGGCCGAACATCTGCTCGTACCAGGGCAGGGCGGTCGCCAAATTGTCGACGGCGACACCGGCCAGGGCATTGGTGATGGTCATAGGCAGTCCTTCATGCGGCAACACGACGCCGAGTCTAGCATGTGGCGAAGCTTCTTCTTACCCGCAAGTGTGGCTTGGTGTTGGCAAAGCACGCTGCTATAGCCGGAGCCGAATATTGCTAATCTGGAGACTTCGCCATGGCCGATCTCAAGGTGGTTATTGCCGGTGCGGGCGGGCGGATGGGCGCGGCCAATATTCGCGCCGTCGCCGCCCTGTCGGGACTGGCCGTGCATGGCGCGGTGGCGGGGAGCGGGCTGAGCCTGCATGCCGCCGTGGACCGGCCGGGTACGCCGGCCATCGGGCAGGATGCCGGGCTGTTCGCCGGGATCGGCGCGCTGGGCGTGACAATCAGCGACAATCTGGATGCGGCGCTGGTGGGCGCTGACGCGGTGATCGATTTCACCGCACCGGCCGCCAGCGTGGCGCTGGCGCAAAAGGCCGCCAAGCTGGGACTCGTTCATGTGATCGGCACGACCGGGTGTTCGGAAGGCGACGACGTGGCGATTGCCGAAGCGGGCAAAGCCGGCGCGACAATCGTCAAGTCGGGGAATTTCTCGATGGGCGTCAATGTGCTGGCGAGCCTGGTCAAGCAGGCGGCGGCTGTGCTGGCGCAGTACGATATCGAAATTCTCGAAATGCATCATGCCAAGAAAGTGGATGCGCCTTCGGGCACGGCGCTGCTGCTGGGGCATGCGGCCGCCGAGGGGCGGCAGATTAACCTGGCCTCGCATTCCGTGCGCGTGCGCGACGGCCATACCGGGCCGCGCGAAGAGGGCACGATCGGCTTTGCCACGCTGCGCGGCGGCACCGTGGTGGGCGATCACAGCGTGATCTTTGCCGGGCCATCGGAGCGGATCGAGCTCAACCACCGCGCCGAGGACCGCGCGATTTTTGCGCATGGCGCGGCTCGGGCTGCATTGTGGGCCAAGGACCAGGGGCCGGGCCTCTATTCCATGGCCGACGTGCTGGGGCTCTGAGCGATGAGCGCGCCGGCACACTGGATCGGCGTGGCGGCGCGGGGCCATGTGATGGTTGGCGTCGCCGAGGGGTTCGTGATGTTCGCGCATGGCAAGCATGGCGCGGTCAAGCAGGTGCAGCCGGGCGACTGGTTTGTTTATTACTCGCCGACGCAAACGCTGGGCAAGGCCGACGCCGTTCGGCGGTTCACCGCCATCGGGCAGGTGCTGGAGGGCGAGCCGGTGCAGATGCAAATGGGCATGGATGACACCGGCTGGCGGCGGGCGGCGCGGTTCCTCGACGCGCAGGAAGCCGATATCTATTTGCTGCTACCGCAGCTTTCCTTCGTGACCAACCCGGCCCATTGGGGCATGTACTTTCGCAAATCGCTGTTCAGGGTGGAGGCCGGCGATTTTGCGCTGATCGCCGAAGCCATGGGCGTGGGCGACCTTATCCACTAACGGAGCATTTTAGCATGACCGGCACCCTGATCCTCGTGCGCCACGGGGAAAGCGACTGGAACCTCAAGAACCTGTTCACCGGCTGGCGCAATCCGGACCTGACGGAAAAGGGGATCGGCGAGGCGCGAGCAACGGGCGTCAAGCTCAAGGCCAAGGGCTATGTGCCGGACGTGTATTTCACCTCCAACCTGCGCCGGGCCCAGCACACGCTGGACCTGATGCTGGAGGAAATGGGGATCACCGAGGTGACGATCACCCGTTCGCTCAAGCTCAACGAGCGCGATTATGGGGACCTGACCGGACTCAACAAGGACGATGCGCGCGTCAAATGGGGCGAGGAGCAGGTGCTGATCTGGCGCCGCTCGTTCGACGTGCCGCCGCCGGGTGGGGAGAGCCTGAAGGACACCGCGGCGCGCACGCTGCCGTATTACGAAAGCACGATCGTGCCGCTGCTGAAGGCGGGCAAGACCGTGCTGGTGGCGGCGCATGGCAATTCGCTGCGCTCCATCGTGATGGCGGTCGAAGGGCTGACGCCCGAGCAGATCCTCAAGCGGGAATTGGCCACCGGGGAACCGGTGGTTTACCAGATTGGCGCCGAGGGGCAGCTTGAGGGGCGGGTGGAGATTTAGGGCTTCACCTCGCCCTTTGGGGAGAGGTCGGCGCGCAGCGACGGGTGAGGGGGCCTTCCGCAGGCGCTCACCCAGCAAAGGCCCCCTCACCCGACCCAAGAGGGTCGACCTCTCCCCCAGAGGGGTGAAGTGTTCCACGTGAATCCTTAATGCGCGGCGGAGATGACGCCGGCTTCCCAGCCCAAAATCGCGCGCTTGCGGGGGACGCCCCAGTGGTAGCCCGTCAATGCGCCCGAAGTTCCCACCACGCGGTGGCAGGGCACCACGAAGGAGATCGGGTTCTTGCCCACGGCGGCGCCAACGGCGCGGGAGGCGGTGGGGCGGCCGATATCGTGGGCGACCTTGGCATAGGTTGTGGCGCAGCCAACGGGAATCTTGAGCAGGGTTTCCCAGACGCTGACCTCGAAATCGGTGCCGATCAGCACGACGCGCACGGGGCGATCCGCCGACCACTGCGCCGGATCGAACGACTGCGCGACCATCGGGGCGACACGCGCGTCGTCGCGGGTGAAGCGGGCATTGGGCCAGCGTTGGGCGAGGTCCTGGAACGCTTCCTCCACCGTGGTTTGGTCATCGGCGAAGCCGAGGCCGGACATGCCGTATTCGGTGGCGGTGACCACCGCCATGCCGAAGGGCGAGGGCGCGGCGCCCCAGATCATGTCGAGCCCGGCACCGCCGGCGCGGAAAATGCCAGGCGGCATGGCCTCGTAGGTCACGAACAGATCGTGCAGCCGTGAGGTCGAAGACAGGCCGACCTCGTAGGTGGTGTCGAGCACGCTCTGGCGATCGCGCAGCAGGAATTTAGCATGATCGAGCGCCACCGCCTGAGCAAAACTCTTGGGGCTGAGGCCGCACCAGCGGCGGAACAGGTCGGTCAGCTGCCGCTCGCTCAGGCCCATGGCGCGGGCAAAGCGGGGCAGGTCGAGCAGATCGGGGCCGTTCTCGCTGAGATAGCGGATGGCGGCCTGGATGGTCTCGTAATCGGTTTGGGGCGCGGCCGTGATCATCTGGTTCATCTGAACACCCATGGGCTTGTCATGGGGGATATCTAGGGGCGCGGGCGGGGGAATGCGACCCGGTTTTGACGACACAGGGGCCTAGCCGCGGGCCTTGCGCAGGGCGGTGCCGAAAGCCTTGGCGAGGCTGGATTTATCGTCCTGGGTGAGGAAGGCGCCGATCTCGGTTTCACCCTTGTTGGTGCGCAGGCGGAGCGCGGTGGTGCGCTCGTTGAAATCGCGGTCGATCACCAGGCGCACGGAATTGGGGTTGAACTGGGTCTTGGCGATGGCGCCCTTGGTGTCGGTGGCGATCAGTTCGAGCCGGTCGGACCACAGCGTCAACTGCTGGCGACGCTTCTCGCGCCGCATGGCGGTGCGCAGCGCAAACGCGATGGCAATGACGTCGAGCCCCATGAAAGCAACGACCGGCCAGGCGCCGAGGGAAAAGAAAATCAGCCCCGGCAATGCGGCCAAAGCCGCCAGCAGGACAATAACGATCCGCAGGCCGCGCGGGGTGAGCGAGCGGTGCGGCGTCAGTTCGGCCGCGAACAGCGGCGCAGTGGTGGTTGCTTGCATGGGCATTTGGTTCTCTTGTTCAGTATAGCCGCAGAATCACCGGAGAGAAAATGGCCAAGGGCAAAAAAGTGAAGCGGCTTCCCGCGGCCGATGTGGAGGCGATTTTCACGGCGTTCGAGCGCGACAATCCCGAACCCAAGGGGGAGCTGGACTATGTCAACGCCTTTACGCTGCTGGTCGCGGTGGTGTTATCGGCGCAGGCAACTGACGTGGGCGTGAACAAGGCGACCAAAAAACTGTTCGAACTGGCGCCGAGCCCCGCGGCGATGGTGGCGCTGGGACCGGAGCGGATCGAAGAGCTGGTCAAGACCATCGGGCTCTATCGCACCAAGGCCAAGAACGTGTTCGCGCTGAGCCAGCTGCTGATCGAGCGGCACAATGGCGAAGTGCCGGACCGACGCGAGGCGCTGGAGGCCCTGCCGGGGGTGGGGCGCAAGACCGCCAATGTGGTGCTCAATATTTTCTTCAAGCAGCCCACCATCGCGGTGGATACGCACCTGTTCCGGGTGGGCAACCGCACCGGGCTGGCGCCGGGGGACAATCCCTTGCAGGTGGAGGAAGCGCTGCTCAAGGCGGTGCCGGAGCATTATCTGCTGCATGCCCATCACTGGCTGATCCTGCACGGGCGTTATGTGTGCAAGGCGCGCAAGCCGGAGTGCTGGCGCTGCATTATTCGGGAGTGGTGCCGGTTCGAGCCGAAGACGCCGGCGCCGAAGGTGGCTTAAGTCTGATCGCCCGAGGGCTCGACGACGCCGCTCTATCGTCCTTCCCCCTTGAGGGGAGGGAGGCGGTTCGGTGGCCAGCCTAATATCCCCGTGCCATCGCCGCTGCGAAAATCGGAATCAGGATCAGCACGATAACCTGACCGTTGAGGAAGCGGCGGCTGGTGGCGATGTCGCCGGCCGGCGGCGTGAAGGCGGGGTTGGCCTTGAGGGCTCGTCCCCATTTGCCCAGCGCGAGAGTAGGCTGGATCGACAGCAGGCCGACGATGAGGAAGGCCAGCATCTTGCCCCAGAACATGTCGCTGGCGACGTAGAATTCCCAGCCCTTGCCGCCGAAGAACACCCGCAGTACGCCGATGACGATGACCACCATGGCGGCGACGCCATAAAGTTTATCGACGCTGGCGAGCTGGCTCAGGCGCGGACCCGACAGGCCGGGGCGGAGCAGCACGAACTCGGCGGCAATGATCCCCACCAGGGTGAAGACCGCGAGATGGTGGAGAATGGCGAAGGTCAGGTCGAGATCGAGCATTTGTGTCTCCGGTCGGCTTGCGTCGGGCTGGCGTCATGTTAACAGTGGCCACATAAATAGGGAAAGATGTGAGCAGTGTCAACTTCGCCGATTTCGGGCCGATATCATCATGGCGACCTGCGGCGGGCCCTGCTGGAAGCCGCCATGGACATGCTGGAGGCCGAGGGCGCAGCGGGACTTGGCCTGCGCGAGCTGGCGCGCCTGGTGGGCGTATCGGCGGCGGCGCCGTACCGGCATTTCGACAGCAAGACCTCGCTGCTGGAGGCACTGGCCATTACCGGATATCAGCGGTTCAGCAAGATGATGGGTGAAGCCGAACGCGATAGTCCCCCGGAGCGTCGCATCGCCATGATGGGGCAGGCCTACGTGAATTTCGCGCTGGCCAATCCGAACCTGTTCCGCCTGATGTTTTCGCCCGAGCTCAAGCGCGACAACCGTCCCGGGCTGCGCATGGCGGCCGATGCGGCCTTCGATACGCTTCGTGCCGTCACCGCGGCCCTGCCGGAGGGTGACAAGAGGATTGGGGCGCTCAAGGCCTGGGCACAGGTGCACGGGCTGGCGGTGCTGCTGCTCGACGGGCAGATCGCGCTCCGGCCCGACGAGGATATCGGGGCGCTGATCGCGGCGGTACTGGCCGACAAAACCGGCTGGGGCGGCGCATAATCGTTGCGCGCCACCGGGCGTTCCGTTACATCGGCCCGGTCCCAATATCATCTTGAGCGAGCCCCAATGGCCCAGTCCCGCTTCGACGTCCTGACCATCGGCAATGCGATCGTCGATATCATCGCACCGGCCAAAGCGGGATTTATCGAAGCCGAGGGGATGAAAAAGGGCATCATGCACCTGATCGACGCCGACCGGGCGCTCGACCTTTACGCGCGGATGCCGGCCGACAAGCAGCAGATTTCGGGCGGCAGCGCGGCCAATACGGCAGCGGGCGTCGCCTCGCTGGGGGGCCGGGCGGCCTTCGTGGGCAAGGTGGCAGACGACGCGCTGGGCGATTTCTTCGAGCAGGACTTTCATGCCATCGGCGTGCATTACGCCACCACGCGGCTGATCCATGGCGCGCCCACTGCGCGCTCGATGATCTTCGTGTCGGAGGACGATGGCGAGCGCACCATGAACACCTATCTGGGCGCCTGCCAGCAACTGACCGAAGTCGACATCATCGAGGACGAAATCGGCGGCGCCGAAATCACCTACATGGAGGGCTTTCTGTGGGACCCGCAGGAGGCCAAGAAGGCTTTCGTGCTGGCGGCCCATTATGCCCACAAGCACGAGCGCGCCGCCGCGTTTACGCTGAGCGATCCGTTCTGCGTCGACCGTTATCGCGACGAGTTCCTGGACCTGATGCGCTCCAAGACCATGGACCATGTTTACGCCAATGTGCATGAGCTGAAGTCGCTGTATCAGACCCAGGACCTGGGCGAGGCCGTGCGGCAGATCGCCAAGGATTGCGAACTTGCGGCGATCACCATGGGCGCCGATGGGGCCATGGTAATCTGCGATGGCGAGGTGACCTCGGTGCCGGCGTTCCCGATCGACAAGGTGGTGGATGCGACCGGGGCGGGCGATCTGTTCGCGGCAGGATTTTTGCTGGGCATGGCGCGCGGGCAGACACTGGAAAGCGCGCTCAAGACCGGGTGCCTGTCGGCAAGCGAAGTAATTTCCCACGTCGGGGCGCGGCCGCAGTTGGATCTGGCTGGTCTGGCGCGCGAGCATGGGCTGGCGCAGGCGCTGGACGGTTAGAATACGGAAGCCCTAGCGCACTCGATCTGCCTCCCTCCCCCTTGAGGGGAGGGATTGAGGGTGGGGGTGTCGCGGATTGGACGATCGCGATGAGACGGGGTTGGCGGAACGTCCGACACCTCCACCCCGGCGCTCCCCTCGAGGGGGAGGGGGAAGGAAGCTACACCCCGAGCGCCTTCTTGGTCTGCTCGAACGACGCGGCGCTATCGCCAATCGGCTTGTATTCCAGCCCGGCGAAACCCTCATAGCCATTGTCGACCAGCCAGTGCACCGCGCCGGCCAGGTCCAGTCCACCCGTGCCGGGCTGGTTGCGACCGGGATGATCGGCGATGTGCAGGTGCACGACGCGATCGACGTGGCCGGCCACGACCTGCTGAGGAACTTCGTCCATCACCATGGAATGGTAGAGGTCGTAGGTCAGCCCGATTTCGGGACGGTTGACGGCGTTGACAATGCCGAGGCCCTCGGCGGTCGAGGACAGATAGTAGCCCTTGTGGTCGACACGGGTATTGAGCGGTTCCAGCCCAAGGCGCAGGCCGGATCCTTTGAGCACATCGGCGGAGCCGGCCATGGCGGCGATCAGCGCATCATGCTGGCTGGCGCGAGAAACACCGGATAGTTCGGGACCGCCCTGGGCGATCAGCATTTTGGCGCCGAGGCGCAGGGCGACATCGCGGCTTTGGGCGAGGCCATCGAAGAAGCGCTGGTGATCGGTGATGCGGGTCAGCTCGGCAAAGGGCTCGGCGACGATGCCGGCCAGGGTCAGGCCGGTTTCGCCCAAGGCGTCCTCGATGGCGTCGAGGTTCTTGTTTGACCAGAGCCAGAATTCCACCGCGTCAAAACCGGCGGCCTTGGCGAGGCGGATGCGCTGGGCCGGATCGGGGCTTTCGGGCACGAACAGCATGTCGATGCAGGCGGAGTAGCGCATTTTGGTTTCCCTCTTTCGGCCGCCGCTTGCTGCAACGTGCCGACTCCCTGTTTCGCGACGCTTTAGACGCGACGCAATTTTACATCCTCGATGGAGTGGCTTTTGCCCTTCTTGAGGATCAGATCGGCGCGGCCGCGGGTGGGCACAACGTTCTGTTGCAGGTTGGGCAGGTTGATGGTCTCCCAGACCATTTTGCCAAAGGCGCCGGCCTCGTCCTTGCTCATCTCGGCAAAGCGGCGGAAGAACGAGGTGGGGTCGCGGAACGCCGTCTCGCGGAGTTGGAAGAACCGCTCCATGAACCAGGCTTCCAAATCCTCGTCATCGGCGTCGATATAGATCGAGAAATCGATGAAGTCGGAGGCGAAGAGGATGGGCTTGCCGGTCTTGGGCAGCTCGCCCGGCTGCAGGATGTTCAGCCCCTCGACGATCAGGATATCGGGGCGGTCGATCACCACTTGCTGGTCGGGGACGATGTCGTAGACCAGGTGGGAATAGACCGGCGCGGCGACCTGGGCCTTGCCCGATTTGATATCGGCGAGGAACTGCACGAAGCGGCCGCGGTCGTAGCTTTCGGGGAAGCCCTTGCGCTCCATGATGTTGCGTTCGGTGAGGACCGCATTGGGCAGCAGGAAGCCGTCGGTGGTGACCAGATCGACCTTGGGGCTGGAGGGCCAGCGCTGGAGCAAAGCGCGCAGGATACGCGCGGTGGTCGATTTTCCGACCGCCACCGAGCCGGCGACGCCGATGATGAAGGGCACCTTCTGGTCGGGCGTATCGAGAAAGCGGGTGGAAATGTTGTGCAGGCCCTGCACGGCCTCGACGTAGAACGAGAGCAGGCGCGTCAGCGGCAGGTAGACCTCTTCGGCCTCGTGCAGCGAAATCGGATCGCTGAGGGTGCGCAGGCGCTTGATGTCATCGGCGTTGAGCGTCATCGGCTCGTCGGCGCGCAGGGCCGACCATTGGGCCTTGGTGAAGCTATGATAGGGGGCGAGGACCGAGCGGCGCTTGGTCATCAGGACGGTTTCCGCGATGCTTTTTCGGCAAGGCCGGATTGGGCCTGGCGCGATTCGAGTTCGCTCATCACGGCGCTCAGCGGCACCTCGGCGGCGCGCAGCAACACCAGCAGGTGGAACAGCACGTCGCCGGCCTCCTTGGCCAATTCGGGCTTATTGGCGGTGACGCCGGCAATGACCGCTTCGGTGGCTTCCTCGCCGAGCTTTTGCGCGCACTTTTCGACGCCGCGCGAAATCAGCTTGGCGGTGTAGCTCTCCTCGGGAGAGGCAGCCGCGCGCAGGGCGATGCGGGCATCAAGGTCGTCGAGGGTGAAGGGCATGCGGAGGCTCCCACTGTTCGAGGGGCTTAGAGCAAACTTTGATGCTGGAGTCACCTAGAAGAGCCCCGATCTGATCCCTTCCCCTGAGGGGAGGGGAAGGGGGAATTGCTAGGCGGCACGATCCATACGAACCGGGATGCCGTGATCGGCGAGATACTGCTTGGCCTGGGGGATGGTGTAGGTGCCGAAGTGGAAAATGGACGCGGCCAGCACGGCGCTGGCATGGCCTTCGAGTACGCCTTCGACCAGGTGATCTAGATTGCCGACGCCGCCCGAGGCGACAACCGGGACATTGACGGCATCGGTGATGGCGCGCGTCAGGGCGATATCGAAGCCGGACTTGGTGCCGTCGCGATCCATCGAGGTGACCAGCAGTTCCCCAGCGCCCAGCTCGACCATGCGGACGGCAAATTCGACCGCGTCGAGGCCCGAGGCGTTGCGGCCCCCATGGGTGTAGATTTCCCACTCGGAGCGGTTATCACCACCGACGCGCCGGTCGAGCCGCTGCTTGGCATCGACCGAAACGACGATGCATTGATTGCCGAACTTGTCGGCGGCGCGGGCGATGAAGTTCGGATCGTTGACCGCCGACGAATTGATCGAGACCTTGTCGGCCCCCGAGAGCAGGAGCTTGCGGATATCCTCCAGCGTGCGAATGCCGCCGCCGACAGTGACGGGCATGAAGCAGTGTTCCGCAGTGCGAGCCACGACGTCGAAAATGGTGTCTCGGCCCTCATGGCTGGCGGCGATATCAAGGAAGCACAATTCGTCGGCGCCGGCCGCGTCATAGGCGATGGCGGCTTCCACCGGATCGCCGGCATCGATCAGGTCGACAAACTGCACGCCCTTGACCACGCGGCCGTCCTTGACGTCGAGGCAGGGGATGAGGCGGGTCTTGAGGGTCACGGAGAAAAGTCCTTGTTTGACGACCAAGATAGGGACGAAGTGGCGGCGATGCCAGTCAGGGGGAAGGCTTGTTGTGGCGGCCCCAGGCGAGGCGGTGGATGGTGACGACGATGCCCCAGACGATCAGCGCGCCCATGCCCAGCGGCGCCGTAACGATGAGCAGGATGCCGAGGCCGCTATCGGCCACCATCAGGAAAAACGGCGCGATGGTGAAGGCCAGGATAAAGATGAGGGCCGTCCAATAGACCCACCAGGGAAAACGGCTCTGGTGGATCGGCTCGATCATGCGGCGGCTTTCAGCAGGGCCAGTGCTTCACGTGAATCAATGCGTCCGTCATAAAGCGCGCGGCCCGAGATGGCGCCTTCGAGCTTGCGGTATTTCGGATCGGCGAGGGTGGCGATATCGGCCATCGAGGCGAGGCCGCCCGAAGCGATTACCGGGATAGCGGTGGCCTCGGCGAGCGCGAGCGTGGCGTCCCAGTTGATGCCTGCGAGAATGCCGTCGCGGTCGATATCGGTATAGATAATGGCGGCGACGCCGGCGCCTTCGAAGCGCTTGGCGAGTTCGATCACTGACAGCTCGGAGGTTTCGGCCCAACCTTCGACGGCCACCATGCCGGCGCGGGCGTCGATGCCGACGGCGATCTGGCCGGGGTATTTTTGGGCGGCTTCGCGGACCAGGGCGGGCTCGCGCACGGCGACGGTGCCGAGGATGACGCGGGACACACCCTTGGCAAGCCAGGCATCGATATGGGCCATGGTCCGAATGCCGCCACCGAGCTGAACGGGGAATTTCACCGCGCCGATGATGGCTTCGACGGCAGCACCGTTGACGCTTTCGCCCGCGAAGGCGCCGTTGAGGTCGACGACGTGCAGATATTCAAAACCCTGGTCCTCGAACAGCTTGGCCTGGGCGGCGGGGCTGTCGTTGAACACGGTGGCCTGGTTCATGTCGCCCAGCTTGAGGCGCACGCACTGGCCGTCCTTGAGATCGATGGCGGGGAAGAGGATCATGGGGTCCAGGTCAGGAAATTGGAGATGAGGGCCAGGCCAAGCGCCTGGCTTTTTTCGGGGTGGAACTGCGTGCCGAAAATATTGTCGCGGCCGACGATGGCGGTGACGGGCCCGCCGTAATCGGTGGTGGCGATGGTCAGGCCGGGCCGGTCGGTGTGCAGGTGATAGGAGTGCACGAAATAGGCGTGCAGGCCCTCGGGGATCCCGGCGAGCAGCGCATGGGCCTTCTGGATGGCCAGTGTGTTCCAGCCCATGTGCGGAATCTTGAGGCTTGGGTTGGACGGGGTCAGGTGGACCACCGCGCCCTCTATCCAGCCGAGGCCGGGCGTGATGGCCTTTTCGCGGCCCTCGGTGGCGAGCAATTGCATGCCGACGCAGATGCCGAGGAAGGGCGTGCCGGCTCGAATGACGCGCTCTTCCAGCACGTCGCGCATGCCGGGGACGGCATTGAGGCCGGCGGCGCAATCGGCAAAGGCGCCGACGCCGGGCAGCACGATGCGATCAGCAACGCGGACTTTTTCAGGGTCTGCGGTAACGAGAATCCCGGGGGGATTATCCATGAGCGCGGCCTGGCGCTCGAAGGCGTTGGCGGCGCTGCGCAGATTGCCCGAGCCGTAATCGATGATGGTAACGAGGCTCATTTGGATTCCAACCAGGACAGGGTCGCAAGATCGGGGGCGGCGGCGACAAGGTCGCCATGATGGGTCCAGCCGCGATGAGTGAGCGCATGACGGCGCAGGCCGGGGGCGGCAAAGCCGATCCAGAGAGCGAAGAGGATGTAGAGCCAGAAGGTCGCGGCGCCGCCGAGGACGCTGGCCGCAAAGCCGAGCGCGATGACGGCGACGATGTAGGCGATCAGCGGGAGCCAGAGGCCGTGGACCAGCGCGAAGACGGGCGGCAGCAGGAAGGCCAGCCAGGAGAATTTTTCCGGGATGGCGGCTGGGGCGGCGAACTGGCGGGTGTAGATGGCGAAGAGGGTCATGGCGGCTCCACGCGGCAAGGCCGGATCAGGTGCACTTAAGACATATTGAGCGGCGTTGGAAGGGTTGGCCGCCGCACGGGTGCCTTGTGCTTTGACAGGCAGGCCATCACCGGCGCTTCTCGCGGGTGATGGCCCGCGGATCAAGTCCGCGGGAAGGACGGTGGGTGGGTCAAGCTTTAGAGCGTGCCCTTGGTGGAGGGGATGCGGTCGGCCTGGCGGGGATCGATCTCGACGGCGTCGCGCAAGGCGCGAGCGACGGCCTTGAACATCGACTCGGCCAGATGGTGGTTATTGTCGAAGTAGAAGTTTTCGAGGTGCAGCGTGATGCCGGCATTCATGGCGAAAGCCTGGAAGAATTCGCGGAACAGCTCGGTATCCATCTCACCGATCTTGGGGGCGGAAAAGGCGGCGCGGAACACCAAAAATGGCCGGCCGGAGACGTCCACGGCGGCGCGGGTGAGCGTGCCATCCATCGGCAGGTCGGAGGAGGCGTAGCGGCGGATGCCCTTCTTGTCGCCGAGCGCCTTGAGAAAGGCCTGGCCCAGGGCAATGCCAACGTCTTCTGCCGTGTGGTGGAAATCGATATGCAGGTCGCCCTTGGCGGCCACGGTCATGTCGATCAGCGAGTGGCGCGAGAGCTGGTCGAGCATGTGATCGAAAAAGCCGATGCCGGTCGCCATGGAATGGGTGCCGGTGCCGTCGAGATTGAGCGAGACGGAAATCTGGGTCTCGTTGGTCGTACGGGCAATGGTGGCGGTGCGCATGGCTGGTCTCCGGAATTCGGGCTCACTAGCAGATAGGCATGCAGGCGTGAAGATCAGGTTAGAGCCGCCACGCCCGGCAATGGCCACATTCGCCGGGCGATCTGGGCGCCCATCGTTTCGGAGATCGCCATGCGCCTACCTGCCGCCGTCGCCCTTGCCGCCCTGTCGCTGACACTGCCGGCCGCCGCCCAATCCAGTCGCGTCGCCTGTGAGATGGCACCGCAAGCCGCTTTGGAGCAGAGCCTGGGGGCGCCTGGGCAAATCGTCGAGCGGGTCGACCAGGACGGTATTTCGTTGTGCAAGTGGCAGGCGGGGGATGGCCTTATCGTCAAGCTGCATTCCATCACAGCGGCCAGCCAGGGCATCTCCGGTGGTACGCCGCTGGAGTATTTCGAGCAGCATGAAGCCGACCGTATCGCCAATGTGGGCGCCGCCAATATCACGACGCTGGAGGGGCCATGGCAGTCGGCACAGATCATCGATGTCACTACGGAGCCCAATCCCCAGCAGTTCTACAGCATCACCTTCCTCAACAAGGACGACACCGTGACGGTGGAGACCTATGGCATGCCCAAGCAAAGTGCCGTGGATCTGGCCGAGGCCGTCGCCGGGGCCATGTAGTAGGGCCACATTGCATTCCTGATGCTCCACCCTAAATATCACTCAACAGTTCTGGAGTTTCTTCCCAATGAGTGAGAGCAATAATTTCCCCGGCTGGCACGGGACGACGATTGTCGCCGTGCGCAAGGGCAATAAGGTGGTGGTGGCCGGCGACGGCCAGGTGACCATGGGCCAGACCGTAATGAAACACGGCGCCAAGAAAGTTCGCCGGCTAGGCGATGGCAGCGTGATCGGCGGGTTTGCCGGCGCGACGGCCGATGCGTTCACGCTGTTCGAGCGGCTGGAAGCCAAACTGATCCAATATCCCAATCAGTTGATGCGCGCCTCGGTCGAGCTGGCCAAGGACTGGCGCACCGATCGCTATCTGCGGCGGCTGGAGGCGATGATGATCGTCGCCGATGCCAAGGAGACGCTGGTGCTGACCGGCACGGGCGACGTGCTGACGCCGGACTATGGCGTGACGGCAATCGGTTCGGGCGGCAATTACGCGCTGAGCGCGGCGCTGGCGCTCGCCGACGCGACCGAACTCGACGCCGAAGAGATCGCGCGCCGGGCAATGAAGATCGCCGAGCAGGTCTGCGTCTATACCAATTCCAACGTCACCCTTGAAACCATCGAGTTTTGATCTTGGATTTTGCAATCCGCACGCTGACCGCCGACGATGTGCCGGCCTACCGGGCCGTGCGCCATGAAGCGCTGGTCAATCATCCCGAGGCCTATGGCAGCTCGCCCGATAGCCTGGCCAAACGCAGCGATGCCGAACTGGCGGCGATGTTCGAACAGATGACCCTGTTCGGCGTCGTCGTCGAACAGCGCCTCTGTGGCCTGGCCGCGTTTGGGCAGGGAGAGGGCGAGCGGGAGCGCCATCGCGGCGGTCTCTACCAGGTCTATGTGCAGCCGAGCCTGCGCGGCACGGGTGCGGCACCAGCGCTGATCGCGGCCGTGCTCCACTATGCCCGGGGCCGCGTGCTGCAGGTGCATCTGGGGGTTGGGGCGCATAACCAGCCGGCCATTCGGCTCTACCAGAAAGCCGGCTTTGAAATTTATAGGACCGAACCCCGGGCCCTCTTTGTGAACGGTCGATATATCGACGAACACCTGATGGTGCGCTTTTTGGATGAGGCACCAGGAAAGACAGAAAATGAGTGAGACCAATTTTTCTCCGCGCGAGATCGTGAGCGAACTCGACCGGCATATCGTGGGCCAGCATGACGCCAAGCGCGCCGTGGCGGTGGCTTTGCGCAACCGGTGGCGCCGGCAGCAGCTCACCCCCGAATTGCGGCGCGAGGTGACGCCCAAGAACATCCTGATGATCGGGCCGACCGGCGTCGGCAAGACCGAGATTGCGCGCCGGCTGGCGCGGCTGGCGCAGGCGCCGTTCATCAAGGTGGAGGCCACAAAATTCACCGAAGTGGGCTATGTGGGCCGCGATGTCGAACAGATCATTCGCGATCTGGTCGAGGCTGGTATTGCAGTGCTGCGCGACAAGAAGCGCGCCGATGTGCAGGCGCAGGCCCATCACAATGCCGAAGAGCGGGTGCTCGACGCCCTGGTGGGCACTTCGGCGCTGCCGTCGACGCGAGATTCGTTTCGGAAAAAACTCCGGGGCAACGAGCTGGATGACAAGGAAATCGAGATCGAGCTGACGCCCAGCGGCGGGGCCGGCGGGTTTGAAATCCCCGGCATGCAGGGCGGGGTCGGCATGATCAACCTGCAGGACATGTTCGCCAAGATGGGCGGACGTGGCACCAAGCGGAAGGTCAAGGTCAAGGACGCCTATGAACCGCTGATCGCCGAGGAAGGCGACAAGCTGCTCGACCAGGACCAGCTCAAGAGCGAAGCCATCGAGCTGGTGGAAAACCACGGCATCGTCTTCATCGACGAAATCGACAAGGTGGCGGCGCGCGATGGCGGCGTGTCGGGTGGTCCGTCGCGCGAAGGCGTACAGCGTGATCTGTTGCCGCTGATCGAGGGCACCACGGTGTCGACCAAGTATGGTCCGGTGAAAACCGACCATATCCTGTTCATCGCCTCGGGGGCGTTCCATGTCAGCAAGCCCAGCGACCTGCTGCCGGAATTGCAGGGCCGCCTGCCGATCCGGGTGGAGCTGAAAGCCCTCACGCGCGAGGACTTCATCGCCATTCTCAACGACACCGAGGCCAGCCTGATCAAGCAGTATGTGGCGCTGATGGCCACCGAAGGGCTGACGCTGGACATTACCCAGGACGCCATCGCGGCGATTGCCGACGCGGCCGTCAAGGTCAACAACTCGGTCGAGAATATCGGGGCGCGCCGGCTGCAGACGGTGATGGAGCGGCTGGTGGAGGATATTTCCTTCACCGCGCCCGACAAGCAGGGCGAGACCATCCGCATCGACGCTGCGTTTGTGGCCGAGAAGGTGGGTGTGTTGGCGGCGGATACGGATTTGAGCAAGTTCGTGCTGTAGGCTGGCTCTGTTCGGGGGCGCGATTCCGTCCCTCGCTCCGCGCGGCTCCTCCCCCTTCAGGGGGAGGTTGGGTGGGGGTGGAAGCTCCATTACCCAACCACGAGAACCCCCACCTTGATCCTCCCCCTGAAGGGGGAGGGGTTGACTGACGAGGTTGGGCAGGGGCGGCCGTCATCTGCGATGATGCGCCGCGAAAGAAAAGCCGCCGGGTTCGCTCGGCGGCTTTTTGTACGTATCCCCGGCTTTTTGTGCGTACTTGCCATGCCCCACCACCGCTCTGTCCCCGGACTTGATCCGGGGATCATTCGCAGCATGTGCAATGCGGAGGCAGGCCCGCGGATCAAGTCCGCGGGAAGGGCGGGGTGATATCGGGGATGGAACGACGCGGGGCTTTGCCGACCGCCTTTTACGGGCGCGGTTTGTTGGCGCGGCGCTGCAGTTCGGTGCGGAGGGCGATGAGGTCTTCGGTATCGAGCTTGCCGATGGAGGCGGCGAGGCGGTTGGTCAGCTCGGTGGCTTCGGGGGCAAGGCCGCCGGTATCGATGGTGATCTTGGGATCGGAGAGTTCGGCGAGGCGCTGCAGCTCCTCGGCTTCGTCCCAGATGACGTTGAAATAGGTGATGATGCGGTGCAGCAGGAAGCCGGTGGGCTTGCCCCGGCGGCCGTGTTCGAGGGCCGACAGATAGGCGCTGGACACGTTGAGCGCCGCCGCCATCTCCTTGAGCGACACGCCGCGCTCGTCGCGCAAGGCGCGCATTTTTGCACCCAGCGGCGTCATGGCCGGCGCAGGCGCACGTACCAGGCGCCCTCCCCACCATGGCCGCGAGCGGCAATGGTCCAGCCGGATACCATGGGCGACAGCGAGGGCTCGCTGAGCCAGACCGGCAACATGGTGCGCAATACGCCGCGTTCGGTCATCGCTAAGGTGTAATCGTCGATGGTTTTGACGCCTTTGCCTGTGATGACCAGAATAGTGCGGTCGCCGCGCGCGGCGCGGGTCTGGATGAACCGATAGAGGGCGGCGCGGGCTTCATCCTGGCGCAGGCCGTGCAGGTCGATGGTGCCGTCGATCTCGATGCGGCCACGCACGACCTTCTTCTTGATCGAGGGCTCGAGCGCGCGGTCGGGGATTTTGCCGTGCGGGGGCATCGGCGCCTGATAGGACGGCACCTGGAAGCGGCGGCGCGGCTTTTCGGCTGGTGGGGGAGGAGCGGGCGGCTTTTCGGCCACCGGCTCGGGCAGGGGGAGCGGGCCGCTCGCCATGTTCAGCAGGCGTTTTCGCCGCAGAGGATCGATTGTGGCGGCGACGGCCGTCCACAGATGGAAGTCGTGCGGCAGGCGTTTGGGATCACGCTTGGACATGAAGGCAAAGACCCGCCCGCCGCGCCGGTCAGTCGAGCTGGCTGGTGGTGACCACTTTCCAGTTCGGATCGCGCGACTTCGGGTTACGCGCAAAGGTCCATTCATCGGCGATGGTCTGCACCTGATCGGCATTGCCATCGACCAGCGTGCCGTCCTTGTCGCGGGTGGCCGAGACCACCTCGGCGTGGAAGCGGATGGTGACGTTGACGTTCTTCTTGTCGAATTCGGCGTCGGAGAATTCCACCTTGGGCAGGCCCACAAAGGTGAAATCGACCTTCTGGCCGGCAGCCTCGCGATCGGCGATGGCGCGCTGGAAGCCGTCGAACACGTCTTTTTCCAGCAAGTTCTTGAGCGTATTGCGATCGCCGGCGGCAAAGGCAGTGACGATCATCTCATAGGCCTGCTTGGCGCCATCAATGAACGACTTCGGGGTAAAGCTCGGATCGGCCTCGACCACCGCCTTGAGGCCTTCGGCCAGGCCCGCATTGCCCTTGGAGTATTGTTCGATTTCGGCCTCGGTCTTGCGGGCGCGGCGGTCCTCGTCGAGATCTGGATTGCCGGCACCACGCGGGCGGATCGGCACGATGGTGTCCTCGGTGGTCGGCTTGACGGTTTTGGCATCGGACTTGACGCGACGCTCGACCGGAGGCCGCTCATTGCCGGTGCGCGTCCCCAGAACCGAGCGCAGGCGGAACAGGATGACGATCGCAAGACCGATAACGATGAGGGTAGGCAGATCGAGAAATTCGGCCATGGACAAACACCTATTGCAAAACACGTCGGCAAAATCGCATCCGGATGCGACGCGAGCGCTCGCAGCGCGCCCAAACTGACATATATATAGGAAAAGTTCACCCCGAAACCAGTTCACGATGGGGCGAGTTCTCTTTTGAGGCTCGATCCCGGTTTCGGCAAGAGAGGAATGACCCGGTTGGCTCGATTTTTCCTGCTTGGCCTGTTGGCCCTGCCCATCGTGGAAATTGCCCTGTTCATCAAGGTAGGGCAGACCATCGGGCTCTGGCCCACGCTGGCTTTGGTGATCGGGGCGGCGCTGTTGGGCGGGGCGCTGCTGCGCCAGCAGGGGCTCGCGGTGCTGATGCAACTGCGCGGCAATGTCGCGGCCGGCAAGCTGCCGGGACAGACCATTGCGGATGCGGCGCTGATCGGGGTGGCGGCGGTGCTGCTGATCCTGCCGGGGTTTTTGAGTGACGTGGTGGGGCTGTCCATGCTGGTGCCGCCGATCCGGCGGTGGATCTACAAGACGCTGGCGGGCAATTTCACCGTGGTACAGACCACAGGCTTTCGCGCGCAGCCCAGTCCCGACGATGGCCGCATCAAGGGGCCGGGGGTGATCGATCTCGACGACGAGGACTATCGGCCGCGTTAAGCGGATAAGCGGGTCCTGCTTGTCCGGCTGGCGCAAAGATGCTAGCCAGCCCGCCAATAAATGGTGTCGAGGAACCCCAAAATGGCTGACGACAATCAGGGCGCTGCCGCGCCGCAGGCAAACACCGCTCCGATGATGAACCTGGTGGGCCAGTATATCCGCGACCTGTCGTTCGAAAATCCGGGCGCGCCGGCCTCGATCATGCTGGGCTCGGGCGCCCCGGCGTTCAACGTCTCGATCAGCGTCGGCGTCAAGAAGCAGGCCGATGATCTGTATGCAGTGGAGCTGACGCTGACGGCCAAGGCCAATCGCGAAGCCACCGTGCTGTTCAATGTCGAGCTGGTTTATGGCGGCGTGTTCCGCCTGCGCAATATCGTGGACGCGCAGCTCAGCCAGCTGCTGATGATCGAATGCCCGCGCCTGATCTTCCCGTTCGCGCGGCAGGTTCTGGCCAGCGTCACCCAGCAGGGCGGCTTCCCGCCGCTGATGATGGAGCCGGTGGATTTCGCCACCATCTATCGCCAGAACCTGGCGAACCTGGCCGCCAAGCAGAATGGTGCGCCGGCGGTGGCCGATGCGGATACGACCAAGCCGAACTGATTTTTGGGTTTTTTGAGGTTCGAAAGATCCCGGGGCTTGGCTCCGGGATTTTTATTTGGTGCATGATCGCGATGGGTTTCACTACGATCACACCCCCACCAACTGCCTTCCCGCGGACTTGATCCGCGGGGCTCTCTCAACTCGGCACAAGCGGGTAGAGGCCCGCGGATCAAGTCCGCGGGAAGGGCGGTGGCTGGGTGGGCATAGGGTGAACTGAGAAATTCAGGCGGTTTGGGGCGCTTCGCAGTCTAGGACGCTTCGGCGTATTCGTTCCACAACGCGTCGGCGCCCATCGTGGCGACGAGCGCGGCGTGGGCGGCCAACGCCTCGGCCGACACGCGCGAGGGCAGCGACACCGGGCGGCGAATCGCGCTGACCATGGCGGCAATGCCCTCGGCGCCGGAAATGCGGTTTTCCGCCACCAGAGCCAGGCCCGCCTGGCGGCCACCGATCAGCTCCAGATAGACCTCGGCCAGGATTTCGCTATCGAGCAGGGCGCCATGCAGGGTGCGGCGCGAGGTATCGATGCCGTAATGCTTGCAGAGGGCATCAAGGCTCACACGGGCGCCCGGATGGCGCTCGCGGGCCAGCATGACCGTATCGATGACCTCATTGGTCAGCTTGGGCTGGCCCAGATTGGTCAGCTCGGCATTGAGGAAGCCCATATCGAAGGGGGCATTGTGGATGATCAGCGTGGCATCGTCGATGAAGGCGCGGAAATCGGCGGCCGCGGCGGAGAATAGTGGTTTGTCGGCGAGGAAGTCGTCGGACAGGCCATGCACCCGGAACGCCTCTTCGGGCATCGAGCGCTGCGGATTGAGATAGACGTGAAAGGTGCGGCCCGACGGCAGGTGATTGACCAGTTCGACGCATCCGATTTCGACCAGGCGGTCCCCCGTGGCGGGGGACAGGCCGGTGGTTTCGGTATCGAGCACGACCTGGCGGGTCACGGCGTCTCCGTCTGTTTACTGCTGCGCCTGGCGCGCCTGGATGGCGGCGACCAGCGCTTTGACCATGTCGGTGGTCTGCTTCATTGTGCCACCGGTATCGAACGCATAGGTGGCGCGTGTCCTCTTTTGTGCCTGCGGGAGCTGGCGGGCAAGGATGGTGTCGAGCTTTTCCACGGTCATGCCGGGACGCGCCAAGGCACGCTCGCGCTGGATGGATTCGGCCACATGGGTGACGCCGATGGCATCGAAGCCATAATCATAGCCGCTTTCGAACAGCAGGGGGACTTCGACCACGGCCAGCGCCGCGCCGGTTTTTTGGGCGTCATCCAGGAAACGCGCAATGCGGGCGCGCACGAGGGGATGGACCACGGCTTCGAGGCGCTGGAAGCCAGATGGGTCGGCAGCCAGCCGCTGTGACAACAGGGCCTTGTCGATAACGCCGTTGACCGCAACGCCGGGGAACAGAGCCTCGACGGGTGCCACGGCCCCACCGGCATAAAGCTCGGCCACGGCCGTGTCCGCCGAATAAACGGGCACACCGAGAGCCCTAAAGGCCTCGAGCACGGTGGATTTTCCGGTGGCGATCGAGCCGGTGATACCGAGGCGCCACATGCTCAATGCCCCAATGTGGCTTCGATGCGGGCGCGCAGGTCAGGCGTGACCGTGGGCCGAATGCCGAACCAGGCCTCGAAACCGGGCACGGCCTGATGCAGCAACATGCCCAGCCCGTCGACGGTGCGCAGGCCAAGCGCCTTGGCGTCGGCCAGCAGGGGCGTGACCTGGGGGATGTAGACGATATCGGTGACCAGGCCATTTGACGGCAACAAGGCCAGATCGAGAGTATCGAAGCGCGTGCCGTGCATGCCGATCGAGCTGGTATTGACCACAAGGCCCGCCTTTGGCGCCAGTTCGGCGAAGGCTTCATAGCCGTTGGCGCTGAACGGACCCTCGATGTCCGCCGCCAGTTGCGCCGCATTGGCGAGCGTGCGGTTGAGGATGTGGACCTGTTTGACGCCACGGCTGCTCAGGGCCACCAGAATGGCGCGGGCCGCGCCGCCGGCACCCAACACGATCGCCGCGTCGAGGCTATCCGACCAGCCGGGCGCGCCGGCATCGAGATTACCCAGAAAACCCAGATAATCGGTGTTGGTGCCGTGGACGGTGCCGTCGGTGACCACCAGCGTATTGACCGCTCCGATGATTTTGGCGAGCGGATCGACGCTGTCGCACAGCGCGAAAACCGCTTCCTTGTGGGGAATGGTGACATTGCCGCCAGCAAACTCTCCGCTTCGCAGGCGCGCGAAAAAGGCCGGCAACTCGGCCGGCGCCACGTCGATAGCCTCGTAGCTGCCCTCGATGCCATGTTCGGCCAGCCAGGTGCCGTGGATCAGCGGCGAGCGCGAGTGATTGATCGGGTGGCCGATGACGAAGGCTTTAATGGTCACGCCGTCTGGTCCTTGAGCACTTCGGGGGCAAATTCGCGCAAGGCGGCCAGCAGCGGCAGTAGGGGCAGGCCAAGAATGGTGAAGTAATCGCCGCTGATCGCCTCGAACAAGCGGATCGAGGGCCCTTCCAGGCGATAGCCACCCACCGAAGACAGAATGCCTTCGCCCTCGCGGGCCAGCACGTCATCGCGGTCGTCGTCGGAAAACTCGCGCATGGTCAGCTCGGCGCTTTGCACATCGGACCACAGCAACAGATCATCCTGCACCAGGGTGACGGCGGCATGCAGGCGATGGGTCTTGCCCTTGAGGCGATCGAGCTGCAGCGCCGCATCGGCGCGGTTGACCGGCTTGTGCAAGAGCTCGGTGCCGAGGGCCAGGGTTTGATCGGCGCCGATCACAAAGGCGCCGGGATGGGCCCTGGCGACATTGGCCGCCTTGGCTTTGGCGAGCAGCAGGGCGACGTCGCGGCCGTCGGCGCCAGCCTCGTGGGCGGCGCTTTCCAGCGCGCGTTCATCGATGTCGGCGGGATAGGCGGAAAACCCCAGACCGGCTTGAGTCAGCAGGGTTTTTCGGGCGGCGCTGGCAGAGGCGAGGATCAACATGCGCTTAGGTTTTCCACACTGTCATCCCCAGCTCAAGGCCCGCCTGTGATAATGACTCATGGTTTTGGCCTTGGGCCCGACTTGTTCGACTTGGTTATCAAAACATTAACACTTGGACTCGGCCCCCGGCGAAACCGGGCTGGGGACAAGAGTGGGGAAAACTCCGCGACGGCGCGATCCTGGCGCCAAGCGCTTTTACACAGGCCAAGACTCCGCTGGACTTCGGGGAGTCCCGAATTAACGAAGCGTTAACTCTTGTGGCGGGCCATATCCGGCCGGCATTCACACATGCTGCGTTCACACCCCGTTAACCAAACCGCTGCGCCCATCTGTCGCCGGAGGGGCGATTGTGGACGGCAATGAATTGATGCAAAACACCGCCATGATAATACAAATACTAAGTCTAAGACTTTTCTTTAGGGTTTTGGAAGGGAAGGGCGCGTGAGCGCTTCGGTCCATAAACCGCTGCTCGCTACCGTGCTGGGAAACCGACAGGAGCGGCCTCCGATCTGGATCATGCGACAGGCGGGACGTTACCTGCCCGAGTATCGGGAGGTGCGCGCGCGCTCCAAGGGATTTTTGGACCTGTGCTACACGCCGGACCTAGCGGTTGAGGTCAGCCTGCAGCCACTGCGCCGCTTCGATCTGGATGCAGCGATCCTGTTTTCCGATATTCTGGTCATTCCCGATGCGCTGGGGCAGTCGGTTCGCTTCGAGGTCGGCGAAGGCCCGGTGCTAGACGCGGTCACCGCAGAGACGCTTGGGATATTAAGGCCCGAGCGCGTGCTGGAGCATCTGGCGCCGGTGCTGGAGACCTTGCGACGCCTGCGGGCTGCACTGGAGCCTCAAAAGACCCTGATCGGCTTCTGCGGGTCGCCCTGGACCGTGGCGACCTACATGATCGGCGGCAAGGGTTCGCCCGACCAGGCGGCGGCACGGCTGTTCGCCCTGCGCCATCCGGAGGCGTTTGCCACGCTGATCGATATTCTGGTGGCGGCGAGCATTGATTACCTTGCGGCGCAGTTCGAAGCGGGCGCCGATGTGGTGCAATTGTTCGAGAGCTGGGCGCTCAACCTCGACGAAGTGGCCTTTGCCAGCCATGTCATTGGGCCCAATCGGCGGATTGTCGAAGGCGTGCGGGCTCGCGTGCCCAATGCCCCAATCATTGGTTTTCCGCGCGGTGCGGCGGGCAATATCGCGGCTTATGTGAAGGCGACCGGGGTCAATGCGGTGGGCCTCGATTATGCCACTCCGCTGAAGTTTGCGTCCGAGCATGTGCCGGCCGGCTTGACGGTGCAGGGGAATCTCGATCCGTTGCGGCTGGTCGCCGGCGGCGCGCAGATGGAAAGTCGCGCCCGCGAGATCATTGCGGCTTTTGCCGATCGGCCGCATATCTTCAATCTGGGCCACGGCATCGTGCCGGAAACCCCGATCGAGCACGTGGCAAGACTGGTCGACCTGGTGAAGGGGAAATCGTCATGATCGAATGGATCAAGGCGCTGCATGTCATTTCGGTGATCGCCTGGATGGCGGGCATGCTCTATCTGCCGCGGCTGTTCGTCTATCATGCGAGTGCCGAAAAGGGCTCGATACAGTCCGAAACCTTCAAGGTGATGGAGCGGCGGCTGCTGCGCGGCATCATGACCCCGGCGATGATCGCCACCTTCCTGTTCGGCATCGGGCTGGTCAGTTCGGGCGTGGTCGACTGGGGGCAGGGCTGGCCTTGGGTCAAGGCCGTGTTCGTGCTGGTGCTGGCCGGCTTTCACGGCTTTCTGGCGCGCTGCTACAAGGAATTTGCAAGCGATAGCAACGCGCGGCCGGCCAAGTTTTTCCGTATGATCAACGAGGTTCCGACCGTGGCGATGATCATCATCGTCATCATGGTCATCGTGAAGCCGTTCTGAGTTGGCCGCAGGGGAGGCGGCTCAATCGGCCGCACCCTTTATTTGATCCATGCCACTCCGGGGGCGAAGCCCGTCTCCGGCGTTTCACGTGAATCCGTGCTGCGGTGTTGTTTCAATCTTGAAAGTGACGCCGGATCACGCTACATGCTGGACAACGCATCAATATCGTCTCGGCCTCCCCGGCCGCTGTTGTGGTGCCTACCCCTCCCAAAATTTCCGATACATCTCCGATTTCCCTAAAGGGTCATCCACCACATGCAGAATATGAAGCTCAGTGAGCTCAAGGCCAAGTCCCCGGCAGAGCTGCTGGTGTTCGCCGAAGAACACGAGGTCGAAAACGCTTCGACCATGCGCAAACAGGAATTGATGTTTGCCATCCTCAAGGAACTCGCCGCCAAGGATATCGATATCACTGGCGAAGGCGTCGTCGAAGTTCTGCCCGATGGGTTCGGCTTCCTGCGCTCTCCCGATGCCAATTATCTTCCGGGCCCCGACGACATTTATGTCAGCCCATCGCAGATCCGCCGGTTCGGCCTGCGCACCGGTGATACGGTTGAGGGCGAAATTCGCTCTCCCAAGGAAGGCGAACGCTATTTCGCGCTGCTCAAGGTTTCGACCATCAATTTCGAAGATCCCGAGGCGGTTCGCCACAAGGTCAACTTCGACAATCTGACGCCACTTTATCCCGAGGAACGGCTTCGCATGGAGTTGCCGGACCCCACCCTCAAGGATCGCTCGGCGCGAATCCTGGATCTGGTGGCGCCGCTCGGCAAGGGCCAGCGCGCCTTGATTGTTGCGCCGCCGCGTACCGGTAAGACCGTACTGTTGCAGAATATTGCACAGTCGATCGCCACCAATCATCCCGAATGCTACCTCATCGTGCTGCTGATCGACGAGCGGCCCGAGGAAGTCACGGACATGCAGCGCTCGGTCAAGGGCGAGGTCATCTCCTCGACCTTCGACGAGCCAGCTTCGCGCCACGTCCAGGTCGCCGAGATGGTTATCGAAAAGGCCAAGCGCCTGGTTGAACACAAGCGCGACGTGGTCATCCTGCTCGATTCGATCACGCGTCTCGGCCGTGCCTACAACACAGTCGTGCCATCGTCCGGCAAGGTGCTGACCGGCGGTGTCGACGCCAATGCCCTGCAGCGCCCGAAGCGCTTCTTCGGCGCGGCGCGCAATATCGAGGATGGCGGTTCGCTGACCATTATCTCGACGGCGCTGATCGATACCGGCTCGCGCATGGATGAAGTTATCTTCGAAGAGTTCAAGGGCACCGGTAACTCGGAAATCATCCTTGATCGCAAGGTTGCGGACAAGCGCGTCTTCCCGGCGCTCGACATCACCAAGTCGGGCACCCGCAAGGAAGAGCTGCTGGTCGAGCCGGACATCCTCAAGAAGATGTATGTTCTCCGCCGCATCCTGACGCCCATGGGCACCATTGACGCGATGGAATTCCTGATGGACAAGATCCGCCAGACCAAGACCAATTCCGATTTCTTCGACTCGATGAATACCTAAGAACCAATGCGCGACGGCGATACCATCGTCGCGCTGTCTTCGGGCGCCGTGCCTTCGGGCGTGGCGGTGATCCGGCTTTCTGGGCCCGACGTTTCCAATATTCTCAACGCGATAGCCGGCGGGGTTCCAAAACCCCGCCGTTTGGCGTTGCGGCGGATTGGCAGCGATACAGTGCTGGATCGTGGCCTTGTCGCCTACTTCCCCGCGCCGCACAGCTTCACCGGCCAGGATTGCGCCGAATTGCAGGTGCATGGCTCACCCGCAGGCGTCCGGGCCATCCTGAGGCTCTGCACCAGCCTGGGCGCACGGTTGGCCGAGGCTGGAGAGTTCACGCGCCGGGCGTTTGAAAACGGCAAGCTGGACCTAGTCGAGATTGAGGGTCTGGGCGACCTGCTCGACGCCGAGACCGAAAATCAGCGTCGCCAGGCCGTCGCCCGTCTCGAGGGTGGCCTCACCGCGCAAATCGATCTCTGGCGCGACCAACTGCTTGATCTGCGAGCCGAAATCGAAGCGCGGCTGGACTTTTCCGACGAAGGCGATGTTGGCGATCTGCCCACAAGTTTCGCCGAGGATGTTGCGGCATTGCATACGGACATTGCTCGCGCACTGGATAGCGTCGAGCGCGGGCGGGTCCTTCGCGAAGGCCTTCGCGTTGCACTGGCTGGTGCCCCGAATGCCGGAAAATCCAGTCTTCTCAATGCCTTGGCGAAGTCCGAGATCGCCATTGTGACGGACGAGGCGGGGACGACGCGGGACGTTCGCGAAGTGCCCATCGATATCGGCGGGCAATTGGTGATCTTTCTGGACCTGGCGGGGCTGCGCGAGACGGCGAGCAAGGCTGAGGCCGAAGGTGTTCGGCGGGCGCAGGCGGAAATCGAGCGTGCCGACTTGATTCTGTGGCTGGTGGCGCCCGATGTGCCCGACGCCGTCCAGCAGGTCCCCGTAGAGACGCCGCTATGGCGCGTTGCGACCAAGAGCGATCTTGGAGTAACGCTGCAGGATAACGGTCTGACTGTGTCGGCCACATCCGGCGCTGGCATGGACGAGTTGTTGCGCCGCCTTAGTGCGTTCGCTACTGAACGCACCGGGAAGGGGGAGCCTATGCTTGTCAGCCGTGAGCGCGATCGTGCGGCGTTGGCCGCAGCGGCACAGTCGCTTGTGACGGTGATGACCGTGTTGGGCGAGCCCGAGTTGGCCGCCGAGTCGCTGCGGATTGCGTCCCAGGCGCTCGAACGGCTGGTCGGTCGCATCGACGCCGAGCGCGTTCTGGACCGGCTGTTTTCCAGTTTTTGCATCGGCAAATGATTCACGTGAAACACTGCTACGCGCCGGCGTGAATTGATTCACGTGAAACATTGGCTTATGCAGCGCGCTCGGAGACATGCATCATGAGCGACTATGCCGTCATCGTTGTTGGAGGAGGCCATGCCGGCTGCGAAGCCGCTGCGGCCTCGGCGCGGCTGGGGGTGCCCACGGCATTGGTCACCCACAAATTTTCGACCATTGGTGAGATGAGCTGCAACCCGGCTATCGGTGGCCTGGGCAAGGGCCATCTGGTGCGCGAGATCGACGCCCTGGACGGCTTGATGGGCCGCGTCGCCGACGCCGCCGGCATCCAGTTTCGCGTGCTCAACCGGCGCAAAGGCCCCGCTGTGCGCGGGCCACGTGCGCAGGCCGATCGCAAACTTTACCGGCAGGCGATGCAGGCGGCGATAACCGCGCAACCCAATCTCGATGTTATCGAGGGCGAAGTCGACGATATTGAGGTCACCGGTGGCGTTGTATCCGGCGTCGTGCTGCTGGACGGTCGCCGGATCGGCACCAAGGCAGTTGTGCTGACCACTGGGACGTTTCTGCGCGGCCTGATTCACCGCGGCGAAGAAACCACGCCGGCGGGACGCCTGGGCGAAAAGCCGGTGCTGGGTCTATCCACGCGGTTGGAAAACCTTGGTTTGCAACTCGGCCGGCTCAAAACCGGTACGCCCGCGCGGCTGGATGGCCGGACTATCGATTATACGGTGTTGGAGAGCCAGCCGGGCGATACGCCGCCGGAGCCGTTTTCATCGCTTACCGAGTCCATCACTAATCCGCAGGTGGACTGTCATATTACCCGCACGACGGCGGAAACGCACAAGATCATTGCCGACAATATCCATCGTTCGGCAATGTATTCAGGGCGAATCCAAAGTCGCGGGCCGCGCTATTGCCCCTCGATTGAAGACAAGATCGTCCGCTTCGCCGATCGGGATAGCCACCAGATTTTTTTGGAGCCTGAGGGGCTTGATGATCCAACGGTGTATCCGAATGGGTTGTCGACCTCGCTGCCGGCTGAGGTGCAGGAGCAATTCCTGCGCTCGATGCCGGGGCTGGAAAACGTCAGCATCATCCGGCCCGGCTACGCTATCGAGTATGATCACGTCGATCCGCGCGAGCTGAAGCTGACCCTCGAGGTCAAGCGCCAGCCTGGGCTTTATCTGGCGGGTCAGATCAACGGCACCACGGGCTATGAGGAGGCCGGCGCCCAAGGATTGCTGGCTGGCGCCAATGCGGCGCTGGCGGCAGCGGGGCGTGAGGCACTGACCCTGTCGCGCACGGAAAGCTATCTTGGCGTGATGGTAGATGACCTGGTGACGCGCGGAGTCAGCGAGCCCTATCGCATGTTCACGTCGCGCGCCGAGTTTCGGCTGCACCTGCGCGCCGATAACGCCGATCAGCGCCTGACGACCTTGGGGCTTGCCACCGGCCTGGTCGGTGACGAGCGGGCGGCGCATTACGTCGATAAATCCGCGGCGCTGGATGGGGGGCGGCACATGCTGCGGTCGCTCTCTGCGACGCCAAATGCCGCGCGCAAGGTTGGCATTGACGTCAATGAGGACGGCAAGGCCCGTAGCGCCTTTGAACTGCTCTCTTATCCAAATGTCATGCCGACCGATGTCGCGCGGCTATGGCCCGAGGTGGCGACTATTCGTCCTGAGATCATGGATCAGTTGGTCGTTGACGCGCAGTATGCGGTTTATCTGGATCGGCAGCGCTCAGACATCGAGGCGGTGCGGCGCGACGAGCAGCGTGTGATCCCTGAACAATTGGATTATGCGGCAATTCCCGGACTGTCCTCGGAACTGCAGCAGAAGCTGACCGCGCAGCGGCCGCAGACTATCGCCCAAGCTCAGGCCATCGATGGCATGACCCCGGCCGCGATCACCCTGATGTTGTCGATTATTCGACGCGGCTCGTTACGCAAGGCGAGTTGATGGATCTGCATCAACCGGCAATTGCGCCATATGGCGAGTACTTATCGCGTCCCATCGCGGATGTATCTGACGATCTGGAATCCTATGCTCAACTGCTGCGGAAGTGGCAGAAGGTTCAGAATCTTGTTTCACGTGAAACATTGGATGCCGTCTGGAGCCGGCATTTTGCCGACAGCCTGCAGGTACTCAAGCTGCTGCGACCCGCTGATCGCGTCGTGGTGGATCTCGGCAGCGGTGGTGGGTTTCCGGCGCTGCCGCTGGCAATTGCGCTGAAAGATACTCCGATCCGGTTCGTTCTGGTGGAGCCTAACGGCCGCAAGGTCAGCTTTTTGCGGACTGTGGCGCGTGAGTTGGGCCTAGCGGTGACTGTTGAGTCGCGGCGCAGCAATGAACTTAATTCACGTGAAACAGGACCGATCGACGTGGTCTCGGCCCGTGCTCTGGCGTCGCTCAATGAGCTCTGTGGCATGGCGGCGCCGCTGTTTGGGGCCCAGACCAGGGCGATTTTCCATAAAGGTCGTGAACATCTCGAAGAGTTGGCCGAATCGCGTTTGGTCTGGGACCATGACGTGTTAATAATTCCCAGCGACACCGATCCGAACGGCGTTTTGCTCGAGCTTTCTAATTTAAGCTTGAAAAACAGGTAGTTAGCGGCAATCTCCTGGAGAGTACCTTGGCGCCTCGTATTTTGACTTTGGCGAACCAGAAGGGCGGCGTGGGCAAAACCACGACCGCGATCAATCTTGCGACGGCCCTCGCTGCCGTGGGCGAGCGGGTGTTGATTGTCGACCTCGATCCGCAGGGCAACGCCTCTACGGGTCTGGGAATCTCGCGCACCGACCGCGAAGTTTCCGCCTATGACCTGATGGTCGGCGAAGCCACCGTGGCGCAGGCTGCGATCATGACCAGCGTGCCGCATGTGGCGATCGTGCCCTCCACCATGGATCTGCTCGGCGTGGAGCTGACCATTGCGGGGCAGGGCGACCGCGCCTTCAAGTTGCGCAATGCTTTCAAGGGCCTGCACGAACTCACGATTACCGGAAAGCCGGTGAGCTACGTGCTGATCGACTGTCCGCCGTCGCTGAACCTGTTGACCGTAAATTCTCTGGTGGCGGCCGATGCGGTTCTGGTGCCGTTGCAATGCGAGTTTTTTGCGCTGGAAGGTTTGAGCCAACTGCTTCAAACGATCGAACAAATTCGATCCACCCTGAATCCGAAACTGTCGATCCAGGGCGTAGTGATGACCATGTTCGACAAGCGCAACAGTCTTAGCGAACAGGTGCTGCAGGATGTGCGCAGCGAAATGGGCGATCTGGTTTACGAGACGGTCATTCCGCGCAATGTGCGGCTAGCGGAGGCACCGTCTTATGGCAAGCCGGCGCTGCTCTATGACTTGAAAAGTGCCGGTAGCCAGGCCTATCTGCGGTTGGCGACCGAAGTGATCCGCCGCGAGCGGCAGTTGAACGCGGCATAAGGACAAGCGAGCATGAACGAAAAACCGACACGTTTGGGCCGCGGCCTCGCCGCTCTGATTGGCGATATGGCGGCGATGGAAGGTGGTCGCGTCACCGAGGGCCAGGGGGGCGTGAAACGCCTCCCGGTAGACTTCATCATCGCCAACCGTGCCAATCCGCGGCGGACGTTCAATGCGGACCAGCTGGAAGAGCTGACCAATTCGATTCGCGAGAAGGGCATCATGCAGCCGCTGTTGGTGCGGCCGAGCGAGGATCCCAATATTTTCGAGATTATTGCGGGCGAACGGCGCTGGCGGGCCGCGCAGCGCGCAGGCCTGCATGATGTGCCGGTCATCGTGCGGGACGTCGGCGATAAGGAAGCGCTCGAGCTTGCCATAATCGAGAACGTACAACGTGCCGATTTAAATCCGCTTGAAGAAGCAATGGGTTACGGGCAGTTGATCGAGCAGTTCGAATATACTCAGCAGGATTTGGCTCAGGTAATCGGCAAAAGCCGCTCGCATGTCGCCAACACGCTGCGGCTGCTGCGGCTGCCCGAGGACGTGCGCGAAATGGTGGCGAGCGGCACGCTTACGGCCGGACATGCGCGGACGCTGATTACGGCGGACGATCCGGCGGCGCTGGCACAGCAGATCGTGCGTGGCGGGCTTTCCGTACGTGACGCGGAGGCGTTGAGCCAGCAGCGGGACGTGCCGGCGCGAGCAAAGCCGAACAAGGACGATCGCGACGCCGACACTGTAGCGCTGGAACGTCGGCTGTCGGACGCTTTGGGCCTGTCGGTCTCGCTGGCGCATGGCGAGCGCGGGGGCAAGCTGGAGATTCGCTACAAGACGCTGGAACAGTTGGACGGTATTTGTCTCAGGCTGACCGGCACGAACTGACTGCGTTTCACGTGAAACGCGCCAAACTCGGCGACAGAGTGGTTTTCCGCTCGCGGCAATGACGCCGTGAACGGTATTGCTCTAGTGCGTCGCCGCGGTAATGCAGAGTGACAGTAGAACCCGGCGCATGGTGGCTTCAGCCAAAGCGGGCCGGCGGCGACTGTCGGCGGTGGCTTGAAGCAGGCGCTCGGAGGCCGTGGCCAGCGCGGCATCGGACCACAGCCGGACTTGCTGTTCCAGAGTGCCGGTGCGCGAGAAATGGGGCTTGGGGCGGGCATTATTGACCGCGTCGCGGGCGCTTTTGCCCGCATCGACCTCGGCCCGCCAGCGCCGGAGCGCAGCAAAGTGCAGATCGGCGGAGCGCAGCAGGCGCTGTGGGTCCACGGCCGAGGCCAGGGCGCGGTTGAGCGCCAACTCCAGCTTTTCGGCGTGGCCCGAGCCCGTGGAATCAAGGATCGTATCGATCACCAGCGCGCCATTGTCGGCACAGAGCAGCAAAACATCATCGGCGGTCAGGGTTTTCGTGGTGGCGGCGTAGAGGCAAAGCTTTTCCAGTTCGCGCCGCGTGATTTCGCGGTCATTGCCGAGGATTTCGCGCAGGACAGGCACCACATCACTGTCGATGCGGATGGCTTCCTTGGCAAAAGTGTCGCGAATCAGGGCGATCAGGGTCTCGTCGCTGTCGGGGTAGCAGGGCAGGGCACGGCCAAAGCTGGCGGCCTCCACCAAGGCGCGCAGGGCGTCCTTAGGCAGGAGATTGCCCGCCTCCAGGACGATGACGGCGCCGGCCGGGTCGTCGCGCAGCTCGGTCAGGGTCATGACCAAGGATTTAGTAGCGCCCCGGACGCGGATGATGCGCTTGCCGCCGAATAGCGAGACGGATTTGGCCTCCATCGCTAGAATCGAGGGATCGGCATCGACTTCGCTGCCGTCCAGAACCACGAGGCTGGCCGATTGCGGGTCGTCGCCGGAGAAGTAGCGTACCAGTTTTTGCGCCGTCTCACGCACAAGGCCGGCGTCGGGGCCGTAGGCGAGGAAGATGCCTTCGCTCAGATCGGGGCGCGCCAGATAGCGCGCCACCTCATGGGCCTTGAGCGCCGTCATCAGCGCGTCAGCGTTGCCAGGATGGCCAGGCGCAGCGATTCGGCGGCGGATTTCGCAGCGCGTTCGGAGGCTTCCGTATAGGCAGACTGGTCGTTGAGGATTTGCGCGCCGGTCTGGTAGTTGGCCGTCGCTCGTCGCGTCAGCACCAGCGGCTTGGCCTTGGGATCGTGGTTTTGCTCGATGGTCAGTGTTGCCGTCACAGTGACCTCATAGGTCTTGTTGGGGTTGGCGGTGACGGTGTCGACAAGGGTTGTGCTGCTGGCGCTGGTTTGAACCGTTGCCAAAGGCGCCGTCGGCGATTTGCCGAAGCGTAGCGCCAATTCCTGGTAGATGACCTGATCGAGGCGGCTGGTCGGTGGCGGAAACGACAGTTCGAGATTGGCGTTTTCCGCGAGGCGCCCGCTATAGACCGGCGTCAGCGTACAGGCAGCAAGCAATGGTGTGCCGACCAGTACGATAGCCGAAAAGCTCAGGATTTGCAGGCGTTTAGACCACAACATTGACGATCCTGTCCGGTACGACGACGATCTTCTTGGGCGCGTTGCCGTCCAGCATGCGGACAATCTCGTCCAGAGACAAGACCAGGCGCTCGACTTCGGCACTGGGGGTGCCCTTGGCAACGACGATTTCCGCGCGGCGCTTGCCGTTGATCTGAACCGGCATGATCACCTGATCGTCGACCAGCAAGGCCGGATCGACTTCGGGCCATGGGGCGTCGGCGACGAGGCCGGATTTACCCAGGGCTTCCCAGCAGGTTTCAGCCAGATGCGGCATCATGGGAGCCAACAACTGGATCAGGCGCGCGACGCCATCTTCAAGCGCCGACAGGCGGGAAGAGGGGGCGACGGCGGCGATGCCCGAGGAGCGCACCAGCGCATTGGTCAGCTCATAGATCTGAGCTACGGCGCGGTTGAAGCGCAGGCCTTCGATGTCTTGGCTGACATTGTGGACGGCGCGGTGAGCGATCTTGCGCAGGGCCTTCGCTTCATCGTCGTCCAATTCACGAACAGAGTGGGCGGACTGTTTGGTAATTTCGATGGTTTCGGTGACCAGGCGCCAAATGCGCTGCTGGAAGCGGCTGGCGCCTTCGACGCCGGCCTCGGTCCATTGCACATCGCGCTCGGGGGGAGAATCCGACAGCATGAACCAGCGGGCGGTATCGGCGCCATAGCTGCCGACGATCTCGTCAGGATCGACCACGTTCTTCTTGGATTTGCTCATCTTTTCGATCGAACCGATGGTGATGGGCTCGCCGGAATGCAGGTGCAGGGCCTTGCGGTCCTCGCCGAGCGTTTCGATGATCACTTCGGCCGGCGCGACCCAATCGCCGGCAGGCGATTTGTAGGTCTCGTGGGTCACCATGCCTTGGGTGAACAGCCCCTTGAACGGCTCGTCAATGCCCACATGGCCGGTGGCCTTCATGGCGCGGGTGAAGAACCGCGAATAGAGCAGGTGCAGGATCGCGTGTTCGACGCCGCCGATATATTGATCGACCGGCAGCCAAGCATTGGCCACGCCCGGAATGGTCGGCGTCGCGGCGTCCGGCGCGGTGAAGCGGGCAAAATACCAGGAGCTATCGACAAAGGTGTCCATAGTGTCGGTTTCGCGCCGGGCAGCGCCGCCGCATTGCGGGCAATGCACGTGCTTCCAGGTGGGATGGCGATCGAGCGGATTGCCGGGCTGGTCGAAGGTGACATCCTCGGGCAGCACCACGGGCAGGTCTTTCTTGGGCACCGGAATGGTGCCGCAGACCTCGCAATGGATGATCGGGATCGGCGCCCCCCAATAGCGCTGGCGCGAAATGCCCCAGTCGCGAAGGCGATAGTTGACCTCGACCTTGCCCTGCGGCTTGCCGTCCACGGTCAGCGCAGCGAAGTGCGCGGCCGCCGCCTTCTTGGCGTCGTCGATGGACAGGCCGTCGAGGAATTCGGAATTGAAGATGTTACCAGCGTCAACATAGGCTTCGTGGCCCACGACGAAGCTGGCGGGATCGGCATCGGGTGGCAGGACCACCGGGATGACGGGCAGGTCGTACTTGCGGGCAAAGTCCAGATCGCGCTGGTCATGCGCCGGGCAGCCGAAAATGGCGCCGCTGCCGTATTCCATCAGCACGAAATTGGCGACATAGACCGGCAGGGTGGCGTCAGGCTTGACCGGATGTTTCACGTGAATCCGGGTAAAATAGCCCTTCTTCTCGGCCTTCTCGATCGCCTCAGTGGCGGTGCCCTGACGGCGGCATTCGGCGACGAACTCGGCCAGAGCGGGATCATTGGCGGCCAATTGGGCAGTCAACGGATGGTCCGGCGACAGCGCAATGAAGGACGCGCCGAAAATGGTATCGGGGCGCGTGGTGAAGACCTCGATGCTGCTGGCATCGGCCTTTTCGTTCGGGACAACCTCGAACTGCAGGCGCAATCCCTCGGACTTGCCGATCCAGTTGCGCTGCATGACGCGCACTTTTTCAGGCCATTCGGTCAGGGTGTCGAGGCCTGCGAGAAGGTCTTCGGCAAAATCGGAAATCTTGAAGAACCACTGCGTCAGCTCGCGCTGCTCGACCAGCGCACCGGAGCGCCAGCCGCGGCCGTCGATGACCTGCTCATTGGCCAGCACGGTCATGTCCACGGGGTCCCAGTTGACCTTGGATTTTTTGCGCGTGACCAGGCCCGCTTCGAGGAAATCGATGAACAGGGCCTGCTGGTGCTGGTAATATTGGGGCTCGCAGGTGGCGATTTCGCGGGTCCAGTCGATCGACAGGCCCATGGATCTGAGCTGGTCCCTCATCGCTGAGATATTCTGACGGGTCCAGGCGCCCGGATGCACCTTGCGCTCCATGGCGGCGTTTTCGGCGGGCATGCCAAAAGCGTCCCAGCCCATGGGGTGCAGCACATTCTTGCCGCGGGCTCGGTGATAGCGCGCCACCACGTCGCCCATGGAATAGTTGCGCACATGGCCCATATGGATGCGGCCGGACGGGTAGGGGAACATCTCGAGGACGTAGTATTTCTCGCGGGCATCATCGTCGCGCACGACGAAGCTCTTGGCCTCGTCCCACACTTTTTGCCAACGGGGTTCCATTTCGCGCGGATTGTAGCGTTCGCCGCTCACTTTTTTAGTCCTTGAAAGGTCGACAGCAGCGCTAAGGAAAAGTCGGCGCGGCTTGCGTTTGTTGGGGATTTTGGTTACCGGACCATCATCAGAATTCCCCCCCAAGGTCAACATAAACAGGGCGAAAGCGTGGAGCAGACAGCAAGCGATGCCCAGGATCGGCTCACGGAAATCCGCGCAAGGATCAGCCACGCGCAGCAACGGTTTGGCCCACCGGCGAGAAGCGTGGCGCTGGTCGCAGTCTCCAAGACCTTCGCGGCCGACGAGATCGCGCCGTTTCTGGAGGCTGGCCAGCGGATTTTTGGTGAAAACCGGGTGCAGGAGGCCGCGGACAAATGGCCAGGGCTGCGTGAGCGCTATGGCGACGTCGAACTGCACCTGATCGGGCCATTGCAGACTAACAAGGCGCGTGAAGCGGTGGCGCTGTTCGACTGTATCCAGACGCTGGACCGCGACAAACTGGCCGTGGTGCTGAAGGCCGAGATGGAGCGCGCCGGCAAGACGATGCCCTGCTTCGTTCAGGTCAATATCGGCGGCGAAACGCAAAAGAGCGGCATCGCACCCGCCGAAGTCGTTGAGTTCGTGGCGCGTTGCCGGACGGTGCATGGGCTCGATGTGGTTGGGCTGATGTGCATTCCGCCCGATGGAGTGCCGGCCGGACCCTATTTCGCGCATCTGGCGGTGCTGGGCGCAGCTGCCGGGGTGCAAAAGCTGTCGATGGGGATGAGCGGGGATTTCGAGACCGCCATCGCCATGGGCGCCACCCATGTGAGGGTTGGCTCGGCATTGTTCGGACATCGTCCAAAAACTTAGGGTGAGCCTGCAACTCTTGTTGCTCCGTGCCGTTGCTGAAATGTAACGCCGATGTGATTAGCAGGTCCAAAACAGGTCGCAATAGTGTGACCGATGGCGAGGTTGATCGAAATTGTCCGGAGAAAACAATGAATAAGCGACGCATTCTGCTGGTAGATGACGATGCGGATTTGCGCCAGACTATTGTGGACCAACTGGCGCAGCACCGGGAATTCGACATCCTTGAAGCCGGTAGCGCTAATGATGCGCTCAAAGTCACGCGCGAAAACAATATTGACCTGATGATCCTCGACGTCGGACTGCCCGACATGGACGGGCGCGAGGCGGTCAAGGTGCTGCGAACCGAGGGGTTCAAAAGCCCCATCCTCATGCTGACCGGCCACGACAGCGATGCCGATCAGATCCTGGGCCTGGAATCGGGCGCCAACGACTATCTGACCAAGCCGTTCCGTTTCCCCGTGCTGTTGGCGCGCATCAACGCGGCGCTGCGCCAGCACGACCAGAGCGAGGACGTGGTGTTCACCATCGGCCAATACAGTTTCCAGCCGGCGGCCAAGATGCTGGAAGCCAATGACGGCGGCAAGGTCCGCCTCACCGACAAGGAAACCTCGATTCTGAAGTTTCTTTACCGGCAGGGTCCCAAGACCATCACGCGCGACGTGCTGCTCAAGGAAGTCTGGGGCTATAACAACCGCGTCACCACCCACACGCTGGAGACGCACATCTATCGCTTGCGCCAGAAGATCGAGCGCGATCCCTCCAATGCGCGCCTGCTGGTGACCGAAGAGGGTGGATATCGCCTCGTTCCTTAGGCTTTGGGTAAAATTTCCGTTCAGAGCCGGGAAAGAAATGCCCTATAGGATGAACAGCGTCGGCTGATTTCCATGTCAGCGGGCGATTGTGCTCATCCGGGCTAGGGGCGTATGCGATTTGACAATGCGGCCGGCGTTCTTGCGCAGGCCGAATTCTTCGATATTTGCGACGACGAGCAGCGACGTCTGCTGGCCTTTGCCAGCGAACGGCGCAGCTTTGCCCCGGACGAAGTCATCTACAAGGCCGGCGACGTGCCGGGCGGCGCCCATGTGCTGGCCTCAGGCACGCTCAAGGTCAAGCCGGAGGGGCAGGGTGCGCTGGGCAAGCCCTACGCCATCAGCGAGCCCGGCAGCGTGGTTTCGGCCATGGCGCTGATCCTGCCCAAGCCTCGCCCTGTGACCATCACTGCTGTGATCGACTGCGAAACCCTGTTCGTGCCGCGGCAGGCGTTTTTGAAACTGCTGGAACAGTCGCCAGGCCTAGCGCAGCGCGCCGTGGAGCGTATCCAGAGCGATCTGGGCGCATATCTGGGGGCGCTGGAGCCGATGGGCGTCAAGATGCGGGACGGGAAGTAGGGGGCTGCTGCGGGCGCTCTAGTTGTGGTGCCCGTAGTCATACCCCAGAAGCCACCTTCCCGCGGGCCTGCCTCCCGGCCCTCCTCCGCAAACACGAGCTTAGGAGCGTTCGGCCAGTGGCCCACGGGTCAAGCCCGTGGGAAGATCGAGGGTGGCGAATTCGCTATTGCAAGCCCAGAGGCGGCACCTACAGCCCCGCAAATCGTGCAATGACCGGCACGTGGTCGCTCGGCTGTGGAGCATAGCCGCGGAAGGCCTTGATGATCTCGGCGCCGATGGAGTGTTCGGCAACATCGCCCGTTGACCAGATGTGATCCAGCCGCCGGCCCTTGTTGGCGTTTTCCCAATCGGCGCTGCGATAGCTCCACCAGGAATAGAGCTTCTGGTCATACGGCACGTGCTTGCGCACGAGGTCGACCCAGGTGTGGCCGCCATTGAGGATGGCGTTGAGGGCCTCGGTCTCGACCGCGGTGTGGCTGACGATCTTGAGGAGCTGCTTGTGGCTCCAGACGTCGTTTTCATGCGGCGCGATGTTGAAATCACCGGCGATCAGGTGGCCGCGCTGGAAGATGGGCTCGCTGAACCAGGAGGTGAGTTCGTTGAGAAAGCCCAGCTTGTGCTTGAACTTGGGGTTGATCTCGGGATCGGGCTCATCGCCGCCGGCCGGGATGTAGAAATTGTGCAGCGTCAGCGGTCCGTGGCCCAGATCGGTCAATGCCGAGACGTGGCGCGATTCGGGGATTTCGCAGAATACGCGGCTCGATACATCGGTCAGGGGAAACTTCGAGACGATGGCGACGCCGTGATAGCCCTTCTGTCCATGCACTGCTTGGTGCGGATAGCCGGCATCGCGGAAGGCATTGGCCGGAAACTGGTCATTGGTGCATTTGATTTCCTGCAGCATCAGCACGTCGGGCTGATACTGGCTGAGGAATTCCAGCACCATGGGCAGGCGCAGGCGAACCGAATTGATGTTCCAGGTAACGACGGCAACGGACATGTTTTTGGGCCTTGAGGCTGGCGGGGCTTCTTTATGGCCGCAGCCCGACGGGGGGTAAAGCCGGAAATGGCGGGCTGCTGCCAAGGGATGTCATGAGCCGCAATATTGCATTGCACACTCGATGTTACCCACCCACCGTTCTTCCCGCGGGCTTGACCCGCGGGCCACTCGCAGCTTGCGCAGCCGTTCGTGTTCGCGGTGAGGGGCCGCGGGTCAAGCCCGCGGGAAGGCGACGGTGGATGGGGCACAACCGAGAAACAAAAAGCCCGGCACAATGGCCGGGCTTTCAAACTCAAATCTGATCCAGGCTTACTCGGCCTTGGGCTCGGCAGCGGCGGCTTCTGCAGCAGCAGCCTGTTCGGCGGCGGCAGCAGCGGCTGCGGCTTCCGCGTCCTTGGCAGCAGCTTCAGCGGCGAACGCCTCGGCAGCGGCAATCTTTTCCTGTTCGCGGGCGTTCTTGGCTTCCAGAGCTGCAGTGCGCTCGACGGCCTCGATCTTCTTGGTACGCGAATTGGTCGATTCGAAAATACGGGCGGATTTACCGCGACGATCGCGCAGGTAGTACAGCTTGGCGCGACGCACCTTGCCGCGCTTGAGAACTTCAACCGAAGCGACGTTCGGCGAATAGAGCGGGAACACGCGCTCGACGCCTTCGCCGTACGAAATCTTGCGCACGGTGAAGCTCTCGGTGATGCCACCGCCGGTGCGGGCAATCACGATGCCCTCATAGGCCTGCAGGCGTTCTTTTTCGCCTTCGCGGATCTTGACCCACACCTTGACGGTATCGCCATGGGTGAATTCTGGAAGGGTGCGCTTGGCGGCCAGCGCTTCGACTTGTTCGGCGTTGATCTGCTGAATGATATTCATGTGATCCGTCCTGATCTTTTCAATGGAGCATTGTTCGGGAAACTGATCCCGACTGCCCGGTCTTGGTTACAACGGAGGTTTTTTCGTCTTTTTGTTTTGTGCCCGACGGGTCCGAATAGCCCATACGCGCGATAGTAGCGGCGCTATAAGGGAAAAAAGGGCCAGAGTCTATGGGTTTTGGCCGCGATGGTCGCAAAACTGTCGTGCGGGACGGGCCTTACTTCCAGTCCAGCAGGTCCGGCCGGCGCGCCTGCGTCAGCGCCAGGCTCTGCGCCTGCCGCCATCTGGCGATTTTGCCGTGGTCGCCCGAGGTCAGAACCGCCGGAATTTCGACGCCCTCGAAGGCCTGCGGCCGCGTGTAATGCGGGTATTCCAGCATTCCGTTCTCGAAGCTTTCGTCGGCATGGCTTTCGGCGGCGCCGAGCACGCCGGGGATCAGGCGCACAATGGCTTCCAGCAGCACCATGGCGCCGACTTCGCCCCCGGCGAGCACATAGTCGCCGATCGAGATTTCCTCGAGCTGGCGGGCGTCGATGACGCGTTGGTCGATACCCTCGAAGCGGCCGCAGACGATGACGGCGCCGGGACCGGCAGCCAGTTCGCGCACCCGCGCCTGGGTCAGCGGCTTGCCGCGCGGCGACATCAGGATGCGCGGGCGGGGGTCGCCTTGCGGCGCCACCGCATCGATGGCAGCCGCCAGGATATCGGGTTTGAGCACCATGCCGGCGCCACCGCCCGAGGGCGTGTCATCGACGGTGCGGTGACGGTCGGTGGCGAAATCGCGCAGGTGCGTCGTCGAGAGCGACCATAGCCCGTCGGCCATGCCACGGCCAATTACCGAAGCGCCCAGCGGACCGGGAAACAGGTCGGGAAACAGCGTGATGATCGAGGCCGAAAAGCTCAATTTGGCTCTTCTTCCTCGCCCCACTCGGTCTCGGTGGGGGCGACGATGGTCAAAAAGCCCTGTTCGATATGAATGGCGGGAACGACGGCCTTGGTGAAGGGATAAAGATAGGTATCGCCGGACTGGGTATTGCGGATTTCGATCAGGTCGCCGGCGTTGAAATTGGGGATGGCGGTGACCGTGCCGATCACCGTGCCGTCTTCGAGGCGCGCTTCGAGCCCCAGCAGGTCGGCGTGGTAGAAGTCGTCTTCATCCTCGGTATCGGGCAGGCGCGAGCGATCGACGAACAGGCTGACACCATTGAGCAATTCGGCCGCGTTGCGATCAGCCACGCCCTTGAGTCGGGCGACGACCACGGTCTTTTGGACGCGCAGATTGGTGATGGTGATGGTCAGCCCCGCGCGGTCAGTTTCCAGCGCGCCATAAGACGCGATGGCTTCGGGGTCCTGGGTATAGGGCGTGATGCGCACTTCGCCCTTGATGCCATGGGCACCCCCGATAATGCCCATCAGCAGGCGATTGGAATTGGTCATGCGATCACCATTGGCTTGCCCCACCACTGACGGCCAGAGGAGGTCTGGAGGCGGTTGCCGTCAAGACGAAAAGGGCCCCGATACGGCGTATCGAGGCCCAAAATCAAAGACCCAGAGGGTCTTACTCAGCCGGAGCTTCTTCGGCCGGGACTTCCTTGGGGGCATTCTTGGCGGCTTCAGCAGCAGCGGCAGCGGCGACGCGGGCTTCAGCGCGTTCGGTTGCCTTGGCGCCGGGGACGGCCTTTTCCGGGTTGTTGCGGGCTTCGCGCTTCAAGAGGCCCGCGGTGTCGAGGAAACGCAGCACGCGGTCGGTCGGCTGGGCACCGACTTCGAGCCAATGCTTGGCGCGATCGGTGTTCAGCACGATACGGACTTCATTGTCCTTGGCGAGCAGCGGATTGAAGGTGCCCAGCTTTTCGATGAAGCGGCCATCGCGCGGCGAACGGGCGTCAGCAACGACGATGTGGTAGAACGGGCGCTTCTTGGTGCCGCCACGGGCCAGACGAATCTTGAGAGACATATTTTTGGTCCTTTAGATGGAGTTTTGGGGTTACTTTTTCTTGCCCAGGCCGGGAAGGCCGGGGAAACGGGGAGCGCCACCAAGGCCGGGCAGGCCGCGGGCGGATTTGAACAGGGCGCCGACATCGGTCGGCAATTTATCGGCCAGCTGCGGCTGAGCTGGTGCGCCCATACCCTGCTGAAGTTGCTTGGGATCGATGCCGGCCTGACGGGCCATGGCTTCGAGCTGCTTGGGGTCCATCTTGGAGAGATCGGGCATGCCGCCCATCATCCCACCCATCTTGCCGCCGAACATGCCGGCCAGCGAGCCCATGCCGCCCTTACTGACCTTCTTCATCATGTCCGCCATCTGGCGGTGCTGCTTGATAAGCTTGTTGATTTCACTGACTTCGACGCCGGCACCCGAGGCAATGCGCTTGCGGCGGCTGGCATTGAGCAGGTCGGGCTCGGCGCGTTCCTTCTTGGTCATCGAGCCGATGATGGCGATCTGGCGATCGAACACCTTCTCATCGATGTTGGAATTGGCCATGGCCTTCTTCATCTGGCCGACGCCGGGCATCATGGACATCAGGCCATTCATGCCGCCCATCTTCTTCATCTGCTGCAGTTGCCCGCGCAGATCGTCGAGGTCGAAGGAGCCCTTCTTGAGCTTCTTGGCCATCTTCTGGGCGTCTTCGGCCGAGACATGCTCGGCAGCGCGCTCCACGAGGGAAACGATATCGCCCATGCCCAGGATGCGGTCGGCGATGCGGGAGGGATGGAAATCCTCGAGCGCATCCATCTTTTCGCCGGTACCGATCAGCTTGATCGGCTTGCCGGTCGCGGCACGCATCGAGAGCGCGGCGCCGCCACGGCCATCGCCGTCGACGCGGGTCATGACGATGCCGGTAATGTCCACCCGCTGGTCGAACGAGCGGGCGAGGTTGACGGCATCCTGGCCGGTCAGAGCGTCAACCACCAGCAGCACTTCATGCGGGTTGGAGACAGCCTTGATCTCGGCCGTTTCGGCCATCAGCTCTTCGTCGATATGGGTGCGGCCGGCGGTATCCAGGATCAGGATATCAAAGCCGCCCAGCTTGCCTTCGCGCGCGGCGCGGCGGGCAATCTGCACCGGGTTTTCACCGGCGACGATGGGCAGGGTGGCGACGCCAACCTGCTCGCCCAGCACGCGCAACTGCTCCATGGCGGCTGGGCGTCGGGTGTCGAGGGAGGCCAGCAGGACCTTCTTGTTTTGGCGGTCCTTGAAGCGCTTGGCGATCTTGGCAGTGGTGGTGGTCTTGCCAGAGCCCTGCAGGCCCACCATCAGGATGGTGACGGGCGCCACGGCATTGAGGCTGATCGGCACGGCGGCTTCGCCCAGCACGGCGACCAGTTCGTCATGGACGATCTTGACGACCTGCTGGCCCGGGGTGACCGAGCGGGTGACCTCGACGCCGATGGCGCGGTCGCGCACCTGTTCGACGAAGGCGCGCACGACTTCGAGCGAAACGTCGGCCTCAATCAGCGCGCGGCGGATTTCGCGCAGCGCCGCATCGACGTCGGCTTCACTCAGCGCGCCGCGGCCGCGCAGACCATCAAAGATTTTGCCAAGCCGGTCGCTTAAGCTATCGAACATTGCTTTTCCATTTCACTCGCAGAGTGGATCCTCCCGAGAGATAGGGTCAAAAAGCCCAAACGCAAAACCCACCCGCGGGCGCAACGCGCTGGCGGATGTTGGCCTCCGGGATCGATTTATACCCTAAGGGTCCCGGTCGGCTGGTCAGGGCTGGGCCTGATGAATGGGCGCTGCATAAGCCGGTTGGCTGCCGGAGTCAAGAAAAGGCGGGACGCCGCTCGTCCGCAGATCCGCGACAATGCTGGTATCGGGCTAAACTCGTCTTAACCGAGCCCGTGTATTGCAGATGGTCAAACCAGCCAGCCGGGGGCAAGTGGTGGCGGGAGCGGGGGACACATGAGCTTGAGCGAGCGGTTGGGCACCATGGCAGGGGACGTGCGCCTTGATGTCGCCAAGACGCCGGTTTTGGTGCCGGCGCTGGCCGAAGTGAAGGTCCTCGATAGTTTCGAGGCCGCCCGCGCCGCCTGGCTCGATCTGGAAACCCGGGCGGTCCTCACCCCTTATCAGCGGTTCGACTGGATGGCGGCGATGTATGCCAATGGGCTCGATCACGGGCGCCTGGCCATTGCTGTCCTCGGGCCCGCCGATCGCCCGATCGCCATCCTGCCGCTGGTCATCGCCTGGCGCCGCGGCGTGCGGCAGGCGCGACTGATCGGCTCGGATTATAGCAATAGCGACTGGCTGATCTTCGATCCCGATGCCGCCTGCCGGCTGACATTACCAGTGCTGCACAATCTGCTGCGCGAAGTCGCCCGCCAGGCTGGCGGCGTCGATATCGTGCGTTTCAGCCAATTGCCGGCCCGCTGGCATGGCCAGGACAATCCCCTGCTGGCCTTCCGCCATCAGCCGGCGGCAAACAACCTCTATGTCGCCGAGATCGGCGCGGTGCCGCGTCCCTTCATCGATCATGGCATCACGAGCAAGCTGCGCGCCAATCTGCGCCGCGGCCGGGCGCGGCTGGAAGAGCAGTTCGGCCCGGTCAGCGTGCGGCGCATCGTGGATGCGGCGGCGCTGGGGCCGGTCCACGATGCATTCCTCGCGCAACGCGGCGAGCGGTTCGCCCAGATGGGCATCGAGAACGTCTTCGCCACGCCGGGCATGGTGGGGTTCTTCCGCTCGCTCTGTGCAAGGAGTCTCGGCGAGGCCCGCCCCGCCTTCATGGCCCATGCGCTTTATGCCGGCGACACGATCCTGGCGACCTCATTCGGCACCGCCGCGGGCAATCACTATAGCCAGTACATCAACTCGACCAGCGCCGGCCCGGCCAGCAAATATAGCCTCATGGGCATCCTGATGGTGGACATGCTCGACGACCTGATCGCCTCGGGCATTACCGGCTTCGATATGGGCACCGGTGATTTTGCCTACAAAGCCGACTGGAGCCAGCCAGAGCTGGTGTTCGACAGCGCGGTGGCGGTGAGCCCGCTGGGGCAGGTGGCCTTGCCGGTGCTCGACAACCTGGTCCGCACCAAGCGTGCGATCAAGCAAAACCCGCGCATCTGGGCGCTAGCGCGCAAAGCGCAGAAGCTGCGGTATGATTTTGTGAGCAAGCTACGGCGGTAGCGTCCTTCCCACCTCTCCCTTTGGAGGAGAGGTCGACCCTCTTGGGTCGGGTGAGGGGGCCTTTGCTGGGTGAGGCGTGTGGGGAAGGCCCCCTTACCCGTCGCTGCGCGCCGACCTCTCCCCCAAAGGGAGAGGTGAAGAGCGTGGTCCACCCCAAAACAAAAACGAGCGGCCCCTAAGAGCCGCCCGCTAGCATTCAGTCCGTATGTAACCGGCCCTTACATGCCAACCTTGGCGGCAGCATCCTTGGCCTCCTGCGCCTTATAATAATAGTTCGCGTCCTTGCCCAACACCACCGAGCGAATCAAACGACGCAGCCCCTCGCTCTGGCGCAACGGGGCGGCAACGCCCTTGGCGACTTGCATGGCGGCAACCTTGATCCCGTCCCAGACCGGCTTGATCCCCGGCCCCTTTTGCGGAAAACCGCGATCGCGCAGCATGGAATTGGCGACATAAAGGTCGTTGCGGCGGCTGACGGCCTTAGTCTTCCAGGTGATGGCGACCGAGATCGAATAGGTGTCCTTGGTGCGCACCCAATGGGGCCACAGATAGGGCACGAACACGCCTTCGCCGGGCTTGAGGTCGTTGTGCATTTCCTTGGCGACGTATTTTTCGTCGAATTTCAGGTTGCGATGCTTGGTGATGCAATGCTCGATCTGGTCGTCGGTGGCGATCGATTTGTCCTGGTTGTCATAGACATTGAAAATCTTGTCGCCATGCACTTGGACAAAGAAATTGTCCTCGCTGTCGAGGTGGAACGGGGTGGTCGAGCCCGGCGAGGAGACGAACATGAAGCCCTGTACGTCCGAGAAACCGGCTTCATCCAGACTCTTGAAGCCCTGTGCGGTGGCGACCGACATCAGCGCCTCGTCGAGCAGCGCCTTGTAGGTGGGATGGATCTCGACGCGCTTGAGCACCATCCAGGCGCCGGCCGTCTCGATCTTTTGTATCACGTCTTCGGGGTCGAGATCGACCAGCGGGGTCGTCGTCGGGTCCTGGCTGACGGCGGCCTTGCCCGAGTTGTATTCGATGCGGTCGCGCGGCATCTCCTTGACCAGTTCGAGAATGGCAGGAAGCGTCAGGCGGGCATCGCCGACGAGGCCGTGATTGATGCGGAACGGCAGGAGCGGAAACTTGGCTTCGAAGGCGGAGGCATCGGCGTTCAGCAATGTGCTCACGATTTTTTCTCCCGAATGGACGCTATGAAACGGACGAGGCGTTTGGCCTCTTCGCGCGCGTGGCGGCGCGCTATGATGAGTTTGCCCAGAGCCGGACCGGCGGGATCATGCGGGCGCGTTGGGATCAGCAGATCGCCAACGGACAGGCGCTCGCGCCAGACGTGGTCGATCATCGGATGGCCGGCGGCGGCGGTGGAATCGACCAGCGCGATGGCGGGATTGGCGGCGAAGCGCTTGGTCAGCTCCAGCGTTAGCTGTACACCGGGCGAGACGCGGGCGAGGTCTTCGTCATAGGCGATCTTGAAGAAGAAGGCGCGGTCGCCCTGGCGCAGCACCAGCCCAGCAGCGATGGTGGCGCCGTTCAGGGTTAGCTCTGCGACTTCGAAGGCGCCGCGCGTGCCCAAATCCCGGGCGACGGCGGTGATGAAAGCGGTATCCGCCTGGCTCTGGCCGAGGCCGGTGCCCAGATTGCCCTTCCAGCCGCGCGCCTCGAGCGCGAGAAAGCGCTCAAGCGCCGGAGCGATGGTCAGGGGTGAGCGGGCCATGCTGAACACGACCTCCCCGTCATCGGCCAGCCGGTTGCGCAATCGGCGCATTTCCTTGAGCCGCTTGGCGCCCATGCTGGCGCGGAGGTAATCGTCGGTGTCGGTAATGGTGGCGTCGAAGGCGGCGCGCTGATGGGCATGGTCGGTCAGCGAGCTCAACCCGCGTTCGGCGAGGGCCGCCTGAAACGCCATGGCGACGGGGCCATCAAGCATCATATCGGGCAGGACGAGCAAATGGGCGCCGGTCGCCGCGGCCCCGTCGATCAGGGCGCCGGCCGCCTCGATGGCGTGTTCGGCTTCGAGCAGGGGTGTCGACAGCGGCGAATAGGGTTGCAGGGCCACCAGCGCCGGGATCGGCAGCTTATAGGCGTGCCATGCGCTGGTCACGGGCAGCAGGCCCAGCATGCGGCCGTGATCGGCAGTGTCAAAGGCCACCAGGGCATCGGCGCCCTTGCCACCAGCGGCCATCGTGGCGGCGGGCACCGCGTAGCCCGGATCGAAAAACACGTTGGGCTCGATGCTGGCGGCGCACAGCGCCTCCCAGGCGCCACGCGGTACGGCGGCGATGTCGAGCTTTTGCGCATGGGCCAGACTAGCCGGGCCGGCAGGCAGGGCGCGAGACGCGGGCATAGTGAGCATTGCGCTATCAGACATTGCCAGTCCACCGCGCAAAACTGTCAGTGTCGGCAACACAAAATTTACTAATGGAGACAATTGCGGCCCAGTCTTGATCCGGCGCGGACAAGACATCAGCCAGTTGTTCTCTGAACTGAGTGCGTAACGATTGCAAAGACTGCCCCTTGGGTCGGAAACGGCGCGCGGATTGGCCGAATTTGCCCGCCTTTTTCTTACCCGCATTTGCCCGGCCACGCTTGCTTCACCTCATCGCCTGGTTAAGCGCTGGTGAAGTGCCATTGGCGGCCCGAAAGCCTCAACAATGCGTCAAGCACAGGGCCCGCATTTTCCCCAAACACTGGCAATCGGACGGCCTTTGGGCCATATAGACGCTAACAAGCATTTCCCTTCCCATGAGGCCTGACGTGAGCGGCGTGCCGTTTCTCAAGATGAACGGTTTGGGCAACGAGATCATCGTGGCCGATATGCGCGGGCGCACCGACCGGGTCACGGCGGCGGCGGCGATCGCCATCAATGGCGCGCCCGATACCAAGTTCGACCAGATCATGGCGATCCACGATCCGCGCACCTCGGGTACGTTCGGCTATATCGAGATCATCAACAGCGACGGCACAAGGGCGCAGGCCTGCGGCAATGGCATGCGCTGCGTGGTGCAGGCACTGGCCGCCCAGACCGGGCAGAAGACTTTCGTGTTCGAAACGCTGGCCGGCATCCTGACCGGCGACGAGCACGACGATGGCCTGATCGCGGTGGACATGGGCAAGCCGCATTTCGGCTGGCAAGAGATCCCGCTGGCCGAGGAATTTATCGACACCACCGGGATCGAGCTGCAGATCGGGCCGATCGACAAGCCGATCCTGCATACGCCGTCCGTGGTCTCGATGGGCAACCCGCATGCCACCTTCTGGGTTAAGGATGACGTGTGGAATTACGCGCTGGACCGGTTTGGGCCGCTGCTGGAAAACCATCCGATTTTTCCGGAGCGGGCAAATATCTCGATCGCGCAGGTTGTAAGCGATGATCACATTATTCTGCGCACCTGGGAGCGCGGCGCCGGATTGACCAAGGCCTGCGGCACGGCGGCCTGCGCCGCCCTAGTCAATGCCGCGCGCACCAAGCGGACTGGCCGCAAGGCGACGGTGACGCTGCCGGGCGGGGATCTGCTGATCGAATGGCGCGACAATGACCATGTGATCCTGACCGGTCCGGCCGAGCTGGAATTTGCCGGCGTTGTCGATCCGGCGACCGGGGCATGGTCGCGCGACGAGGAAGCGGCCTGATGGGGATCGAAACCCTCACATTCGGCTGCCGCCTCAACGCCTATGAATCCGAAGTGATGAAGGCCGAAGCCCTCAAGGCGGGGCTCGACAATGCCATCATCATCAATACCTGCGCCGTGACGGCCGAGGCCGTGCGCCAGGCCAAGCAGGCGGTGCGCAAGGCCCGCCGCGACCATCCCGATGCCAAGATCATCGTCACCGGTTGCGCGGCGCAGACCGAGGCTCGAAGCTTCGGCGACATGGCCGAAGTCGACATGGTCATTGGCAACAATGACAAGATGAAGGCCGCCAGCTATACGCCCATGGTGTTCGGCACCCCGCTGAACGATAAGGTTCAAGTCAACGACATCATGAGCGTGCGGGAGACCGCCGGTCATCTGATCGAGGGCATGGATGGCCGCGCCCGCGCCTTCGTGCAGGTGCAGAATGGCTGCGATCATCGCTGCACCTTCTGCATCATTCCGTTTGGCCGCGGGCCGTCGCGCTCGGTGCCGATGGGCGTGGTGGTCGATCAGATCAAGAAGCTGGTCGACAACGGCTATGGCGAAGTGGTGCTGACCGGGGTGGATATCACCTCCTATGGGGGCGACCTGCCGGGGCTGCCGAGCCTCGGCAAACTCACGCAATCGATCCTGCGCCACGTGCCCAGCCTGCCGCGCCTGCGGATTTCATCGATCGATTCCATCGAAGCCGACGAGGCGCTGTATGATGCTGTTGCCAGTGATCGCCGGCTGATGCCGCATCTGCATCTGTCGCTGCAATCGGGCGACGACATGATCCTCAAGCGCATGAAGCGCCGGCATTCTCGCGATGACGCGCTGGCGATCGTTTCCAAGCTGCGCACGCTGCGGCCGGACATGGTGTTCGGCGCCGATATCATCGCGGGCTTTCCGACTGAAGACGACGAAATGTTCGACAATACGTTGCGGATCGTCGAAGAGGCGGACCTCACCTACCTGCACGTGTTCCCCTATTCGCCGCGCGAGGGTACACCGGCGGCGCGGATGCCGCAGGTGGACAAGGGTGTGGCCAAGCGTCGGGCTGCGATGCTGCGCGCGGCGGGGGAACGGCAGGTGGCCAAGTTGCAGGCCAGCCGCATCGGCATGGTCGAGAGCGTGCTGATCGAGCGCGACGGGCTGGGCCGGACTGAACAATTCTTGCCGGTCGCCGTTGCTGGTACACAGCCGGGCGAGTTGCTGGCCGTCCGGGTGACCGGCGCTGGGACTGATGGGCTGGTCGGCGAGCCGGTCCGCGACGCGGCCTGATGGGCGTTTGAAAGTATGGCGATGACTGAGAAAAAGCCCGGATTCTTCCAGCGCCTGTTCGGCGGCGACACGCCTGCGCCCGAGCCGGTGCCGAATGTACCGCTGCCGATCAATCCGGAGCCGCCAGCGCCGCCGGAGCCGGTCGAGCCGACGCCACCGGCACCCGAGCCGGAAATTCCGCAGTCCGAACCCGATGAAATTCCCTCGCCGGGGCCGCCCGAAACCGAGCCGGAAGCGTTCAGCGCGGCGCGGGCGGTGGCGGAGGTTTTGCCGGTGCCCGAGGCTCCACGTGTCGGCTGGTTTGCTCGGCTGAGCTCCGGGCTGAAGCGGTCCTCGGACCAGCTCACCGGCTCGATCGCCAATGTGTTCACCAAGAAAAAGCTCGATGCGGCGACGCTGGACGAGCTGGAAGAAGTCCTGATCCAGGCCGATCTGGGCATGGAAACGGCCACCGCCATCACCGAAACCCTGCGCCGTGACCGTTTTGACCGCGATGTCAGCGGCGAAGACGTCCGCGTTGTGCTGGCGGCCGAAATCGAAAAGGTGCTGGGCCCGGTGGCGCAGCCGCTGGTGATCGAAGGCACCAAAAAGCCCTTCGTGATCCTGATGATCGGGGTCAATGGTTCGGGCAAGACCACAACTATCGGCAAATTAAGCCAGAAGTTTTCCGCGGAGGGCAAGTCGGTCCTCCTGGCGGCCGGTGACACGTTTCGTGCGGCGGCGATCGAGCAGCTCCAAATCTGGGGTCAGCGCACCAATACGCCGGTGGTCAGCGGACCAGCGGGCGCCGATGCCTCGGGGCTGGCGTTCGATGCGATGACGCGCGCCAAGGCAGAGGGTCGCGATGTGTTGATCATCGATACGGCCGGCCGGTTGCAGAACCGCGACGAATTGATGAGCGAGCTGGAAAAGATCATCCGGGTGATCAAGAAGGTCGATCCAACTGCGCCGCATGCCACCTTGCTGACGCTCGACGCGACGACCGGGCAGAACGCCTTGCGGCAGGTGGAAATCTTTGGCGAAAGAGCTGGGGTCACCGGGCTGGTGATGACCAAGCTCGACGGCACGGCGCGGGGCGGCATCCTCGTGGCCATCGCCCGCAAGTTCGGCATGCCGGTGCACTTCATCGGTGTCGGCGAGGGCGTCGATGACCTGGAGCCATTCCGGGCCGCCGATTTTGCCCAGGCCATCGCCGGTGGGTCAAACGCTTAGCCGCATTTGCACCACGCTTGAGCAGTATCGCCTGCTTGCGTCGAACCGCAGAGCAGACCACATTACAGCCGAAACCTGAAAGCATCTGAGCCATGAGCGACAACAAGGCCGAAGCCGCCGAACCCCAGTTGAACTGGGACGAGATGCGCCCCCAGATCATCAAGCTGGTGTTGGAGCTGGGCCCGCTGGTGGTGTTCTTCCTCGCCAATGCCAAGGGCGAGGATATTCTCGCGGCCAATCCGACGCTGAGCGGCTGGTTCGGCGGTCACGCCATTATTTTCGCGACCGCGGTGTTCATGGCGGCGATGGCGATCTCGCTGCTGGCGGCCTGGCTCGTGCTGAAAAAGGTCGCGGTCATGCCGCTCGTCACCGGTATTGTGGTGATGGTGTTTGGCGGCCTGACGCTGTGGCTGCAAGACGATACCTTCATCAAGATCAAGCCGACCATCACCAACCTGCTGTTTAGCGGCACACTGCTGGGTGGGCTGCTGTTCAAGCAATCGCTGCTCAAATACGTGTTCGGCGATGTCTACAAGCTGTTGCCGCGCGGCTGGTTTCTGCTGACGCTGCGCTGGGGCCTGTTTTTCCTGGTGCTGGCGATCGCCAATGAGGTGGTGTGGCGCGGCGCCAATGCGTATTTCCCCAATGACACCAAGGCGGCAGGCGACGTCTGGGTGTCGTTCAAAGTCTGGGGCGTGATGCCCCTGACCGTGCTGTTCTCGGTGCTGCAATTGCCGACACTGACCAAATACGCGCCGCCGGCCGAGCCGCCGCATGTGCCGCCCATCATTGTCGAGAGCTGAGCCGGCTCAAAGCCCGCCCATCTGGCAGATCAGTTTCCACTCATCATCGCGCACCGGCGAGACCGACAGGCGCGACAGCTTGACCAAAGCGATTTCGGCCAGTGCCGGCGTCGCCTTGATGGTGGCCAGCGTCACCGGCTTGGGCAGCGGCTTGACGGCTTCCACGTCAACGCATTCCCACATCACCTTGCCGTCCTTGCTCAGCTCGGCGGTGTCATCGGGGTGGGCCAGGGCGATCACGCGGATGATGCCGACAATCTCCTTGCCGATATTGGAATGGTAGAAGAAGGCTTCGTCGCCCAGCTTCATGGCCTTCATGTTGTTGCGGGCGGCATAACTGCGCACGCCATGCCAGGACTCGGGTTCGCCGCGCTTGGTCTTGGCCGTCATGTCCGCAAACGAGAACACGTCCGGCTCTGATTTCATCAGCCAATACGCCATGGTCAGACCTCGCGGCCGGTGTGGTTGAACGCCACGCGCCAGGGTTTGATGTCGGGGGCGCCGAAAATGCCTTCGGTGAAGAACGGGTCCTGCAAGAAACTCGTCGTGGCCGCCTCGAGCGAGTCGGCTTCGAGCACCAGCAACGAGCCTTCGGCATTGCCATCCGGACCCATCAGAGCGCCGCCCATGACCAGTTTTTCGCCGAGCGCCTTGAGATGCTCCAGATGGACCGGCCGGACAGCCAGGCGCTTCTCGCCCATTCCAGGCTTGTCCTTGGCGATCATGACAAACAGCATTGGTCAGTCCTCCCGTTTGAGCGGTCGGGACATCAGCCCGGCCACGATGGTTTGAATGGTGTCGCGGCCGCTGAGCACCGCATTGACCGCATCGATCAGGGGCACGTCGACCGCGAGGCTCCGCGCCAGTTCGGCGGCGACCGGCGTGGTGCTGACGCCCTCGGCCAGCTTGGCGCCGGCGGCGATGATATCCTGCACCGTGCGGCCCTGGCCCAGGGCAATGCCGAACTGGTAATTGCGCGATTGGGTGGAGGTGCAGGTGAGCGTCAGATCGCCGAGGCCCGCGAGGCCGGTCAGGGTGCTGGCGGAGCCGCCCATGGCGACCACCATGCGGGCCATTTCCGAATAGCCGCGGGCCAAGAGCGCCGAGCGGGCCGACGCGCCCAGATTGGCGCCCTCGACCGCGCCACAGGCCAGAGCGTAGATGTTTTTCAAGGCGCCCGCGATCTCGACGCCGATGCGGTCGTCGGCCGCATACGGGCGGAAGCTGGGGCCGGCCAAGGCAGCCGCGAGTGCGGAGGTGGCGCTGGCATCGTCACCCGCAAGGGTCACTGCCGTGGGCCGGCCGGCGGCCACATCGGCGGCGAAGCTGGGGCCGGACAGGACGTAGGGAACGGCATCGGGGGCCATGTCGAGCACGATCTGGCTCTGGCGTTCCAGGGTGCCGGTTTCCAGCCCCTTGGCCGAGACGATGACCGGCCGGCCGGCCAGGTAAGCCGGATCGATTTCGCTGAGCATCATGCGGGTCGCCTGTGCGGGCACGGCCAATATGACGATATCTGCAGGCTGTATGTCGATTGTTGCGCTGATCGAGGCGTGCAGGGTTTGCGCGTCGAGGAAACGCGTATTGGTATGGTGCCTGTTGATTTCGTCGGCCTGTGAGCCGTGGCGGACCACGAGGGTTACCGAGCGGCCCGCCATCGCGGCGGCCTGTGCCAAAGCGGTCCCCCAGGCACCGCCGCCAATGACGCTCACGGTTTCAAGTGGCATGGGACACCACTTTCATATCGGGCAAATCGAGCGGCCAACGGGGGCGGGCGACGGTGTCGAGACTATCGGCGACACCCAGCGCGAAGCGCTCGGCTCCGGCCCAGGCCACCATGGCGCCATTGTCGGTACAGAGGGCAATGGGCGGCACGGTCAGGGTGGCACCATGCTTTGTGCAGATTGCCTGTAACGCGGCGGCGATCGCCAGGTTGGCGGCAACGCCTCCGGCGACGACGAGATTGAGCTTCTGGCCCGGATACTCGGCGCTGAACCGCGCCAGTGCCTGGCTGGCGCGGAAGGCGACGATCTCTGCAACCGTGGCCTGGAAGCTGGCGGCAATATCGGCGACGTCCTGGTTGCTCAGCGGCGCCAGGGATTCGGCCTTAAGGCGCACGGCGGTCTTGAGGCCGGAAAACGAAAAGTCCAGCCGCTCCTCGCGCAGCAATGGGCGGGGGAATTTGAAGCGGGTGGCATGGCCGGTCCTGGCAATCGCCTCAACGGCAGGACCGCCGGGATGGCCGAGGCTGAGGAGCTTGGCGACCTTGTCGAAGGCCTCGCCCAGCGCATCGTCGATGGTGGTGCCCCAGCGCTCATAATCGCCGACGCCGCGCACGAGGACAAACTGGCTATGCCCGCCAGAGACCAGCAGCATGAGGTAGGGAAATTGCACGCCATTGGTCAGCCGTGCGGTCAGGGCGTGGGCTTCGAGGTGGTTGATGGCGAGGAGGGGCTTGTCCAGCGCCGCCGCCAGGGCCTTGGCGGTGGTCAGCCCGACCAGAACGCCGCCAATGAGGCCGGGGCCGGCGGTGGCGGCGATCGCATCGACCTCGTCCAGCGCAATCCCCGCCTCGCGGCAGGCCTGGGCGATGATGTGGTCGAGATAGGTCACATGGGCGCGGGCGGCCAACTCCGGGACGACGCCGCCGAATGCCGCATGTTCATCGAGCTGGGATCGCACCACATTGGAGACGATGGTACCGTTGCCCGCTGCGTCGCGCATGACAATGGATGCCGCGGTCTCGTCGCAACTGGTCTCGATGCCCAAAACAATGGTCGAAGCTTGCCCGGTCATGACGAACTGGTCTACTCCCTGACATGAGCCTGTTGCCTACTATAGGACACCAAGACATTGCAATCGCAACCGCCCTTCGCCCGGATCGGAACTCGCGGCTCGCCGCTCGCCCTGGTGCAGGCGCGGCTGGTGCGGAGCCTCTTGGCAGCGGCGCATCAGGTCGATCGCGAGCGCATTGAAATCCAGGTGATTTCCACCGGCGGCGATCGCTCGCAGCAGAGCAATGCCAGCCTGACCGAGATTGGCGGCAAGGGCCTGTTCACCAAGGAAATCGACCAGGCGCTTCTCGATGGCGTGGTCGATATCGGGGTGCATTCTTCCAAGGATGTGGCGACTTCGCTGCCACCGGGCATTGCGCTGGCCGCCTTCCTCGAGCGCGAGGATGTGCGCGATGCCTTTATATCGGTGACGGCCAAGAGCATCGAAGACCTGAAGCTGGGCGCCAAATTCGGCACGTCTTCAATCCGTCGCGCCGCGCAGGCCCTGCGGCTGCGACCGGACCTGGTGATCGTGCCGTTCCGCGGCAATGTGGATACGCGGCTGCAAAAGCTTGCCGATGGGGTGGCGGATGCCACCATACTGGCGGCGGCTGGGCTGAACCGGCTCGGCAAGGGCGACCGAATCACCGCGTTTCTGGATCCAGAGCAGTTCATGCCGGCGCCGGCGCAGGGGGCGATCGGTATTGCGGTGCGCCGTGGCGATGACCGCTTTGCGGGTATCGTGGCGCCGCTCGATCATCCGCGGACCCATCGCGGCATCACTGCCGAGCGCGCCATGCTGCGCGTGCTGGATGGCTCGTGCCGCACGCCGGTGGGCGTGCTGTCGAACCTCGATTGCGAGACGCTGATGCTCAAGGGCGAGATCATTAGCCTTGATGGGCAATCAACCTTTACCGACAGCGTGTCCGGGCCGGCGGAAAATGCCGATGCGCTCGGCGCGGCGCTGGGGCACCAGCTGCTCGCACTGGCGGGCACCGAATTTCTCGCGCAGTGGGCGCAAGCCTGATGCGGATGCTGGTAACGCGGCCCGAGCCCGATGCGCAGGCCACCGTGCAAAAACTCGCGGCCCTTGCCATCGCGACCCTCGCCGCGCCACTGATGAGCCGACGGACGCTGGACACCAGCCTGCCGCGCGCCGCGGGTTTTGCCGCGCTGGCGCTGACCAGCACCAACGGCTTGCGGGCGTTGGCTGATCGGGGCGTGGTGGCGCAATTTGCGCAGCTACCGGTGTTTGCCGTGGGTGAACGGACCGCGCACGAGGCCCGCAGCATGGGCTTTGCCGAAGCCTTCGCGGCGGAAGGAACGCTGGCCGACCTGGTCAACCTGATGGCACGGGCGCGGCTGGCGGGGCCGGTATTTTATCCGGCGGGCAAGCATTTGTCGGGCGATCTGGCCAAGGCGCTGGCCCCGTTCGGCGTTTTGGTGGTGACGGCGCGCGTCTATGACATGGTGCCGGTCGAGGCCCTGCCGGATGCAGTGGTGTCGGGGCTGGCGAGCGGCGATATCGGCGGCGTGCTGCTCTATTCGCGGCGCACTGCCGAACTTCTAGTCAAGGCACTGGATGGGCAATTGGATCGGACACAGCGTTCGCGCATTGCCATGTTATGCCTGTCCGAAGCGGTGGCGGAGCCGCTGATGGCAGCGCACTTCAATCGCATCAGCCTTGCCGATTATCCTAGCGATGAAGCCATGATGGCACTGGCTTTGGCTGTTACGCGCGAACAAAACCGGCCATGATGCGGGCCAGCAAGACGGAGCCGTCCCATGGTTGATCCTAAACGAGACGATCCCAAGCCCAGCGAGACCAAGAGCGGCCCGGTCAAGCCGCCCGTGCTGGATTTGAAGGCGCGGGAAACCGGCAAGCCGGAGACCGAATCAGCCAAGCCCGAGGCCACCAAGCCGGTGGAGCCCAAGGACACGGCGCCAAAGCCGACGCCCCCCAAAGCGCCGGTGCCGGCCGAGCCGGAGCGCGAGTTCGCCTTTGGGGCCGCAATTGCGGGCGCCGTGTTGGGGCTGGCGGCGGCCTATGGGCTGGCTTTGCTGGGCTATTGGCCGAGTGCGCCCGCGCCGGTGGTCCAGGCCGATCCACGGCTGGCCCAGCTCGGCAGCGCCATTCCCGAATTGCAGACCGTGACGCAGACCACGCAGTCCGAACTTTCGGCGCTCAATGCCCGCGTGGCTGGCCTCGAAAAAGGCGGCGGTACCGCAGCAGCCAGCGCTCCGCCGGTTGATCTGGGCGGTGTCCAGGCCGATATCGCGGCGCTGACGTCGCGGGTCGAGGAACTTGGAGCGACGCCGGCCAATGCGGTCGCGCCAGCCGATATTGCAGCGCTCAAGACCGATCTTGCCGGTTTTGGCTCGCGGCTCGACGAGCTTGGGGCTCGTATCGGCACCACGGAAGCGGGCGTGCGGACGCTGGAGACCAGCGTGACCGCTACCACGGCCGCCCTGGCCGAGCAGCCGGCCGATGTCGGCGCGGTGCTGCAATTGCCGCTGGTGCTGTCCGGGTTCGAATCGGCGTTCGCTACCGGGCGACCTTATGAAACCGAATTGGCGGCCTTGCGGGCGGCGGTGCCTACTGCGGCGATCCCGACCGATATCGCCAATGGCGCCACAACCGGCCTGACCCGCCCCGATGTTATCGCCAGCAAGTTTGCCGCTGCGCTGCCGGCAATTCTGGCTGGTCGTCCGGCCAATCCCGATGCGGGCTGGCAGGATGGCGCGCTCGATTGGCTGCGCTCTGCCATCGCACTACGACCCACGGGCGAATTGCCGGGCGATGACCCTGAAGCGGTGGTATCGCGATTGGAGGCGGCGATTGCGCGGCGGGATTACCCGGCAGCGGAAACGCTGATGGCCAGCCTGCCGGCCCCGATGCAGGCGGCGGCGGGCGATGTCCCGACGCTGATCCACGCGCAGGCTGAGGCCTGCAAATTTCTTGAGGCGCTGCGGACGCAGGCGCTGAGCGGGAGCGCTTCATGATCCGGCTTGCCTCCTGGATTGTCGGTAGCCTGTTCATCACCGCGCTGGCGGCTTGGCTGATCTCGCTCGACGGCACGCTGACGCTGGAGGCGGCAGGCTATCGCATGCAGCCACGGCTGGGCGTGGCGATTTTCCTGTTCCTGCTGGTGGCGATCGTCCTCATCGTGGTGTGGGCGGTGGTGCGGCGCATCATTTCGGCTCCGCGCGCCATGGCACGGCGCAATCGCGAGCGGCGCAAGGAGCAGGGGGTCGAGGCGCTGAGCGACGCGATCATCGCGCTGCAGGCCGGCGATCCGGTGCGGGCGCGTCTCCTGGCGCGCGAAGCGCAGGCGCGCCTGCCCAGCAATCAGGCGGCGCGGCTGCTGGAGGCCTGCGCCGATCTGGCGGTGGGCGATATGGCGGCGGCGCGCGAGCATTATCGCGGGCTGATCGCCGACGAGCGTACGGCGCTGGCGGCCCTGGCCGGGCTTTATGAGCAGGCGCGCACCCAGACCCGTCCTGAAGCCGCGTTGACCTTCGCCCGCAAGGCGCTGGCACTGGCGCCGCAGGCCGGCTGGGCGGCAACCGCAGTGTTCGAGGATCTGGTGCGGCGCGGGCAATGGGCCGAGGCGGTCGCCATGGTCAATGTCGAGGCCGCCAATACGCGCGAGCAGCGGGCCCACAAGCGTCGTCGCCAGGCGGTGATCGAGACTGCGCGCGCCCGGGAGACCGAAACCAGCGCGCCGCTGCCGGCGCTGGATCATGCGCTGACAGCGCTCAAGCTGCTGCCCGATTTCGTGCCGGCGGCTTTGATCGCGGCGCGCATCCACATCAATCGCGGCGAGACGCGCAAGGCCATGAGCCTCTTGCGTCGCATCTGGCGCGCAACCGGGCATCCTGACGTGGCGCTGCTCTATGCCCATGCCCAGCCGGGCGCCTCGGCGGTGGATCGGCTCAAGCGCATGGGCGAACTGGTCGAAATGCCGCCGCCGCATCGGGCTGCCGCGCTGGTGCTGGCTCGAACCGCCATCGATGCCTATGACTGGAGCAAGGCGCGCGACGCGCTGGCGCCGTTTGCCGGAAAGGACGCCACGCAGGGCATTGCCAGCCTGATGGCCGAAATCGAGGAAGGCCAATCGGGCGACCAGGGCAAAGCGCGCGAATGGCTGGCTCGCGCCGTGCGGGCGCCGCGCGATCCGGCCTGGACTGCCGATGGCCTCACCAGCGACGAATGGGAGCCGATCTCCCCGATTACCGGGCGGCTCGATGCCTTCGAGTGGAAGGTGCCGGTGGTTGCCAGCCTGCGTCCGGCCAGCGCCGAGCCGGCTTTGCCGATGGTGCAACAGCATCCTGCGGTGTTGCCTCTTGCACAGGCTGGAAACCCTCAGTAAAAGACGCCCATCGATCGGCCCACCGATCAAGCCGCTTTAGCTCAGTTGGTAGAGCACATCATTCGTAATGATGGGGTCAGGTGTTCGAGTCACCTAAGCGGCACCACTTCTCCCGGTTGGGCGATTGCATCCACAATCCCGATAGTGACCGCCGATGAGCGATGCCGAACCCAAACCCACCAAATTGATCGTTCTGCTGGCCTTCGACCGGTCGGAAGACGGCGAGTTGCTGCCGGCGTTCGAGCCGCGCGAAATGCGCGACGAGGGCACGGCAATCCGCACCGCCAAGGAGATGGCGCGGCGCCACGTAGGGGTGATCGCCTGGTCGCGCTCGGCCGACCTGCTGTTGGGCGAGTTCGGACCGCCGGTCGTGCTGTATCAAGAAGGCGATGTGCCCGATCTGGACTAGGACGAGGCTCGCTATTTCGTCGAGGACGGCCAAAGTCCGCCGTGATAGCGTATCCTGGATGAGCGTGGACTGGTCTGTTTGCCGCTGGCAAATGCAGGTGCACGGATGAGGGTCTCGCGAGCCTTGATCTTTCTTGCAGCGATAGGCCGGGATCGACGTGAGCACTGACTTCCAAAACGATATCGACGCCGTCAACGGCATTGAAGCCGTTCCGACCATTCTAGAAGTCATCTGCCGCACGACCGGCATGGGTTTTGCTGCAGTGGCGCGCGTCACCGAGGACCGCTGGATCGCTTGCCAGGTGCTCGACACGATCGAGTTCGGGTTGGTACCGGGCGGCGAGCTGCAGGTCCAGACCACGATTTGCCACGAAATCCGCCAGAGCGGCAACGCGGTGGTCATCGACCATGTCGACGAGGACCCGGCATTTCGCAACCACCACACGCCCCTGCAATATGGCTTCCAGAGCTATATTTCGATGCCCATCACGCTGCCGGGCGGGCGGTTTTTCGGCACGCTCTGCGCCATCGATCCGCGCCCGGCGCTGCTGCAGACGCCCGAGGTCATCGGTATGTTCAAGCTGTTCGCCGAGCTGATCGGCTATCATCTGGAAGCCGCCGAGAAGCTCAGCTCCAGCGAAGCGCACCTGTTGAGCGAGCGGCAGAACGCCGAATTGCGCGAGCAGTTCATCGCCGTTTTGGGGCATGACCTGCGCAATCCGCTGGCCTCGATCCAGGCCGGCACCAACCTGCTGCTGAAGCGCCCGCTCGACGAGAAAGCAACCGCGATCGTGCAGTTGATGCAGGGCAGCGTGTCGCGCATGGGCGAATTGATCGAGAATGTGCTCGATTTCGCCCGCGGCCGCCTGGGCAATGGCTTGGCGCTGCGCCATGAGTCCGCCGAGATCGAGCCGTTGCTCAGCCAGGTGATCGCCGAACTGCGGGCCAGTTGGCCCGACCGCGCGATCGAAACCGAATTTGCCCTCGACCGGCCAGTGGTGTGCGACCGGGTGCGGATCGCGCAGCTATTCTCCAACCTGCTGGGCAATGCGCTCACCCATGGCGCGCCCGACCAGACGGTGCGCGTCGGCGCCAGCACGCGCAACGGGGCATTGGAATTATGGGTTGCCAATCCGGGCAAGCCAATCGATCCGCAAACGTTGGGCCGTTTGTTTCAGCCCTTCTATCGGGGCGATGTCCAGGCTAGTCAGCAAGGGCTGGGCCTCGGGCTTTATATCGCTTCCCAGATTGCCGCGGCCCATGGTGGCACGCTTGAGGTCACCTCGTCCGCTGCCGAAACACGCTTCACTTTCGTCATGCCGCTGAATTAGGCGGCGCCCATCTCGATCAGCCGCAGGCGATGGGCCATGCGGGCGGTGGGGGCGATCGCCTGCACCGGCTTGCCCAGGCCATCGAACAGCTTGGCGCGCTCCTCGGGGGTCGACATGAAGAACGGGAAGCGGTCGGCGACGCGGTCGCGGATCACCGGCACGTCGGCGGCATAAAGGCAGACCGGGAATTTCAGTTCGCCCCAATTGCGCTCGTCGCCCAGTTGCTGGGAGCCGAAGACGCGGCGGTAAAATGCCGAATGCTCCGCGCGGACCGAGGAAATGCAGTAGCGCACGGCGAAATGCTCGCAGGCCATGGCGACGATGCGCAGCGTCAGGTAGGGCAGGGCGGGGATGGCCAGCGAGGCATCGTGGTCGGCGGTGAAGCGGCTGGGGTCGATATAGCTATCGCCGCGCTCCAGCACGGGCTCGAGGATTTCGGGCCAGATGGTGCGGCTGGGCGAGGTTGGATTGTCGGGCGTCACCACGTGAAAACGGATAGAGCTGACCAGGGCGTCGTCGATATAGACGCCAAAGCTGTAGCAATTGGCCGCGTCGTCATAGTCGTCCCGGGTCATCTCCTGGGAGTTGACGGGCACAAAGTCTTCGCGCCGGTAGGCGGCGTAGCGTAACGCATAAACCGGGTCGAACTGTTCCTCGACCGAGACCCGCCGGTATTGCACGCGATCGAGCAGATCAATCAGTGTAACGGCAAAGCGCGACGCCGCGCTGCCGGATGAATCGGTTGCCGCACTCATGCCCAATCCCCAAACGACTGGGGCTATGTTAATCTTTTGTTAGCTATATCAAACATGAGAAATAATGACTGCATTCGACCGAAAGCCCAACCGGCTTCCATTTCGCTAGTTCGTACAAATGCTTAACGGGGGTTAACCATGCTTGCGGATTAGCGTGGCTTGGGCGGGGTTGGCGTTCAGACGACTGATCAGTTCGGCAATATCGCGGGGTGGCAGCGGCCGGCTGAAGAAATAACCCTGCACCTGCTCGACGCGGGTCTTGGCCAGCATGGCATTGAGCTGCTCTTCGGTCTCCACCCCTTCGGCGGTTACCGTCAGGCCCAGATCGCGGCCCAGCCGGGCCACATTGGCCAGGAGCTTGAGCGAGCGCTGGTCGGTGGCGATATCGACCACGAAGCTGCGGTCGATCTTGAGCTTGGTGAAGGGCAGCACGCTCAGATAGCTCAAGGACGAATAGCCGGTGCCGAAATCGTCCAGCGCGATGGAAATGCCCTGCGCCGCCAGGGCATTGAGCACCTTGAGGGCGATATCGCGCTCCTCGATGAGCACGGTTTCGGTGACTTCCACCTCCAGCCGGGCGGGTGGCAGGCCGGACAGCTCCAGCGCCCGCGCCACCATGGTGCCGATATCGCCGCCGCGGAAATCGTGCGCCGAGATGTTGACGGCAACGCCGATATCGCCCGGCCAGCTCTGACACTGCAGGGTTGCTGCCTGCAGCACCCAGGCGGTGATTTCGGAGATCAGGCCCATCTCCTCGGCCAGCGGAATGAAGGTGGAGGGCGGGATACTGCCCAGTTCGGGATGATCCCAGCGCGCCAGCGCCTCGCAGGCCACCACCTTGCGCGAGGCGATATCGAGCTGCGGCTGGAACGCCAGCGTCAGGCCGCCGGTGCGTACGGCGGTGCGCAGGTCGGCCTTGAGCCGCTGGCGGTAATGATAGTCGATATCCATCTGGGCATGGAAAATCTGGCTGCGGCCCTTGCCGTCACCCTTGGCCATATAGAGCGCCAGGTCGGCCTTGGTCATCAGGGAATCGAGGTGGTCGTCGAGCGAAGTGCTGGTGACCAGCCCGACGCTGATATTGGTCGATAGCGCCATGCCGTCGATGGCGAAGGGCGTGGCGAAGGCGGCGATAATGGCCGCGACTTCGGCATCGGCCTCGGCGGGGTCGCCGATCGTGCCGCGATAGATGATGAACTCGTCGCCGCCCAGCCGCGCCAGTACGGCCTCGGGGCCCACTGAGCCGCGCAGGCGCTGTGCCACCTCGGTCAGCAACCGGTCGCCCACGATATGGCCCAGCGTGTCGTTGACGTGCTTGAAGTCGTCGATATCCAGGATCATCAGCGCCACGGGGCGGGCAGGCTCGCCATTGCGCTCGCGGGTGGCCAGGTCTTCGGTTACCATCTCGCTGAAATAGGTGCGGTTGGGAAGGCTCGTCAACGCATCGTGGCGCGCCATGAAGCTGATGCGTTCCTCGGCGGCGACGCGCTCGCTGATATCCTCGAACAGCAGCACGCTGCGCTCTTGGCGCGAGCTGACGGTGACTTCGTAATAACGGCCATGCGGCAGGCAGAGCAGCACCTTGCCCGAGGCACGCCGGCTCACGATATCGAGCAGCCGGTCGACGGCGGTGCGCGGCAGGCGGCCGTTTTCGCCCAGTTTCCCAAGCACGCTTTGAAATGACTGGCCGACCAGATTGGTCATGTTGATCAGCGAGAAGGTGCGCACCGCATGCTCGTTGGCTAAGGTGACGACGCCGCTTTCATCAAGCATGCACAGGCCATGCTGCATGGTGGACATGGCCATATCGAGCTCGGCGGCCAGGCGCGAGGCCTCGACCCGTCCATGCACGGCGCTGAGCAGGATGGTGCGGATATCGCCGGCCAGCCGGCGGAAGCTGGACAGCAGGACCACCAGAAGTACGGCGAGGATGGCGTGATAAGCGTCGCCATGCAGGAACAGCCCGATCGCCAGTGGCACGATGACCAGCAGGAGCTGGGTGGCAACCAGGCGATCGAGGCCGAAATTGCGGGCGATCAGCCCAACCATGACGGCAATGGACAGCGAGGCGCTGACCAATTCGGCATAGGGGTCGCTGGTCCACGCCATGGTGACGAGGCACCACATCCCATAGGTGAGCGCAACTGTCGAGCCGCCGATCATGGCGCGCAATTCCCAGCGCTCGGCCGCATCGGCATCGTCGCTATCGATATTGGCGCGCCAGAAGGCCTGCATGTTGAAATAGCGCGCGGCGCCGAAGATCAAAAACGCGCAGGTGACCAGCGCTAGGGGGATCGAATGGGCCTTGTAGGCGGTCAGGCCCGCCGCGGATGCAGAAGCGAAGGCACCAGCCAGCAGCGCCCGCCTATCCCCATAGACGGAGCGGACTATCGACACATAGTCGAGGGTCGGCATCGATTTGCGGGCCGAATTGAGCACGCGGGCTTCCTTATTGTGACCTCCCATGAGCCATGCACGGCGTTAAGATGGTCTTGCCACAATGAAGCAGCCACTCAAGAAGGTACGGGATAGTCGCCCGAAAGGTGAATGCCACTTTAATGAAAACTGTCGTGTTCACCGGGTAAGGGATTGTACGAACGCAGAACGGCACGGGTTTGCGCCCGTGCCGGATGGTGACAGGCAAGTTTATCGCCTAGTTGACGGCGCCGCGCCGTTCCACCAGCTCGAAACTATCGGCCTTGGTGCTATCGACCTTGAGGGCCAGTTGCTGGCGGTCGAGTTCGGCCAGCCAGGCTGTCCAGGAGCACGGGCTCATGCCGTCATCCTGGCTGGCCGGATCGGGTTTGGCAGCATTGGCCCGCTGGAAACTCAGGCGCAGTTGTGCGCGCACCTCGCCGAAGTTGTTGCGGATTCGGGCGATGGCGGGGATGCCGTGCCGGTCCGTGACCCAGTTCTGGATATCGCGGTGGCGTGTCAGGGTATGTATGTCAGTCATTGTGGCCTCCTCTCGATAGACACATTGGAACAAAATGCCCGCACCCCTCCTCAGGTTCCGGTCTTTGGCTGATTTTCCAGCACGGTGACCAGGCGGTATTTCGTCAGTTCCTCAGGCGTAAAGTAGTAGAGCCGATCCGGCGGCGTTTCGAGGGCATGTACCCAAACGGACGGATCGACACCCACCATATCCAGAAAGCGGGTGATTCGGGCAGTTGTGGTTTGTGCGTCCGCCATGGCGGCGCCGGCGACACGCAAGGCTGACTGCGGATCGCCCGAGAGCTGGGCGGCATAGATCTGGTGCACGCCGATCGCCGACTGCGGTGTAGCGAGGCGGGCTTTGCCGGCGGCAAACACCAGCGGGCAGGACGAGGCACAGAGCGCGCCGGCCGCCACCGAAGTGGCAAAGCCCTTGTCGTGGATCAGGTCGGCAATGGTCAGCGCATCCTCGACCGAGCCGCCGGGGGAATCGAGCGCGATGGTTTTGACATATTCACCGCGCGCCGCGATTTCGGTGGCGAAGCGCGTGGCGGAGCCGATATCGATGGTGCCGGTGAGGGCCAGCACGCCGCCGGGCTCCAGCGCGATGACCAGGGGATCGTCGAGCAGATCGGGGCTGGTGGTAATGGGCGGCATCGGGCCCTGCGCAGGGCCGGTTGGGGCGGTCGCGGGGGGCAGGATGGGCTGTGTGGGCATGGCCAGCGCCGAGCCTTCGCCCGCGCTCAATTCGCGGTAATCGACATAGAGCACCGACACTGTGCCCAGCAGCAGGCCGAAAAACGCCACCCGCATGATGGCGCCGTCCTCGAAGCTGGCCAGGAAGGCGATCAGCCGCCGGTAGAACGGGCCGTCCTGGGTGTCGGCACGCGCATTGGCGTCGGTTTTCATGGCCGGGCCGGGCCCTCGTTGCGCTTGCGCTGGGCCGTGTCGATGGGGGTGACGGTGGCATCGTCGGGCGGCGCCTGCGCGGCCGGCGCCAACGGTTCCTCGGGAACGGGTTCGGTCTCGGGCGTGACGGGCAGCGGGGCTTGTTCGGAGAGAACACCGGTCTCCTGCATGCGCCGATACAGCGCCATGGCGCGCAGCATTTCGGCGGCGGTGATGTTTTCGGCCTCCTCCAGCGTATCCGCATCGCGGCGCAGGGCGTCGTTGACGATCATCAACACCAGGACCAGCACCACCGGCAGCATGTCGATGGAGATAGCGCCGGCCCAGGAGGGAATGAAGTCGCTCCAGTAGCGGATCACGGCCTCGGCGCTCGACAGCGGCACGAAGCGGCGTTGCTCGATCAAGGGGGTGGCGAGAATTTCGTCGGCGGCCGCGGTCAGGGCGGCCGATTGGGCGGCGACCGAGGTGCGCACGGTTTCCATCACCCGATCCTGCCGGCTGGCGAGATCGGCCGAGGCGCCGTCGGCCACCGGGGCGATGAAGCCGGCGCTGAGATCGGCGGAGGCTCGCTTGACCGAGGCAGCGACGCCGGTCTGCTGCAGCGCGGCGATGACAGCGGTGAGCTGGACGGCCTCGGCCTGGAACTGGTCGCTTCGCGGCTCGATGGCGCCAGGAGTGGACACCAGTTCGCGCATGGTGGCGAGGCGTGCCGAGCCTTGTTCGAACTGCCCGGCGACCTCTTCGCGGCTGCCCGTGATAGTGGCGGCGAGCTGGGTCATCTGCGAGCCCATTTGGCTCAACAATTGGACCACGCTGCCCGAGCCGGTGGTGCCGGTCAGGGCGCCCGATTCACGCTCGGAGGCGGCAAGGGTGTCGAAGCGCTCGGCGGCGCGCTGTACGTCCGGCAGCAGGCTCTGGGCGGCCAGCGCATTGGCATGGGCGTCGTCGAGGTCTTCGGCATAGCCCTGCAGGGTGACCGCCATATGCTGCTCGAGCGCGGCGGACCCGGCCAGGGCCGCGGCGTTGAGCCAGGAGCTCATCGCCATGATCATGATGCAGCCGATGGCCATGGTGACGAAGAGGCCGATGCGCTGCACGCCCGAGGTGACCAGCGGCACGAACCGCAGCATGAAAGTCCAGAACGCGTAGATGGCGACCGAGACCGCCGCCGAATAGATGATGGCGGCGAAGAACACGAAGGTGGCCGAGCCGTCCAGAATCCCGCGCACGCCCAGATAGGTATAGACGCCCGAGGCCAGCGCCAGCACGGCCAGGGCAAAGCGCGTCATCGTCTCGACGCCCCTGAGGGTCTCGTTGAGGCGATAGGCATTGTTCTTGAGTTGCATCTGCGGCCCCTCGCCCGGATGCGGGCTCAGGGACAGGATAACACGACGATCCCGGCAAGAAATGGGCAAGGTGAGGCGCCGGACGGGATGACCTCCGGGTGTGAAAGACTGCGGCATGCGGCGAGACGCGCCTCATGGGTTTGGTAGTAAGCGAGACATGTCTCGCCGCATGCGATGGGGTTTCTGGCCGCTCGAACGTGGCCTCCATTGTTTCAGGAGACGAACGTCGCGCCGGCCCAGGGATCGCGCGACCGCATTCCCCTCCCACCCTGCCATTCGAGCGTAGCGCCGAATTCGGTGGGGTGGCGAGAGGCCCGCGGGTCAAGCCCGCGGGAAGGGCGGTGGGGGACTAGATCGAGGCCAGCCACGCTGGGACTGGGAGGGGTGACCTGTGGGCGGCTAGAGGGGTGACGGGAGCCACGATCCTCCTGCAGCCTTAAGCCTTCAGCTTCGCCAGAATCGCCGCGCCCATCTCTTGCGTCCCAACCCGCTTGCGGTTGTCCTGGGCGATGTCGCCGGTGCGCAGGCCATCATCCAGCACGGCGGCAATCGCGCCTTCGATCTTGTCGGCCAGTTCGATCATGTTGAACGAATAGCGCAGCGCCATGGCGAAGGATGCGATCATGGCGATGGGATTGGCGACGCCCTGGCCGGCAATGTCGGGAGCCGAGCCGTGTACGGGTTCGTAGAAGGCCTTGCGCTTGCCAGTGACCGGATCGGGCGCACCCAATGACGCAGAGGGCAGCATGCCCAGCGAGCCGGTCAGCATGGCGGCGACGTCGCTCAGGATATCGCCGAACAGGTTGTCGGTGACCATGACGTCGAACTGCTTGGGATTGCGCACCAGCTGCATGGCGGCGTTATCGGCCAGGATGTGCTCCAGCTTGACGTCGGGATAGTCCTTGCCGACGCCCTTGACCACTTCGTCCCACAGCACGCCCGACTTCATCACGTTCTTCTTATCGGCCGAGTGCACGCGATTGTTGCGGGTGCGCGCCAGGTCGAACGCCACGCGGGCGATGCGGTCGATTTCATAGGTCTCGTAGACCTGGGTATCGATGGCGCGCTTCTGGCCGTCGCCCAGATCGGTGATGGTCTTGGGCTCGCCGAAATAGACGCCGCCGGTCAGTTCGCGCACGATCAGGATATCGAGACCCTCGACCAGTTCGCGCTTGAGCGAGGAGGCATCCGCCAGCGCCGGATAGCAGATGGCTGGGCGCAGGTTGGCAAACACCGCCATTTCCTTGCGCAGGCGCAGCAGGGCGGCTTCCGGACGATGCTCATAAGGAACATTGTCCCACTTCGGCCCACCCACGGCGCCAAAAATCACCGCATCGGCGGCCAGCGCCTTGGCGGTGTCTTCGTCAGTGATCGCCACCTGATGCTTGTCGTACGCCGAGCCGCCGGCCAGGCCGCTATCGGTGACAAAATCGGTAAGCTGTTCAGCATTGGTCCAGGCGATAACCTTTTCCACCTCCACCATGATTTCGGTGCCGATGCCGTCGCCGGGAAGCAGGAACAGGGATTGGGTCATGGTGATCTCGCGGACCTAGAGGGTTTTGGACAGGAAATAGCGGGCGCCGCCGGGCGGATAATCCTCGATGGTGCCGAACACCGAATAGCCCAGCTTTTCGTAGAACGGGCGGGCCTGGAACGAGAAGGTATCGAGCCAGATGCCGACCAGCCCCAGCGATCGCGCATGGGCCTCGGCCTGCTCCATGACCTGCGTGCCGATGTCCTGGCCGCGCAGGCTTTCGGGCACGAACAGCAGTTCGATGAACATCCAGCGATAGGACGTGTAGCCCCAAGCCCCGCCGATGGTGGTGCCAGCGTCGTCGCGGATCAGCACCGCGACATCGCGATAGTCGCGCAAGGTGGTCTTGGATCGATTGAAGGCGACCAGAGCATCCTGGATCGCCTTGCGGTCGGTCTCCGTCGGCGCCGCGTCGAGCACGATCTCCATGGCGCTTAGCTGTTGCTCGCGCCGATGCGGGCGGTCACTTCGATCTCGACCTTCATGCCGGCTTCGATCATCTGCACGATGAGCATCGAAGCGGCCGGGCGGATGTCGCGGAATACCGGACCGACGGCGGCGACCACCGCATTCACGTCATTGCGGTCGCCGATGTAATAGACCACCCGCACGGTATCCTCGATCGACGAGCCGGCTTGCTTGAGCGCCTTGTCGATGGTGGCCAGTGCGTTGGCAGCCTGCACGCCGACATCGTCGGGCATCGTCATGGTGGCGTAATCATAGCCCGTCGTGCCCGACACATAGACCGTGTCCTCGTGGCGCACAGCGCGGGAATAGCCAAGGGTTGTCTCGAAGGGCGAGCCGGTAGAAACGCGCTGCATTTTTGGGCCTTAAGTTTTAGAGCCAGGGGCGGTTTTCGGCCATCTTGGTTTCGAAGCCGGAAATCGCCGGATCGGATTTCAGCGTTCCGGCGATATCGTCGAGGCCTTCGAGCAGGATCTGCTTGCGGCTCGGATCGATATCGAAATGCAGGGTGCCGCCATCGGGGCCGCGCACAGTCTGGGCCTCCAGATCCACGGTCAGCGTCGCATTGGCGCCGCGCTCGGCGTCGTCGAGCAGCAGCTTGAGCTGCTCGGGCGAGACGACAAGGGGCAAAATGCCGTTCTTGAAGCAGTTATTGTAGAAGATGTCGGCGAAGCTGGTCGAGATCACGCAGCGGATGCCGAAATCGAGCAGGGCCCAGGGCGCGTGTTCGCGCGACGAGCCGCAGCCGAAATTGTCGCCGGCCACGATGATCTTGGCCCCCCGATAGGCGCTCTTGTTGAGCACGAAATCGGGGTTTTCGCTGCCGTCTTCGTTGTAGCGCATCTCGGAAAACAGCGCCGTCCCGAGACCTGTCCGCTTGATGGTCTTGAGGTACTGCTTGGGGATGATCATGTCGGTGTCGATATTGATGATCGGCAGTGGCGCCGCGACCCCGGTCAATGTCGTGAACTTGTCCATGGGAAAGCCTTCCTTGGTTGGGGCTTTCATGCCGTACTCTTGGGTACGCGGTCAAGCCGCGATTGGGGGAATCCGTTCGGTTGCGCCATCGAGCCCCAGCCTGCTCCTCCCCCTCAAGGGGGAGGCGTCGACTGAATATTCTGCGCTAGGCTGCGAGGCCCATTGCGACGTCGACGCCCAGCATCAGGTTTAGGTTCTGCACCGCGGCGCCCGAAGCGCCCTTGCCCAGATTGTCGTAGACGGCGGCGATGACGGCCTGCTGGCGGTCGTCGTTGGCAAACACGTGCAGGGTCATGGTGTTGGTGCCGTTATGCACCTGCGGATCGAGCCCTGCCGACTTGGTCTGGGCCGGATCGAAGGGCGCGACCTGAACGAAGCTATCAGGAATGGCGGCGTAGTAATCGGCCAGGGCTGCATGCAGGTCCCGGCCGGTCGGGATTTCGGCCAGAAGGTCGAGATGCAGCGGCACCGTGGTGGTCATGCCCTGCGCGAAATTGCCCACGACCGGCTCGAACAGTGGAGTACGGTTGAGCCGGGCATAGAACGCCATTTCGGGCAGGTGCTTGTGCACGAAGGTCAGCGCATAAGGCATGTACTGGCTGGGCGTCGCAGCGCCCTCGTATTCGGCAATCATCTGCTTGCCGCCGCCCGTATAGCCGGAAACGCCGTGATAGCTGATCGGATAATCGGCCGGCACCAGCCGGGCCTCGACCAGCGGCCGGAGCCCCGCGATCAGCCCCTGCGGCCAGCAGCCGGGATTGGTGACGAAGCGCGCATTGGCGATCACATCGGCCTGGTCCTTGTCCATCTCGGCAAAGCCATAGGCCCATTCGGGATCGGTCCGGAACGCCGTCGAGGCGTCGATGACGCGCGTGGTGGAATTGGTGATCAGCGACACGCTTTCACGCGCGGCGTCGTCGGGCAGGCAGAGGATCGCCACGTCGGCGGCGTTGAGCAGTTCGGCCCGCGCGGAAATATCCTTGCGCCGATCCGCGGGGATCGACAGCAGTTCAAGGTCGCGCCGTCCGGCCAGCCGATCGCGGATTTGCAGGCCCGTCGTGCCAGCTTCGCCATCGATGAAGATTTTCGCGACCATGATCGGGCTCCTCGTCCAGTTTTGCGTAAATGGACTGCTCCCATGACAAGGTCAAGACCCTGCGGGTCAGGGCTTCTGCCGCTCAAGGCTTGGCGAGCAAGACGTCGACCTGCTCCAGCATCTGCCGCCAGCTCCGTTCAGTGCGCTCGCGATGCTCGTCCCACTTGGCGAGCATCTCATGATAGAGCGTCACCACCGCGCCGGGTCCGTCCGGATCTGGCTCGATGATCAGCGTCACCTTGGAGGGATCATTGGCCGCCGCATCGCTGGTGATCCAGGTGAAGACGATTTTCCGGGGCCGGTCGAGATGGCGGTAATGGCCCCAATGGCGCGCTTCCTGCCCGTCGCGCCGGTCGGTGAACAGGAAAGCCCCGCCCACGACGGGGTCGGTGCCGCAGGCGAGCATTTCGCCCGCCAGCCCGTTCTGCCTGAGCGCCGCCGCCATCCAGAGCCGAATCTGGCGCGGATCGAGCCAGGCGTCATAGATAGCGGCCGCGCGGGCCGGCGATTTGTGAGTTACCTTGGCTCCGATGGTGTCGGCCATGTCGTCCTCCTCTGGCAATCGCAATACTCATTCAACGCGGCTTGCTGGTCCGGCGTTGCGATGGCAGTTTGCGGCCCAATTCTCACAGGAGCGCGCCATGACCCCCCACAACCACGCCAAGGCCGGCGATTACGCCCCCGCCGTGCTGCTGCCGGGTGATCCGCTGCGCGCCAAATGGATTGCCGAAACCTTTTTCGAGGCGCCAAAACTGGTGAATTCGGTGCGCAATTGCCTGGGCTACACGGGCACCTGGAAGGGCAAGCCGGTTTCGGTGCAGGCCAGCGGCATGGGCCAGCCGTCGCTCGCCATCTATGTGCATGAGCTGATCAACGTCTATGGCGTGCAATCGCTGATCCGCGTCGGCACTTGCGGCGGGCTCAATGCCAAGGTCAAGGTGCGCGACCTGATCCTGGCGCAGGGCGCCTCGACCGACAGCTCCATCGTCAAGGGGCGGTTCGGCGCCTTCAATTTCGCCCCGATCGCTGATTTCGGCTTGCTGCGCAGCGCTGCCGACAAGGCCGAGGCCGCCGGATTGCGGTTCCATGCCGGAAATCTCTTGTCCTCGGACATCTTTTATCACGCCGACGGCTTTGCGGGTTACGACAAGCTGCCCGAACATGGCGTGCTGGGCGTCGAGATGGAGGCGGCCGTGCTGTACACGCTCGCTGCCCGCTTCGGCGTCAAGGCGCTGACGATCTGCACCATGACCGATTGCCTGATCACCCATGCGGAAATCAGCGCCGACGAACGCCAGAGTTCGCTAACCGAAATGGTCGAGCTGGCGCTGGACGTGGCGGTGGAAAGCTAAGAGAGCGCTTGCCGGAACCATCTCGGGCGCTCACGATTGTCCGAGACTGATAATCGAGGAGCGTCATCGATGGCTAAAATTCTGACTTCGCGCGAGGACATTCGCGAATGGGCCGCCGCGCGAGCCGGCAATCCGATGTTGATGGAAACGCCGGACGGCACGCGCAGCCGCACGCTGTTGAACCTGACCTTCGGGCAGGAAGCGCTCAATTCCGACAATAACGAAGGTCCCGACCGCGTCGGCGGCTATCAACTGGTAAGCTGGGACGAGTGGTTCGAGGCGCTCGATGCCAACAAGCTGTCGCTGCGGGTATCGGACGATCCCTCGGGCGGCAATGAGGCGGAGTTCGAGTTCGTCGAGCGGGAGTAAGCTTGCGCTCAGCCACCGTGGTGCCTCCACCCCGCCTTTGCCCCGGACTTGATCCGGGGGCCTCTCCCAGCGTCGCACACGCTGATAGGGGCCCGCGGATCAAGTCCGCGGGAAGGACAGTGGGCGTGGAGAGTGCGTGAGACGCACAGCGGTGGAGCGGGAGTCTTATTCCGCTTCGGCCGCAGTCTCGATGGCTTCCATGTCGTCGTCCGAAAACCCGAAATGGTGGCCGATTTCGTGCACCAGCACGTGGGTGACGATTTCGCCCAGCGTGTCGTCCTCGTTTTCCGCCCAGTAGTCGAGAATCGCGCGGCGGTAGAGGATGACATTGTTGGGCAATTGGCCGGTCTGCGGCACCGCGCCGTCCTCGGTCAGGCCGGTGCCGACAAACAGCCCCATCAACTCGAAGGGCGATTCCATGTCGAATTCTTCGAGCACGTCGTCTTCGGCGAATTCAGCCACCGAACAGGTGATGTCGGAGGCCAGCGACTTGAACGGCTCGGGCAGCAGGTAAAGCGCTTCGCGGGCCAAAGCCTCGAAGTCGTCGAGGGAGGGCGCCAGGCGCTCTCCCCACTGGTTGGGGCTTATTGCCAATCGCGGATATCGACGAAGTGGCCGGTGACGGCGGCCGCCACGGCCATTTCCGGGGACACCAGATGGGTGCGGCCCTTGAAGCCCTGACGGCCTTCGAAATTGCGGTTGGAGGTGGAGGCGCAGCGTTCATGCGGCTTGAGCTTGTCGGCATTCATGGCCAGGCACATTGAGCAGCCGGGTTCGCGCCATTCAAAGCCCGCATCCTTGAAAATGACGTCGAGGCCTTCGGCTTCGGCCTGATCCTTGACCAGACCGGAGCCGGGCACGACCATGGCCGAGACGGTTGCGGCCACTTTCTTGCCCTTGATGGCGTTGGCGGCGACGCGCAGGTCTTCGATACGGCCATTAGTGCACGAGCCGAGGAAGACGCGGTCAACGGTGATGTCGACCATTTTGGTGCCGGGGACGAGGCCCATATATTCAAGCGCCCGCCACTTGGAGGCGCGCTTGTTCTCGTCGGCGATATCGTCGGGATTGGGCACGACGCCGGTGATCGAGATCACGTCCTCGGGGGACGAGCCCCAGGAGACGATGGGCGGCAATTTGGCGGCGTCGAGAATGACGACCTTGTCGTAGACCGCGCCCTCATCGGTATAGAGGGTTTTCCAATAGTCCAGCGCCATGTCCCAGGCCTTGCCCGTGGGCGCGCGGTTGCGGCCCTCGACATAGTCGAAGGTAGTCTGGTCGGGGGCGATCAGGCCGGCGCGGGCGCCGCCTTCGATGGTCATGTTGCAGACCGTCATGCGGCCTTCCATCGACAGCGCCTGGATCGCCTCGCCGGCAAATTCGATGACGTGGCCATTGCCGCCGGCGGTGCCGATTTCGCCGATGATGGCGAGGATGATGTCCTTGGCGGTGACATGTGGCGGCAGCTTGCCATCGACACGCACCAGCATGTTCTTGGCTTTTTGCTGGATCAGCGTCTGGGTGGCCAGGACATGCTCGACTTCGGAGGTGCCGATGCCGTGGGCCAGCGCGCCGAACGCACCATGGGTCGAGGTGTGGCTATCGCCGCACACGATGGTCATGCCGGGCAGGGTAAAACCCTGTTCGGGGCCGACGATGTGCACGATGCCCTGGCGGGGATCGAAAGCGTCGAAATATTCGATGCCGAAATCCTTGGTATTCTCGGCCAAGGCGGCAATCTGGATCACGCTCTCCGGGTCGGGATTGGGCAGGCTGCGATCGGTGGTGGGCACATTGTGGTCGACCACGGCGAGCGTGCGCTCGGGGTGACGAACCGTGCGGCCATTCATGCGCAGGCCCTCGAAGGCCTGCGGGCTGGTCACTTCATGGACCAGATGGCGATCGATATAGAGCAGGCTCGTGCCGTCTTCGTTGTTCTGGACCAGATGGTCGTCCCAGATCTTGTCGTAGAGCGTGCGGGCCTTGGTCATAGCGGTGTTCCAGCAAAAGACAGCGAAGTTTGGAGCCGTTCTAAGCCGGGAGCGCCGATGGGTCAAGCGCAACCGTACCGTCGGGTACGGTTTTGCATCACGCTGGCGTTAGCGCCTGCCTGCCAGGCCGCCATTTAACTGAATTCTCACGCCTGCCGGCCCATAGATCAGGCCCGGTGGAGCGACATTTCGGCGGCCCGCCATGGAGCCTTGGATGCGATCGTTCTGGCAGGTCATCATGCCGGTCTTCGGGCTCATGGGAGCGCGACTGGCCGGGGCGGGGTTTGGCTTTGTCAGCCAGATCGTGCTGGCGCGCGCCTTCGTGCCGCACGATGTGGGCGTGGCGTTCCTGGCTATCAGCGTCACTTCGTTCGTCAGCCTACTGATCACCTGCGGTTATCACACCATCGCACTGACTTATCTGGCGCGGTTCCAGGCCTTTGGGCGGGGCCAACTGGTGTGGGCATTTCTGTATGCGGCGCGGCGCGATATGGCGGTTGTCGCAGTGGTGCTGGTGGCGCTGTCGCTGCTGGCCATGCTGGTGCTGCCCGATCACGATACCGCCAAGGCGTTCCTCTACGGCACGCTGGCCGCGGTGCCGCTGGCGGCGATCCGGCTCAACAACAGCGCTGCCAATGCGCAGAAACGCTTCACCCTCAGTTACGCGCCCGATTTCGTGGTGCGGCCGGCGCTGCTGCTGGGCTTTATCGGCGCCATGGTGCTCCTCGGCGTGCAGCGGAACATCGATTACGTGCTGGTAGCGATGGTGGGGATCGCTGCCGCCGTCGCGGTCGGGCAGGCGCTCATGCTCGGCGCCGATAACGCCTTTGTGCGCGGACGGGCCAAACCGTTGCGCGATTTGCGAAAATTCTATCGGCGGCGAGCGGCGGCGATGTTGATGTTCACCATCGTGGCCGGGGCGACTGCCGATCTCGTGGTGTTGATCGGCGGATTTTTCCTCACGCCCAGCGATGTCGCGGTGCTGGGCGTGGCGGTGCGGGTCGCGGCCCTGGTGGGATTTTTCAGCTTGGCCTCGCAGCAATTCGTGTTGCGCGACTTGGTCTCGGCCATGGCGCGCATGGGCCGCAGCGAGGTCGATGCCCTATTATGGCGCACCAATATCACCGGCCTTGCCACCATGCTGGCAGCGACACTGTTCGTGCTGGTTTTCGGCCATCTGGTGCTGGCGCTGTTCGGGCCGGACTATGCCGTCGGCTATTGGCCGCTCCTGATTTTCCTCGTCAGCCAGGTAGTGCGGGTGATGGGCGGCATGAACGGGCAATTGCTGGCGCTTGGCGGTCACCAGGTGCGCAGTGCCGCCACCTGCGTGATGGCCGTGGTGCTGCTGGTGGTGCTGGCGGCGGTCCTGACGCCGCTCTGGGGATTGGTCGGCATCGCGCTTGCGACGTTGGGCGCCGAAGTGTTCTGGGCGATCAGCCTGGGCGTGCTGACGCAGCGGCTGGAAGGCCGGCGGGGCGACATTTTCCACGGCCTTGCAACTCATCAATTATTTACGGCGCCACGCTAAGACTAGACCGTTGCGGAATTTAAGCTTTCTTCCAGGATGCGGGCGGTCCAGCGTGCGGTTTTCCAGTGACTGAGCCGCAAATCGCCGGAGCCATCATCCTGGGCGGCTCCTATGGGAGCCTGTCGGTGGCGCGCAGCTTTGGCCGGCAGGGCATCGGGGTTTCGTATTTCAGCGCCGTGCGCAGCGTGGCGCAATATTGCCGCTATGTGACCCATCACGTGCCCTGGCAGGGCCCCGGCGATCCCAAGGCCCTCGATGTGCTGTTCGCGGCCGCCGACCGGCTGGGTATGAACGGCTGGCTGCTGCTGCCCAGCGGCGATGCGGAAGTGCAGTTCGTGGCGCGGAATTTTGACGCACTGGCGGCGCGGTTTACGCTGGTGACAGAGGACTGGGCGGCGCTGGAGCAGCTCAACAACAAGGCACAGCTCTATCGGCTGGCGGACACGCTGGGCATCGATTATCCGCGCGTCTACGCCGACGGCATCGCGGCGGATCGACCTGTTGACGAGATGCGATTTCCGGTGGTGATCAAGCCGTCCTCGACGGAAAAATCCAATCCGCTGACAAAGGCCAAGGCGTGGAAGGCCGATAACGCGGCGGAGTATGCCGAGAAGTACGCGCTGGCGACCCAGTATATGGGGCCGGGCGGCTTCGTGGCGCAGGAACTGATCCCCGGCGATGGGGAAAGCCAGTTCTCCTATGCGGGGCTGTGGAACCACGGCGTCGAGGTGTGCGGACTGACCGCACGACGCGCACGGCAGTTTCCCGCCGAGTTCGGCACCAGTCCGTTTGTCGAAACCACCGCGCAGCCGCGCGTGCTGGCCGAGGCGCAGGCGCTGCTCAAGGCGGTGGATTATCACGGGCTGGTCGAGGTCGAGTTCAAGCTCGACGCGCGCGACGACCGGCTGAAGCTGCTCGACGTCAATACGCGGATCTGGGCCTGGATCGGGCTGGGCGCCGCCGCTGGGCTGGACTTTCCGGTTCTGGCGGCGGCCATGGCACTGGGACGCTTGCCCGAAAAGCTCGAGCCGGCTTATGGCGCAAGCTGGGTGCGCGCCATTCCCAATGCGCTGTCGCTGGTGCAGTCATTGCAGCGCACGAAGCGGCTCGGCTATGCGGCTATGCGATCCCTGTCCCCGCGCTCAGTGCCGGCGCTGTTCGCGCTGGACGACCCGTTGCCGGCGCTCATGGAGCTACCCATCCAGGTGCTGCGCCGCCTTTAGGATATCCCGCTCAAGCTGGATCCATCCCCAACCGCCAGCCTTCCCGCGGACTTGATCCGCGGGCCTCTGTCAGCATGGCACAGGGGGCGAGTGGCCCGCGGGTCAAGCCCGCGGGAAGAAGAGAGAGGAGAGAAGCGCGGGAAGAGCGCGCGCGAAACCGTTAGTGGCGGAAGTGGCGCATGCCGGTGACCACCATGGCAATACCCGCAGCGTCCGCAGCGGCGATGACCTCATCGTCGCGCATCGAGCCGCCCGGTTGGATCACGGCGGTGGCCCCGGCGGCGACCAGGGCCTCAAGACCATCGGCGAAGGGGAAGAAGGCGTCGGAGGCGACGACGGAGCCCTGCGTCAGCGCACCCGAAATGCCCGCGGCCTCGGCGGCGTCGATGGATTTGCGGTGGGCGACGCGGGCCGAATCCACCCGGCTCATCTGGCCGGCGCCGATGCCGACGGTGGCGCCGTCCTTGACGTAGATGATGGCGTTGGACTTGACGTGTTTTGCGACTTTGGCGGCCAGCCGCAGGTCGGCCATTTCGGCGTCGGTGGGCTGCTTCCTGGTGACGACGCGCAGTTCGTTGTCATCGACATTGCGGTTGTCGCGCGTCTGGACCAGGAGGCCCCCGGCGACCGAGCGCACGGTCAGGCCATCGGCCTTGGGGTCGGCGAGGCCGCCGGTGAGCAGCAGGCGCAGGTTCTTTTTCGCCGCGATGATGGCTTCGGCTTCCGGGGTTGCGGAGGGCGCGACGATCACCTCGGTGAACACTTTGACGATTTCCGTGGCGGTGGCGGCGTCCAGTTCGCGGTTGAGGGCGACGATGCCGCCGAAGGCGCTGACAGGATCGGTGCGCAAGGCGTTTTTGTAGGCTGTGGTCAGGTCGCCCGCCACGGCCACGCCGCATGGATTGGCGTGCTTGATGATGGCGACGGCGGCGACGTCGGCCGGATCGAATTCACTGACCAGCTCGAACGCGGCGTCGGTATCGTTGATGTTGTTGTAGCTCAGCGTCTTGCCCTGCACCTGCCGCGCCGTGGCAACGCCGGGGCGGGTATCGCCATTGGCGTAGAAGCCGGCCCACTGGTGCGGGTTTTCGCCATAGCGCATCACTTCGCGCAAGGAACCTGCGAGAGAGCGGTAGGGAATTTCGGGATAGTCGATGGCCTTGGCGAACCAGGTCGAGATGGCGCTGTCATAGGCGGCGGTGCGGGCATAAGCCTTGGCGGCCAACTTCTGGCGCAGCGCATAGGGCACGCCGCCGGTTTCGGCTATGGCGGCAAGGATTTCCGGATAGTCGGCGGGATCGACGATGACGGTGACGAAGGCGTGGTTCTTGGCCGCCGAGCGCACCATGGCCGGGCCGCCGATATCGATGTTCTCGATGATCTCGTCATAGCTGGCGCCGGAGGCCACGGTCTTTTCGAAGGGGTAGAGGTTGACCGCCACCAGATCGATCGGGCCGATCTCATGGGCGTCCATCGCCGCCTTGTGCTCGGCGTTATCGCGCACCGCCAACAGGCCGCCATGCACTTTTGGATGCAGCGTCTTGACGCGGCCGTCCATCATTTCGGGGAAGCCGGTGAGCTCGGAAATCTCGCGGACGGGCAGGCCGGCCTCGGAGATCAGCTTGTGTGTGCCGCCGGTCGAGACCAGCTCGATGCCGGCTTGGCTCAGGCCCCTGGCAAAATCGGTCATGCCGGATTTGTCGAACACCGAAAGAAGGGCTCGGGTGATCTTGACCGTTTCCATGATTTTGCCTCGCGCTGGAATGATGGGCGGTGGCTAACACGAAGTGCGGTTCAGGGGAACCGGGGAAAGGGCATTGGGGGCCGGCTTTAGGTGCTATGCCGTCACCACCCCCGGTCCTCCCGCGGACTTGATCCGCGGGCCTCTCTCAACTCGGCACAAGTGGCGAATGGCTTGCGGGTCAAGCCCGCGGGAAGGATAGTGGGTGGGCAAGATCGGACCTACGTCGTTTGGATCGGGAAGGCCTAAGCCTGCTCCAGCGTAAAAATCCACGCCACTTCGGCGCCCGGGTTGACCTGCGCTTCCAGCACCAGCTGCCGCGTCTTGGCAAACCCCACATAGGAGGATTGGCGCACGCTGTCTTCCTCGTGGAACTCGGCGCCTTCCCACAAAAAGCTCCACACCGCGCCATTGGGCAGCACCAGCCGTACGATGCTCTCGCCGCGAATGCGACGAACCACCACGCGGGGCGCCAGATGGAAGCGTACGGCCAAGAGGCCCTTGGCGGCTCCGCCAGCCGCAATCATGCGGTCCTGCCCCACCAGCGTCGTGCCACCCGACAGTAGCGTCAACCGGCGTTCCAGGGTCACGCCGAAGCGCTTGGCATAGCCCGACGTAGTCAGGGTCAGCAGATGATCGGCGGCGTGCAGGGTCATTGCCGGCGGTGCACCGGCCTGCAGCAAGCGGCCGGCCCTGGAGCCCGATCGCGCCACCGGCTGGGCGTCCTCGGCATCCACGGTGGGCGCCGAATGGGCGATACCCTGGCGAAACAATGGTTTGCTGGCCGGCAGGTCGGATGGAGCGGGGCCGCACGAACCCAGGATCAATTCGGTGCCGTGGCTGAATTCAAAGGCCAGTGCGCTGGAATGGGCCTCATTGGCGAGGCCCGGCGGCGGCACCAGTCCGCTATCAGCCACCACCACGGCGTTGCCGTCGCGCAAGATGCCGTAGCCGCCGAGCAGCATGCTCTTGCGCTTGCGGGTCGAGCCATTGGCCTGCACGGCGATCAGCACGTCATGGGGCAATTGCCCGCAGCCATTGAAATAGACCGGCTCGCCAGATCCAAGGGTCAGCGCGTCGAGGCTTTCATGCATGCGCTCGACCTGGGCCGAAAGCTCGCCGGTGGCTTCGCTCTTATGGCTGCCCAGGGCGCGGCGCACGCTGGCCAGTTCGACCAGCAATTGCATCTGCAGGCGCGGATTGCGCGACATATGCATGCCGTCATTGTCGAGCTGATCATCGAGCAGCAGGTTGAGCCGCTCGACATATTTGTCGACATCGACCTTGTCACCCTGCTCGCAGACTTCGGCGCCCACCAGGGCAATGGCGGCGAACAGTTCGTCGGTGGGGTCGGCCGCCAGCCGGCGGCGCACCTTGAGGCTCTGGATCTGGGTGCCAAGCGAGCGCTGGATGGTGCGGGTCTGCTCGGGATTGGCATCTTCGAGCAGCAGGGTCAGGTGGCGCAGCCAGTTGAGCACGCGCTGGGCGCAGAGCGCCGGGGCCCAGGTGTCGCGGGTGAACTGGCCATCGCGGCCGATCCAATCGAGCACGAGCGTGCGGGCAAAGCGGCGTTCGCCGGGGTCGCGCAAGTCGCGGAAATGGCGCAGCCAGGAAAAACTGTTGAGGCTCCAGAGCCAGTCGGCATGCTCGACCTCAAGCCCAAAGGGCGAGGTGCCGCCGCTTTCGATCAGCTTGGAGGCCAGCAGGTAGCGCCCAGCCATCATTTCGCGCACGGCTTCGCGGTCGCTGGGGCGGAATTCGGGCAGGTCGCCCGCAAAGGCGTCATCGGCCAGGCCGGTCCAGCTCCAGCGCAAAGCCGGCACGGTCAGCGCATAATCGGCGACGCCCAGCGCCAGCCGGCGCGTGGCAAAACGGAACCCTTCCAACATCAGGACTGCCTCGCCGGCTTTCCTGCCGGCGTGGAAATGTGTGTGGTCATGCCGTTCAATCGGTTGTCCGGGCGTAGTCTTGTTCGCACTCGCATAGCGCCGACTCTAGCATCATGGAGTTAACCTGTCCGTAACCACCAAGCCGTAATCCCCGCAAGGTTCAGCGGCGACGAAAACGGGCGACGAAAAAGCCATCCAAGCCGCCGTCCAGATTGTTCGGCCGCATCCCCGGATGCGTGCGTACCAGCCCCGAGGGCAGCACGGCCTGTTCCAGCCCGGGCATCTCGTCCTTGGAAATCGGCAACAGATCAAGGCCCGGCAGGGTATCGAGCGCCCACTGCACCTGCTTTTCACCCTCGGCGGGCTCCAGCGAACACACGCAATAGATCAGCACGCCTTCGGGATTGAGGCAGCGCAGGGCATTGATCAGCAGCGAGCGCTGCAGGCGGACACGGCCTTCGACATCGGCGACCGAGCGGTGCCAGATCACCTCGGGATGGCGGCGGAAGGTGCCGGTGGCCGAGCAGGGCGCGTCGAGCAGGACGCCATCGAAGAGACCGGCGGGCGCGTAGTTGCCTGCATCGGCAGTGACGATGTCGGCGCTGTAGTTGAGGCGGACCAGGTTCTCGCTCAGGCGCTCGATGCGCTTGGCATCGTTGTCGAGCGCAGTGACGGCGTAGCCAGCCTTGATCAGTTGCGCGGTCTTGCCGCCTGGCGCCGCGCAGAGGTCGAGTACGCGCGAGCCGGCGGGCAGGTTCAGCAGGCGCGCGGGAATGGCGGAGGCCGCGTCCTGCACCCACCAGCTTCCCTCGGCAAAGCCGGGCAGCGCTTCGACCGGACGGTCACGGGTATCGACGCGGACCGTATCGACGATCACGGGGCTGGCGCCCAGCGCTTCGATCAATTCGGGGTCATTCTGCTTGAGGGTGATATCCAGCGGAGCGCCGGCCAGTAGGGCCTCGGTGAAGGCGTCGATGGCGTCCTCCCCATAGGCCTTGAGCCAGGTATCGCCAAACGTGTCGGGGATCAGCAGGTCGTCTTCCAGCATGGAGAACTTGGCCGAATTGGCCTGGGCGGTGCGCAATACGGCATTCATCAGCCCGGACAGGTGGCGCGCCTTGGCATCGCGTTTGACCGCCTCGACGGCCAGAAACAGCGCGCTATGAGCACCCAGATCGGGCAGGAACACCAGTTGCGCCAGGCTGAGGCGCAGCACGGCTTCAAAACTGCCGGACTTGCCGGGCATGCCCTTGTCGAGCAGCGCATGGATGATGAAGTTGAGCTGGCCCTGACGGCGCAGGGCGGTGGTGACCAGCCGGTTGGCCAGCGCGCGGTCGCGGCTGTCGGCGACGTCGCCCGCCCCGAGCGGAATGAAATTGTCCCCATTGAGGACGGCGCGCAGGCGCTGGGCGGCGGCGAGGCGAAGCGCAAGCCCCGCCGGTTCAGGTTTTTTAGACTTAGCCAATAGGTGCTCTAGCCCCAGGGACCCCGTTGTCCGCCATCCTCGTCGGTTCGTCCGACGGTCGGCACGCGCCAGCCGCCGCCGCTGACCGGCGCAGTGTTCTGCGGCGTTGGACGGGGCTGAGGCCTGCGGCCCTTATCGTCCACACTCATCTCCGCCGCAAGCTGGCGCAGCGCATTAATGCGATTGCCGGTATCGGGGTGGGTGGAAAACAGGTTGTCCATGGCCCGGCCCGACAGGGGATTGATGATATACATATGGGCCATTGCCGGGCTGCGTTCGGCCGCCACATTGACGGTGTGCCCTGCAGCGTTGGCGATTTTCTGCAGCGCCGAGGCCAGGGCCAGCGGATCGCCGGAGATTTCGGCGCCATGGCGATCGGCCTCGTATTCGCGGGTGCGGCTGACCGCCATCTGCACCAGGGCGGCGGCCATGGGGGCCAGGATCAGCATCAGGATGCCGCCAAAGGGCCCGAGCGGATTGTTGCGGTTATTGCCACCGCCGCCGAAGAAGAAGCCGAACTGCGCCAGCATGCCGATGGCACCCGCAAAGGTGGCGGTGATAGTCATGGTCAGGGTGTCGCGATTGCGGATATGGGCCAGCTCATGGGCGATGACGCCGGCGATTTCCCGGGTTTCGAGGCTGCGAAGCAGGCCGGTGGAGACGGCGACCGCGGCATGATTGGGGTCGCGGCCGGTGGCGAAGGCATTGGGCTGGTCGGTTTCGATGACATAGACGGCAGGCGTCGGAATGCCGGCGCGCTTGGAAAGGGTATCGACCATGTCATAGAGCTCGGGCACGCGGGAGCGCTCGACCGGCTGGGCATTCTGCATGCGCAGCACCAATTGATCGGAATTCCAGTAGCCGATGAGATTGGTCACCAGTGCCACGCCAAAGGCGATCGTCATGCCGCCGGTGCCGCCGATGAAATAGCCGACCGCCATGAAGATCGCGGTCAGCGCGGCCAGCAGGACGGTGGTGCGGAAGGCATTGAACATCAGGACCTCGACAAACGCGTGTGACAGGCAAATATGTTGTGCAGCCCATGGTTGCATGCAAGTGCGGATGACCAAAGCGTAATGGAGCAGGGTTCGATGTCCGATGAATTGCCTGAAGCACCGCGCAAGCCTTTGACACCGGCCGCCCAGCGGGCCCTGGCCGAGGCGGAAGCTCGGCGGCGCGAGATCGACGCGAAGGTGGCCAAGGCGCCAGCCGAAAAGGGCGGCCGTGGCGGGCTGGAGCCGGCGCGCTATGGGGATTGGGAGATCAAGGGACTGACGAGCGATTTTTAGGCGAGGTCGTCGGGCAAGTTGCCGGTGAGGCGCGCCGTATGAATGACACGAACGATAAAAATGCCTGTACTAGTCGGTCGATAGAAAACGACATGAGTGCCGACGGAGTGTCTCCGCAAGGTTGGTGTAACGCCACTGGCGGCAGAACCGATGTTTGGATTTAGCGCGAGTCTGTGGAACGTCGCGCGCATCGACGCGAAGTATTTCTCTGCCTGACTACGTCCGTACTGCTGGGCGCTGAACGCAAAGATGTCGCCGAGATCGAGCAGGGCGCTTGCGCTGAGGCGGTAATCAGGCAACGCGGTTATGCTTTGCGTTTACCCGCTGCATGGCCTCCTCAAAGATCTCTTCAAGCGTCTTGTCGCTGACGCCGCTGGCTTCGCCTTCCGCAATCATATCGCGCAATTCCTCAATGGTCAGAGGGTAATTCGGCTCCCGCCGTTCCCGATCCTTACGCACCGCGTCACGCACGTAATCGCTGGTCGAGGCGTAATCGCCGCGCTTCACCTGCTCCTCGATCCAGTCCTTCATCGGGTCGGGAAGCGACACTGTCATCGTTGCCATGGGAAATCTCCTTTGCCGCCAGAATAACAAAAATTCACAAAGATTGCTATTGCCGCTGCGCGCGGAGCTGGTCGAGCGATGCGCTGGCGGCTTCGACGGTCGCCTTGTCGGTATGTTTGGTCAAAATGGTGTTCGCCCCGCCGCTGGTGACGATCAGGGCGTAGACGGGCCTCGTGAGCAGGGCAATCAGCAGGCCAACGGCGATGAGCGCAAAGCCCAGCACGAAAGTGGTGAGACCGAAGTCGGGGACGACGAGGCCAAGGGCGCTGGTGCCGAGGCCGACCGCAATGCAGAACAGGGCATCATTGGACCATCGGCCATGGCGCTCGATGCGCGTGCCGGTGATGGCGTCCAAAGGGATGGGTTGGGGTTTGAGAGTATAGGTCCCGCCGCCGGGAAGGACGATGGCGCCGTTCTCGACCTGCCAGCCGTCCCGGGCATCCGCCATGGCTCAGCCGCGCGCCTTGGCGATGGCGGGGAGCAGCTCGTTGTCCAGCGTTTGCGGGGTCAGCGGGCCGGTGACCTTGAAGGTGATGATGCCGTCGGCATTGACCACGAAGGTTTCGGGGACCCCATAGACGCCCCAGTCGATGGAGACGCGGCGGTCGCTGTCGGCGCCAACGGCGTCATAGGGATTGCCGAGTTCGTCGAGGAATTTCTTGGCGTTTTCGGGCGCGTCGCTCTGGTTGATGCCGAAGAGGCGCACGCCGGCGACGTCCTTAAGGGCGGTCAGCAGCGGATGCTCGGCGCGGCACGGAATGCACCAGCTGGCAAAGACGTTGACCACGGTCACCTGACCCTTGAGGCTGGCGGTATCGAAGCCGGGTACGCCCAGTGCCGCGACGGGCGCGAGGGTGAATTGGGGGGCCGGCTTGTCGATCATCACCGAGCGGATCAGGCTGGGATCGCGGTTGATCGAGCTGGCAAAGATGGCGAATAGCGCGACCAGCACCAGCAGCGGCAAGGCAAACAGCACATAGCGCATCAGGCGGCGGGTCCGGCGGAGCGGCGGCGAATGCCGCGGGCTTCCAGAGCTGCCATTTTGCTGGCGGTGCGGCGGGCGTCGAACAGGGTCCAGGCAATCAGCGCCACGACGGCCAGGGTGACGCCCGCATAAGCGCTGACGATGAAGACGGCGTGGGGGCCAAGATCGATCATGCGGTTTTCCCAGTCTGCGCGGCCTGGCGCTGCAGCGCCATCAGGCGGCGGCGGGCGACCTCGGTGTGCATGGCTTTGAGATGCAGGGTCAGGAACAGCATGGTAAAGGCGATGGCCATCACCAGCAGCGGCGTCAGGATCGAGGGCGGCATATGCGGGCCGCTCATGGTGAAGACGCTGGAGGGCTGGTGCAGCGTGCTCCACCAATCGACCGAGAATTTTATGATCGGAATATTGATGGCCCCAACCAGGGTGAAAACGGCGATGACGCGGGCGGCGCGGAGCTGATCGTCAAACGCGCGCCACAGCGCCACGATGCCCAGATAGATCAGCAGCAGCACCAGGGTCGAGGTCATGCGCCCGTCCCATTCCCAGAACGTGCCCCAGGTGGGGCGGCCCCAGAGCGAGCCGGTGAACAGCGCCAATGCGGTGAATGTCGCACCCAACGGCGCAGCGGCCTTCATCGAGACATCGGCTATGGGATGGCGCCAGACCAGCGAGCCGATCGCCGACACCGCCATGAGGCCGTAGACGAACTGGCTGAGCCAGGCGGTGGGCACGTGGATGTACATGATGCGCACCGTATCGCCCATCTGGTAGTCCTCGGGCGAATTGAAGAAGGCGAACCACAGGCCAACGGCAAACAGCGCCACCGTGATGAGCGTCAGCGGCCACAGCCATGGCCGCGTCAACGCCACGAACTGGCCGGGATGGGCGAGGCGGTACCAGAAGCTGGGTTTTGGCGCGGTGTCGGTGGTCATCGGACGGTCCTAATCCTCGCCCGAGCTTATCGCAAGGGCGGCGGCAAAGGGAGAGAGCGCCAGGGTGATGAGGCTGATTGCCGCAAGGAACAACAGCGCCGAGCCCGAAAGGTCGGGTCCCGGCCCGGTCGAGATGGCGCCGACGCCGAAGATGAGCACGGGCACTGCCAGGGGCAGGATCAGCACCGGCGCAATCAGCCCGCCGCGCCGGATCGACACGGTGACCGCGGCGCCGATGGCTCCCAGGGCCGCCAGCGCCGGCGTGCCGACCAGCAGCGACAGCACCACGCGCCAGAAGGCCGCGCCATCGAGTGCCAGCATGACTGCAAGAAGCGGGCTGGCGACGATCAGCGGCACCGCCGAGACGATCCAGTGCGCCATCACTTTTGCGGCAACCACGGCGGAAAACGGCAGGTCGGCGTGACGCAGCAGGATCAGCGTGCCGTCCTCGTGGTCGGCGCGGAACAGCCGGTCGAGCCCGAGCAGCATGGAGAGGAACGCGGCGATCCAGACTACGCCGGGGGCGAGGCGACCGAGCAGCGCGCGATCGGGGCCGACGGCAAAGGGCACGACGACGCCGATCATGACGAAGAACAGCACCAGCGTCAGCACATCGCCACCGGTGCGGATCGAGAGGCGCAGCTCGCGGGTGATAAGGGCGGTGAAGGCCTTCAATGGAGACCCGCCATGACGAGGGTTTCGACGCTGTTTGGATCGGTGGGCGTGATCGGATCGTGGGTGGCGGCAACAACCAGGCCGCCGGCCTCCAGATGCGCGTCGATCAATCGGGTGATCAGGTCATGCCCCTCGCTGTCGAGCGCGGCGGTGGGCTCGTCGAGCAGCCAGAGCGGACGGGCGGTCACCAGCAGCCGCGCGAGGGCAAGGCGGCGGCCCTGGCCGGCCGACAGATAGCCGGCATCGAGACCCGCAACGTGATCGAGACCGACGGTCTCCAAAGCCGCGATGGGCGGGACGCCGGTCGGGCCATAGATCCGGGCCCAGAAGTCCAGGTTCTCCAGCACGCTCAATCGCGGCTTGATCGCATTGCGGTGACCGCAATAATGCAGCAGGGGGCCGTCTTCGGATGTGGCGCCATCAAGATCGAACCGGCCGGCCAGCGCCTCGACGATCCCTGCCAGCGTCAGTAGCAGCGTGGATTTGCCGACCCCATTGGGCCCGCGCAACAGCAGGCATTTGCCATTTTGGACCGTGAATTCCAGTCCCTGGGCAAGCGCAATTCCGCCGCGGCCGACGGCCAGAGCGTGCGCGGAAAGGGCTAGAGGGCCAAAGACGTGCCGTTCGGTCATGACCCCTTCTCGTATTGAAGCCATGGTCGTGCTGGCAAGCCCAATCTTTGTTCTCTATAACGCCCAATAGTTTGGAGTCATTCCAGAAAAGGCGGTGTTAACGGCCGGCGGGCTAAACACTGTCTTCACAGCAGCAAATCGAATGACAGGGTGGGACCCGATGGCCTCTTTGAACAGTTTCAAGTCGAAAAAGACCCTCGTGGTCGGCGGCAAGACCTATACGTATTTCTCCATCCCCGAGGCCGAAAAGAATGGCCTCGCCGGCGTTTCGGCGCTGCCCGGTTCGATGAAGGTGGTGCTGGAAAACCTGCTGCGCTTCGAGGACGATCGCACCGTAACGCGCGCCGATATTCTGGCCGTCGCCGAATGGCTCAAGACCCGCACCTCCGAGCAGGAAATTTCCTACCGCCCGGCCCGCGTGCTGATGCAGGATTTCACCGGCGTGCCGGCCGTGGTGGACCTCGCCGCGATGCGCGACGCCACCAAGGCGCTCGGCGCCGATGCGCAGAAGATCAACCCGCTGGTGCCGGTCGATCTGGTCATCGATCACTCGGTTATGGTGGACAATTTCGGCACCGCCGCCTCGTTCGGCCAGAACGTCGAGCTGGAATATGAGCGCAATGGCGAGCGCTACGAATTCCTGCGCTGGGGCCAGAAAGCCTTCGACAATTTTCGCGTCGTGCCACCCGGCACCGGCATCTGCCATCAGGTGAACCTGGAATATCTGGCGCAGACCGTGTGGATCAAGGACGAGGACGGCGAAACCGTCGCCTATCCGGACACGCTGGTGGGCACCGATTCGCACACCACCATGGTCAATGGCCTCGCCGTGCTCGGTTGGGGCGTCGGCGGCATCGAGGCGGAGGCAGCGATGCTCGGCCAGCCGATCACCATGCTGATCCCCGAAGTCGTCGGTTTCAAGATGACCGGCAAGATCAATGAAGGCATCACCGCGACCGATCTGGTGCTGACCGTCACCGAAATGCTGCGCAAGAAGGGCGTGGTCGGCAAGTTCGTCGAGTTCTACGGCCCGGGCCTCGATTACCTGAGCCTCGAAGATCAGGCGACCATTGCCAATATGGCTCCGGAATATGGCGCCACCTGCGGCTATTTCCCGGTCGATGCCGATACGCTGCAATACCTGACCACTTCGGGCCGCGATCCACATCGCGTCGCCCTGGTCGAAGCTTATTCCAAGGCGCAGGGCATGTTCCGCGATGCGGGCACGCCCGATCCGGTGTTTACCTCGACGCTCGAACTCGACCTCACCACCGTCGTGCCGTCGATCTCGGGCCCAAAGCGCCCGCAGGACCGTATCGCGCTCGACAATGCCAAGCAGGCGTTCGCGCTGGCTTTGCCCAAGGAATTCGGCAAAACCGACGACGTGCGCGTGCCCGTCGACGGCGCCGATTACACCATCGGCCATGGCGACGTGGTGATCGCCGCGATCACCTCCTGCACCAATACGTCCAACCCCTCGGTGCTGGTCGCCGCCGGTCTCGTGGCCCGCAAGGCGCGGGCGCTTGGCCTCGACTCCAAGCCTTGGGTCAAGACCTCGCTGGCTCCCGGCTCGCAGGTGGTCACCGACTATCTCGATAGCGCTGGTCTCTCGGCCGATCTCGACGCCATCGGCTTCAACCTCGTGGGTTATGGCTGCACCACCTGCATCGGCAATTCCGGCCCGCTGCCGGTCGAAATCTCCAAGGCCGTGCAGGCCGGCGATATCGTGGCCGCCTCGGTGCTGTCGGGTAACCGCAATTTCGAAGGCCGCGTGAACCCCGACGTCAAGGCGAACTTCCTCGCCTCCCCGCCGCTGGTTGTTGCGTATGCGCTGGCCGGCTCGATGAAGATCGACATTACCAAGGACCCGATTGGCACCGGCTCGAACGGCCAGCCGGTTTATCTCAAGGATATCTGGCCGACCAATCTGGAAGTCGCCGAGATCGTGCGCAAGCACGTCACCAAGGAGATGTTCCAGGGTCGCTATTCGGACGTGTTCAAGGGCGATACCAACTGGCAGAACATCGCCATCGATGACAGCGAGACCTATGGCTGGAACGGCAGCTCGACCTATGTGCAGAACCCTCCATACTTCGAGGGCATGACCATGGAGCCCAAGCCGATCACCGATGTGGCCAATGCCCGCGTGCTGGCGCTGTTCCTCGACTCGATCACCACCGACCACATCTCCCCGGCTGGCTCGTTCAAGGCCACGACCCCCGCCGGCAAGTATCTGGAAGAACGCCAGGTCGCACCGCGCGATTTCAACTCCTATGGCGCCCGTCGCGGCAATCATGAAGTGATGATGCGCGGCACCTTTGCCAATATCCGCATCAAGAACCAGATGCTGCCGGGTGTCGAGGGTGGTTACACCAAGGGCCCCGATGGCTCGCAGATGGCCATCTATGACGCCGCCATGGCCTTCCAGGCGGCCGGCACCCCATTGGTGGTGTTTGCCGGCAAGGAATATGGCACCGGCTCCTCGCGCGACTGGGCGGCCAAGGGCACTAACCTGCTCGGCGTCCGCGCCGTGATCGCCCAGTCCTTCGAGCGTATCCATCGCTCCAACCTCGTGGGCATGGGCGTCATCCCGCTGCAGTTCAAAGACGGCGAGTCTTGGCAGACGCTGGGGCTCGACGGCACCGAAACGGTCTCCATCGACGACGTTAACGGCATTGTGCCGCGGTCGAAGGTGACGGTGAAGATCACCCGCGCCGATGGCTCCAGCCTCAACGTGGAAACGCTCTGCCGCATCGATACCGCCAATGAGCTCGACTACTACAAGCATGGCGGCATTTTGCAGTATGTGCTGCGCAGCCTCGTCGCCGCCTAGGGCTTTCGGGTTTCGGAATTGAAAATGGCGGCCTATGGGCCGCCATTTTTGTTATTGGGCGGTCAGTTCGTAGCCCAGCCGGCGCAGCGCCGACTCGGCCCTTGGATTGCCGCCTGCGGCGCGCTCCCGCAACACCTTGAGATAGGCATCCACCCCGGTGCCGGATTTCTCGGCGAGAGCGAAAGCGCGGGCATAGTCGACATCGACACAGCGTTTGCCCATGAACATGCCGCTGAAATAAGTGCCGGCTGCGATCGACATGTCGCTTTTGCTGCGTTCGGCATTGGCGATGACCCCCTCGCAACTGAAGTCCCCGCCAATGGCAGGCGGGCCCGGATTGATCACCATGGCGAGGATCTGGTCGAGCGAGATCGCCCGGCCGGTCAGATCGAACGGCACGGCCCGGCGCCCCGCCAGCCCCATCGGATCGCCCGACACCTGCTGGGCGATCCCGCCCTGATAGGCGCCGACCGGCTCGCATTCCCAGCCGCCGCGCTGCTTGGTCACCGGGTTGTAGCTGTTGGCCCCATAGGCAAAGCACATATTGCCGTCTTCGACCTTCCACTGGCCTTTGAGGATGTTGGTATTGCGCGGATACCAGAGATAGGTCTTGCCGCCCTCAGCCACATATTCGACCTGCGTGCCATGCCCGGGACTGCGCGACATATTGGTAACGCCACCCAGATCCTGCGCGGCGGCCGGGCCTGCCGAAATCATCGTCGCGACGATGAGCCAAAAGGCCGTTGGTATCCGTCTTAGAAATGTTCGCATGCTCTATCCCCCCAAAGGTCTGTGGGGCAGCAGAGCAGAACCCGCGCGGCCCGGCAATTTGTATTCCGGCAAAGGTTACTGCTGACAGTGCCTGACACCAGGGGTGGCTAGGACCGCCTTGCCAGCAAAGGAAACGCCATGCTCGATCATATCGTCCTCACCGTCTCCGACACCGACCGGTCCACTTCCTTCTACCGCGCTGCCCTGGCGCCGCTCGGCATTACCCACGGCGTACACTATGAGGGGCCGCACGGTCATGCCGACCTGATCGGGTTCGGCAGCAATCGCGCCCTGTACTTCTGGCTCAAGCAGGGTGTGCCGCATCCCGAGGCAATCCATTTCGCCTTCCCGGCCGAAAGCGCCGAGGCATTGCGGGCATTTTACGAGGCGGCCCTGGCGGCTGGCGGCCGCGACAATGGCGCGCCGGGACCGCGCGAAAAATACGATCCGCGCTATCACGCTGCCTATGTGCTGGACCCCGATGGCTATAATGTCGAAGCCGTTTTTCGCGATTATTAGCGCGGGAAACCCGGCCTGGCAGCAATTTAGCTTCTCACCCTGAATTGACTGGCGAGACCATGTCGGGCTGATTTACAAGAATGTCCATGATCGCAAGACGCCTGCTTGGCCCCATGTCCGGTTTTGCCGCAGTCCTGGCTCTCGCCGCCCCGGTGGCTGCAGAGACGCTGCGAGCCCATCCCAAGGCCGTGGTGGAATTGTTCACCAGCCAGGGTTGCGCCTCCTGCCCACCCGCCGATGCCCTGCTGACCAGCCTTGCGGACGACGACGATGTCATCGCGCTGGCCTATCATGTCGATTATTGGGACTATGTGGGCTGGCCCGATACGTTCGGCAGTGCCGACAATTCCAAGCTGCAGCGCTCCTATGCCAAGGGCTGGCATTCCTCGCGCATCTATACCCCCCAAATGGTGATCAACGGCACCAAGGACGTCGTCGGCTCGCGCCGCACCGAGGTGCAGACGGCGCTTGATGCCGCCACGCTCAGCCTGCCGGTGACCATCACCACGACCAGCCAAATGCTCAAGATCGCCGTGCCGCCGCGCGCCGGCGAGAGCGATGCCGTGGTGTGGCTGGTGACCTATCGCGACCGCGCCGAAGTCAAGATCGACAGCGGCGAGAATGCCGGCAAGACCATGGTCTATACCCAGGTGGTGACCAAGCGGCAGGTGCTGGGCATGTGGGAGGCCGCCACCGGCGCCCAGCTCAAGCTGCCGCTCGACGAAGTGCTCGACCAGGATAGCACCGGCGTCGCCGTGCTGGTGCAGCAGGACGACGATGGCCTGCCGGGCGCAATCATCGGCGCCGCCGCGTTCGAGCGCTAGGCTACGCCGGAAGCGCAGAACGTCGCCGGTTGCAGACCGGCATCACCTGAAGACCGATATAGCCCAAAAACAAATCCCCTCCCTGGGGGCAGGGAGGGGAAAAGATTGACTGGTCAACTTGGAGGCGATCAGCAGCCGGGCCTCAGGTTTGGGGGCTCATTCAGCCCGGCTGCCGATCACTGGAGGCAATGGACATAGATTGACTGCGCATTCTGGCGAGGACAGGGACAGAATGTGACCAAAATGGGGAATCTTCATTTGTGGGCGTGGTCGGCGCAAAGCGCTTGCCAGTGCGGGCAAATCTGGCAATCATGACATCCCAATGACGCGGAGGCTTAGGGACTTGGCGCAAGGCCGTACCCCAGATCAGCACAATGCCAGCCTGTCGCTGGTGCATGTCAGCGAGCCGCCGACGGCTCCGGCCGCCAGCAAGGTGCCCGGTATCGTGGCGTTCGACCGGCGCGAGCTGGCGACAATTCTCAATGTCTATGGCCGCAAGGTCGGGCGGGGCGAATGGCGCGACTATGCGATGGATTTTTTGCGTGACCGGGCCGTATTCTCGATCTATGCCCGCGTCTCCGAGCGGCCGCTGTTCATCGTGGAAAAGACCCCCAAGATGCGCAACAAGCAGGGGCAATATACCGTGACCAACCAGCAGGGCCGCATTCTCAAGCGCGGCCACGAGCTGGCGGTGGTGCTACGCGTGCTCGACCCGCAATTGGCGGTGGTGGGGTAATCGTCACTTGGTGCCGAACGTGACTATCCGCTTGGCGACGCCAGCCGATGCGCCGGCCATGAGCATGGTGCTGACAAGCTCAATCACCGAACTGTGCGCGGCCGACCATGGCGGGAATCCTCGCGCCATTGCTGCGTGGACAGCCAACAAGAGCCAAGACGGCGTAGCCGCGATGTTGGCCAATCCGGACCTGCAGATCTACGTGGCCGAGCGCGATCGTGTCATCGTCGCTGTCGGCGCGGTGACCACCCATGGCCATGTCGGCCTCAACTACGTCACTCCCGCTGCGCGTTTTTCGGGCGTCAGCAGCGCTATGCTGGAGCGGCTGGAAGCCGCCCTGCTCGCTCTTGGTCACCGTGAGGGTCAGCTCGAAGCGACGGTGACCGCGCGTGCGTTTTATGAAAGCCGAGGCTGGAACGCGGATGGCCCCCAGGCCGACGGTCGCGTGGTCAACGGCTATCCGATGCGGAAGACGCTCTAAAGAGCCTTCTGCATATGCACGACATCCAGCCACTTATCGAATTTCAGTCCTAATGCCTCGTGGCGACCCACGGTGTGAAATCCGAACTTTTCGTGCAGGGCGATGGAGGCGGCCGATTCGGCGGTGATGACGGCGATCATCTGCTTGAAGCCGAAGGCCTGGCTCTGCGCGATCAGCTCGGCCAGCAGCGTGCGGCCGAGACCCATGCCGGTGGCGTCGGCGCGCAGGTAGATCGAGTCCTCGCAGGTGAAGCGATAGGCCGGGCGCGGCCGGTAGGTCGACGCATACGCGTAGCCGATGAGTTCGCCGCCGCGTTCGGCGATGACTACAGGATGGCCGGCTTCGAGCATGTGCCCGAACTTTTCAGCGATGTAGGTGGGGCCGGGCGCTTCGAGGTCAAAGGTGGCCGTCGAGGTTTCGCAGTAATGCTTGTAGATGGCGGTGATGGCGGGGACGTCGCCCCAGGCGAAGGGGCGCAGCGAAATTTCAGACATGAACGGCAACCGGGGAAAACAAAAGGACCGCGGTCTTTGTAGACCGCGGCCCGATTTGTCGTCCAACCAAATTGCTGGCTGGCGATCCTGTTAGTTGCGGTTGCCGAACAGGCGGAGCAGCATCATGAACAGGTTGATGAAGTCGAGGTAGAGCGACAGCGCGCCCATGATGGCGTTCTTGGCCATCACGTCCATGCCATGCGCCTCGTTGTAGCTTTCCTTGATCTTCTGGGTGTCATAGGCGGTCAGGCCCACGAAGATCAGCACGCCGACGGCCGAGATCACCCACGACATGAAGTCGGATTGCAGGAAGATGTTCACGACCGAGGCGATGATGAGGCCGATCAGGCCCATCATCAGGAAGTTGCCGATCGAGGTCAGGTCGCGCTTGGTGGTGTAGCCGTAAAGGCTCATCGCGCCAAAAGTAGCGGCGGTGATGAAGAACACCTTGGAGATGGACGCGCCGGTATAGACCAGGAAGATCGACGACAGCGACAGGCCCATGACCGCGGCAAAAGCCCAGAACACGAGCTGGGCGGTGCCGACGCTCATCTTGTTGATGCCGAAGCTCAGCACCATCACAAAGGCGAGCGGCGCCAGCATGACGACCCAGGCCAGCGGGCTGGTATAGAGCAGGGCGCCCCACTGGGTGACCATCGTGCCATTGGCGAGCGTGCCCACGGCGTTGTCGGCATTGGTGGTCAGGGCGGCGGCATTGGCGAAATATGCCACAAGGCCGGTCACGACCAGGCCGATACCCATGTAATTGTAAACGCGCAGCATGTAGCTGCGTAGGCCCTCGTCAATGGCAGCGGCCGAGCCGGCCCGCGCATTGAGGGTCTGACGGTCATATTCAGCCATAGTCGTGATCCTTTCCCTAGCAATCGGATGCGGATTTCTGCTCCGCCGGAGGCATTTCCTGCCACTTGGGAAGAATATGGATGCAGACCCCGCTTTTTACAAGGCCGCTCCGCCGAGCGTGACAATAAGGCCCTGTTCGGCCAGATTCCTTGTGCTAGGCTTGGTGGGCAAATCACCCTTGTGTTCGTCGTCCTTTTTGAAGAGGAGGGTTATATGCCCCGGCTCTTTACCGGCCTCGAAATCCCCGCCGAAGTGGGATTGGCACTCTCGATGAAGCGCGGCGGCCTCAATGGCGCGCGCTGGATCGACCCCGAAAATTACCACATCACGCTGCGCTTCATCGGCGACGTGGACAACACCACCGCCAATGACGTTGCCGACAGCCTCGACCAGCTCAGCAATTCCATGTCGTTCCAGGTGCGGCTCAATCATCTGTCGACCTTTGGGGGCAATACCCCGCGGGCGCTTTATGCCGGGGCCGATGTCAACGAGAGCCTGGTACGGCTGCAGGCCGCGCAGGAGCGGGTGTTGCAACGGGCGGGGCTGGAGCCCGAAGGCCGCAAATTCGTGCCGCATGTGTCGCTGGCGAGGTTGCGCGGTTCCAGCGCGCAGGATGTGGCGTGGTTCCTGGCGCAGTCCGGCCGCTTCGAGCCGCTCACCTTCACGGTCGGGCGGTTCGTGCTGTTCTCCAGCAAGGACTCCGTCGGGGGTGGCCCCTATGTGGTCGAGCAGAGCTATCCGCTGGCCGCTTAGGCGTTTAAAACCATCACGTTCACGCTTATGTTAGCGAAACCTTAACCATAGCGGCGCAAACGCTGGTAACGGCTGAACTTCGCGCCAAATTGCCGTCACGATTGGCTTCCATTGCAGGTTTTAATCAAATGCGGCGGCATTTGACTTCCTGGTAACGCTGTTGGGGGCAAGCTTGCGGGCGCGTGCTCTCGGCCACGGACCGATTAAACAGAGGATGAATTGGCAATGATGACGAAAACCGGTGGCCTTGTCCTTGGGCTTGCGGTGTCCGCATTGATGGGTTTGGCGCCTGCCGCGCAGGCGCAGCAACAGGCCGCAACGGAACTCGGCACCTTCAACGCCTGGTCCGCCTGGACCGCGACCGATGCGAGCGGCAAGATCTGCTACATTTCGGCCGCCCCTTCGGCGAGCGAACCCAATGGCGCCAATCGCGACCCGATCCATTTCATGATCATCCACCGCAAGGGGATGGGCACCAAAAACGAAGTCCAGACCATTATCGGCTATCCTTATAATGCCACCGATGCCAAGGCGAGCGCGGCCATCGATGGCAAAACCTATCCGATGGTGGTGGAAGGCTCGGCCGGCTGGCTGGCCTCGACCGGCGACGAAGGCGGGTTCGTGGCGGCGTTCAAGGCCGGCACCAATCTGGTCGTCAAGGGCACCAGCCAGCGCGGCACCAATACCAGCGATACCTATTCGCTGAGCGGCGCCACGGCGGCGATGAAAGCCATCGACGCTGCCTGCGCCTGATCGGCTCCCATATGGCTACGGCCTCCGTCCAACGACGGGGGCCTTGGCATGACTATGGGATAAACCGCGAATTTGCGGTTGCCCGCGGCGCGCAAACGCCATAATTGGGCAAGACGATCCACGCGATATTGTCTGCAGAATTGATGAGGCCAAGTTCAATGTCCCTGCGCGCGCTGCTGCTGGCGGTCACCGCCACCGTCATCATGGCCGGATCGGCCGCCGCGCAGAATGTGCGCCTCCTGGGGGATTATCGCGACTGGTCGTCCTATGCGGCTGCCGACGGCACCGGCCCGGTCTGTTTTGCCATGACCAAGCCCAAGAAAGTCTCGCCCGAGCCAGATGGCTACACCCAGGGCAGCCTCTACATCACCAATCGTCCCGGCGAGAACGTCGCCAACGAGTTCAACCTGGTCGCCGGCTTCACCTTTGCGCCCGATAGCGCCGCCACGGTCAATGTCAGCGGGCAGGTGTTCAACCTGTTCACCCAGAACGATGCCGCCTGGCTCGACGACGCCGGCCAGAGCGCCACGCTGGCCAGCGCCATCCGCGCCGGCTCCAGCATGGTGGTCGAAGGCACCTCCGCGGCGGGCATCAAGATAGTCGAGACGTTTTCGCTGTCCGGCGCCACTGCCGCCTCGCAGGCCATGGCGGACTGCAAGTAGGGCTCGCTGGCAGGCTCGGTACAAAATCAAACACCGGCCTTCCCGCGGACTTGATCCGCGGGCCACTCTCAATTCGGCACAAGCTGTCAGGGCCCGCGGATCAAGTCCGCGGGAAGTGCGGTGGGTGTGGCCGCACGCTGCTTTCCTAAAGTCCATGACGGTGCCTGCGCCCGACGCATTGCCCGTCCGCACCCCCTGACTTTGCGCAAACTGCGCCTATATGGTATTGGCCGCGCCATCCCCTGCCTTCCGGACGCCCTTTGCCATGAGCATTGCTCTTAATCTCGATCATTCCAGCGCCATCCGCCCCGCCTCGCTCAGCCGGCCGTCGCTGATCGGGCTGAGCAAGCCGATGCTGGCCGAAGCGCTGCAGGGCGTGGGGATCGCCGAAAAGGAAAGCCGCATGCGCTCCAGCCAGTTGTGGAACTGGCTCTATGTCAACGGCGTCACCGATTTCGACAAGATGACCAATGTGGCAAAGCCCGTGCGCCAGCTCCTGGCTGACAGCTTCATTCTCGACCGGCCCGAAATCGTCTCCGAGCAGGTGTCCTCCGACGGCACCCGCAAGTGGCTGTTCCGCTTCCGCGACCCGGCCAATCCGAACTATCCACCGGTCGAAGTGGAAACCGTCTACATCCCCGAGGAAGATCGCGGGACACTGTGTGTGTCGTCCCAGGTCGGGTGTACCCTCACCTGTTCGTTCTGTCATACCGGCACGCAGAAGCTGGTGCGGAACCTGACGGCGGGCGAAATTCTCGGCCAGGTCTTGATGGCGCGCGAGCGGCTGGGCGATTTCCCCGGCGGCGTGCGGCCCGATGACGGGGGCCTCGTGCCTCACGGGGATACCCGCGCCATCACCAATGTGGTGATGATGGGCATGGGCGAGCCGCTCTATAATTACGAGAACGTCAAGCAGGCGCTGCTGATCGCCCAGGCCGGCGACGGCATGAGCCTGAGCCGTCGCCGCATCACGCTGTCGACCTCGGGCGTCGTGCCCTTTATCGAGCCGACCGGCCGCGAAATCGACGTCATGCTGGCCATCTCGTTGCATGCGGTGAACGACGACCTGCGCGACGTGCTGGTGCCGATCAACAAGAAGTACCCGCTGGCCGAACTGCTCGAGGCCTGCCGCAATTATCCCGGCGTTTCCAACTCGCGCCGCATCACATTCGAATATGTCATGCTCGACGGCATCAACGATACCGACGCCGATGCGCGCGAACTGGTGCGGCTGCTGGCAAATATTCCCGCCAAGATCAACCTGATCCCGTTCAATCCATGGCCGGGCAGCAATTACGGCACCTCGCCGTCGAGCCGCATCGAGCGCTTCGCCGATATCGTCAACGCGGCCGGCTATGCCAGCCCCGTCCGCACCCCCCGCGGCCGCGATATTTTTGCGGCGTGCGGCCAGCTCAAGAGCGAAACCGAACGCCTGAGCAAGAAAGACCGCGAAGCATTGGCGGGGTGAGATGGCAATCGTCGTCAAACGCATCACGGCTGACGATGACGGGCTCTTCGCCAATATCGCCGCCGATGTGTTCGACGAGCCGATCGATCCCGAGCGACTGTCCACCTATCTGACCACGCCCGGCCATATCATGGTGCTGGCGCTCGATGGCGACCTTGTGGTCGGCCAATGCGTCGGCGTTGTGCACCACCATCCCGACAAGGTCACCGAGCTTTATGTTGATGAAGTGGGCACCGCCACGGCCTATTTGCGGCAAGGCATCGCGACCGCGATGCTGACCGAACTGTTCGCCTGGGGCCGCGAGCGGGGTTGTGTCGAAGCCTGGCTCGGCACCGAGATCGACAACGATGCGGCCAATGGGCTCTATCGCCGGTTCGGCGGTGCGGAAGACACCATCAAATATTATGAGTTCAAACTCTGAGGATTGACGGAATGGTGCTCCACCCACCGTCCTTCCCGCGGACTTGATCCGCGGGCCACTATCCGCTCATGCCGTGCTGTGAGCGGCCCGCGGATCAAGTCCGCGGGAAGGATGCGGTGGGGGATCGGTATGGCAAAGCCCGCCTACCGCCGCCCCTCGGCTAGCAATATCGTCGCGGCGAACGCCGTGAACACGCCCGCAAACGTCCAGTTCAGTGCCCGGCTGACCCACACATTGGTCTGCAACACCCCGGCCAGCTTCTCGGCCGCGACGACCATCAATATCGCCAACGGGATCGACACCACGATGAACTCGGCCCCGAGGAAGAAGAGTTTTGCCGGGGCTGCGGTATCGTGACGATCGACAAATTGGGGCAGGAAGGTCATGAAGAACAGCAGCACTTTGGGATTGAGCAGGTTGATGCCCACCCCGGTGGCAAAGCTTTCCTTCAGGGTCGGCACTCTTGTGGCGCGCGCCGACAGCTTCAATCCGCCGCCATGCACGATGGCCTGATAGGCCAGCCACAGCAGGTAAATCGCCCCGGCGATCTTGAGCACCCAGAACGCCGTCGGCGCTGCCACGATCAGCACCGAAATGCCCAAGGCAACCAGCGTGGTATGCACGACGATGCCGGTCATCGCCCCGGCCGCCGTGGCAAAGCCATGGGCGCGACCATAGTTGATGGCGCGCGACATCTGCAGCGCCATGTCGGGCCCCGGTGTTATGGCCAGCACGAAGGCAGCGAGGGCGAAGGTCAGGATGACGGAGAGATCGGGTACGAAAGCGGGCATGGCTCAGCTTTGCTGTTGGCGGCAGATCATGACGGGGCCGCGTTCATCGACGAAAGTCAGTTTTGGCCCCGAGGCCGGCTTGGCGCCGAGGAGGCCAAAATCCCTGGCGAGCGGGCCGGACAGCACCACGAGCCCGCTGCCACCATCCTGCAGGGCAAGCTCACCCTCGCCGCTAACCTGCATCTGGGACTTGAGGCTGTAATGCGTGCCGCTCAGGGTGATCCACGCCAGCACTTCAAAACCGGTCGGGTCCTGGCACTCGTATTTCACCGTAGCCGTCGCCTGGGCGAAGGCCGGCACTGCCCAGAGGGCGAGCGCCAGAATTGATAGTGTGCGGCGGAGTGCGGGCATATCGGCTCAAGTCCAATAGTATCAGCCAGCATTAACGCGGGTGCCGGCGATAGGCGAGTGTTTCCATAAAACATGCATAGTGCATGTTACTTCACAGCGGCAGCTCATAACTGCGCTTGATGGTTTCCATCGGCACATCGGTCTTGACGCTTTGCACGCTGGGAATGCGCATCAAATAGTCGGACTGGAAGCGCCAATAGGCGTGCAGGTCGGCGGTAACGATGCGCATAATGGCGTCGCATTCCCCGGTCGTGAGGTAGCATTCGACCACCTCGGGAAATTTGCGCACCGTCTCGGCGAACTGGTGAGTGATCTCGGCGTCCTGGGTCTTGAACCAGACGCGGGCGAAGACCGTCAGCGTCAGGCCCACCTTGGCGCCGTCCAGCACCGCCACATAGCGATCGATGACGCCCGATTCCTCCAGCAGCCGCACCCGGCGCAGGCAGGGCGAGGGCGACAGGCCCACCTCATTGGCGAGTTCGACATTGGACATGCGACCATCGCGCTGCAAGGCGCGCAGGATGCGCTTGTCGATGGCGTCGAGCGTTGTTGGCATTTTCTGCTCTTGATGAGTGCTGGAGCGGTGTTTTCTGCCACACCATCAGCCATGCGTGACGTTTTCGCAAGATTGTTGCGCCTGATCTGCTTTATCGTTCCACGCAATCATACAGGGGACGGACTATGGCGAAAGACATCAAGAAAGTCGTGCTGGCCTATTCGGGCGGGCTCGATACCTCGATCATCCTCAAATGGCTGCAGGAAACCTACAATTGCGAGGTGATCACCTTCACCGCCGATCTGGGCCAGGGCGAAGAGCTGGAGCCGGCGCGCAAGAAGGCCGAGATGATGGGGATCAAGCAAATCCACATCGAGGACCTGCGCGAGGAATTTGTACGCGATTTCGTCTTCCCGATGTTCCGCGCCAATGCGGTCTATGAGGGCGTCTACCTGCTCGGCACCTCGATCGCCCGGCCATTGATCGCCAAGCGGCTGGTCGAGATCGCCCAGGAGAGCGGCGCCGACGCGATTTCCCATGGCGCCACCGGCAAGGGCAATGACCAGGTGCGGTTCGAACTGACCGCCAATGCGCTCGATCCCTCGATCAAGGTGATCGCGCCCTGGCGCGAATGGGACCTGCGCAGCCGCACGGCGCTCTTGGCCTATGCGGAACGCAACCAGATTCCGATCGCCAAGGACAAGCGCGGCGAGGCGCCGTTCTCGGTCGATGCGAACCTGCTGCATACCTCGTCCGAAGGCATGGTGCTGGAAGACCCCGCAGTGCCGGCCCCCGATTACGTGGCGCAGCGCACCGTTAACCCGGAAGACGCGCCCAACGAGCCTGAAATCATCACCGTGGGTTTTGAGAAGGGCGATCCGGTTTCGGTCAATGGCGTCAAGCTCAGCCCAGCCAACCTGCTCACCAAGCTCAACGAGCTGGGCGGCAAGCATGGCGTGGGCCGGCTCGATCTGGTGGAAAACCGCTTTGTTGGCATGAAGAGCCGCGGGCTCTACGAAACCCCCGGCGGCACTATCATGCTGGTGGCGCATCGCGGCATTGAATCGATCACGCTCGACCGTGGCGAGGCGCATCTGAAGGATGAGCTGATGCCGAAGTATGCCGAGCTGATTTACAACGGCTTCTGGTTCGCGCCCGAGCGCGAAATGCTGCAGGCGCTGATCGACAAGAGCCAGGCCTTCGTCACCGGCGAAGTCACCCTCAAGCTCTACAAGGGCAGCGCCAGCGTCATCGCCCGCACCTCGCCGTTCTCGCTCTATTCGATGGATCTCGTGACCTTCGAAGAAGGCGCCGTCGCCTATGACCACAAGGATGCCGAGGGCTTCATCAAGCTCAACGGCCTGCGCCTCAAGACTTATGCGGCGCGCAACAAGAAGGCCGGCCGCTAGCCAAGTCATGCCGGATGGTAAAGTCTTTACCGTCCGGCATCCCTGAAATCGTTTTAAGGCCCCCTTAAGCAGCGCCCTCTAGCTTGTCATCCAAGCGTCGTGCAGAATGCATTATGGCGGGAGATGGATCGGGTGCAGGCAGAAGACGCTGGCAATCTGAGCGAAATGGCTGAGGCCTTGCTACTCGATGCAGCGCTCGAGAGCATTCCCTATGGCTTTTGCGTCTGGTCGCCACAGTTTCGCCTGGTGATGTGGAACAAGAATTACCGCGATATCTACGGCTTTTCCAGCACTGCACTGCAGCGCGGCATGACGCTGGAGGAGGTGGTCAATCTATCCTCCACGCTCGGCAATCATCCCGACCAGACCCCCCAGGAATTCTACGAGGCCTATACGGACGCGCTGCTGAACAATCGTCATGGCGCCCGGGCCAAGACGCAGGAAGTGGTGCACGGCGCCCGCGTCATCGAAACCGCCCATGTCTATTCGCCGGCCATTGGCTGGGTTATCACCCATGAGGATGTGACCGACGAAATGGCCCGCACCGAGCTGGTGCAGAAGCGCAAGCTGGAGCTGGAGCGCCAGAACATCCGCCTCGACGCCGCGGTCAACAATATCTCCCAGGGTCTTTGCATGTTCGACCCGCGCGGGCGGCTCGTCATCTGCAACCAGCCCTACATCAAAATCTATAATCTGCCCGAGCGGCTGATCAAGCCGGGCATCCAGCTCGAAGATATTCTGGGCCATCTGTTCGATGTCGGCATGAGCGCCGGTGGCACGCGCGAGGAATATGTGCTGTGGCGGCGCGACGTCATCGCGCGGCGGGAATACGGCAAGAATATCCACGAGCTCAATGGCCGCACCATCATGATGCAGCACCATCCGATGAAAGATGGCGGCTGGGTGTCGACCCACGAAGACATTACCGAGCAGCGCCAGAACGAGGCGCGCATCCGCCACCTGGCGCGCCATGACGCCTTGACCGACCTGCCCAACCGCATCGAATTCCTCGAGCAGATGGCCAAGGCCGAGGCCGGGCTGGCGCGGGGCGAAATGGCCGCCGTGCTCTATATTGATCTGGATCACTTCAAGGCCGTCAATGACACGCTGGGCCATGCGGTGGGCGACGAAGTCATCAAGCAGGCTTCGGCGCGGCTGTGGGGCACGACGCGGGAAACCGACATCCTGGCGCGGTTGGGCGGCGACGAATTCGCCCTGTTGATGCGGCCCGTCGAGGACGCGGCCGATGCGGCGCGGGTGGCCGATCGCATCATCAAGTCCATCGCCGCCCCGTTCATGATCGGCGGCCAGCAGATCGAGATCGGCGCTAGCGTTGGTATCGCGGTCGGCCCCGGCGATGGCGAAAAGACCGATACGCTGGTCAAGAACGCGGACCTCGCGCTCTACAAGGCCAAGAGCGAAGGTCGCTCGACGTATCATTTCTTCGAAAGCGGCATGGATGCGGTGCTGCAACAGCGGCGGTCCATCGAGGCCGGCCTGCGCCTGGCGCTCCAGCGCCAGGAATTGCGCCTGGTATTCCAGCCCCTCCTCGGCCTCAGCGAAAACCGCGTCACCTGCGTCGAGGCGCTACTGCGCTGGGACCATGAGGAGCACGCCATCTCGCCGGTCGAGTTCATCCCGATCGCCGAGGAAACCGGGCTGATCGTGCCGATCGGCGAATGGGTTTTGCGTCAGGCGTGCCTTACCGCCGCCAGCTGGCCAGGCGAAATCCGCATCGCCGTCAACCTGTCGCCGGTGCAGTTCAAGAACCGGGACCTGGTGGGGCTGGTGAAGTCCGCGCTGGCAGATGCCAAGCTGCCGGCGACGCGACTGGAACTGGAAATCACCGAATCCCTGCTGCTCGCCGAAAGCGATAGCGTGCTGAAAGCCCTGCACGACCTGCGGGCCATGGGCGTGCGCATCTGCATGGACGATTTCGGCACCGGCTATTCGTCGCTGAGCTATCTCCGAAGCTTCCCCTTCGACAAGATCAAGATCGACCGCTCCTTCATGCGCGATCTCACCTCCCGCGGCGATAGCCTCGCCATCATCAAGGCGGTGATCGGGCTGGGACAGTCGCTGGGCATGTCGACCACCGCCGAGGGCGTCGAGACCGAAGACCAGCTCGAAATGGTGCGCAGCCAGGGCTGTGATGAGGTGCAGGGTTTCCTGTTCTCGCCGCCGCTGCCGCCCGCCGCGCTGGCCAATCTGCTGCATAGCGAAGTGGCCACGCGCCAGACCCAGCGGAAAAAAGCGTCTTAAGCTCGCCTATTGCACTCAATCTACAGTGATGGAACCACCCTCGCTCCACAGTGTTCGCGAGCCGGCTGGTCATCGGGCGCGTGAACGCAACGCATCTTGGGCCGTTCCGCGCGATTTCCTGCCGTCCGTAAAAATATACCGGCGCTCGGCACCGGATACATTGTGAAACTTCTCCCGTTGCGGGCCGTAACTGAACACAGGCGTCAGTAAGCCAAGCGCAGGTGCATTCCTGCAATATGGAGATTTCACATGGACATGCAGACCAAGGCGTCACGGCGCCATATTCTCAAGTGGACCGGCGTTGGTGCCGGCATCATGGTCGCGGGCTCGCTGCTGCCGAACTTCGGCATTTCCACCGCGCTGGGCGCCGAACTCGGCGACGGCGATGTGGGTGTGCTGAACTATGCCTATGCGCTGGAGCAGCTCGAAGCGGCGTTCTACATCCAGGTGCTCAAGACCCCGTTCTCCAGCATGCAGGAAAACGACCAGGTCATCCTGACCTCGATCCGCGACCATGAAATCGCCCACCGCGATTTCCTCAAGAAGGCGCTTGGCCGCAACGCCATCGGCGCTCTGGAAGTCGATTTCTCGGCCGTCGATTTCGGCAGCCGTGCCAGCGTGCTGGGCACTGCCGAAGTGTTCGAGAACCTGGGCGTTGCCGCCTATAACGGCGCCGGTCAGCTGATCAAGAATGTCGATTATCTCGCCGCTGCCGGCTCGATCGTGTCGATCGAGGCGCGCCATGCCGCCGCCATCTCCGATCTGCTGCGCCCCTATAGCGCCCAGGCCGTCGGTCGTGGCCATGTCGATAGCAAGGGCCTCGATGGCGCGCTGCTGCCGAGCCAGGTGCTGCCCAAGGCGGCCCCGTTCATCAAGACCCCCGTCACCGCCGCTTCCCTCGCTTAAGGATCAGCAAAATGACCGAACAGAATTCAATCCTGAGCGAGATCGAACCCGAACTCGCCGATACCATTCTCTCCAGCCGCCGCGATGTGTTCGCCAAATATGCCCGTCGCGCTGGTTTCCTCGCCAGTGCTCCGCTGGTGATCGCCCTGGCATCCAACGAGGCTTTCGGGCAGGCGCTCCCCAAGAAGGTCGAGGACGTGCTCAATTTCGCGCTGACCCTCGAATATCTGGAAGCGGCCTTCTACGACGCCGGCAACAAGGCGAGCGGCCTGATCCCAGGCAAGTACAAGACGGTGTTCCGCACCATCGGCCAGCATGAGACCGCCCACGTCAAGCTGCTGCAGGGCGCGCTCGGCGCCGCCGCCGTCAAGGCACCGGCCGTCGATTTCACCGCTGGCGGCAAATATGCCGACGTGTTCTCCAACTTCGACACCTTTCTGACCCTGAGCCAGACTTTCGAGGATCTCGGCGTCGCCGCCTACAAGGGTCAGGCCGGCAATCTTGCCGGCACGCCGGTCCTCACCACGGCGCTGCAGATCCACTCGGTGGAAGCTCGCCATGCCTCCGAAGTGCGTCGCATCGGGCTGCGCCTCGGCTGGGATGGGGCTTTCGACAAGCCGCTGAGCAAGTCTGCCGTGCTTGCCGCCGCAACGCCGTTCCTGGCCTAAACCGCAAGACTGGGACGGTCAGCCGCGCCCCCGCCGGGGCGCGGCGCTTGTAATCATCGCCGCCTTCCTCCGGGAAGGCGGCGGTTGTGTTTGATTGGGCCTTTTGCCAAATGTGGCGCATGCGCCCCGCCCTGTACGCCCAGCTCCGTGCCATAGCCCGCCGCGAGGGACGCGATGCGGGCGCGGCCGACGATATGGTGCAGGAGGCCCTGCTGGCGGCAGTGCTTGCCGGCCGCACCGATTTCGATGCGCCTGATACGGCCCGTTGGCTGGCCGGCACGGTGCGCAACAAGGCACGCATGGCCACACGCACCGCCGGCCGTCGCCGCACGCGCGACACCCAGTGGCAGGCTCAGGCGGCGCCACCGTCGCCGGCCACCGAGCCATCGGAGGTCGCCACCCTGCTGGCCGCCTTGCCGCCGGCGCTCAAGGCCGTCGCGGCCCTCACCCTCTCGGGCCACAACCGGCGTGAAATCGCTTATCTGCTGGGTCTGACCGACACTGCCTTGCGCCGGCGTATCAGCGATCTGCGGCGCCGCGTGGTGCTGGCGGGCCTGGCGCTGCCCGCCGATTTGCCGGGGCTTAGTCTGGACCTCGCCTATGGAAAAATCCGCGATGCGCTGCTGCCCAGCCTGCAGCAGCACGGCGGCCTGTTTGCCAGCCATGATCCCGATGGCCATCTTTTTATCGTGCGGCGCTCACAAAAGTCGGCGCCGCGGCAATAAGGGACGTAACCAGCAAGGAGGGCTCCATGAGCTTTAAACCCAAGAGCGCCAGCATCGTCTTTTATGTCAGCGACATTGTTCGCACCGAGAAATTCTACAACCAGACCCTCGGCTCGCGCTCAGCCGCGAGGAGGGCGCCGAGCCGTTCTGGCTGCAGGGCACGCTGGGTAGCCTCGACCTGATTTTCTTTCAGATGGATGGCGTGCGCGGCAATACGCCGGCGCTGATCTTTACCGTCGATGAGGGGGGCATCGACGACATCGTGGCCGGACTGGCCACCAAGGGCGTCACCATCGTCACCCCGGTGTCGGAGGCGCCCGGCGGCTGGAGCGCCGACTTTCTGGACCCGGATGGCTTTGGCCTCGGGCTCTGGCAATCGGGCGAGTTGCCGCGCTCGCTGACGTGACCCTGCTGGCGGCTCCGGCCGTCCGCAACCCACCTCTGCGCGTGCTGCGCTTGTGGAAAACGCTGTTCTCATGTAAGGCACCGCCAACTGTGCCAGTCCCGCATTCTCGCGAGGGGTGGCGCGATGTTATTCCTGCATGGTTCAGCCGTTTGCCGCCGCCCCTTTCGCGGCCCAAGGTTTTGGGATCATGCCAAAGAGGCCTGATCACTATGTCTTTGCGCAATATCGCCATTATCGCCCACGTTGACCACGGCAAGACCACGCTGATCGACGTTCTGTTGAAGCAGTCCGGCTCGTTCCGCGAAAACGAGCGCGTTGAAGAACGCGCCATGGATTCCAACGATATCGAGCGCGAGCGCGGCATCACTATCCTGGCCAAGGTGACCAGCCTGCTCTGGAAAGACACCCGCATCAATATCGTCGACACCCCCGGCCACGCCGACTTTGGCGGCGAAGTCGAGCGCATCCTGTCCATGGTCGATGGCGTGGTGATCCTGGTCGACGCGGCCGAGGGCCCAATGCCCCAGACCAAGTTTGTGCTTGGCAAGGCGCTGGCGCAGGGCCTGCGCCCGATCGTGGCGATCAACAAGATCGACAAGTCCGACGAGCGTCACCTCGAAGTTCTCGAAGAAATCTTCGATCTGTTCATCGCGCTCGACGCGACCCCCGAGCAGCTCGATTTCCCAGTGCTCTACGGTTCGGCCAAGCAGGGCTGGATGAGCGAGCAGCCGGAAGGCCCGAAGGACAACCTCGGCCCGCTGCTCGACAAGGTCATCGATTACGTCAAGGAACCCAAGGTCGAAGAAGGCCCGTTCCGCATGCTGGTCACCACCATCGAGCGCAACCCCTTCCTCGGTCGTATCCTGACCGGCCGCATCTTCTCGGGCCAGGTCAAGCCGGGCGATCCGATCCACACGCTGTCGCGTGAAGGCAAGATCATCGAAAAGGGCCGCGTCTCCAAGGTTCTGGCCTTCCGTGGCCTCGAGCGCACGCCGGTCGATATCGGCGAAGCCGGCGACATCGTCGCCATCGCGGGTCTCGAAACCACCACCGTGGCCGATACCATCTCGGTGCCGCAGAACATGACGCCAATTGCGTCCAAGCCGATCGATCCCCCGACCCTGTCGGTGACCTTCCGCATCAATGACGGCCCGCTCGCCGGGCGCGAAGGCGACAAGGTGCAGTCCCGCGTCATCCGCGAGCGCCTGATGCGCGAAGCCGAAGGCAATGTGGCCATCAAGGTGACCCCGGGCGACGACAATGACTCGTTCGACGTTGCCGGTCGTGGCGAATTGCAGCTGGCCGTGCTGATCGAAAACATGCGCCGCGAGGGCTTCGAGCTCACCATTGGTCGTCCCAAGGTGCTGATGCGCGAAGTCGACGGCGTCAAGATGGAGCCGATCGAGGAAGTCATCATCGACGTCGATGATGAATATACCGGCACCGTCGTGCAGAAGATGACCGAGCGCAAAGGCGATCTGGTCGAAATGCGCGCTTCGGGCGTTGGCCGTACGCGTATTCGCCTGCACGTGCCGACCCGCTCGCTGATCGGCTACCAGCCCGAATTGCTGTCCGACACCCGCGGCACTGCCATCTTCAACCGCCTGTTCTATGAATTCGCCCCCTTCAAGGGCGACCTGCCAGGCCGTCGCACCGGCGTCTTGATCTCCAACGGCACCGGCCAGTCCGTGGCCTTCGCGCTGTGGAACCTGGAAGATCGCGGCCCGATCATGATCGACTCCGGCGTCGATATCTATGAAGGCATGATCATCGGCGAGCATTCGCGCGAGAACGATCTCGAAGTGAATGCGCTCAAGGGCAAGCAGCTCACCAACATCCGCACCACGTCCAAGGACGAAGCGGTGCGCCTGACCACGCCCAAGAAGCTCACCCTCGAACAGTCACTCGGCTATATCGCCGAAGACGAATATGTCGAAGTCACTCCCAAGTCGATCCGCCTGCGCAAGATCTGGCTCGACCCCAATGATCGCAAGCGCGCCATGCGCGGCACCAAGGCCAGCTAGTCCTCGGGTTTTAAGATCATAAGGGCCAACACGCACCCGCTCTCGCCACTCAATACAGGTGGTAGGGCGGACTGCGGGTTGGCCCTTATCTATTGTCAGGCACCAGGAGTATCCCATGAGTGAATGGATCATCGGCTTCGTGACCCAGTGGGGCTATCTCGGGATTTTCCTGATGATGGTGGCCGAGAATATCTTCCCCCCCATTCCGTCCGAACTCATCATGCCATTCGCCGGCTTTGCCGCCGCCAATGGCGATCTTAATGTTTTTGGCGTGCTGATTGCCGGTGTTGCCGGCTCCATCGTGGGCACGCTGGCTTGGTACGTCGCCGCGCGCCTGCTCGGCATCGAGCGCTTCCGAAAACTGTGCAACCGCTTCGGCCGCTTTGCCACTATTTCCGAAGACGATATCGACAAGGCCGTGCACTGGTTCGGCCGCTATGGGCAATGGGCGGTGCTGTTCGGCCGCCTGGTCCCGGCCATCCGTACGCTGATCTCGGTGCCCGCCGGGCTTGCGGCGATGCCCGTGTGGAAATTCCTCATCGTCTCGGCGGTCGGCACGACGGTCTGGACCGCCATCCTCACCGCCGCCGGCTACCTACTGCACGAGCAGTACGATCTGGTCGAAGGCTGGGTCGATCCCGTCTCCACCGCCGTCGTCGCCGTGGCCGTGGTGATCTACATCTGGCGCTTCATCACCTGGAAGCCGATCAAGGATATCGGCTGACCGCTTGCTGAGTTGGTAACCCCGCTGTAGCTTCGCCGAATGGCCAAGGGCGGGCGTTGCAATGCGGTGGATCACTATCGGAGTGCTGCTGACCCTCGTGGTGTCCTCAAGTTCCGCTTACGGTCAGGACCGTTCTCCACCGGCCGATGCCAGTGGCAAGGGACCTGTGCTGTGCGTGTGGGGCATCTACCAGCTGATCGATCAACACTCCCGAAAGTGCGGCTGGATGCACAATGCGGTGGATAGCGCTGTTGAGACGGGTATTGCCAAGATGGACGCCTTCATTATTGAGAACTCATCCACGCCTGTTAGCCAGCAGATGCTTGACGAGAAGAAGCTCACGTTCGCCTCGCAGGTGCCAGACGATGCCTGTGCGTTCAAACCGGGCGACGGATCTTTTGCTTCGATGATCTGGGGAATCCGGCAGGGTGACCCCGCCACCGTCACTTCGGATATTGCGGACCTCCTTTCAGTGCCGCGCGAGCCACTAATGAACCCGTGCATGTGAGTCACTTGCAAAATGCAAAGCCCCTTGCATTCTGCAATCCATCCCCTCCGCAATTCGCGAAACTTTACAAGACCTTAACCCGATAATCTCAGCGTTTCCGGCGTCCTGCGGCTTGGCACGCTTCGTGCAATTAGGGTCCTGTCCGGATTTTGTACTGCGTACCGGATGTCAGTCATTCGAGCCCTGCCCCGTGTTGCCCGGTGCGGGGCTCTTGTGCTTGATAGCGTTGCACTTGTGGGTCGGGCCAAGCCGCCTTACATACGAGCGCATATGCTGCCGTGACTGTTCACGACACAGGGGACCTTAATGATCGCTTTGCTGCAGACCCTCTCCATGGTGCTGACCCTGGTCTGGTGGGTGTTTCTGATCATGATCATCATGAGCTGGCTCATCAGCTTCAACGTGATCAATACCCGCAACGCCTTCGTGGCCGGGCTGTGGCAGGTGGTCAACGCGATCACCGAGCCGATCCTGCGCCCGATCCGCCGCCTGATCCCGCCGGTGAACGGGTTCGACCTCAGCCCCATCATCGTCTTCGTCATCATCTTCTTCCTGCAGTCGTTCATCGCCAACGACCTGCCGCGCCTGCTGCGCCTGTATTAGGCGTGACGGCAGCGCTGCCCTATCGGCTCAGCCTCATCGGGCTGAGCCTTTTCGTTTGGGCGCCCCCGCGACAAAACATCGCGTTTCCCATTGCTTAAGCCAAAACAATCCGACTAAGCTTGCCTCACGAGAAGGCCCGCGGAGGGCTGGGACGACCGATCGTAGAATCGGCGCCCGGCAGGGGACTTCGGAGGACCCTAGTTTGAGGACAAGTCTATGACTTTGGCATTGTGGCTGATCGTCGTGTGTGGCGGTCTGTCTATCGTTTATGGCGTCGTTACGACGCAAACCCTGCTGGCCGCCGATGCGGGCTCGGCCCGGATGCAGGAAATTTCAGCCGCCGTGCGCGAAGGCGCCTCGGCCTATCTCAAGCGGCAATATACCACCATCGCCATTGTGGGCGTGGTCATCCTGATCGCCGCGTTTTTCCTGCTGGGCATCTATGCCGCCATCGGCTTTTTGATCGGCTCGGTATTGTCCGGCGCGGCCGGTTTCATCGGCATGAACGTTTCCGTGCGGGCAAACGTACGCGTGGCCCAGGCGGCGACCACCTCGCTGGCCAAGGGGCTCGACCTGGCCTTCAAATCCGGCGCCGTTACCGGCATGCTGGTCGCGGGGCTCGGCCTTCTGGGCGTCACGCTCTATTTCATCATCCTGACCGGCATGGGCTTTGCGCCCACCAGCCGCACCGTCATCGATTCGCTGGTGGCCCTGAGCTTCGGCGCTTCCCTGATCTCGATCTTCGCGCGTCTGGGCGGCGGCATCTTCACCAAGGGCGCCGACGTGGGCGGCGATATGGTGGGCAAGGTCGAAGCCGGTATTCCCGAAGACGATCCGCGCAACCCGGCCACCATCGCGGACAATGTCGGCGATAACGTTGGCGATTGCGCCGGCATGGCGGCCGACCTGTTCGAAACCTATGTGGTGACCATCGTGGCCACCATGGTGCTGGCCGCCATCGTGCTGCCCGATGCCTATAAGCTGGCCGGCATGGTGCTGCCTTTGGCCATTGGCGGCGCCTGCGTCGTCACCTCGATCATCGGCACCTATTTCGTCAAGCTGGGTGCCTCCAACAATATCATGGGCGCGCTCTACAAGGGCATCATCGCCACCGGCGTGCTGTCGCTGATCGTGCTGCTGCCGGTGCTGTATTTCGTCTTCGGCGATCTCAATGCCGCCCTCGGCACCGCCGAAAAAGCCTTCACGCCCTGGAGCCTGTTCTGGTGCGGCGTGACGGGCCTGGCCATTACCGGGCTGATCATCGTCATCACCGAATATTACACCGGCACCAATCGGCGCCCGGTCAATTCCATCGCCGAAGCCTCGGTTACCGGCCATGGCACCAACGTGATCCAGGGCCTCGCCGTGTCGCTGGAGTCCACGGCGCTGCCGGCTTTGGTCATCATCGCCGGCATCATCGTCACCTATAATCTGGCGGGCTTGTTCGGCATCGCCTTCGCGGTTGCCACCATGCTGGCTTTGGCCGGTATCGTCGTGGCGCTCGACGCCTTTGGCCCCGTCACCGACAATGCCGGCGGCATCGCCGAAATGGCCGGTCTCGACAAGGAAGTGCGCCACAATACCGACGCGCTCGACGCCGTGGGCAATACCACCAAGGCCGTCACCAAGGGCTATGCCATCGGCTCGGCGGGCCTGGGCGCCCTGGTGCTGTTCGCCGCCTATACGCAGGATCTGCAATACTTCGTCGCCAATGCGGTCGAGGGCAGCTTCTTTTACGGCATGGCGGCGGTGAATTTCTCGCTGGCCAATCCTTACGTCGTCGTCGGCCTCCTCTTCGGTGGTCTCCTGCCGTTCCTGTTCAGCGGCATGGCGATGACGGCGGTGGGTCGCGCCGCCCAATCGGTGGTGGTCGAGGTTCGCCGCCAGTTCAAGGCCGATCCAGGCATCATGAAGGGCACGTCCAAGCCCGATTATGCCAAGGCCGTGGACATGCTGACCAAGGCGGCGATCAAGGAAATGATCGTGCCGTCCCTGCTGCCGGTGCTGTCGCCAATCGTGGTGTTCTTCGCCATCTTCTGGATCGCCGGCCGCGCCGAAGGCTTTGCGGCCTTGGGCGCCATGCTGATGGGCGTCATCGTCACCGGCCTCTTCGTCGCGATCTCCATGACCGCCGGCGGCGGCGCCTGGGATAACGCCAAGAAAAGCTTCGAAGACGGTTTCACCGACAGCCACGGCGTCGTCCACCACAAGGGCGGCGAGGCGCATAAGGCCAGCGTGACGGGCGATACCGTCGGCGACCCCTACAAGGACACGGCCGGCCCGGCTGTGAACCCGATGATCAAGATTACGAACATCGTGGCGCTGTTGCTGTTGGCAGTGCTGGCGCATCTGGGCTGACCAGACGTTGTCTGGACTGGAATTAAGAAGGCCCGGAGGAAACTCCGGGCCTTCTGTGACTTCGGCTAATCGCCCTTGGTATTCGTGCGAACACTCAGCTTCCAGCGGATGGCTCCTTGCTGGGAGGAATGCTGGTGGTGGTTCTGCGGTGGGAAGCGATCAGGATCGTTGCAGGTCACTTCCTTTCCACAACCCACGCAGCGATAGATGCCGGATACGGGCACTCCGTCGCTTGGGCTGTAGACATTCTTCCACCAGTCACCAGTTCCGTCGCTGACCGTCAGCGTGGATGCGTTAGTGTACCAAGCCATGTTGGCTCCTTGATCAAGGTTCCCATGGGGATCATCCCGCACGGGTTGTGATGCCGAACCTTGACGTGGAGGCCAGACGATGATTCCATCATACTGGTTGTAACAGACCACGTGCCCCGCGGTTCGAACACCGAATTTCCGGGGCTTGGGCCGTCCGTTGTTGGTAGCTTCGGACGGTCCAATCCATTTGCGCGCATGGCGCTAAAACGCTTACTTGATGTGATACCATTCAGACGGCTGTTCGACCGTTCTAACGCCAAGCCCGCCAATTAGGTGTGACGTGTGCAGAGAAATCTGCCATCTTGCTGGCGAAGGTGCGTCAAACGTTAGTAGTCGGCCACGTGCCTTGTTGCGGCTGAGAAAAGTACGAAGGCTGATGGTGTTGATTTCATGGCCTGCCGTTTCCAGTTGCCGTTGGATTTCTGCGCTTGTCAGTCCCCCTGAGGTCTTTGCCAAAAGCGGGACCAAGTTGTCCCAAAAGAATTCGTCGTTGAGAGGGACACTGCGGTCATACTGGCGCAACTCGTCTTCTATCTGGCGAAGCTCGTCACGCAGCGCCTCAACCGCGGCCTTTAGGCGATCTTGGCTTTTCAGGAGTTGTGTTTTGGATCTCATTACAAGGACATTACAGGGTGCCATAAGACCTAGCAATATGGCCGCCTTATTTGCACGGAGATCGTTTTTCTACAACAAAAACAAAAACTTACTAAAAATATTATCGAGCAAATATTAGATCAAGGCAGCGGGTGTAACGAAAAAATGGTTTTTCGTTACACCCGCTGCCTTGCTTTGTAAATACAGTTACTTACCGATGGAATTGTTTTCTAACAGGCAGATTTGTTGCCGGGCCAAGTATTTGCAGTCGCCAGGCGAGCACGTAATTCATCTTACTCCTATTCCGCTGCCCCTCCGCTAGGCATGATCATGACGAGCGATGAGCGGATTGTCGGGAAGTGGATTAGGCTCTGAGGTCGTAAGAGAAATCTTCAATGCCGCCCCACCCACGGTGTCGCCCCGGCGAAGGCAGGGGCCTATCTCGAGATCAGTCCGCATCCCGCCAGATCGCTGTTCGGCTACCTTGCGGACGGGAGTATCTTGAGATGGGTCCCCGCCTGCGCGGGGATGACATCGCGTGTGTGGGAGCGCGGTGCGTAACCGCAAGTTGCGAATGGTGTCGACCAAGGCCTCAGTCGACACCTCCCCCTCTCAGGGGGAGGATCAAGGTGGGGGTGCTATTCTGCGAAATTTGGGCGCTGGTACCCCCACCCGGCCTCCCCCTGGAAGGGGGAGAAGCAGGTCTGTGGCCTGGGCGATGGCGGTGCCCCTCATCCATCTTATCCCCGCCCCCTCTACCCCGCGTAAACTCCTCCCATCGCCCCGCCAGAGCGCGATCATGACGAGTGATGAGCGGGGAGACGGCCGGGGAGGTGGAGTCGTCCATCTTGCGCGGGGGAAATTCGGCTTGCGCGGTTGCAATAATACCGCGTCTTGAACCGGACCCGCGACAAATCCCGGCGTGGTGGCGAGACCTCGGCCTCACTCTTCATCTACCTTACGAGGCCGCGGTCTCGCCATCACCGCTCATTTGATCCGCCGGCCCCAGCCGCGCGGCGTTTGTGCACGCCCCACGTCAGCCCCCGCCCTGATGGGCCAGCATGCCGGTCGCGAAATCGCGCACCGTGGTCCAGGCGATGGAGGGAAACCGCGCATTGTCCACGGGGTCCAGCTTGGCTTTGCCGCTCATCATGTTGCGGATGTATTGCATCTGCTGCCAGCGCGGAAATTCCTCGTTTTCCCCACCGGGATCGGCGGCGCGGGTTTTGTCGATGGCCTGGCTGAGTTCGGCAATGCTGCCGGCGCGCACCAGGTCAAACTCTGTGCCGGTGAGCTCGCCGCCCAGCGCTGCCAATCCCGCAGCGCTGATCTGGTCGCCGGCGACCCGCACGTAACGCGGCGCTTGCGGATCGAGCGCCGCCAGCGCGGTGACGGCAGCGGTGTCGTCCATCGTGGTCAGGTCGAGCAATTGATCGGCATCGCCCCAATAGCTGACGCTGTGCTTGCGCAGATCGAACAGCGGCATGCCATAGGCCAGAAGGTCCATGAACATGCCATTGAGCACCGAGACCGCCTCGATCGGGGCGGCATCCAGCACCGTGCCGAACTCCCGCCGCATGTCGAAATTGCGGTTGGGCTCGTCTGCCGTCTTGGTGAAATCGGCGGCATAGTCCGAGGGAATGAAGCGCTTGACCCCCACGGCGACCGCGGCATTCAGCAGGTCGGTCTGCGTATCGACGATGACATCGCGGAGGCCCTGCAGTGCCGAGATCACTCCGTCAGCGCCCTTGAGCGCCGCCCGCAATTGCTCGGGATTGGCCAAGTCTACCTTGACCACGGTGCAGCCACTCTCGATCAGGGCGGCCAGCTTGTCTTCCCCGGTTTGCGGCCGCACCAGTGCCCAGACTTCAGCATCCTGGTGCCGCAGGGCCTTGGCGATGCGGAGGCCGAGATTGCCGGTCGCGCCGGCCAGGGCGATTGTCGATGTCATGGGAAATCCTCACCTGTGTGGGCAAGCAACGCGGGTTGTGGCGGCGGGTTGCGTCGAGCCTGTTCGGCCATGCCACTGCGCAGTGCACTTATCCACGAGGTCAGGGCGATACGCTATCATGGCGTCGTTTCCTGCCGTGGCTTGGAATAGGGACAGGTTATGGAGTGGCGCAGCGGGCCCGTTGCCTTTGCTTCAAGGCCAATCGGCCCCGGCGAACATTGCCGGCACGGGCAGGCCATTAATATGGGAATAATCTGCCTCGACACCCTTGTATTAGCGATAATATGCCGTAAAACTTCCGCCACCGCCATTAGGGCACAGGGAGAAGACCATGGGTGCGTTTCAGACGCTCGGGCATATCAATTTCAAGACGCGGGACCTCAAGGCCTCGATCGCGTTCTACGAGACGCTGGGCTTCAAGCTCTTTCTCGAGCTGACCGACGAGGACCACAAGCCGTGGATCGTCTACCTCAAGTTCGACGACAATCTTTATCTGGAGCTGACCGGCGGCGGCGTCGCGCGGTCGCCCGGCCCGGAGCCGACCGGCTTCAATCACCTCTGCATCACCGTCGATGACATGGACGCGGCGCTCCGCGAGCTGGACGCAGCCGGCATCGCGTTGATGAACCCGTTCGTCGACAAGAAGGGCCTCGACAACAATCGCGGCGCCTGGGTGGAAGATCCCGATGGCAACCGCATCGAGCTGATGGAAATGGCGCCCGATTGCGTGCAGTACGATGCCATCAAGGCGTTCAATGCCGGCAAGGGCGTCACCAGCCTCATGCGCCCCGTAAACCCGCGCAAGTAATCCCCGGCGTTTCATCGCATGCTATCAGGGGCGGGATCGGCAACGGTCCCGCCCTTCGCGTTTGCGGCAGAAATCCAGCGTGGGTGTCGAAATGGGCCCGGGTCGCGCGACATTGTCATAACCGCGGCATGGAGATGACAATGTCCGATTACCAGCTCAAGACCTTGCAGGCCGGCATCCTTTTGGGGGAGTCGCCACGCTGGCACGATGGCCGTATCTGGTTTGCCGATTGGGTGGCCGAAACGCTCTATGCGGTGACCGAGGACGGCCACAGCACTGCGGTCGCCAAGGTTGCGTCACTGCCATTCTCGATCGACTGGCTGCCCGATGGCCGATGCCTCGTGGTCAATGCGCGCGCCAAGGCGCTGCAGGTTCTGGCCGAGGATGGCTCGCTGTCCCTGTTCGCCGCCCTGGACCACGCCTGCAACGAAATCGTGGTGGACGGGCGAGGCAATAGCTATCTCAACTGCGTCAATTTCGAATTCCCCGGCGGCCAATTCCGGCCGGGCTTCATTCTCCTGGTCACGCCGGATGGCAGGGTCCAGCGTCAGCCTGGCGAGCTGGCCTTTCCCAATGGCATGGCGATCACGCCGGATGGCAGGACGCTGATCTGCGCGGAATCGTTCAACGGCAACCTCACGGCCTTCGATATTGCCGATGATGGCAGCCTTTCCAACCAGCGGGTCTGGGCCAAGCTCGATGGACAGGGTGCCGACGGCATCTGCATGGATGCGGAGGGCGCCGTCTGGGCCGGTTCAGGCCAGCGGTGCGTGCGGGTGGCCGAAGGGGGCAGGGTGCTCGAAGAGGTGCCGCTCGACCTGATGGCCTTTGCGTGCATGCTGGGCGGTGCCGACGGGCGCACGCTGTTTATCACCGCCAACGAATGGACAGGCCAAATCAATACCGATCACCCGACGGGCAAGCTCTATAGCACCAGCGTGGCCGTGCCCCATGCGGGCTTTCCGAAAAGCCGGTAGCCCCTAGCACACTGTGGATCAGCGCCGAGGCATGGGCTTGCGCATATTGGTCCAATACAGCGCGACCAGCCCGACGATCAGCAGAACGATGCCGATATAAAGCCATTGGCTTTGGCCCGACATCACGCTGCCCGCCAGCACATTGGCGCCCTGCAGCGTCCATAATGCACCCACCAACAGCAGGACCACGCCGACGATATTGCCGAGAATTTTCATGACCGTCTCCTATCGGAGCGACGATGCGCCCGGCACGGGATAAGCGGCAAATCACGTTTGCATTTCGTCTCGAAGCCGGTAAAACGGCGCTGTCGAAAAAGGTTCAGTCGGTGCGGTTAGCCCGACCCCGTGTAGGCGGGTCCTGTCCTTCGCCCAGGCGATGAGTCCCAAGACCTTTGACGCTGACGCAATAATGCGTCCGCGAGCACAAGGACTTGGATATGCAAAACCAGATTTCCGTCATTACGCTGGGCGTTGTCGATCTTGAACGGTCGCGGCGCTTTTATACGCAGGGCTTTGGCTGGCAGCCGGTGTTCGAAAATGCCGAAATCGCCTTTTACCAGATGAACGGCTTCGTGCTGGGCACCTTCCAGCAGGCGTCGCTGGAAGCGGACATGAACCGGAGCGGCCTCGTGCGACCCGGCGCGTTTTCATTGGCGCATAACGTGCCCACGCAGGAACAGGTGCAGATCGTGCTCGATCAACTGGCCAGCGCCGGCGGCCGCATTTTGCGCAATGGCGATGCGCCGCCGCATGGCGGGTTTCGTGGCTATGTGGCCGATCCCGACGATCATGCCTGGGAGATCGCCTGGAACCCATCCTGGCCGATCGACGCCGATGGGCACGTGACCTTCGGGCTTTAAGCAAGAATTGGTTGCGGCCGCTTGGCGGTCGCAACCATTACATCCGCGCCAATTGCTCGAAGGCGCTGGGGCCGGCTGGCGGATGGGTAATGGCTTCGGCAATGGCGGCCGCGCAGTGTTCAGGACTGGTCGTGGCGGTGTCGACCGTCAAATCGTAAATCCCCGGCACATGCACCGCCTCCTGCCAGCGCAGCACCGGGGGCGGCGGCGTTTCGCCAGTAGCATAAAGGCCGTTCTGCGGATTGGCGTTGCGGCGGGCCATGATGACATCGAGGGGGCAAAATACGCCCACGAACAGCACATTCAGTCCGGCCAGCCGCCGGGCGCAATCGGGCAGGATGCGGAGGGGACGGGAATAATCGTCGTGATGGCCAAAATCGGCGACGACATTCAGCCCCAGTCGGGCATGAGCCGCGATGCTGTCATAGAGCGCCGCATACAGAATCGGAACGAAAGCCTCGAGGTCCGGCCGTTCGCCACCCGGTCGCAAGCCGATGCCGGGCATCAATTGCGGCGGTGTCGCCTTGGCATAGGTGTCGACGCCCAGATTGATCCAGGTGCCGTTCAGGCTGGCCTGGATGGCGGCGGCGATCGAAGATTTCCCCGCCCTCGGCGCACCGTTTAGAATGACGATCTGGCCGGAACTGATCATTTCTGTCGCGGCCCCGGAATGTCCTGACCGTTTTGATGCAGGACCACGCTGGTGGCCTTGCCATCCGGCCCCATGGTGAAGCTCAATTGCGCGTCGACAACCTTGTAGAAAAAATTATGGTCGCCTTCGAAGAACACCTGGTTTTTGGGCTGATTCGTGGCCTGCACGAACAGGCTGCCATTTTCACCAGTGACGGCGAGGACGAAGTCCGGACTCAGCGCGTAATCGCCGACATAATTGTCGAGCGAGGCGGGGTCAAGATCGACGGCGAGACGAAGTTTGGGCTGCGCCGCAAGCGGCAGGTCGGCATTGATCATGTACATGCCGATATCATCGACGCCCCTGTCGGTTGCGGTGTTGGACAGTACCACCACGCTGGATTTGCTGGCCCTATCAAAGCCGATAAAGCTGCGGAAGCCGCCAGTGCCGCCGTTGTGCCAGACGATTTGGTGGCCGTCGTGGTCGCGGATCAGCCAGCCCAGGCCGATTGTCGCGCCTGTGTCCACCGGGCGGGTTTGAGCCAGCATCAGCGCGAAGGCGGCGTCCAGTGGCGTGGGGACCGTTCCGCTGGCGGCGGCGACAAATTTGGCCATGTCGGCAGCGCTGGACCGATAAGCGCCGGCCGGTGCAAAGACATCGAAATCCCAATGCGAGGTGGCTTCCAGTTGCCTGTCGTGGCCGGTGGCGAAGCGAGTTGTCTGTTCCGGCGTGAGAGTCATCGTCGTATCGGTCATGCCCAGCGGCTCGAGAATGCGGGTGCGCACCAGGCTGGCGTAGTCTATGCCGGACGTGGTGACGATCGCCTGACCGAGCAGCGCGGTGCCGAGATTGGAATATTCGAACTGGGTGCCGATATCGCGCGGCAGCGCGTAACCGGCAAGGAAGCTGTAGAGCTGGTCGGCACCGTAATCGGGATAGGGATTGGCCTGATCGGCAGGCGAAAAATTGGTCGGCATGCGCGGCAGGCCGGAGCTGTGGGTCGCCAGATCGAACAGGGTGATCTGCTTGCCGCCACGCTCCGGGATGACCGTGTCCGCGGGCAGATAGTCGACCACCGGGTCGTCAAGCGTCATGCCGCCGCGCAGCACCATATCGGCCAGCAGTAGATTGGTGAAAATTTTGGTGATCGAGCCGATTTCGAATAGCGTGTGTTCATCGACCGGCGCCTTGCCCGCCGCGAGGCTGCCATGCGCGACAAAGCGGGGGAGGCTGCCTTCGACCAGGCTTGTCGCCATGCCGACGCCTTGCTGGTCGCGGTCGATCCGGTCGGCCAGAATTTGCATGATTGCGGCATTATCGGGCATGGCTTGATCCTCCGGCGCTTGCGCCATGGCAAGATAGGGGACCAACAGCAAGCCGATTACCGCAGCAATGCTGGTTTTCATGATGGGCTCCCAAGGCATGGCGTTGTGCACACAATGCCTCAGGTCTACGACGGGTTCGAAGCCCTACTTGGCCTTGTTGGCCATTTCGATCGATTCGAGGATCACCTTCTTGGCGTCCTCATAGCCCCCGACATGGGAAATCTTGGCCCACTTGCCGGGCTCCAGATCCTTGTAATGGGTGAAGAAGTGCTTCACCCGCTCGACCTGGATGGCCTGCATGTCGCCCAGATCCTTGATGTGGTCATACATGGCGGTGAGCTTGGAGACCGGCACGGCGAGGATTTTTTCATCCTGCCCGCCATCGTCTTCCATGAACAGCACGCCGAAGGGACGGCAGCGCACCACGGCACCGGGGACCAGTGGCCGCGAATTCATCACGATGACGTCGAGCGGATCACCGTCGCCGCACAGCGTGTGGGGCACGAAGCCGTAATTGCCGGGGTAACGCATCGGCGTATAGAGGAAACGGTCGACGAACAGCGCGCCAGAGGCTTTGTCGATCTCGTACTTGATCGGCTCGCCACCCATCGGCACTTCGATGATGACGTTGAGGTCGTCGGGCGGGTTCTTGCCGGTCGGAATGGCGTCGATGTTCATGATCTGTCAGGTCTCGTTCATGCGGAGGGCGGCAGTCTGGCGGCGTTCTGCCTAGGGTGCGCCCCAAAAGCAAGCCATATTGCCCACGATACCGATATGCGCGTGAGGAGACGAGACTATGACGAAGACTTTTTGGTGGCTTCCCATGCTGGCTCTGGCCGGCGCGTTCGGCGTGGCACAACCTGCCTTCGCCGGCTTCAACAGCGCCTATACGGATATCAATCTGGATCAATGCCTCGTGCTCGACGCCGACGATTTCGGGGCCAGCTGGGCCTGCCCCGGCTACAAGGGTTATCCGCTGCAAGTGACGGAAGGCGATCTGCGCTTCGCGCTCAACTATGGCTTCAACATCCAGAAGGAGCCGGGCTTCGGGCAGTCGATGGGGCCGTTCAATCACCTGGGGCCGAAGCTGGAATGGCGGCTCAGCAATGAATCGGGCGGCTGGCTGCCGGTGGCGACCATCGTGCGCTATTTTACCCAGAACCAGGAAACCTACAAAGAAACCAACGAGGTGCTGGTGGTGACCCAATTGCTCGAGGGCCAGACCTGCCACATCGCCTATATCGATGCGCTGGCCAATCCCAATGCCAACGAGCTGGCGCGGCAGGCCGCCGACAAGGCCGGCAAGTTCGACTGCGTCAATGACAAGGTGGACATCATCGGCAAGTTCACCGCCTGGGAAGTACGGGATTGAGCCGAGCGCGGCTGGCTCAGGCCTTGCGGCCCTTGCCGATCTGGTTGCGCAGCACGGTGCGGTCGCGCGCCGAAACGCCGATCAGTTCGGCAATGCGCCAGACCATGTTGTCCTCGAGTTCGTGATTGTCCTTGTCGGCAAACACCACGGTCCACATCATGGCGATGATCTCGATGCGGTCCGCGTTGTCCAGCGAAGACAGGGTCGAGGTGAATTTGTAGAAATCCACCGATTCGGCGTCGCGCAAGGAAGCTTCCTTGACCAGCCGGTCGACCGCGGCTTCGTCGAGATCGTAATGATCCTGCAGCGCGCCCTTGATGGCCTTGCGTTCCTCGTCCTTGACCTGCCCATCGACAGCCGCCAGATGCACCAGCAGTGCCGCCACGGCCAGCTTTGGGTCGTGGACGGAGAGCGCGTCATCCGGCTTTTGGAACAGACGGGTAATGGCCTCGAACACGGCAAAAGCCTCCTTGAGGAGCGCGAAACGACAGAAGATGGAGCACGCCGGGAGGCAGGCCAAAGCACGATAGACAGCGTCCCGGATTCTCTCAAGAACACGTCCTCGGCATTGCGCGGTCTTGTGCACGGCTGATGCCGGGCCGCCACACTTGAACGTGCTGAAAAGAGTCAGCTTGACTCTTGAGCTGACTCCAGTGTTCACTGTTTGTTCTTAACGAGCAACAGAAAGGTTGGCTCCATGAGCGGCCTTGCAAAACAGGAACGGCTGGCGGCGCTGCGCGCCAGCATCGCCAATATCGAGCGCCGGCCGGTGCTGAGCGATCCGGTCAGCACGCAAGCCCATGCGCCCGATCAGTTCATCGTGCCGGCGCCCGGCCTGGTGCAGGAAGTGTTTGCCGATGAGCGGCGCAACACTGCGGCGCTGCTGGGGTTTGCCCTGGGGCAGGCGCGCAGCCTGCTGACGCCCGTGCGTCGCGCGGTGATCTATCTGCAGATGCTGGCCGAGGCCCAGGAAATGGGCCTGCCCTATGGGCCGGGGCTGGCCACCTTCGGGTTCGATCCCGATGCGCTGGTGTTGATCCGGCCGGCCAATATCGTCGAGCTGCTGTGGGCGGTCGAGGAGGCTTTGGCCTGTGGGGCGGTGGCGGCGGTGATCGCCGATATTGCGGGCCATCCCAAAGTGCTCGATTTCACCGCCAGCCGCCGCCTTAGCCTGCGCGCCGATGCCGGCGGCACGTCACTGTTCCTGCTGCGCTATGGCGCCTGGCGCGAGGCCAGCGCAGCCCAGTTGCGCTGGCACCTGGTGCCCGCCTTGAGCGCTACCACGCAATTCGATGCCCGCGCGCCGGGCGAAACGCGATGGCGAGCCCGGCTGGAACGGGGCGTTATCGGCGACAGGCAAAACCAGGAATGGCTGCTGGAGTGGACGGAAAATGGCTTTCACATCGTCGATGACAGGGAAAGACGTCCAGCCCAGCCTGTTGAGCGACCGTCGCTACCTGGCGATCTATTTGCCGACCTGGCCGACCGATTATCTGAAGCGGGCTGAGCCTAGCCTGACCGGTCCATTGGCGTTGTACGAGCGGATAAAAGGCGGGTTGCGGTTGGCGGCGGTGGATCGGCTGGCGGCGGCACAAATGCTTTATATTGGGCAGAACCTGGCTGATGCCCATGCCATGGTGCCGGATCTGACTGCGCGTGAAATCGATCTGCCGCTGCTGGAAGCGGCGTTCGGCATTTTTGCCGATTGGCACTCCAATGCCAGCCCGCTGGTGGCGGTGATGAACGACATGAATGCCTATGGGGATCTGGTGCTCGACATCACCGGAGTGTCCCACCTGTTCGGGAGCGAACTGGCCATGTTGCGCACGATGGTCCTGCGTTTGCGCCAATTGGGCTATGCGGCTGACGGTGCCGTGGCCTCCACCATCGGAGCCGCCTGGGCCGCCAGCCATTTCGCTCCTAACCGCGTGGTCGCGGCCGATCAGACGGGGAGCCTGCTCGATGGCCTCTCGGTCGCAGCCCTGCGTCTGCTGCCGATGCAGATAGCCGGGTTGACCCAGATGGGGCTCAAGCAGATCGGCCAGTTGCGTGGCCGCGACCGCAAGGGCCTGCAGGCGCGGTTCGGGGCCTCGCTGATCATGCGCATCGACCAAGCCTATGGCTATCTCGAAGAGCGCATGACCCCGCGCCTGCCGATTGCCGAGCGCTATGCCGAACGGAAATTTCCCGATCCGATCGGACTCATGGACGACGTGCTGATGACCACGCATGACCTGGGCATTCAGCTTGGGATAAGACTTGAAAGCGAGGGGCTTGGCGCGCAGGCGTTTCACCTGTTCCTTTATCGGGTTGATCACAAGGTCATGACCCTCTCGGTCAATGCCGGCAGTCCGACCCGCGAGCCTGGGCATATTGCGCGGCTGTTCGCAAATCGCGCGGAGCGCTTGCAGGGCGAATACGACGCCGGCTTCGGTATCGACATGATCCGTCTGGCGGCCAGCTCGGTGTCGCCGCTGGAAGCCAGCCAGCTGGGTGCATTTTCCCGACAGGATGGCACGGATCTGGGTCGTCTCTACGATCGCATGAGCAGTCGGCTGGGCATGTTTTCAGTGGTGCGCAGTGCATTCGTCGATACTCATATTCCCGAGCGTGCGGTGCGGCTTGAACCGGTGATTGCGCGGAGCGCCGATAATCCAGCTTCCATGCCCGATCCCGAACAGGAGCGCCCTTTACGGTTGCTGCCTATGCCGGAACCCATCGGCATTACCGCCGAAGTGCCTGACGGCCCGCCCATGGCAATGACCTGGCGACGGGTGAGCTACAGGTTTGTCAAAGCCGAGGGGCCAGAGCGGCTCAATGCCGAATGGTGGCGTAGTGGCCAGCGTCTCGTGCTGGTTCCTCCCGCCACGCCGCAAGAGCTGGAAGAACTCAAAAAACTGGGAAAGACGCCTCCCTACATACCGAACGTACCGCTGTTTTATACATGGAACGCCGTTCGCGATTATTATGTCGCGGAAGACGCGGGCGGTCGCCGCTTCTGGCTGTTCCGCTTGGGAATCTATGGTGTTGCGCCAAACCCAACCTGGTATCTGCACGGATTTTTCTCGTGAGCGAGGTTGTTCCGTTCACCGGCTCGCCGGGAAAAGCGCTCGCAGTGCCACCGGCGCCTGCCTTCACCGAACTGGTCACGACCAGTAATTTTTCTTTCCTGCGAAGCGGATCACATCCCGAAGAGCTGGTTTCAGGCGCCATGTATCTTGGCCTGAACGGTGTGGGCCTCTGTGACCGCAACAGCTTTGCCGGCGTGGTCAGGGGCTTTGTCACGGCGCGCGAACGCGACGAGCGTTTTGCTGATTTTCGCTATCTGGTTGGAGTGCGGCTGTGTTTCGCCGATGGCACCCCCGATATAGTGGCCTATCCCAGCAACCGGGTGGCCTATGGGCGGCTGTGCAAGCTGCTCACGATCGCCAATCAGAACGGCGAAAAAGGCAAGCCGCTGCTCAATCTGACGGATTTACTGGCATCGGGTGGGCCTGTCGCGTCCAATGCCCAGCAGGGACCTACGGAAAACTTTGGCCTGGGTCAGCTTTTCATCCTGATCCCCGACGAGCGGAACTGGCCATTGACCGAGACCGTCCTTGGGGCGCTGGCCCAGCATTTCCCAGGCAATGTCTGGGTGGCTGGGGTTGCACGCTATCTTGGCCGGGACCGCGCCAGGCTTGGCCGTACTGCCGATCTGGGCCGCCGCTGTGGTGTGCCGATGCTGGCCAGCAATGACGTGCTGTATCACGACCCGGACCGGGCCATCCTGCAAGACGTCGTCACCTGTATCCGCGAACATCTGACGCTCGAGACGGCGGGACGCCGGCTGCAGGCCAATGCCGAACGTCATCTCAAGCCGCGGGACGAAATGGCGCGCCTATTTGCCGAGCATCCCGAGGCCATTGCCCAAACCCAGCGCTTTAGCGAGCGGATTGGGTTTTCGCTCAATCAGCTCGAATACAATTATCCCGAAGAAACTATCGGTAATGGCGAAACGGCTCAGCAAACGCTGGAGCGGCTGGCTTGGGCCGGAGCAGCCAAACGTTTTCCCCAAGGGGTTCCGGCCGACATCGCCGCCAATATCGAAACCGAACTCCAACTCATCGATGAAAAGCTTTATGCGGCCTATTTCCTGACCGTACACGACATCGTCCACTATGCTCGTTACGAGCTTGACATCTTGTGCCAAGGGCGGGGTTCGGCGGCCAATTCCACGGTCTGCTATTGTCTTGAGATCACCGAAGTCAATCCGCGCAAGGCCAATCTGGTCTTCGGGCGGTTTATCTCCACCGAACGCGACGAGCCGCCCGATATCGATGTCGATTTCGAGCACGAACGGCGCGAAGAGGTGATGCAGTATGTTTACAAGAAATACGGTGGCAAGCGCACTGGCTTGACTGCCAATGTCATCTGCTACCGTTCCAAAAGCGCCATTCGCGAAACCGCCAAGGTGTTTGGCGTATCGGACGATACGATCACGGCTTTCAACCAATTGCATTGGGGCTGGGGGTCAAGCGTGGACCTTCGCAATGTCGCCGGTATCGGGCTTAATCCGGATGACCCTGTTCTGGCGCAGATGTTCGAGGTGGTGAAGGTGTTGCGCAGTTTCCCGCGCCACCTCAGCCAGCATGTGGGCGGCTTCGTCATCACGCGCGACTCGCTGGAAAGCATGGTGCCGATCAGCAAGTCGGCCATGGAAACCCGTACCATTATCGAATGGAACAAGGACGACATCGATGCCTTGAAGATTCTCAAGGTCGACGTGCTGGCGCTGGGGATGCTGACCTGCCTGCAGCGGGCTTTCGGGCTGATGGAAACTCACTACAAGCAGACAGTAAAACTGGCCGACCTGCAGAATGAGGAATTTGACCATCCAAAAAGGGCAGTCCCGGTCTATGAAATGATCCAGCGGGCCGACACGATCGGGGTTTTCCAGATCGAGAGCCGGGCCCAGATGTCCATGCTGCCGCGTCTCAAGCCAAAGATATTTTATGATCTGGTGATTGAAGTCGCCATCGTCCGGCCGGGACCCATTCAGGGCGGAATGGTGCACCCCTATCTCAAGCGGCGCGATGGCACCGATCCCTGGAAAGCCGATCCAGATGACCCACTCGACAAAGTTCTAGAGAAAACCCTTGGTATTCCGTTGTTCCAGGAGCAGGCCATGCAAATGGCAATCAAAGGCGCGGGTTTTACGCCTGGGGAAGCGGACCAGTTGCGGCGGGCCATGGCGGCCTGGAAACGTACAGGCCGGATCAGCATCTTCAAGGAACGCTTCATCAACGGGATGATGAATAATCCCAAGCGCAGCTATAGCCGCGAATTTGCCGAACGCTGTTTCTCGCAGATAGAAGGCTTTGCCGAATATGGTTTTCCGGAGAGCCATGCGGCTTCCTTTGCCTTGCTGGTTTATGCCTCGTGCTGGCTCAAGTGCCATTATCCGGACGTGTTCCTTTGCGCCTTGCTCAACTCCCAGCCGATGGGCTTCTATGCGCCCAGCCAACTGGCTCGCGATGCTGCCGAGCACGGCGTCGAGATTCGCGCCGCAGACATCAACTACTCGGGCTACGACAGTTCGCTGGAAGAAGACGGCTGGCCCATTGGCGAGCATGTCTGGCCAAAGCACGCCGTGATGCAGAACGATATCCGTTCGGACAAAGCGCTCCGATTGGGTCTGCGGCAGGTCGAGGGGCTGGCAAAGAAGGACATCCTTCGCATCGTCGAGCAGCGCGGCGCGGGTTATGCCTCCATTCGTGATCTCTGGCTCAGAACCGGCGTGCCTGTCGCCAGTCTTGAAAAGCTCGCGCGGGCGGATGCTTTCGCCTCGTCGCTAAAGCTCAACCGGCGCGAAGCGCTGTGGGCGGTCAAGGGCCTGATAGGCAGCCATGGGGCCGAAACGCTGCCGCTGTTCGCCGCTTCCGGATTACCGAGCGCGTTAGCGATCGAGGAAGCGGGAAACCTGCCCCTGATGTCCCCCGGCGAGGAGGTCATTCACGACTATGCCAGCCTTACTCTGTCGCTCAAGGGACATCCCGTGCAGTTCATGCGTCCCATGCTCAATGCGCGCGGCACGACACGAGCATGCAATCTGTCCACCGTGGCTGATGGGCACCGCATCGAGGTCGCGGGACTGGTGCTGGTCCGGCAGCGGCCGGGTACGGCGAGCGGCGTGATTTTCGTCACGCTGGAGGACGAAACGGGGGTGGCCAATCTCGTGGTCTGGCCCAAGCTGTTCGAGAACGACGAGATGCGCCGGACCCTGCTGTCGAGCCGCATGCTCGCGGTTAAAGGCAAGGTGCAAAAAGAGGGGCTGGTGATCCATGTCATCGTCGAAGACATGATGGACCTGACGCCCCAGCTCCTCGCCATTAGCAATGGTGCCGATATCGGCGATGCCGTAGTGGCGCGAGCCGACGAAGGCAAGTCAGGGCCGCCCGTCAGTTCGAGCCGGGATCGACATGTTCTGCGCGAGGAGGAGATGGTACGGCGCCGTGCCCGTGCAGCCCTGCCGGGCGGCCGCAATTTCCACTGAGATCAGGCGAGGATGGCGTCGATGGCCTTGGCGAGGGCGACGTCCTTGTCGGTCAGGCCGCCGGCATCGTGGGTGGAGAGCACGATGGTGACGCTATCGTAGGCATTGGACCAGTCGGGATGGTGGCCGGCTTTGTCGGCGGCGATGGCGACGCGGGTCATGAAGCCGAAGGCTTCGGAAAAGCTCTTGAACTTGAAGACGTGGCTGATGGCGTCGCTGGCCTCGTCATAGACCCAGCCATTGAGGCCACGCAGGGCCGTATCGCGCTGCTTAGAGGTAAGTTTTTCCGCCATTTTATGATGTCCTGTTCCCGCCGGTCATTTCGTCTAGACTTCGAACACGCCCGTTCCATGTCCGGTTCCAACGCGTCTCTATTATTGCCGCGGTTGCAGGCCAAACGCTTCGGCAACGAGCTGATAGGAGCGGCGGCGAAGCGCATAGTCATGGATGGTGGTGGTGATCATCACCTCGTCGGGCCGGCTCTCGGCCACCTTGGCCATGATCTGCTCGCGCACTGTTTCGGGCGAACCGACGATCCAGAGCGTCGATTGATGCTCGATAATGCGGCGTTCCTGCTCGGTATAAGCGTGGGCGGTGGCTTCCTGGGGGGAGACAAGCTTGCGAATCTGGCCCGAGTGGAACAGCGCCCAGCTTAGTTCCTGGGAGCTCGAGAGATAGCGCGCCTCCTCATCGGTGGGCGCGCACACGACCGAGACGCACATCATCGCATAGGGTTTTGGAAACGCCTGGGTGGCCTTGAAGGCATAGCGATAGGCCTCGAACGCAGGCGCGGACGGGGTATGGCTGAAGTGAGCGGCAAAGGCGTAGCCCACGCCCAATTGTCCGGCGGCTTGGGCACTGGCACCGGACGAGCCGAGCAGCCAAAGGGGAGGCAGGCTGATGCCGCCCGGCGCTACCGGCACGCGCGAATAGGGATGCTCGGGCGGAAAACTATCCTCCTCGAAGGCCATCATCTCGCTGAGATAGGCCGAAAATTCCTCGCCGCCGCCGGTACGCAGCGCCCGCATGGCATAACTGTCGCCGCCCGGTGCCCGGCCGAGACCCAGATCGATGCGGCCGGGATGCAGGCCCTCGAGCGTGCGATAAGCCTCAACGATGCGCAGCGGCGCGTGGTTGAGCAGCATGACGCCGCCGGAGCCGACGCGGATGGATTTGGTGTGCGCGGCGGCCGAGCCGATCAGGATTTCGGGGACCGAGGAGGCGATCGAGGGCATGCCGTGATGCTCGGCATACCAGAGGCGGGTAAACCCCAAGGCGTCGCCCAGTTGGGCGAGCTTTATGGTTTCCGCCATCGCATCGGCGGTGGAAATGCCCTCGGCGATCGGGGCAAGATCCTGCATGGAAAGGGGGATAAGTGCGGTCATGGCGCGGCGTCTTTACGGGATCATCAACGGAAGGGCGGGACAAAATGGTTGTCCCACTCTATATCGGCAAACTACGATGAAAGCGAGACGGGGAATCGGCGCGTTTAACGCCCGATGAACGAAGATAGCGCAGTGTTGGCGTGTTCGGTTCAGCACAGGCGGCCAAGAATTGGCGTGATGGCATTGACTTGGCCCGACGATGACGGCTCATAGGGGCAATGTAAGGTTCGAGTACTGCAGATGGCTTTTCGGCGGATAATCGGTTTGGTGATGTTGTTCGGAGCGGCTGCGGCGGCGCCGGCGAGTGCGCAGGATTTGCTGTCGCCCAAGCCGCTGGCCGGCTGGGTCGACGAGCTGCGCTTTGGCGTTCAAGCCTATGATGTCGATTATGCGGCCTTGCCGTTTCGGGTTGGGGAATGGGATCTCAGCCGCATCGAGAATGTCAGCTTCGACGTGCTGTTCACCACCCCTGACCTTGATGCCTTCCGCTGGATCGGATCCCCCCGGCCCGAACTGGGCGCGACGATCAACTTTGGTGGGCATGAGAGCCTGACCCATCTCGGGCTGACCTGGCAGCTACCGATCTTCGATACGCCGATTTACCTCGAAGGCACGCTCGGTGCCGCAGCCCACACGGGGTACAATCAGGGCGCCCCCGCGGGCACAAAGAACTTCGGCTGCTCGGTCAATTTCTACGAGCGCTACGGCATCGGCACCAAGCTGGGTGACAATGCCACGGCGACGCTGAGCTATGAGCACACGTCCAATAACGACTGGTGCGACGCCAATGACGGCCTGTCCAATTTCGGCCTGCGCGTCGGCTGGAAATTCTAGGACCGAGAGGCGGTTTAAAGCCGAGATATGATTGCAAGCCGCTGGTTTCGTCCGGCGGCTTTTTTCTAGTCGCCGTCGACCAAAGCCGAGATGCGAGCAGTGCCGATCCGGTGCAGGCAGGCGTTGCGGACGTCGCGCAGTGCAGGGTCGAGCACGGCGGCGACGGTTATGACTACTTTGTCGAGGAAGGCGATGTCGTCGGTGATGGGGACTTCGATATCATTGTCGAGGCAAATGTCCTCGACGGTGAACTGACCATCGGCGATCAGCTTGAGCACGGCGGGGGCATTGGTCTTGAGGGTGCGCGACAAGGCGATGACCAGGCCTTCGGCGGTGCCCGCATCGGTGCCGGGGGCGAGCGGGGGCACGAGGTCGATCCAGTCCTGATCGCCGGTCTCGATCTGGTCGAGCACGCCGAACCAGGGATTGTTTTCCGCGTCATCATTGTCGAGCGATTGAACGACAGCCGTCGGGCCATCCTTGGCCAGCATGGCGCGGATGAGATCGGGCGTGAGATCGCCGGCGAGAGCGGGGCAGGTGAGGGCCACGACAGCAAGAGTTACGGCAAAGAAGCGCATGGGAACCTCCTCCTGAGCCAGGTCAGGAGGATAGATAATCGCCGCCAGCTGAACCAGAGCTGACTAAGGCGGCGGCACCCGCGAAGCCACTCAGTCCATACGTGACTAAACGGCTTTGGGCTTTCTAACCGACAGCTTGCTGGGCCTGGCCTGGTTGTAGGCGATGGCGGCGCGGACCAGGGCCTGCAAGGCCTCCGCGTCGACCGAGGCGCCCTCGGGGATATCGATGGCGCGCCAGACCTTGCCGTCAAGGCCCGCATTGAAGAGCTTGTCGGGATCGGGCAGGTCGGCGCCGTGGGAAAAGGTGAGCTTGATCTTGTCCTTGTGAGCATTGCCGACAGCAATGATGCCGTCGCGCGACCACACGGGGCTGCCCATCCATTTCCATTCCTCGATGATATTGGGATCGGCCGCCAGCATGGTCTGGCGGATGCTGGCGAGCGTGGCACCGCGCCAGTCGGTGAGGCCGGCGATCAGCTGGTCGATCTGTTCAGTTGCGGTCATGGATTGTGCCTTTGTCTTGACTGGGCGGGCTCAGCGCGCCGCCCTTCGCTATCGGCTTTCTTTGCCATTGCGGTCACTCCTGTCTGGCGATCCGCCGCTCGCGGCGCCGATTGGCGATATAGGGTGCGACGACCATGCAAACCTACCAGCGCGCCAGTTGGGTGATCTGGATGAGATTGCCGCAGGTGTCGTTCAACTGGGCGATGGTGGAGCCGGTGACCGCGGTGGGCGGCATGCTGAATTGCCCGCCACGCGCCGCGATGCGCTCATGGTCGCCCTTGACGTCATCGCTATAGAACATGACCGCGGGCTGGGCCTGCTGGAACATGGCCTGCTGATAGGCCTTGGCGGCCGGATTGTCGTTGAGCGCGAGCTGCAGCTCGGTGCCTTCCGGCTCGTCGGGCGAGATCACCGTCAGCCAACGGTAGGGTCCATTGCTGAAATCGGCCTTTACGGCCAGGCCCAGGGTGTCGGTGTAGAAGCGCAAGGCCCGTTCCTGGTCGTCGACGTAAATGGTGGTCAGCTTGATCTTCATGAGTCTTCTCCTGTGGTTGCGGGTTCGTCAATCGGTCCGTGCCAGGACCGCGTCGAGGGCGTCGAGGAACTCGCGCCAGCCGGTGCGGGCACCGTGATAGGCTTGGCTCTGGTCGGGCCGGAAGCCGGACTGCTCCATGCGCAGCAGGGTGCCGGTCGCGGTTGGCGTCAGCGTCCAGGTGACGACGCTGTCCAGCCCATAGGCGGCCCAGGTGTAAGACAGCGTCTTGTGGGGTTCGACCGCCAGAACTTCACAATCGACGACCACGTTCACGCCCGGCATCGGCTCGCGCCGCAAGTTGAACTGGTGGCCAGCGACGGGCTTGAAATCGGTCTTCATCAGCCATTCCTCGATCAAGTGCGGCTGGGTCAGCGCGCGCCAGATCTTTTCAGGCGGATGGGCGATTTCGCGCTCGATAATGACCGAGCGGGTCTGGGTGGCGGCGCCGCTCATTGGTCCATCCTCTTGAGCAGGTCTTCCAGGTCGTCGAAGCGGTTCTCCCAAAACCCTGCCATTTCCCGCGTCCAGTCGAGTAGCGGCGCCAGCGCGCCGAGCTGGGCGCTGCAATGGGTCTGGCGACCCTCATGGCGGTCGCGCACCAAGCCGGCCTGCTTGAGAATGCCCAGATGCTTGGAGACCACCGGCTGCGACACGCCCGCATGCAGGGTCAGGGCGCCTACGGTCTGCTCGCCCTCACGGCACAGATGCTCGAAAATGGCCCGTCGGGTCGGGTCGGCCAGCGTCTTGAACAGCAGGTCCTGCGAGGTGAGCATTTAATCCATACCTGTATGGCTATGAATTAATCAATAGCCAATGAGCTATGGTTTAGTCAAGACGGCGTCGATGGAAAGCATTTGGTCAGCATGATTTGATTCAAATTTTGACGATTGGGGTAGCGGAGGCTCAACTGCGTTTTTCGGGGGTGGGCGCTGATGAGCCGGGTTGGATTGCGGGCGCTGATCGGATTAATGCTGCTGGTGCTGGCCGGTGGCGCGGCGCAGGCGCAGGTGAACTGGTTGCCCGAAATGCGCGCTGGTCTCGTGACCCAGGGCGACGGACTGCTCGATCCGGGCTCGATCCGGGATGCCAATGTGGAATTGCTGTTTGTGGTGCCCGATCTCAATGCCTGGGCAGTGCTAGGCGAGCTGCGGCCGCATCTGGGCGCCAGCGTCAGTTTTGACGGGAGCAAGAGCGATATCTATGCGGGGCTGAGCTGGACGGTGCAGGTGCCGGTGCTGCCGGTATTCGTGGAGGCCAGCGCGGGCGCGGTGCTGACCAGTGCGCTGGTGAACGCGCCGAACGGGGACGCATCGCGCAATTTCGGTTGCGGGGTGGGACTGCGTCTGGCCGGCAGCGCGGGGCTGCAATTGCCGGCGGGATTTTCGCTGATCGGCACGCTGGAGCATCTGCCGGATTTCGGCGCCTGTGATGATCCCAACCGGGCAGCTACCAATGTGATGGTGCGGGTCGGGCATAGATTTTGAGGCGAGTGCTCGCATGGCGGCACGGCGCGTATTTCTTTTGGCCAGCATTGTCGAACCAGTCGCCTGCCACTCGATGAAGATCATCAGAAGAGCGGAGGATCGCGATGATTTGGCATGATGACGGGTTGGAAATTTTCGCGGCAGAGGGGGCGGCATTGCCGGCCGGGGGCGAAGCGGGGGTTGTGGAGCACAAGGGCGCTCGCATCTGGCATGTGAGCTACGGGGCCGGCGCGCCGGTGATCCTTTTGCATGGCGGGCTGGGGCATAGCGGCAATTTTGCCCATCAGGTGCCGACGCTGGTCGAGGCAGGATATCGCGCGGTGCTGATCGACAGCCGTGGGCATGGGCACAGTACGCGGGATGGGCAGCCCTATAGTTACGATCTGATGGCGCGCGATGTACTGGCGGTGATGGATGCGCTCAAGATCGAGCGCGCACCGATCGTGGGATGGAGCGATGGCGCTTGCACGGGGCTGGCGATGTCCCGCATGGCGCCGGAGCGGGTCGACGGCGTGCTGTTTTTCGCCTGCAATGTGGATGACAGTGGCACCAGGCCGTTCGAATTCACGCCGATGATCGGCAACTGCATCGGGCGGCATCAGGCCGATTACGCGGCCCTGTCGGCGACGCCAGATGATTTCCAGGCATTTTCCGATGCGGTCGGGTTGATGCAGGGGACGCAGCCAAATTATTCGGCGGCGGACCTGGCGGCGATCGCCGTGCCGGTAACGGTGCTGCAGAGCGAGCATGACGAGTTCATCAAGCCCGAGCACGCGGCCTATATCGCGCAAACCATTCCGGGGGCGGAACTGGTGGAGCTCAATGGTGTGAGCCATTTCGCGCCATTGCAGCGGCCGGAACTGTTCAATGCCGCCGTGTTGGGTTTCCTGGCGAAGGTGGCTTAGGCTGCTTGCCCGGCCGCCCAGCCCGAGGCCCAGGCCCATTGGAAATTGTAGCCGCCGAGCCAGCCGGTAACGTCGACGACTTCGCCGACAAAATAGAGCCCGGGGACTGAGCGCGCGGCCATGGTCTTGGCATCGAGATCGCGGGTATCGATGCCGCCGAGGGTGACTTCGGCGGTGCGGTAACCTTCGGAGCCAACAGGCTTGAGGCTCCAGGCCTTGAGCTTGGCCTCGACGATCGCGAGCTTCTTGTCGGGGAAGTCGCCGATCATGGTGTGCATGTCGAGTTCGTCGCCGAGCAGCTGGGCGAGGCGCTTGGGCAAGGTATTGGCGATGATGGTCTGCACCTGCAGCTTGGGCGTAGCGGCGCGGGCGGCGCGCAACAGGTCGATGGCGCTGACATGGGGGAGCAGGTCGACCGAAATCGCATCGCCCTCGCGCCAATAGGATGAAATCTGCAGGATCGCCGGGCCGGACAGGCCGCGATGGGTGAACAGCAGCGCTTCCTCGAACTTGGTCTTGCCGTGGCTGACGATGGCGTCGGTGGCGATGCCGGCCAGTTCCTTGAGCTTCTCCAGTGCGCCGGTTTCGAAGGTCAGCGGCACCAGAGCCGGGCGGGTCTCGGTAACGCGCAGGCCGAACTGGGTGGCGATCTGGTAGCCGAAGCTGGTGGCGCCCATCTTGGGGATGGACTTGCCGCCGGTGGCGATGATCAGGCTGTCGCTCGTGGCGTAGCCGGAGGCGAAGCGCGCCGAAAAGCCGGTCTCGGTTTTCTCGACGGCCTCGATATTGGTCGAAAACGAGAAGGCGACGCCGGCCTCGCGCATTTCGCCCAGCAGCATGGTGTTGATCTGGGTGGCAGGGCCATCGCAGAACAGTTGGCCGAGCACTTTTTCATGGAAGGTGATGCCGTGGCGGCGCACCAGCGCGATGAAGTTTTCCGGGGTGTAACGGCTCAGCGCCGACAGCGCGAAGCGCGGGTTCTGCGAGAGGAAGCGGTCGCGGCCGATCTCGACGGTGGCGTTGACGTTGGTAAAGTTGCAGCGACCGCCGCCGGAGATGCGGATTTTTTCGCCGGCATATTGGACGTGGTCGACCAGCAGGACCGTGCGGCCACGCTTGCCGGCCTCGATAGCAGCCATCATGCCGGCGGCGCCGGCGCCAAGAATGATTACGTCGTAATGGGCCATATTTTGCGACTTTCAGGTTTGGCGCAGTTACAGCCAGCCGAGCCAACACCACAAGGGGTAGGAAGCAGAAGAGCCACGGCAAATTCATTGACTCTTTGCCATTTGGGCGTATGAGAACCGTGCTTTCAACAAAGCAGTCAAACCGATGCGCAGCGCCTTCATCATCGCCATGATGACCACCACCGGGCTTAAAGCCCGTCGTGGTTTTGCTGCGTTTGCAACCAAAACTACCAAAACCGCCTGACGCTTTTCCCCGGGTCGTCTCCCGACGGGGAGAGGCTGAACCCGGATGGGCCGCGATGTTGACATCGCGCGGGGGCGGAAAATGGTAAGGGACTGGAGTTCCAAAAATGGGCTATCGCGTCGCTGTTATCGGTGCCACGGGCAATGTGGGCCGTGAAGTTCTCAACATTCTGGCCGAACGCAAGTTTCCGGCCGACGAGGTGATCGCTCTCGCCTCCTCGCGCTCCACCGGGCGCGAAATCTCCTTTGGCGACAAGATCCTCAAGGCCAAGAATCTCGACGATTACGACTTCAAGGGCGTCGATTTCGCCATCATGTCGGCGGGCTCGGAGATTTCCAAGACCTGGGCGCCCAAGCTTGGCGCCATGGGCATCATCGTCATCGATAATTCCAGCTTCTGGCGTTATCATTCGGACGTGCCGCTGATTGTGCCCGAAGTGAACGCGCATGTGCTGGATGGCTATATGGCCAATCCCAAGCGCAACAATATCATTGCCAATCCGAACTGCTCGACGGCCCAGCTGGTGGTGGCGCTGAAGCCCCTGCACGACTTCGCCAAGATCACGCGTATTGTCGTCTCGACGTATCAATCCGTTTCGGGCGCCGGCAAGGAAGGCGTCGACGAGCTGTGGAACCAGACCAAGGGCATTTTTGTCAACGATACCGCCACGGTCGGCAAGTTCCCCAAGCAGATCGCCTTCAACGTCATCCCGCACATCGATGTGTTCATGGAAGACGGCTACACCAAGGAAGAGTGGAAGGTTCTGGCCGAGACCAAGAAGATACTCGATCCCAAGATTCGCGTAACCTGCACCGCCGTGCGCGTGCCGGTGTTCGTGGGGCATTCGGAAGCGGTCAATATCGAGTTCGAGAACCCCATTTCGGCCGACGAAGCCCGCGATATCCTGCGTGAGGCGCCGGGCATTGCGGTGCTCGACAAGCGCGAGCCGGGTGGCTACGCGACCCCGATCGATGCCGTGGGTGAATACGACACCTTCGTGTCGCGCATCCGCGAAGACAATACGGTCGAGAATGGCCTTGCCATCTGGGTGGTGTCGGACAACCTGCGCAAGGGCGCGGCGCTCAACGCGATCCAGATCGCCGAGACGTTGATCGAGCGCAACCTGATGGCCAAGAAGGCCGCGTAAGCACCACCAACTGCGGCGATTTGGGCGCAGTTCCTACCCAAACACGCGGTGTCATACCGGCCTATGCCGGGGTGACACCGCGTGTGTGAACGCTCGCGCGCAACCTCACCAAGGGCTCCTGCCATGCTTTCCGTCCGCGACCTGCTTCTGGCTTTGCTTGTCGTGGCAATATGGGGCGTCAACTTCGTCTTTATCAGATGGGGCGTCGAGGCCGTGCCGCCCCTGTTCCTGACCGGACTACGCTATCTCTGCGCGGCGGTGCCGGCTGTCTTTTTCATCAAGCGGCCCAAGGTTGGGCTAACCATCCTCATCACCTATGGTCTCGCCATCGGTTTTGCCCAGTTCGGCCTGCTGTTTACCGCCATCAAGCTCGGCATGCCCGCCGGTCTTGCCTCGCTTGTCATTCAGGTGCAGGCGTTTTTTACCATTGCGCTGGCTCTGGTTTTTCTTGGCGAAAAGCTCAACCGCTACCAAGCGCTCGGCGCACTGGTCGCCATTGGGGGCATCGTTGCCATTGCCTCCGAGCGGTTCGAGGTCACTGCCTTGGTGCCCCTGCTGATGGTGATCCTTGCCGCCTTCTTCTGGGGCGTCGCCAATATCGCCTCCAAAAAGGCGGGGCAGATCGACATGCTATCCTTTGTCGTCTGGGGGAGCCTGGTGCCGATCCTGCCGCTGTTTGCGCTATCGCTTGTCGTGGAAGGGCCAACGGTGATCGTCGCGTCGATGACCGGCATCGGCATGCGCACGATCCTGGTGATTGCCTTCAACGGCTATGCGGCGACAATTCTGGGATTTGGGCTCTGGAGCTATTTGCTGGCGCGCTATCCGGCTAGCCTGATCGCCCCATTTTCACTGCTGGTGCCGGTGGCCGGAATTGCCAGCACAATCGTGCTGCTCGGGGAAACCGTCAGTACCCTGGAAATCCTCGGTAGCCTGCTGGTGTTTATTGGCCTCTTGCTCAATGTTTTCGGTCCCCGCCTGTTTGCAGCGCGGGTTTCCTCGGCGCCATGAAGCCGCCCCGGCGAACCGGGACGGCCAGGGCCTCAGCCGACCGCGCTTATTGCATCAGCGATTCGGAAGGCTTCGGGGGAGCGGCGGCATCGGCCGGGGCCATGCTATCGCTCGGCGCCAGGGTGGGGGCCGGCAGGGTTTCGGCGGCCGGAGCGCCGGCCGCGGGCTGTAGCGTGCTCAGTTCGGCCGTCGACAGGCCGCCGCTGGCATCGGCGTCGGCCGTGGTGAACTCATCTTGGCCGAGATCGGGCCAGGCCACCTGGATTTCGGTGATGGACAGCTCGCCATTCGCGTCGCCATCGAGCTCGGCAAAGGTGGTGGGCGCCTGGGCGAACGCAGCGGTGGCGGAAAGGCCAAATACGGCGAGGGTCAAAGCAATTTTGTGCATGGGATATCTCCATTCATGAGCCGCGCCAAAGGCGGCGGCAGGGCTGGATCGATAGAGGAGCGGAGCCACCCCGGGCGTGGGGCGGCCCCGCTAATGCGCGCCTTAAGGCGCGGCGGGCGTCGTCACGACGGCATATTCCTCGGCGGACAGCTCGCCGCTGGCATCGGTGTCGGCGGTCTTGAAAGCGTCTTCGGTCAGCGTCGGCCAGGCGGCCGAGGCTTCAGCCCAGGACACGCCCGCGCTGGCATCGGCATCGACAGTGGCGAAATCGGTGGCTGCCTGCGCGAACGCTGCAGTGGACAGGCCGAGAACGATGAACGAGGACAAGATGATCTTCTTCATGGCGGTTAAGCTCCATGTTGGTGGAGATAAAAACGGCACCCGGTTAGCCGGCTCCCGACGACCCGCTCTCCTGCGGCCCGTGACCAGAACAATGGAAGCCCAATGTGGTCCGTAGCGGCCCAAAAATTGGTGCTGATCGGCACACAATCGGGTCATTTCTGGGCAATGGATTTTGGAGGCAATTGCAAGATAAACCAAAGTTTTTTGGGTCGTCGCGAGATAGAAATTGCGACGCTATTATCGTCGCGCGGAATCGTGCCGGCACTGTTAGTCGAGCTGCCAAGTGCTTTTTTGTGGCAGGCAAGAGTTGCTGCCCCGCGATCGGCGCCCGACAGACTATTGCTCGCTCACGGGGCCGTGAACGAGGCGGTTTTGTCTGTGCTTGGCAAGTCTAGCGCCGGGGGTGGCAGGCTCAGATCAGCGGGCGGACGAAGTCGCCGGTATCGCCATCCATGACCCAGAGTTCGCCGGTCGAGATATCGAACCAGGCGCCATGCACGGCCAGCTTGCCGGCGGCTTCCAGCTCGGCGACGTAGGGAAAGGTGCGCAGGTTGTGGATCGAGGAGCGGATGGAGATGCGCTCCAGCGCGGTCTGGCGTTCGGCAGGCGTCATCAGATCGTTCTGACCCACCTGGTCTGGCAGGTCGCCCAGCATGGCCATCCATTTGCCGATGAAATCGCCGGAATCCAGCGGCGTCGAATCGGGATTGAGCGCGGCCTTGATGCCACCGCAACGGCCGTGGCCCATGATGACGATGTTCTTGATGGCCAGGGCCTTGACGGCAAATTCGATGCCCGCCGAGGTGCCGTGCTGGCCGCCATCGGGCTGGTAGGTGGGCACCAGATTAGCGACGTTGCGCAGCACGAAGAGCTCGCCGGGACCCGCGTCGAAAATCGTCTCGGGGGCCGAGCGGCTGTCGCAGCAGGCGATGATCATGGTGGTGGGATTTTGGCCCTGGGCGGCCAGGTCGCGAATCCGGTCGCGTTCACGAGCATAACGCCCGGCCATGAAATTGGCGTGACCCGTCAGCAGTTCTTCAGGAAACCGATGCATGGGCACTCGATTAGCGCTAAGAGGCAACAAGATCAACACCGGCGCATTTGTGGGCGCCGCATTGGAGGCATGCATGCAGATTTACCGCTTCTTGTCGGGCGAAGACGACGTCAGCTTTTGTCACAAGGTGACCAAGGCTCTGTCCGAGGGCTGGGTGCTGCATGGCTCGCCGAGCTACGCCTATGACGGGTTCACCAAGAAGATGCGGTGTGGGCAGGCGGTGACACGGGTGGCCAAGGATCAGCTCTACGATCCGGACAGGAAGCTGGTGGATTTCTAAGCGATCCCGAGCGGACCTACCGGTTCAGCGCCACCCACTGCAGCAGCATGATGGTCTTGGCATCGATGATCCGGCCATCGCGTACCATTGCCATGGCGTCATCCAGGCTCATTTCGAGCAGTTCGATTTCCTCGCCTTCCGCCTCCAGCCCGCCGCCATCGGCGACCTTGGTGCTGGCGTCGTAGTGGCCGACGAACAGCGACAGGCGCTCGGTCAGCGAGCCGGGGCTCATATAGGCGTCGAACAGGAATTGCACGTCGCGTGGCTGGTGGCCAGTTTCCTCCAGCGCCTCGCGCATGACGCCGGTGAGTTTGTCATCCCCATCGAGCAGGCCGGCGCAGGCCTCGATCAGCCAGGCTGGATCGCCGTTGAGGCTAACCGGATAACGATATTGGCGGGTCAGCAGCACGGTGCGGCGGGCCGGATCGAACAGGATAATCGCGGCTGCATTGCCGTGGTCATAGACCTCGCGGCTCTGCGTGAGCCAGGTGCCATCGAGGCGGCGATAGTCCAGCGTGGCGCGGGTCAGCGTGCCCCAGGCTTTGGACAGGGTCTCGATGCCAATCAGTTTGATGCGCTCGTCCATGTGTGCCCCCGTGCCGGCGTGTCGCCGATGCCAATGGCAGGCCTTTTCGCCGCGGGCAAGTGGGCTCGGCGCAGAGCGGCTCAGGGTTGGCAATCGTGAATGCAAACTTAACGCGCAATTCACGCTGGGTCAGGGCGCGCGGGCTTAGGAGGTGTCCAACATCAGAGCGAGCCGGCGAACGCAGCCGGAGGCGCCAGACTTTGGAGAATTTTCATGGATTATCTTGCATCCGCCATCGGCATTGCGGCCTTCACCCTGTTGATGAACCTGTGGGTCCATGCGCCGGTGCAGAGCGCCGAACTGCCCCCGATTTCGGCTGCCGCCCTGGGCCTGCACTTCGCGACACGCTGACTGCAGCCAAAGTTTATGGCGCCATGCGTTTTACGGCTTTGATTTTGTAACATTGGGGGGCTAGAAGTCTCGAACCATTCCAAACTGTAGCGGCGCTCGCCGCGTAACAGCGAGGCCCTATGCCGGTTCGACCCCGTCCCCTATCTCCCCACCTGCAGATTTACCGCTGGACCATCACGATGACGATGTCGATCGTGCATCGGGCCACGGGCATCGCCAACTATGTCGGCACGGCGTTCCTGATCATCTGGCTCGCTGCGGCGGCCTTTGGGCAGGGGCCGCTCGATGTGGTTAACATGGTCTATGGCAGCTGGTTCGGCCAGCTGGTGTTGTTCCTCTACACCTGGAGCCTGGTACATCACATGCTGGGCGGCATCCGCCATTTCATCTGGGATTTCATCCAGGGGATGGAGCCGGGACAGCGCGAAATGCTGGCCTGGGCCAATCTGGTGCTGTCGGTGGTGCTGACGCTGGCGATCTGGACCATTTTCGTGTGGGTGGCATAATGCGCGAACAGATCATCACCCGCGACATCATCGCCAATCCCAAGAGCAAATACGGCGACGCCAAAGCCTCGACGCGCCACTTCATCATCCAGCGCACGACCGGGGCGATCAATATCGTCTTCCTGATCCTGCTGCTCTATGTGGTGATGAAACTGGCCGGGTCGGACCGGGCCAATATGGTGGCAACCATCGGGAATGGCTGGATCGGCATTCCGCTGGCGGTGCTGTTGGTGATCGCCACGATCCACATGCGCAATGGCATGCGCGACGTGCTCGAAGATTACTTCGCCGGGCGCGTCTACAGCCTTATCATGATGCTCAATACCATGTTTTGCATCATCATCGCGGTGGCGGGTGTCGCCTCGATCCTCAAACTGGTCTTCTGGGGTTAGCGCCGTGGCTTCTGCTTACGAAATCATCGATCATGAATTCGATGTCGTAGTCGTGGGGGCTGGCGGCGCCGGCCTGCGCGCCACGCTGGGCATGGCCGAGCAGGGGTTCAATACCGCCTGCATCACCAAGGTGTTTCCCACCCGCTCGCACACCGTGGCGGCGCAGGGCGGCATCGCGGCGTCCCTGCAGAATATGGGCCCCGACAGCTGGCAGTGGCACATGTACGATACCGTCAAGGGATCGGACTGGCTGGGCGATAACGACGCCATGGAATATCTGGTGCGTGAGGCACCGGCCGCCATTTATGAGCTGGAACATTACGGGGTGCCGTTCTCGCGCACCGAAGATGGCAAGATTTACCAGCGCCCGTTCGGCGGCCACATGACCGAATATGGCGATGGCCCACCGGTGCAGCGCACCTGCGCCGCCGCCGATCGCACCGGCCACGCGATTCTGCACACGCTCTATGGCCAGAGCCTGCGCCACAATGCGCAGTTCTATATCGAATATTTCGCGCTCGATCTGATCATGGGCGACAACGGCGCCTGCGAAGGCGTGATGGCCTGGAAGCTGGACGACGGCACGCTGCACCGTTTCCGCGCCAAGACCACGGTGTTGGCGACCGGCGGCTATGGCCGCTCGTATTTTTCCGCGACCTCGGCCCATACCTGCACCGGCGACGGCAATGGCATGGTGGCGCGGGCCGGCCTGCCGCTGCAGGACATGGAATTCGTGCAGTTCCATCCCACAGGGATTTACGGCGCGGGCGTGCTGATTACCGAAGGCGCGCGTGGCGAAGGCGGTTACCTCACCAATTCGGAGGGCGAACGCTTCATGGAGCGCTATGCGCCCAACGCCAAGGACCTGGCGTCGCGCGATGTCGTCAGCCGCTGCATGACGCTGGAAATCCGCGAGGGGCGCGGCGTGGGGCCGAAGAAGGACCACATCTATCTGCACCTCGATCATCTCGATCCGAAAGTGCTGCATGAGCGGCTGCCGGGCATCACCGAGAGCGCCAAGATTTTCGCCGGCGTCGACCTGACGCGCGAGCCGATCCCGGTGCTGCCGACGGTGCATTACAATATGGGCGGCATCCCGGCCAATTATCATGGCGAAGTGCTGAACCCGACGCCGGAAAACCCCGATGCCGTCGTCCCCGGCCTGATGGCAGTCGGCGAAGCGGCCTGCGCCTCGGTGCATGGCGCCAACCGGCTGGGCTCCAATTCGCTGACCGATCTCGTGGTGTTCGGCCGTGCCGCAGCTCTGCGGGCCGGCGACGTGATGGATCGGGCAGCGCCGATACCGGCGATCAACCCATCGCAGGACGAGAAAATCCTGGCGCGGTTTGATCGATTGCGCAACGCCAATGGCAGCAAACCGACAGCGGTTTTGCGCGACGCCATGCAGCACACCATGCAGGAAGACGCCGCCGTGTTCCGCACGTCGCAGTCGCTGCAATCGGGCGTCAAGCGGATGACCGAGATTTATGGCCAGTTGCCAGACGTGAGGGTTTCCGATCGTTCGCTGATCTGGAATTCGGACCTGGTGGAAACGCTGGAGCTCGAAAACCTGATGGCCAACGCAATGGTCACCGTCGTGAGCGCCGAAGCGCGGCACGAAAGCCGCGGCGCCCACGCGCATGAGGATTTCCCCAGCCGCGACGACGTCAACTGGCGCAAGCATACGCTGAGCTGGATCGATACCGATACCGGCGCGGTCACGCTTGGCTACCGGCCGGTGCATGTCGATCCGCTGACGCCGGAAAGCGAAGGCGGGATTGATCTCAAGAAGATCGCGCCGAAGGCGCGGGTGTACTGAGCCATGACCGCGGCCGGCGCAGAGCTGTTGGCTTCGACCACCTCGCTGTGGGACTGGCGGCTCCGGGTCGCCAACCTGTTTGCGCAGGTGCGGGCGGAGCCCGATCCGTTCACAGCCTGGCAGTTGTGGAAGACTACCAAAGCGGACCTGTTTGCCCATCACGCGCAGACCCCATTGGAGCCAGGCGCGCCGCTGCCGATCTATTTTGATTATGACCCGGCGCTGCGGTTGGCGGTTGAACTGGGCGAGCCCGAGACCGATGAGCCGCTGTTCCTGTCGGCCGGCGCGGATGGCGAGGCGGCGCTGACGCCGTTTGCGACGACGGGCGGCTTGGCCGAACGCTTCGGTGGCGAATTGACGCTCTATTGGCTGGGTGGCTATGGCGGTGGGGTCTTCCTACCGTTCCGCGACGGCACTTCGGGCCACGAGACCTATGGCGGCGGCCGCTACCTGATCGACTCGATCAAGAGCGCCGATCTCGGCACCGACGCCGATGGCCGCATCATTCTCGACTTCAATTTCGCCTATAACCCGTCGTGCTATTATTCGCCGCGCTGGGTCTGCCCGCTGGCGCCAAGGAATAACTGGCTCACCGCGTCGGCGCGCGGCGGGGAAATGGCGGTGGGGCATTGATGGCCGGGACCACGCCAGACCCCAGCTATTCCGGCGTGCCCCTCGCCCAGAAGTTGGGGCTCAAGGATGGGCAGCGGGTGTTGTTTATCAGCCTACCGCCGGAGCTCAACGATTTGCGCATGTCCCGCCATTTTGTCGAAATGGCGCAGGCGGGGTGGGCGAGTTTTACCGATGGCGATCCGGGATATGACGTGATCCATGGGTTTACGACCTCGCGTCAGCAATTGGAGACGGCCGCGAAACCATTGCTGGATAGTGTCGACCGCGCCGGGGCGATCTGGGTGAGCTGGCCGAAAAAGGCAAGCAAGGTGCCCACCGACATCACCGAGGACACGATCCGCGAGGTGATGCTGCCGATCGGGCTGGTGGACGTGAAGGTTTGTGCGGTCGACGCAATCTGGTCGGGCCTGAAATTGGTGATCCGGAAGGAATTGAGATGAAGACGGCGTTGGTTATTGGGCTGTTGCTGGCGGGCCTGGGCGCGAGTTCAGCGATAGCGGCGCCGCCGACTGCGGAGCAGAAGGCCGAGTTTCACGCTACCTGCATGGGCATCGCGCAGAATGAGACGCTGTGCTCCTGCAAGGCCGAGGCAACCGACAAGCTGATTGATAGCGACTTCATGACGGTGGTCATCGCCTCCATGGGTGGCAAGACGCTCGATCCGAAATATGCCGTCCGCTACAACGACTACGTCGCGCACAGCAACCAGATCTGCAAGCCGAACTACTGAGTTTCAGGACTAGGGAATACCGAGATGGTCGAGCTGCTGCTCCCCAAGAATTCGCGGCCCGCAAAGGGCAAGACCTGGCCCAAGCCGGCCGGCGCCAAGCGGCTGCGCGAATATCACATCTATCGCTACAATCCCGACAGCGACGACAATCCGCGCATCGATACCTATTTCGTCGATCTGGATGATTGCGGGCCGATGATTTTGGACGGCCTGCTTTGGATCAAGAACAAGGTCGATGCGACGCTGACGCTGCGTCGTTCGTGCCGCGAGGGCATTTGCGGCTCGTGTTCGATGAACATCAACGGGCTCAATACGCTGGCCTGTACCAAGGGCATGGATGACAGCTCGGGACCGATCAAGATCTACCCGTTGCCGCATATGCCGGTGGTCAAGGACCTGATCCCGGACCTGTCGAACTTTTACGCCCAGCATCGCGCGATCGAGCCCTGGCTCAAGACCACGACGCCGGCGCCGGACAAGGAATGGACGCAGAGCGTGCCCGAGCGGGCCAAGCTCGACGGGCTTTACGAGTGCATCCTCTGCGCCTGCTGCTCGACCTCGTGCCCGAGCTATTGGTGGAATGGGGAGAAGTATCTGGGACCCGCGGCGCTGTTGCAGGCCTATCGCTGGCTGATCGATTCGCGCGACCAGAGCCAGACCGAGCGGTTGGATGACCTCGAAGATCCGTTCAAGCTCTATCGCTGCCACACCATCATGAACTGCGCCAAGGTCTGCCCCAAGGGGCTGAACCCGGCGAAGGCGATTGCCGAGATCAAGAAGATGATGGTCGAACGCCGGGCCGCTTGATCCTCACGCCATGCCGGCCTGCGAACTGTGCTCTTCTGCGCTTCCGGTGCTCACCTACTTAAGGACGCTCCGCTCCGGTTCTCGAAGAGCCCAGTTTTCGCTGGCGCGGACTTTCGGTTCGACTCAGCCTGACTTGAGCGGCTGCGATGATATCTCGTGATGGGTTCCGGCCTTCGCGGAATGACACCGTGGGTGGGGCACCGGGCAGGCCGTTTCCATAGCGGCAGCGACAAACACAAACGGCGGGACCCAGGTCCCGCCGTTTGTCGTTTTCAGATCGGCCCGGCTTAGTCGATCAGGATGACCGTGCCGGCTTCATAGGCTTTCTTGCAGTCGTCGCGGTCGTGGCGCAGGTCGCCGTCGAGCAGGGTCGAGGCCGTGCCCGGGCCCTGGAAGCGTGGGTCGTCGCACTGGTCGTCATTAGCGTATTCGGAGGTATTGTCGCCGAAGTTGATGCCCTTGCTGTCATAGGGGGCGCCGGCAAGATAGGCGGGATCGTAGACCGGGATGATGCTCAGGGCGCCCGATTCCACCATGGTGCGGCAATCGGTGGCGTCGTTGGAGACGTCTTCCTCAAGCAGCTTCTTGTCCATGCCGGTGCCGACAAAGCGCTTGTCGTCGCATTCGCCGTCATTGGCATATTTGGAATTGTCGGTGCCGTAATCGAACGCAGCGGCCTCGTTGGTCTCGCCGGCCTTCATGGTCGCGGTGCCCGCGGTGACGGCAGCCTGACAATCGGTGGCGTCGTGCATACGGTTTTCGACAACCGGTTCGCTGGCAACGCCAGTGCCCTCGAAGCGCGGATCGTCGCATTCCTGGTCATTGTTATATTCGCCGGAATCGTCGCCAAAGACGATGTCGCCGCTGGCAACAACCGGAACGGCGGTGCCGTCGCTCTTCAGCGTCACGGTGCCGGCGGTGAAGGCGGCCTTGCAGTCGGTGGCGTCGTGCAGCTTATCTTCATCGAGCAGCTGGCTGGCTGCGCCCGTGCCGGTAAAGCGCGGATCGTCGCATTCGCCATCCTTGGACCACTGGCTGCTGTCGTCGCCGAAATCGACATCGGTAGTGGCGACTGGAGTCGTGGTGCCGGTGTCCTTGAGGGTGATGGTGCCCTTGGCGAAGGCGGCGCTGCAATCGGTGGCGTCCTTGCGGATGGCGCTGTCATCCATTTCGGAGGCCATGCCGGTGCCGTCAAAGCGCGAGTCGTCGCACTCGCCGTCCTTGCTCCACTCGCTGCTATCGTCGCCGAAGTCGATGTCGGTATTGTTGATGTCGACCGGGGTGTCGGCGGTGGTGGTGCCGGTATCCTTGAGGGTAATAGTGCCCTTCTCATAGGCGGCCTTGCAATCGGTGGCGTCTTTCATCAGGTCGGCATCGACCAGTTCGCTGGCCGAACCGGTACCCTGGAAGCGCGGATCGTCGCACTCGCCGTCCTTGTTCCATTCGCTGGTGTCGTCGCCGAAATTGATGGCGTCGATCGGGGTGGCGATGGCGATATCGGCCGGGGCCGTACCGGTGTCCTTGAGAGTGATGGTGCCCTTGGCAAAGGCGGCGCTACAGTCGGTGGCATCCTTGCGGATGGCGCTGTCGTCCATCTCGGTGGCCATGCCGGTGCCGGTAAAACGCGAGTCGTCGCATTCGGTGTCCTTGGGCCACTGGCCGCTGTCGTCACCGAAATCGACGTCACCGGTTGTGGCAGTAGCGGCCGGTGGTGCCGGCGCGCCGATCTTTTGTGCAAAGGCCGGCAGTGCCAGACCTGTCGACAGGACAAGCCCTGCCAAGGTGCATGCCAGCAGCTTACTGGTGATGATCATCAAGTGCGTTCTCCCAAAGGTCTGTCCACAAGGCCTGGCTGCACATTACAGCGGCTTTGCGGCGCTCAAAAGCCTTGTCCCAAAGTTTTAGACTTGGCGGTTTCTTTCTCGGCGCTCTGCATGGCTGAACATTACTGAACCGAGGATGACTAAGGCAGTTCCCACGGCATGGAAGACCGTAAATGGTTCCGATAGAAACACCACCGCGAAGGCAATTGTAACGATCGGGCCAAAGGCCGCGGTCGAGGAATTGGCCCGCGGACCGATCCGCGCAATGGCGGCATTCATCAGGAATGAGGGGAGCACGGTGGCGAATACGCCCGAGCCCAGGCCATAGACCCACACCATGTGCGGCAGATGAACGAAGGCATCGGGCCCACCGATGACCATGCTCTGGGCGATGGCGAGAAGCGCGGCGGTCGACATGCCGATACAGGTGAACAGCCCGGCGCCCATTTGGCGCATGCGGCCCTTGGCGAACAATTGGTAGAACGCGAAGGTGACGGCGGCGGTCAGCACCAGCAGGGTGCCGTGCAGCAAGCCATCGGGCTGGTCGAGAAAGCTCCAGCCGAAGATCAGCACTATGCCCCCATAGGCCACCAGCATACCGGGCACGATGCGCCAATCGAATTTTTCGCGGAAGAACAGCGCGCCGAACAGCACCACGAAGAACGGATAGGTGAACAGCACCAGCCGGCCATATTGGGCGGTGATGTAGTTCAGCGCGGCGAAATCGAGGTAGCTGGAAACGTAATAGCCCAGGATGCCGGTGGCCATGGCGGGCAGCACCAGCCTCGGCGTCAGCTTGGTCTTCAATTCAGGCTGGCGACGCAGCAGCACGAAAAAGATGACCACATAGACCGGCAGCGCCACCAGCATGCGCAAGGCGAGCAGGGTTTCGGTCGGCGCGCCCTCGGCATAAGCGAGCTTGATCAGGATCGATTTTGACGAGAACAGGATCGCTCCGCCCATGGCGAAGGCATAGCCCAGAGGATCGGCGGCGCTGGCGGCGGAGGGGACTGCGGCAGGCGATGACATTGTGTGAAGTCCTGGAAGGACCCGCCTGTAGCACACCGGAGCGCCACGAGGGCGGGCCGGTGAACATGATCGCTTAGGTCGTCAGCGCTCGGTCCGGGCCCGAAGGGTGCCAGAAAGCCAGATCGTAAGGAGGAGATTGGCGGTCGAGTGCATGCCAGCTTGGTAGCATTGCGGGCCAGCGGCTGTAAAGCCAATAGGATGCTAATCAATTCAGCCGCGGGGATGAGCCTTGCGGTAGCTGTCGAGCAGCCGGTCGGTATCGACGGCGGTATAGATTTGCGTGGTCGAGAGCGAGGCGTGGCCGAGCAGTTCCTGAATGGCACGCAGGTCGCCGCCCCGGCTGAGCAGATGGGTGGCGAAGGAATGGCGTAGCGCATGCGGGGTGGCCGAAGGCGGCAGGCCGAGGGCGCCGCGCAATTGAGCGACACGAAGCTGGATCAGGCGGGGCGACAGCACACCGCCCTTGATGCCGCGAAACAGCGGCTCTTCGGGCCAGAGCTTGAACGGGCAGATTTCCAGATAGGTATCGATGGAACGGCGCACGGCGTCGATCAGCGGCACGAGGCGGATTTTGCCGCCCTTGCCGGTGACGCGCAGCGCCGTGTCCTCAAGATCGCCGCGGGTGATGGCGAGCGCTTCGGAAATGCGCAGGCCCGCGCCGTAGCACAGCGACAGCACCGCCATGTCGCGGGCGGCGACCCAGGGGCGCTCTTCCAGTTCGGCCGTGGTGGTTATGGTGCTGCGCGCCTCGATCACCGTCAGGGCCTTGGGCAGCGAGCGGGCCAGTTTTGGGGTACGAATGATGTTGAGCGCTTCGGTGGTGACGACGCCTTCACGCTCGAGGAAGCGGAAAAAGGATTTGAGCGCCGATAGCACCCGCGCCAGTGAGCGCGAGCCGAGACTGTCATTACGGCGCTGGGCCATGAAGGCGCGGATGTCGGCGCCGCGAAGTTCGCGGAAGGTTGCGAGGGTGACGGGGCCGCCGGTATGAGCGCTGAGGAAGGTCAGGAACTGATCGAGATCGCGGGAATAGGCCTCGAGCGTATTGTCGGCGAGGCGGCGCACCGAGCCAAGGTCGCGCTGCCACAGATTGATCTGGGCGCGAACGGTTTCATCGGTGGCGAAGGCAGAATCGGCCATGGCCAACAGTCTCGGCGCAGGTGGTAAAGCGTTGTTTAACGCCATAATGGCTTTATACAGGAGACAAGAGAACGTGGAGCACAACCCATCATGCTGCGATCATCATGGCGATGTGGCGCCGGGCTGGCGCTCATGCTGGGCTGCGCTCCCGCGCTGGCGCAGGATATCAGCAACGATACGCTGGATCAGCGCGTGGTCTTTTCGGCCAGCATCGGCGCCATGAACCTAAGGGCCAATGAGTTCGTGTTCGACGGCAATCACACGCTGAGCCAGTTGACCTGGCAAAGCACAGCGCCGGTTTTGCGCAGTGGCGCCGATGTGCAACTCAGTAATGGTTTCACGCTCAAGGCCGAGGGCGCGCTGGCGCTATCGGGCAGTTCCTACATGCAAGACTATGACTGGCGCGACTATGACGGCGCCGGTCCTTTCGTGCCCGGGGATGGGCCCGATGACTGGACCGACCGAAGCCAGCATCCAGATACACAACTGGACTATTTCGCCAGCGGCAGCGCGGCTTTGGGCTACGATCTGGTGCGAGGCGAGACTGGCTCGATCAACCTCAATGGCGGGCTGCAATATAGCGACGTGCAATGGACGGCATCCGGCGGCAGCGCGCTCTACAGCACCGGCGGGTTTCGCAATAACAGCTTCAATATTCCGGCGGGGCCGGTGGTCACCTATCGCCAACAATTGCCCTCGGTCTTTGCAGGCGTCGACGGGCAGATGGACAGCGGCAGGCTGCATTTGGGCGGTATGTTGCGCGCCGGGGTGACGGTGTTCGGTCGCTCGGCCGACGAGCATTGGCAGCGCGACCTACGGTTTTCCGATGCACTCTATATTGGCCCCACGCTGGCAATCGGCGCCAATGCGGCGTTCGATCTAGGCCCCACGTCGCAGCTGTTCGTCGCGGCGCGCTATAACCAGGTTTTCACCACCAAGGCCACCAGCGATGTGCGCGATACCAGCACCGGCGCGGTACTGTTCTATGGCAGCAATAGCGGGGGGCTGGACCTGCGCACCATCGACGTCACCGCGGGCCTGAAGGCCAGCTTTTAGGGCGCCCTTCACCGCCCTCGGGGCACGAACTCGCGGTCCCGGCTCGGTTGCAGGCCCAGATCGGCATAGAGCCAAGTTGGCAGGGGCTGGGGCTTGCGCTGGTAGTGCAGCGCCGAGAGCAGCAGCTGGTAAAGGCTGGCGCGTTCGGCGATGGCGACGAGGTCGTTGTGGGCTGGCAGACGATCGGTCATGTCGGTCATGACATCCTCCTTGGCTTGGAGAATGAGCATGCGCCCGGCTGCTGTCAGGGCCTGTCAGCAGGTCTGCGGCGACGAGCATTGCGGCGAAAACTAGCTCTCGCTTCTCGGGCGCGCTGCTTTCTGTAGCCAATTTGCACCACTGCGCGCCGGGATGCGCCCAGGCGGCTACACGGCGGCGTGACAGACCTTTCATGGGGCAGAAGCGCGCGATACAGGGGGAGCATGACGCGTTTCCTCAGCATTTTGGCCCTGATCATGGCACTGGTTGCCCTGAGCGCACCCAGCGTTTCGCTGGGCGCGGGCGTGCGGGGACCGCTATGGACGTCAATTCCCAGCGATAGCGCAGTGTCCGGACCGGCGTCGGATCGGATCGTGGTGGGGTGCCACCTTGTGGGGGGCAAGCGCCTGTTGCCCTGTCATCCTGATCTGGGCGTTATGGTGACGACAGTTTCGACCGTGCGGCCATCGATCGGCCACCACCTCGCACGGGCCATGATGCCCCCGCTGACGGCGGCAACGCCCGAGGCGGAATTGCCGCCGCCCAGGCTGGGCTAAGCCGCAAGTCAGCTTCACCATTTTGTTTTCCGCGGCCGCCCGGCCGCTCATCCGAGTATTGCTATGATCAATGTTTCTCTTGGCCGCCGCCAGTTCCTGGCGAGCGCTGCCAGCCTTTCGGCCCTGGCTTTGGCAGGCTGCGCCACAACCACGCCGCCACGCCTTGTCGAAGTCGTCGAGCCGCGCCACGCCGTGCCGGCCGACGTGGCGATGATGTATGGCCCGCTGGTCGACGAGGGCTATTCCCTGCGCGCCGCCGACATGACGCTGGTTGATCCGCTGTACTGGCGCCAGCAGGTTGTCGATCCGACCGGCGAAAAGCCCGGCACAGTTGTGGTCGATACCGCCAACCGCTTCCTCTACCATGTGGGCGATGCCGGAATGGCAACGCGCTATGGCGTCGGTATCGGCCGCGATGGCTTTGCGTGGGCCGGCCGCGCTCATATCGCCTACAAGAAGAAGTGGCCAACCTGGACGCCGCCATCCGAAATGATCGACCGCCAGCCGGAGCTGGAACAGTACCGGCACGGCATGGAGCCGGGGATCGGCAATCCGCTGGGCGCACGGGCGATGTATATCCATCAGGGCCAGGTCGATACCATCTATCGCATCCACGGCAATCCCGACGAGACCAGCATCGGCAAGGCCGTGTCGAGCGGCTGCGTGCGCCTGCTGCAACAGGATGTCATCCACCTGGCCGATTCGGTGAAAACCGGCTCGATCCTCGTGGTGATGTAGGGGGCGGCTCGCAGAATCACTGCGCAATCCCTATGTTTGCGCAGTGAACAAAGCGGGTACTATGCTGGATCGTCCGGACATTGTGGCAGTGATGGTGGGGGTGGCGGTCGAGGGGCCGTATTCCTATCGCGTGCCGGCGGGCATGGCGGTGACGCGCGGCTCGATCGTCGCGGTGCCGCTGGGGCCGAGGCTGACCTTGGGTGTGGTTTGGGGCCTGCCCAAGGACAATTTTGCCCATAATCGGCTCAAGTACATCGGCTACGCTTACGAAGTGCCGCCACTCAGCGAGGAATTGCTGAAGCTGGTGGAATGGGTGGCGCGCTATACGCTGGCGCCGCCGGGGCAGGTGCTGCGGGCGGTGTTGCGCTCAAGCGAGGCGCTGGACGCACCCAAGCCGGTAGTGGCGTTTCGGCGGACCGGGTTCGAGCCGGACAAGCTGACGCCAGCACGGCTGCGGGTACTCGATGTGCTCAATGACGATATGGCGTGGCCCAAGCCGGCGCTGATTGGCGCGGCCGGGGTTTCGCTCTCGGTCATCGAGGGGCTGGAGCGGGCAGGGGCAGTGGAGCGACTGGAAATGGCGCCGCCGCCGATTGTGTTGCCGCCCGATCCAGACAGCTCGATTGCCACATTGAACGTCGAACAGCAGGTTGCGCTGGAACAAATCACGGCGCTCGACCCGCACGCCTTTGGCGTGGCGCTGCTCGACGGGGTGACCGGGGGCGGCAAAACCGAGGTGTTCTTCGAGGCGGTTGCCGATACGCTGCGGGCCGGGCGGCAAGCGCTGATCCTGCTGCCGGAGATTGCGCTGACGCATACTTTCCTCGAGCGGTTCACCAAACGGTTCGGCACGCGGCCGGCCGAGTGGCATTCGGACATGACGCCGGTGCAGCGCGGCAAAGTGTGGCGCGGGGTGCTGGACGGCACGGTGCGGGCAGTCGTGGGCGCGCGCTCGGCGCTGTTCCTGCCGTTTCGCGAACTAGGCATGCTGGTGCTCGATGAGGAGCATGACGGCGCCTACAAACAGGCGGAGGGCGTCAATTATCATGCGCGCGACATGGCGGTGGTGCGGGCACACCTGGCCAATGCACGGGTGATCCTGTCGTCGGCGACGCCGTCGGTCGAGACGCGCAACAATGCCAATGTGGGGCGTTACGCGCATGTGCTGCTGACCTCGCGCTTTGCCGAGGCGGCGATGCCCAATATCACCACCATCGATATGCGCGTGGACGGGCCGGAAAAGGGGCAGTGGATCGCGCCACAATTGGCGCGCGAAGTGTTTGCGGCGATCGAGCGAGGCGAGCAGGCGCTGCTGTTCCTCAATCGGCGCGGTTACGCCCCGCTGACGCTGTGCCGCGCCTGCGGGCACCAATATCAGTGCCCGGATTGTTCGGCCTGGATGGTGGAGCATCGATTCCGCGGCGTGCTGATGTGCCATCATTGCGGGCATGAAGTGCGCACGCCAAAAGTGTGCGGCAAGTGCGGCGAGCCCGATACGCTGACCGCGGTCGGGCCGGGGATCGAGCGGGTGGCAGAGGAGGCTGCGGCGCGGTTTCCCGATGCGCGGCGGGTCATCCTGTCGTCTGACATGGGCAGCAATGCGCAATTGCGCGACCGATTCGCCGAGATCGAAAAGGGCGAGTTCGACCTGATCATCGGCACGCAACTGGTGTCCAAGGGGCACCATTTCGAAAAGCTGTCGGTCGTTGGCGTGCTCGATGCCGATCTGGGGTTGGCGCATGGCGATCCGCGTGCAGCGGAGAAGACATTTCAGATATTGACCCAGGTGGCTGGCCGGGCCGGCCGGGCCTCACGCACCGGCAAGGCGTTCCTGCAGACCTATCATCCCGACCATCCGGTGATGAAGGCGATGGTCAGCGGTGATCGCGAGGCGTTCTATGCGCACGAACTGATGGCGCGGGAAGCCGGTGGGCTGCCACCGTTCGGGCGGCTGGCCGCGCTGATTGTCTCGGCCAACGAACACGATGCTGCGATGGGGTTCGCCAAGAAACTGCTGTCGGCGGCGCCGATGGCGGATGGGGTCAAACTGTTCGGCCCGGCCGATGCGCCGGTCGCCATGGTGCGCGGGCGGCACCGGGTGCGGCTCCTGGCGCAAAGCGGCAAGGATTTCGATTTGTCGGGGTACGTGCGGTTCTGGCTGGGATCGGCGGAGAGGGTAACGGGCAACCTGCGCGTGCAAGTGGATATCGATCCGATGAGCTTTATGTAATTTCCGTATATACAAAAATTGACGGCAGGGGCTGAGCGGATTACATTGAGGGGGCTCGATGGACTTCGAATGGGACGAGACGAAGAATTCTTCCAACAAGACCAAGCACGGCGTCGCGTTCGAGATGGCAAGCCATTTCCCATGGGATGCCGCGATCATCGAAGTAGACCTTAGACGGGACTATGGTGAAGACCGCTTCATTGCCCGTGGGCTCGCTAACGATGGCACGGGCTATCACATCGCTTTCACTGTCCGCGATGGCAAGATCAGGATAATCACCATGCGGCAGTTCAGCAGAAAGGACTATCGACGCTATGGAGCGTGATCCTAGAAGTGCGGGTGAAGCAAAGCGGCCAAAGCGCATCTATGGCGTCCCGGATGAGGACACGCCTGAACTGACTGAGGAGGCAATGCGCCGATCCGTTCCGGCAAAGCAGTTCTTTGCGGAGCGCGGGCTGCCTATGCCTGGACGGCCTAAATCGGCGGCGCCCAAAGTGTCCGTCAGCCTGCGGCTGGATCAGGATGTTCTCAATGGTTTCAAGTCCGACGGGCCCGGTTGGCAGACGCGGATGAACGCGGTTTTGGCCGAGAGTCTGAAGCAGTCCAAGAAACAGGCTTGAGCTGGGCTTGCCTAAACCGCCCCTGCGACACTTTCACCGCGCGGGAATCTCGGCTCCAAGCCTTGCAAGCCGCGCGAGGGTCGTGTTAGAGCGGGCGCGACTTTGAAGGGGTCTCCAGACGGCCTCTTTCTCATAAAAACAACAAGCGTCAGCGACCGCCTGGATTCCTTCGAGTTTTGGACGAAGAGGCAGGCGGCAACCAAGAGGGTGATGCGGCATTGGCAGCGCAGAATTCAGTGCTTGTGCAGATCGCACGACCTTATGCGTCGGCGCTGTTCGATCTCGCTGAGAGCGAGAACCAGTTGGCGTCCGTGGAGACGTCGCTGTCCGATATTTCCAGGCTGATCGGGGAGAGCGAAGATTTCGCCCGCTTCCTGCGTTCGCCGGTGATCACCGGCGATGCCAAGGCAGGCGCGCTCGATGCGTTGCTGGCTAAGGCCAACACCAACGCGCTGGTGGCGAATTTCCTCAAGCTGGTCGCCAAGAACGGGCGCCTGTTCGCGCTCGATCAGATCATCGTGGGCTTCCGCGAACTCGCCGCCAAGGCGCGTGGCGAAGTGACCGCCGACGTGACTTCGGCGACGCCGCTGACAGGCGCGCAGGTCGCTGACCTCGCGGAGACGCTCAAGGCCAAGATTGGCAAGACCGTTACGCTCAACCAATTCGTCGATTCCTCCTTGATTGGCGGCCTTCAGGTGAAGGTCGGCAGCCAGATGATCGACAGCTCCCTCAAGACAAAACTCGCTGCGATGAAGATCGCCATGAAAGAGGTCGGATAATGGACATCAAAGCCGCGGAAATTTCTGCGATCCTCAAGGACCAGATCAAGAATTTCGGCCAGGAAGCCCAGGTTTCCGAAGTCGGTCAGGTGCTTTCCGTCGGTGACGGTATCGCCCGCGTCTATGGCCTGGACAAGGTGCAGGCCGGTGAGCTCGTCGAGTTCCCGGGCGGCATCAAGGGCATGGCGCTGAACCTCGAAACCGACAATGTCGGCGTCGTGATCTTCGGCAATGACCGTTCGATCAAGGAAGGTGACGTCGTCAAGCGCACCGGCTCGATCGTGGATACTCCGGTCGGCAAGGGCCTGCTGGGTCGCGTTGTTGATGGTCTGGGCAATCCGATCGATGGCAAGGGCCCGATCGAGCATACTGAACGCCGCCGCGTCGACGTCAAGGCGCCGGGCATTCTGCCGCGCAAGTCGGTGCATGAGCCGATGTCGACTGGCCTCAAGGCTATCGATGCGCTGATCCCCGTCGGCCGTGGCCAGCGCGAGCTGATCATTGGTGATCGCCAGACCGGCAAGTCGGCGATCATTCTCGACACCTTCCTCAATCAGAAGCCGGCCCACGACGCCAACGCGTCGGAAACCGACAAGCTGTATTGCATCTACGTTGCCATCGGCCAGAAGCGTTCGACCGTGGCACAGTTCGTGCGCCAACTCGAAGAAGCCGGTGCGCTGCAGTATTCGGTCGTCATCGCCGCAACCGCGTCCGATCCGGCACCACTCCAGTACATCGCGCCGTTCACCGGCTGCGCCATCGGCGAGTTCTTCCGCGACAACGGCATGCATGCCGTGATCGCCTATGACGATCTGACCAAGCAGGCCGTTGCCTACCGTCAGATGTCGTTGCTGCTGCGTCGTCCGCCGGGTCGCGAAGCCTATCCGGGCGACGTGTTCTACCTGCATTCGCGCCTGCTGGAACGCGCCGCCAAGCTGAACGAAGCTCACGGCTCGGGCTCGTTGACCGCTCTGCCGGTGATCGAGACCCAGGCCAACGACGTGTCGGCCTATATTCCGACCAACGTGATTTCGATCACCGACGGTCAGATCTTCCTCGAAACCAACCTGTTCTTCCAGGGCATCCGCCCTGCCGTGAACGTTGGTCTGTCGGTGAGCCGCGTGGGCTCGTCCGCGCAGGTCAAGGCGATGAAGCAGGTCGCCGGCTCGCTCAAGGGTGAACTTTCGCAGTATCGCGAAATGGCCGCCTTCGCGCAGTTCGGTTCCGATCTGGACGCTTCGACCCAGCGTCTGCTCAATCGTGGTGCGCGCCTGACCGAGCTGCTCAAGCAGCCCCAGTTCAGCCCGCTCAAGATGGAAGAGCAGGTCGCGGTGATCTTTGCCGGCGCCAATGGCTATCTCGACAGCCTGCCGGTCAACAAGGTCGCGGACTTCGAAAAGTCGGTGCTGTCGGCCCTGCGCGGCAAGTATGCTGCGCTGCTGAGCACCATTGCGACCGAAAAGGCGCTGTCCGATGACAGTCGCGCCCAGCTCAAGGCTGCGCTCGACGACGTCAAGAAGAGCTACGCGGCTTAGTTCGTCGTCGCGTGATCGCGCGGCAAAAGTGAAACTCACTTTTGCCGGTCACGCTCCGAAGGCCACATAAGGAGCAGGGGCCCCATGGCTTCGCTGAAGGACCTCAAGAACCGAATCGACTCGGTCAAGTCGACGCAGAAGATCACCAAGGCCATGCAGATGGTTGCGGCGGCCAAGCTGCGCCGTGCCCAGGATGCGGCCCAGGCTGCGCGCCCCTATGCCGAGCGCATGGAAAAGGTGCTGGCAGCGCTTGGCGCGGTCTATGATGGCCAGGCCAATGCCCCCGTTCTGCTGGGTGGCAATGGCAAGGACCAGGTGCATCTGCTGATCGTGGCGACCGGCGAGCGTGGGCTTGCCGGCGGCTTCAATTCCTCGATCGCCCGTCTGGCGCGCGAGCATGCGGCCAAGCTGATTGGCCAGGGCAAGACGGTCAAAATGTTGACTGTGGGCCGCAAGGGCCATGAAATCCTGCGCCGGCAATATCCGGACAATATCGTCGACACCTTCAATTTCCGTGAGATCAAGCAGGTCGGGTTCGCCCAGGCCAGCCAGGTCGCCGAAAAGGTGCTGGCGATGTTCAATGCCGGCGAATTCGACGTGGCGACCCTGTTCTTCGCGCGCTTCCAGTCGGTGATCAGCCAGGTGCCGACGGCGCTGCAGATCATTCCGGCAAAGTTGCCGGCCAAGGGCGAAGGCGAGGCCGCGGCCGCCGCTATCCCCTACGAATACGAGCCCAGCGAAGAGGCGATCGTCGAAGACCTGCTGCCGCGCAATATCTCGGTGCAGATTCTGCGCGCGCTGCTGGAAAACAGCGCTTCGTTCTATGGCGCGCAGATGTCCGCGATGGACAATGCGACCCGGAACGCTGGCGAAATGATTGGGCAGCTGCAGCTGAGCTATAACCGCCAGCGCCAGGCCCAGATCACCAAAGAACTCATCGAAATCATTTCGGGCGCGGAAGCGCTCTAACTCTCAAGCGAGGACCAACAAATGGCAGACAAAAAGGCCGGTCGCGTATCGCAGGTCATCGGCGCCGTGGTTGACGTCGTATTCGACGACCACCTGCCCGCGATCCTCAATGCGCTGGAAACCTACAACAATGGCCAGCGTCTGGTGCTGGAAGTAGCCCAGCATCTGGGCGAAAACGCCGTGCGCACCATCGCCATGGACACTACCGAAGGCTTGGTGCGCGGCGCCGAAGTGACCGATCTGGGCACTGCCATCATGGTGCCGGTGGGTGAAGCGACCCTGGGCCGCATCATGAACGTCATCGGCGAGCCGATCGACGAAGCCGGCCCGATCGGCGAAACCGACAAGCGCGAAATCCACCAGGACGCACCGAGCTTTGCCGAGCAGAACCCGGAAAGCCAGGTTCTGGTCACCGGCATCAAGGTCGTGGACCTGATCGCTCCCTACGCACGCGGCGGCAAGATTGGCCTGATGGGCGGCGCCGGCGTGGGCAAGACCGTGCTGATCCAGGAACTGATCAACAACGTCGCCAAGGCGCATGGTGGTTATTCGGTGTTCGCGGGCGTGGGTGAACGCACCCGCGAAGGCAACGATCTCTATCACGAAATGATCGAATCGGGCGTGAACAAGGACCCCCATGAGAACGGTGGCTCGGCCGCCGGTTCCAAGTGCGCCCTCGTGTTCGGCCAGATGAACGAGCCCCCTGGTGCCCGTGCCCGCGTGGCGCTGACCGGCCTGACCGTTGCGGAAAACTTCCGCGACCAAGGCCAGGACGTGCTGTTCTTCGTGGACAACATTTTCCGCTTCACCCAGGCCGGCGCCGAAATGTCGGCTCTGCTGGGTCGTATCCCGTCCGCCGTGGGTTACCAGCCGACGCTGGCGACCGACATGGGCGCGATGCAGGAACGCATCACCACCACGAACAAGGGCTCGATCACTTCGGTGCAGGCCGTGTACGTGCCCGCCGACGATTTGACCGATCCGGCGCCGGCGACCTCGTTCGCGCACTTTGACGCCGTGACCGTGCTGAACCGGGCGATTTCGGAAAAGGGAATTTATCCGGCGGTGGATCCGCTGGCGTCGAATTCGCGTATTCTGGATCCGTTGGTGGTGGGTGAAGAGCATTACCGCGTGGCGCGTAGCGTGCAGGAAGTGCTGCAGAAGTACAAGGCGCTGCAGGACATCATCGCCATCCTGGGCATGGACGAGCTGTCCGAAGAGGACAAGCTGACCGTGGCGCGCGCTCGCAAGATCGAACGCTTCATGAGCCAGCCGTTTGACGTTGCTGAAGTTTTTACCGGTACGCCGGGCGTGTTCGTATCGCTCGAAGACACCGTCAAGGGCTTCAAGGGCCTGGTGGCTGGCGAATATGACCACCTTCCCGAAGGCGCCTTCTACATGGTCGGCACCATCGAGGATGCGGTCAAGAAGGCCCAGAAGCTGGCCGCACAGGCCGCCTGATTTGTCGCCAATCGGCCCGCCGTTCGCGGCGGGCCAGCCAGCATGCTGGATTTCTTGCTAAAGGACCGAGTGAATGGCTGAAGGCCTCAAGATCGAGATCGTGTCGCCCGAGCGGCTGGTGCTGTCGGAAGTCGTGACCTCGGTCACGGTGCCGGGCACCGAGGGCTATTTCACGGTGATGAACGACCATGCGCCGTTCATGACGACGCTGAAGCCGGGCTTCATCACGGTCAGTGGCCAGGGTGGGCGCGACGAGATCTATTTCGTGCGCGGCGGCTTTGCCGACGTGTCGCCCGACGGGTTGACCATTCTGGCGGAAGAGGCCTCGCCCTATGCCGAGTTCGACCACGCGGAACTCGCAGCCGAGATCAAGTCGGCCGAAGAGCAGTTGGCACAGGCGCAGTCGTTCGAAGACAAGTCATATGCTCAAGACGTGGTCAGCGGCTTGCTGAACCTCGCCATCGAAGCCGGGCAGCTCAACGGCGCTCACGTCCACTAAGGGTATGTCGAGTTTCAGGTGATGCCGGTCTGCGAACGGCAGTTATCTGCGCTTCCGGTACTTATGTACGCTCCGCTCCGGTGGGCCTGACCTAAAACTCAACACGCCCTCGACATATTAGCCGCTCCGAAAGGGGCGGCTTTTTGTATGTGGGGATATGGGCGGGCAATTGTGTCCATGGATTGCGACGATTACGCTCAACAAATAGGCAAGTGCTTGGTTCGCCTATGAAATTATCACGACATAAACGCCTGCTTAAGGATTTTTGCGCACTCTGACGCCCAGGTGTGGACGCGCCGGCATGGCAACATGGCGGCCAAGTGGGGCTTTGGGGCATGGGCAAGCTTTTCGGAAGGGTGTTTGGCAATATCAGGCTGACCTTCGCCATTGCCGCCATGGCGGTGAGTTCGATCGCTATTGCGATCCTGGCAGTGTCGTTGGGCGTGTTCATCACGCTATCGGGTTCGGCCCGCGACGACGCCGACAAGGAAGTGGCGGCGGCAACCCGTATCACGGCGGCGATCCTGCAGGTCAACCTGCCCAGCCTCGAGGTGACCGCCGACGACGCCGGCAACGTCGCCGAATTGCAGATGCGCTCGATGCCGCGCTTCCGCAGCCATGACGTGATCGACACCATCGCGCGCACCACCGCGCAGCAGGCGGCGATCTATGTCTACAATCCCGAAGTTGGTCCCGATTTCATCGTCGGCACGACGAGCCTGCTCGACGCCGCGGGCGAGCGGATGCTGGATGCGCCCATCGTGGCGGGTGACGGGCTCTATGAGGCGATGATGGCAGGCACGCCGGTGCGGGGCGAGACCATGCTCAACGGCGTGGACTATTACACCCTGCACCAGCCGATCCGCATGGCGGACGGCACGGTGATCGGGGCGCTGGAAGTGGCGGTGGCGCGCGGCCCGATCGCAGCGGTGGTTGGCACGACGCTGAGCATGCTGGCCATGGTGGGCGGCGGGGCGCTGGTGATCATCGGCGCGCTGGGCCTGCTGCTTTCGCGGCAACTGACCAAGGCGATCCCAAAACTGTCGGGCGTGATGAATGCGATTGCGGCGGGGGAATTGGACACTGTCGTGCCCTATACCGAACGGCGCAACGAAATCGGCACCATGGCGCGGGCGGTGGAAGTGTTCCGTGGCAATAGCTTGCGCGTGGCGGAACTCGGCGCCGAGACCGACCAGCATCTGGAGCGGGCGGCCGACCATGCCGGCCAGCTCAACGCCATTTCGATGTCGCAGATGGTGGTGGAGTTCAGCCTCGGCGGCGAGGTGCTGAGCGCCAACGAGAATTTTCTCAAGCTATTGGGCTATAGCAGTGCCGAAATTCGGGGGCAGTCCAATGCGTTGTTCCTATTCGATGCCGATCCGAGTTCGAACGGCTATCAGCAATTCTGGCGCGAGTTGGCCGATGGCGCGTTCAAGAGCGGTGAATATCGTCGCAAGACGCGGAACGGCGGCGAGCTGTGGATCCAGAGCACGTTCAACCCGATCATGGGCACCGATGGGGCGCCCTATAAGGTGGTGCAGTTCGCCATCGACGTGACGGCGCGAAAGCAGGCGGTGGCGGCGGTCGGCGCGGGGCTCGAAAAGCTGGCGGAAGGCGATCTGACCGCGCGCATCGATACTGCGTTCCAGCCGGAATTCGAGGGGCTGCGGACGGCGCTCAACGATACGGTCGACAAATTCGGCGCGGTGGTGGGCCAGATCAAGGCGACCTCGCGCACGCTCAAGACCGCGACCGGAGAAATCCTGTCGGGCGCCAATGATCTGAGCGAACGCACCACACGGCAGGCCGCGACCATCGAGGAGACGGCGGCGGCGATGGAGCAACTGGCCCAGACCGTGACCCGCAATGCCAAGCTGGCGCAGCAGGCCAGCACCGATGCCGGCCTCGTCGCGCGCACCGCCCAAGAGGGCGGCGAAGTGATGGAAAAGGCCAATGCGGCGATGAGCGGGATCGAAGCCTCGTCGGCCAAGATTTCCAACATTATCGGGTTGATCGACGATATCGCCTTCCAGACCAATCTTCTGGCGCTGAACGCCTCGGTCGAGGCGGCGCGGGCGGGTGATGCGGGCAAGGGATTTGCGGTGGTGGCGGTGGAAGTGCGCCGGCTGGCGCAATCGGCGGCCAGCGCGTCGGCCGACGTGAAACGGCTCATCGAACAATCGGCAACCGAGGTCACCAAGGGCTCCAAGCTGGTGGCCGACGCGGCCGCACGGCTGCAGGCCATGCTGGAGCGCACCCGCGCCAATACGGCGATGATGGACACCATGGTGCGTGAGAACCAGGAGCAGGCTGCGGCGATCGGCGAGGTCTCGGTGGCGGTCAATACGCTGGACGAAATGACCCAGCACAATGCGGCGCTGGTTGAGCAAACCAATGCGGCAATCGAGCAGACCGAGACGCAGGCAACGACGCTGGATCGGATCGTGGCGGTGTTTACGCTCGACCAAGTGGCGCCAGCGACTGAGCAAAGCCGCAATAGTGGGGTAGGGACGCGCCGTGTCGCGTAAATTCTTTCGAGCACTGTGAACGGTTTGCGCCGCTCTGCGGGCGCTACGTACGGGTCTTCACCGAGTCTTTACGATAAAAACGGATGATTTGCCCAAGTCCAGGGCAGTTTACCGCATCGCCCTGGGCAGAGATTGCTCAGGGGGCACACGTGCATTTTTCTGTTGTATTGAAGAGCATGGCCGGCGTCGCGCTGGCCTTGACGCTGGCTGTTCCGGCCCAGGCCGATGAATTCACCGCGCCGCTGACCGCGCTGGCCAATGGCGAGATCAAAGCCTTCGCGTCGGACCCGGCGCTAGTCGCCGCCATCGTGGCGCAGAATGCGGTTACGGCCAGCTATGACCAGGCCAAGATCGATGCGCTCGACGCGCAGTGGAAGGCCGAAGTGGGCGCCGCCAGCAAGCCGCTGATCGACGCGACGCTGGGCAATGCCGCCTCGCAATATCTCAAGGGCGTGCAGGACGCCTCGGCGGGCAAGTATACCGAAATCTTCGCCATGGACGCCAAGGGGCTCAATGTCGCGCAAAGCACGCTGACCTCCGACTATTGGCAGGGCGACGAGGACAAGTTCACCAAGAGTTTTGGTGCCGGCGCCGATGCTGTCAATCTCGGCGACGTCGAGCAGGACGAGAGCACCCAAGTGTTCCAGAGCCAAGTGAGCGTGCCGATCTCCGATCCGGCCACTGGCGCCGTGATTGGTGCCATCACCGTTGGCGTCGACGTTTCGGCTTTGTAATAAACCGGCCGGCGGTTAGTCGCCGGCCCTATTCCCCGGATTGAGGCCATCATGGCGCTGAAGATTTCGCTGACCCAGAAGATCGTCGGTCTGGTCATATTGACCATGGTGATGGGGGCGGGTGCCAATATCTGGCTGTCGACCACTCAGAACAGCGCCTTGCTGCGCGGTGAACTGGAGCGGGCCAATGTGATCGTCGCCGGCGCCAGCACCGAGCAACTGGCGGGCGGCATCCGCTTTGGCAAGCCGGAGACCATTACGGCCACTTATGGCGGGCTGAAGGCCCTGTTGGGTCAGCAATTCGCCGCCGGCGCCAGCTTCGACCTGCAGGGCGCTCAGATTGTCGCCACCGAAGGCGCCGAGAGCTATGCGGCCGACATGGCGGCCTTGGCCAAGACCGCCAATGGGGCCGACGCGGTGCAGCACATGACCACCGGCGCGATGACATTCGTGGCCGTGCCGGCGCATTTCGGGCCGGACAAGGCCATTGTGGGCACTGCGGTGTTCGTCTGGGACATGAGCGAGGCCCTGGCGCGCCAGAGCCAGTCAGCGCTAAACAATGCGGCGATCAGCCTGGGGCTGATGGCGCTGCTGGTGGCTGGGCTCTATGCCTTCGTGCGGGGTGGCATTACCGGACCGCTGCGCAAGCTGGTGCATACGGCGAGCGCTATCGCGGCCGACCCGGCCGATGTCGAGACAGTGCCGGGCACCGGGCGGCAGGATGAGCTGGGCGAGATGGCGCGGGCCGTGGCGGTGTTCCGCGACAACGGGCTCAAGGTTGCCGAAATGAACAGCGCCGAGCAGGCACGGCAGGCGCGGGCGCAGGGCGAGCGCACCGACATGATGGGATCGCTGCTGGTGGCATTCGGGCAGGTAGTCGACGCCGCTGTGGCCGGCGATTTCAGCCAGCGGGTGATGGCGGACTTCCCCGATGACGAGCTGAACCTGCTGGCCAGCAGCGTCAACAACCTGGTGGCGACGGTCGAGCGCGGGCTGGACGAGACGCAGACCGTCTTGTCGGCGCTGGCCGATACCAATCTCAGCGTGCGCATGCAGGGCGACTACCATGGGGCGTTCGGCGCGCTGCGCGACAGCACCAACAAGGTGGGCGAACAATTGACCGATATCGTGGGGCAATTGCGCCAGACGTCGAGATCACTGAAAACCGCGACCGGGGAAATCCTGGCGGGCGCCAACGATCTGAGCGAACGGACCACGAGGCAAGCGGCGACCATCGAAGAGACGTCGGCGGCGGTGGAGCAACTGGCCGGCACGGTCAACGAGAATGCCGTCAAGGCGGCGTCGGCCAGCACCAAGGCCGACATGGTCTCGCGGGCCGCCGAAGATGGCGGGGCCGTGATGGGTCGCGCCACCCATGCGATGGAGCGGATCACGCAGTCTTCGGGCAAGATTTCCAATATTATCGGGCTGATCGACGACATTGCGTTCCAGACCAACCTGTTGGCGCTGAACGCTTCGGTAGAAGCGGCGCGGGCCGGGGACGCCGGCAAGGGATTTGCCGTGGTGGCGGTGGAAGTGCGGCGGCTGGCGCAATCGGCGGCGGGCGCTTCGGCCGAGATCAAGGCACTGATCGAAATTTCGGCTACCGAGGTGGCGGGCGGCAGCAAGCTGGTGGCGGAAGCGGCCGACAAGCTCTCGGCCATGCAGGGCGCGGTGCGCGAAAACAATGCGCTGTTGCTCGATATTGCCTCGGCCAGCAAGGAACAGGCCTCGGCGATCGAGGAAGTGGCGATCGCGGTGCGGTTGATGGACGAGATGACCCAGCACAATGCGGCGCTGGTGGAAGAAACCAATGCGGCTATCGAACAGACCGAAGCGCAGGCAAGCGAGCTGGATCGCATCGTCGATGTGTTCACGCTGGAAGAGGCGCCGGTGATCGGCCGCAATGCTGCGCGCCGGGCCGACCGTCGCGCCGCGTGAGATGGTCGGGTCGGGTAAGTATGGTTACGACTTCATTAAGTTCCGCGCTGTACACTATTCGCATGGCCTGAATTTCACTTCCGGCTGCCAGCAACAGAAGTAGATGCGTCATGAAATTTGCAACGATGGTTGCCTGCGTGTGTGGCGCCGTGCTGGTGACGGGCGCCGTCATGTCGGGGTCGAGTTTTCTGGTGGGCCAGACATTTACCCAGGCGGAGCACAATTCAGCAGTGCTGATGAGTTCGATGCGTGACCAGATGACTGCGGACATGATGCACGATGCGATGCGCGGGGTGGTCTATCGCTCGCTCTATGCCGCCGTGAGCGCCGACGCAGCAACGACCGCCGAAGCCAAGGCCCAGCTGGCCGAGTATTCGCAGCTCTTCCGCACTTCGATCGACGCACAAACGGCGTTGGATCTGCCGGCCGATATTCGTGCCGCGCTGGATAACATTGCGGGGCCACTCGACGCCTATATCGCTAGTGCGGAGACGCTGGTGGGATTGGCGTCCGCAGGCAAGATCGATGAGGCCAAGGCGCAGTTGCCGGCGTTCGAAACTGTGTTCGGCACGCTCGAGACTGGCATGGCGTCGGTTTCCGACACCATCGAGGCGGGCAATGTGCGTGCCAATGCGGCCACGGGCACGGCAGAAATGCTGTCGAGCCTGGCCACCTGGGGCGGGGCCGCGCTGATCGCGCTGCTGGTGCTGGCCATGATGACGCTGAGCCGGAAACTAGTGACGCGGCCGCTGGTCGGAATAACGGCGAGCATGGGGCAACTGGCCGCCGGCGATCTGGAGGTCTCGATCGACAAGAAACAGGCGGTGGACGAAATCGGCGCCATGGCGTTGGCATTGATGGTGTTCGCCGAAGCCTTGCGCAGCCGGGCCGAGCTGACCTCGAGCGCCGAAGCCAGCGCCAGGCTCGACGCGCAGCGGGCGGCCGAATCGGCCAGCCTCAATCGCAGTTTGGCCGATGTGGTGGGTGCGGCGGCGGCGGGCGACCTGTCGCGGCGGCTGGAAACGGTTTTTGCGGATGGCGAACTGAGTGCGGTGGCCGAGGCGGTGAACCTGCTGGTCGCGACGGTGGATACGGGCCTGTCCGAGACCAGCGGTGTGCTGGCGGCGATCGCGCGGGCGGAGCTGGATCGCCGGGTGATGGGCGATTACAAGGGCGCGTTCGGCAAGCTCAAGGGCGACACCAATGCGGTGGCCGACCGGCTGACCGAGATCGTCACCCAGCTCAAGACTACTTCGGAAGCGCTCAAGACCGCGACGGGGGAAATCCTGTCGGGCGCCAATGATCTCAGCGAACGTACCACCAAGCAGGCGGCGACCATCGAGGAGACCTCGGCGGCGATCGAGCAATTGTCGGGCACGGTGATGGACAATGCCGGCAAGGCCGAAATGGCCAGCAAGCAGGCCGGCAATACGGCGCGCACCGCCGAAGAGGGCGGCGTAGTGATGGCCAAGGCCACTGAGGCGATGGAGCGGATCACCCAGAGTTCGGGCAAGATTTCCAACATTATCGGCATGATCGACGACATTGCGTTCCAGACCAATCTGTTGGCGCTGAACGCCTCGGTGGAAGCGGCGCGGGCCGGGGATGCGGGCAAGGGATTTGCGGTGGTGGCGGTGGAAGTGCGCCGGCTGGCGCAATCGGCGGCCAGTGCGTCGGCGGACGTCAAGCTGTTGATCGAACAGAGTGCGCAGGAAGTGGCGGGCGGCTCGAAGCTCGTCTCCGACGCGGCGGGCAAGCTGGTGCAGATGCTGGCGGCGGTGCGCGATAATCACCAGGCGCTGGACGCTATCGCCAGGGCCAGCCGCGAGCAGGCTTCCTCGATCGAGGAAGTGACCGTGGCGGTGCGCACCATGGATGAGATGACCCAGCACAATGCGGCTTTGGTTGAGCAAACCAATGCGGCAATCGAGCAGACCGAGGCGCAGGCCGTCGAGCTGGATCGGGTGGTGGATGTGTTCAAGCTGGGGAACCAGCAGGGTGGGCGGGTTCGCCGGGCGGCTTAGACAGCAAGGCCCCCTCACCCGGCGCTGCGCGCCGACCTCTCCCCGAAGGGGCGAGGTAAGGCTAGGCCAAGGCCGCTGTGACCAGGGCTTTGGCGTGCAGGTCGGTGGTGTCGTAGACCGGCAGGGGGCTGGTGCTGTCGTCGATCAGCATGCCGATTTCGGTGCAGCCGAGGATGACGGCCTGGGCGCCGCGGGCGGCGAGTTGGGCGATGGCGTCGATATAGATGGTTCGCGATTGCTCGCGGATGATGCCGAGGCAGAGTTCCTCGTAGATGATGCCGTTGAGGTTGGTGCGGCCGACCTCCGGAATGAGGACCTTGAGGCCACGAGCCTCGAGGCGCTCTCGGTAAAAGCCCATTTCCATGGTGAAGCGCGTGCCCAGGAGGCCGACGGTGTCGAAGCCATCGGCAAGCAGGGCGTCGCTGGTGGGGTCGCCGATGTGCACGAACGGGGCGTCGAGGCCGGCCGTGATGGTGTCGGCGACGATGTGCATGGTGTTGGTGGCGAGGCCGATGATCTCGGCCCCTGCGGCGACCAGGGTCTTGGCGCTTTGAGCCAGGATAGCGCCGGCGCCCTCCCAATCACCGGCCGATTGCATGGCGGCAACGGGGGCGAAGTCGACCGAGTGGATGAGCAGCGGGGCGGAGTGCAGGCCGCCGAGGCGGGTCGCCGTGGACTGGTTGAGCACGCGGTAATAGTGGGCGGTGGATTCCCAGCTCATGCCGCCGATAAGGCCGATGGTTTTCATGGGGACATTGGAGAGGGTGGCGAGGCGGTGGTCAAGGGGTGGCGGGCTGCCGGTGGGGGAATGACGTGGCGGGTGCCGCCCCAGAGCGTTCAGGGTTTGGCTTGGTGCATCCCGATCACTGATCTTCCCTCGGACTTGATCCGAGGGCCATTGGCCGCTTGTGCCGTGTTGATCAGGGCCCGCGGGTCAAGCCCGCGGGAGGAAAGAGAAGAAGGAAGCGGAGCAGGGCGTGGAGAAGGGAGCGGAAGGAAGCACCTGCCCGCGCGGAATGACTCCGTGGGCGTGGAAAGCCTCTTCACCCGACCCGAGAGAGGCGAGGCGAGAGGTGAAGACGTCTCAGGCGTGGGTAAACCGCTGGGGGATGTCGGAGAAGGCGGCGACCACTTTGTCGTAGGCGTCTTTCTTGAAGGGCACGATGAGGCCGGGGGTGCGGCTGAGGCGTTCCCAGCGCCAGGCATCGAATTCGGCGGGGTGCTTGCCGCCGCCGGGGGTCAGCACGTCGATTTCGCTGTCATTGCCGGTGAAGGCGAAGGCGAACCAGCGCTGGCGCTGGCCGCGATACTTGCCCTTGAGGGCGACGCCCAGCTCGTCATCGGGCAGGTCGTAGTAAATCCATTCGGGGGCTTCGGCGAGCAGGCTCACCGAGGAAATATTGGTTTCCTCGTGCAGTTCGCGCAACGCGGCCTTGAGCGGGTCCTCGCCCTTGTCGATGCCGCCCTGCGGCATTTGCCAGGGCGCGCCACTCTCGGCGCTGGCCTCGGGATCGCCCTCCCACTTGCGGCGGCCGATGAAGACATTGCCATCGGAATTGAACACGGCAATCCCCGCGCAATCGCGATAGGGCAAGGTTTCACGAGCGGGGCGTGCGGGCATGGCGAGGCGCTTTCTATTTCATCAGGGCGCTGATGGGGACGAGCGTGATGCCCTTCGCCTCCAGCTCGCGCGACCACTCGGCCACGCTCTGCACTGATATGGGCAGGGCGCTCACAATACCAATAGCTGAGCCATTCTGCAGTGCCTTGGCCTCAAGGCTGCCAAGCGCCGCGAGTATGGGTGTACGGGCCGGATTGGTGTCGATCACCAGGTCAGCGCGGGTAAACGGCACCTTGTTGCCGGCGGCAAGCTGGGGGGCCAGCGAGCGATTGGACGAGCCGTCATCCACATAGCCCAGGCCGCGCGAGCCCAATTCCTCCATGACCGGGGAGAAATCGGCGGCCGAGGCGGTGAAACGGGCGCCCATATTGTTGATCAGGCCCACATAGCCGCCAAAGCGCGCCATCAGCCAGAACAGCTTGTCCAGATTAGCGCGCGGCTGCTCGCCGGTGAGCAGGGTTTGGGGGCCGGGATCGTTCTGCGGATAATCGAAAGGTTCGAGCGGAACTTCGAGCAGCACTTCGTGGCCGCTGGAGCGGGCGGACGAGACGGTCGACTGCAGGGTCTTGCCATAAGGCGCGAAGGCAAGGGTCACGGCTTGCGGAAGCTGGTCGATGGCGTCGAGCGAGCCCTGCTCGTTGATGCCCAGGCCAGTGACGATGATGGCGATGGCAGGCTTGCCGGGCGCGAGGGGCGTGGCGAGGGGCGTCGAATAGGTCTTGAACGGGGTTTCGCCCGTGGTGGAGATGCGCGGAATCGGGCCGTTGGCGGTTTCCTCGCTGAAGTCGGGCAGGGCGGCGTAGGGATCGCCGGTGGAGGCGGTGGGCGTCAGTGGGGTCAGCGGCGCCTCGCCGGCCGGATATTGCTGCGGGTCAGCCGTGATGGTGACCGGGCCAGTGGCGACATCATTGGCCAGCGCATTGCCGTTGCGGGTAGAGGTGATGCTCACCTCTTCGCTGGGGCGGCCGCCATCGGGATCATCGACCAGCATCAGGCGCGCCACGAAGCCGCCGACCGCCAGAACGATGACCCCCAGCAGAACGCGGGCCAATGGGAAGCTGCGCGGCTTGCCCGAACTGGGTTTGCGTTTGCGGCTGGTCAGCGGCGTGCTGAGATCATTGGCCATTGGGGGTCCCGCGGGGGTTTAAATAGTGAGGGGACGAGGCGGCGAATCACCGGCCTCGTCCCCTCAAAACATAACACAGACCGGCTTGGGCTTAGAGCATCGCGGGTTCAGGGGCGCCCGAACCCGGATTGCCGTCATTGCCCGGCGGGTCCGGGCAATCCAGCGATGTTACCGCGCCCCATGGACCACCGGGACAGGCCCGGTGGTGGCGGCGCGGAGGGAGCGAGTTCGGCTGAAAGCTCGCGGCCTTAGTCGCCCTTGGCGGGGAAGGCCGGGTCGGTCTCCTTGCCGTCGATCAGGCGGATGGCATATTGCAACTGGGTATCGTCGGCCTTGTCGGCCGGCACGAAGACCGAGGAGCCAACCGTCGTTTCTTCCTGGCCCGCAATGGTGATGTGGCCGGCAAGCCCGGCTTCGCCAACGATAGTGTCCTTGCCCTGGAATTCGGCAGGCACGACTTCCTGGATGGCGATATCGGGCTGGATGCCCAGGGCCTGGATCGAGCGGTTGTTCGGCGTGTAGTAGCGCGCGGTGGTCAGGCGCATGGCGCCATCGGGGCCGAGCGAGATGATCGACTGCACCGAGCCTTTGCCGAACGAGCGGCTACCGATGAGGGTGGCGCGCTTGTGGTCCTGCAGGGCGCCGGCGACGATCTCGGAGGCGGAAGCGGAGCCGCCATTGATCAGCACCACCAGCGGCACATCGGCGATCAGGGCATCAAGCGCATCGGGCTGTGCGTCATAGCGGGCGCTTTCGGCCGGCAGGCGGCCACGGGTCAGCACCACGGCGCCCTGCTTGAGGAAGGCATCCGAGACGAACACGGCCTGATCAACGAGACCGCCCGGATTGTTGCGCAGATCGAGGATGATGCCCTTGGGGGCTACGTCCTTGCGCTGGGCATAGATGGCCTTGATGGCCTTTTCGATACCCACAAAGGCCTGCTCGGAGAAGCGCGACAGGCGCAGCACGGCGACATCGCCTTCCATCGACCATTTGACGGCCTGCATGGCGATGGTGGCGCGCTGCAGGGTGAAATCGATCGGGTCGGCGACGCCTTCGCGCATCACGGTGACCTTGATGGAGCTGCCCAGGGGGCCGCGCATTTTGTCGACCGCAGCGTCGAGCGTCATGCCCTGCACTTCGATGTCGTCGAGCTTGACGATCAGGTCGTTGGACAGGATGCCGGCCTTGGCGGCGGGGGTATCGTCGATGGGCGAGACGACCTTGATGACGCCCTCTTCCATGGTGACTTCGATGCCGAGGCCGCCGAATTCGCCCGAGGTATCCTCGCGCATGGCGTCGTAATCGGCGGGCGGCAGGTAGCCGGAATGGGGGTCGAGCGAGGTCAGCATGCCCTGGATGGCGGCACGGATCAGCTTCTGCTCATCCGGCGGATCGACGTATTCGGCGCGGATACGGTCGAAGATTTCGCCAAACAGGTTGAGGTCCGAATAGACCTGAAGCGGATCGCGCGGAGCGGCGGCGGCTTCAGCGGCGGTCGGGGCGGGCTCTTCGCCGCCGGGCGCAGGATCGGCCGCCGGGGCCTGGTCCGGTGCCTGATCGGGGGCGGGAGTGGATGGCTCGCCAGCAGGAGCGGGGGCCGGGGCGGCGGGATCGGTGGCCGGTGCGGGCGCCGCCGGCTGCTCCTGGGCAACGAGGGTGGACGCAGGCAGCAGCAGCGCCAAGGTCATTGCGGCGGCGCGGATGGTCGGAAAGCGCATCAGGGTTTATCCACTCTCAGCTCGTTTTGGACGGGGCGGCCCACCAGCCGGTCGGATCGATGGGCGCGTTGTCGTGTCGCAGTTCTATATAAAGGGTCGGCTGGGAGTTGCCAGCACTGGTGGTGACGGTGCGCCCAATTGTGCGTGATCCCATGGTGCCCAAGGGCTCGCCCATCAGGACAAACTGGCCGATATCGACGCTCACTGTTTCAAGGCCCGCCAGAAGGACGGTGTAGCTCTGGCCGCTATTGAGAATGATGATTTGGCCGTAATTGAGGTAAGGCCCTTTATAGAGCACCCAGCCATCGGCGGGCGCAACGACCTGGGCCTGGGCGCGGGTCACCACCGACAGGCCCTGGCTGATGCCCCCATAGCCATCGCCGGCGCCGAACTCCACCACGTTGACGCCGTTAGAGGGCAAAGTGAGGTAGCCCTTGGCCTGGCCGAAGGGCAAAGCCGGTTCGGTGCGGGCGGTATTGGCGAGAGCAGTCTGGATGGCCGCGGGGGTCATGGCGACGCCGGCGGCTTCGGAATTGGAGGTGGCGGCGGCGGTCGAGACGCTGGTCATGCGTTGGCCCAGACTATCGATCAGTTCCTTGAGCGAGGTGGCGCGGGCCGCGAGCGCGATAGCGTCCTGTTCCTCGGCCTGGAGCTGGCTGGTCATCACCGCGACGCCCTGCTTGCGGGCGACGATGAGGGTGGCGATGCGCAACTGTTCTTCCTCAAGCACGGAATAATTGGCTTCGAGCACGGATTGCTCATCGAGCGCGGCCTGCTTGATCTCGGTGAGCTTCTTGAGATCGGCAGTGACGGCATCGGCCTTGGCGCGCAGTTGCGGCACGATGGCGGCGATCAGGATGGCGCTACGGGCCGAGCCTAGCGCATCGTCGGGATCGACGATGAGGGCGGGCGGAGGATTAAGGGAGATGCGCTGCAGGGCGGCCAGCACATTGGCGATCTGGCTATCGGCGCCATCCAGGCGCCCGCGCACCTCGAGCTCGGAGACGATCAGGTCGGACAGGCGCTCCTCGACATCGGCGACCTCGATTTCGGCCAGCTTGACGCGCTGGGCGGCGGCAATCAGGGCGGCGTTCTGCTTGGTGCGATCGCCCTCCATATCGGCGATCTCTTTCTTGAGCGCGTCGGAACGCTCCTTGCTGAGGCTGATGGAGGAGATGACGGCGTCGAGATCGGCCTGGCTGGCGGCGGCGTCGGGTTGCGTGGTGGCAGGAGCGGCAGCCGGAGCGGCGGTTGCGGGCGCAGTACCGGCAGCCGGCGCCGGGGCGGCGACAGGTGCGGTGGGTGACGGTTCGGATACGGCCGGCGTGTGGGGTGCGGCCGGGGGCGCCGCGACAGGGGCCGTTTCGACGGGCGCCGTCGTCGTCGTCGGAGCGGGCGTTTCGGTCTGGGCCAGCAATGGCAGGGCCGACAGCGCGGCGAGCGCGACGCCCGCCACAATGCCAATCCTGAAGCCGGAACGCACCGACATGCCAACTCCATCCATGGGGCGCGGCCCCGAATCAGTGTTCGCACCATAGCAAGAGCGTGGAAAACCGCAGGTTAATGAAATTTAACCATGCGGGGATTTCGGTCGGTCAATCGCCGCGGTGGTAGGGGTGGCCGGAGAGGATGGTGGTGGTGCGGTAGAGTTGCTCAGCCAGCATGATGCGCACCATCTGGTGGGGCCACGTGAGGGGCGAGAACGAAAGGGTCATGTCGGCGGCTGAGACGAAGGCGGGTTCGAGGCCGTCGGCGCCGCCGATGATGAAACTGGTGGCGGGGCGGCCGTCGTCGCGCCAGCGGGCGATGAGGGCGGAAAAAGCCTCGGAGCCAATGGATTTGCCGCGTTCGTCGAGGGCGACGACGATGCCTTCGGGGAGAACGGCGCGCAGGGCCTTGGCTTCATCGGCCTTGCGGGAGGCCGATGAAGAGGCGCGGGATTCGGGGAGTTCGATGACGTCGAAACCGGTCAACGCCAGCGGCTTGCCGCCGCCGATGGCGCGATCGAGATAGCGCGCCACCAGTTCACGCTCAGGCCCGGCCTTCATGCGGCCGATGGCGGCAATGCTGAGACGCATCCCAGAAGGCTAGTGGGCGTCGGCGGCGAAATCGGCCTGCCACATCTTTTCGATGTTGTAGAACTCGCGCACTTCAGGGCGGAAAATGTGGACGATCACGTCGCCCGCATCGACCAGAACCCAATCGCAATGGGGTAGGCCTTCGATGCGTGGCTTGCCGTAACCGGCTTCGCGCAGGGCGGTGACCATCTGGTCGGCAACGGCGCCGACATGGCGCTGCGAGCGGCCGGAGGTGACGACCATATGGTCGGCCAGCGACGACTTGCCGGTGATGTCCACCGCAATGGTCTCTTCCGCCTTGGCATCGTCAAGGCAGTCGAGGATCACATCGATCAGGGGGCGCAGGGGAGCCGCCATGGTGGGCGCGGTGTCCGGAGCGGAATTGTTGGGCAAACCGGCCATCAGCAATGGCCTTCCGCCCATGCCATAAGAGCATGAGTCATGCGTGGGGGTAGCATCCTTGGTTGTTGATCGGAATGTCGCAACGTCTTTTCAAAGGACAAGCGATCTGTTCCCGTTCTGGTGATCATCGTCACACCTGGTCAATATGCGCTTTTTAACGCCTTTGTGCAAGGCGGCGGCCTTAGATGGTCTGCTTGCCGCGCCGGCGGGCCCGGATGGCCGAGGAGGAGAGCGAAGAGGTCAGGCCGTGCAGGTAGGTCCAGGCGGGCGCGTCATGCATGGCCAGGCGTCCCGCATCGGTCTCGTCGACGCGGTATTTCGCCAGCGCGGTGGCGGCCAGCGAGGCGGGGGCGCGGCGCGAGGAGCCGGGGCGCACATAGACGGCGATGGGCAGCATGGCGGCGATATCCTGCCAGCGTTCCCAGCGGTGAAAATTGACCAGGTTGTCGGCGCCCATGATCCAGACGAAATGGCGGTCCCGCATGGTCTTCTTGAGGAACATGATGGTCTGCCACGAATAGGTGAAGCCGTGCGCGGCCTCAAAGCCGGTGACGCGAATGCGGGGGTGATCCATCATGGCGCGGGTGGCGGCGACGCGGTCCGCCAGCGGGGCGAGGTCTTGGTGATTCTTGAGCGGATTGCCGGGGGTGACCAAAATCCACAGCGCGTCGAGCTGCAGCTTTTGCAAGGTCTGCTCGGCGACGAGGCGGTGGCCTTCATGGACGGGATTGAAGCTGCCGCCAAACAGGCCAATGCGCATGCCGGCGCCGGACGGCGGCAGTTCGGTGATGCCGGGGATGCGGAGGATGGGGCGGTGGGTCAAATCTGGCTTTTCGGGCAATCGGCCAGCAGTCGGCCTCCCTCCCCCTTGTGGGGAGGGTTGGGGTGGGGGTGCTTCAGTCTGCCAGAGTGAGCGTTAAAAGAACCCCCACCCTTGATCCCTCCCCACAAGGGGGAGGGCGTCGACTGATGATTCAGTGCCCCCAAATTCACTGCTACGGCCTCGTCTGGCCGGTGCCGCGGATGCGGTAATTGAAGGTGGTGAGCTGTTCGACGCCGACCGGGCCGCGGGCGTGCATCTTGCCGGTGGCAATGCCGATTTCGCCGCCGAAGCCGAATTCGCCGCCATCGGCGAACTGGGTGGAGGCGTTGTGCAGCAGGATCGCCGAATCGATCTCGTTGAAGAATTTTTCGACCGCGCCCAGGTCCTCGGTGATGATGGCCTCGGTGTGGTGGCTGGAATAGTGCTCGATGTGGGCGATGGCCGCTTCCAGGCTGTCGACGACCTTTACCGAGATGATCGCGTCCTCGTATTCGGTGTGCCAGTCTTCCTCGGTGGCGGCCTTGGCTTCGGGGATCAGCCGCATCACGGCAGCGTCGCCGCGGATTTCGCAGCCTTTTTCCACCAGCGCATCAATGATGGGCTTGAGGTGGGTTCTGACCACGTTCTTATGCACAAGCAGGGTTTCGGCGGCGCCGCAGACGCCGGTGCGCCGCATCTTGGCGTTGAGCACGACGGGGACGGCTTTGCTCAAGTCAGCGGTCTCGTCAATATAGATGTGCACGATGCCCTCGAGATGGGCGAAGACCGGCACCCGGGCCTCGTCCTGGACGCGGGCGACCAGCGTCTTGCCGCCGCGGGGGACGATGACGTCGATATTGCCATCGAGGCCCTTGAGCATCTCGCCGACGGCGGCGCGATCCACGGTGGGAACGAGCTGGATCGCCTCGGTGGGCAGGCCGGCAAGGTGAAGACCATCGAGCAGGCAATCAACGATGGCATGGGAGGAATGAAAGCTGTCCGAACCGCCGCGCAGGATGACGGCATTGCCGGACTTGATGCACAGCGCGCCGGCATCGGCGGTGACATTGGGGCGCGACTCGAAGATTACGCCGATGACGCCAAGCGGGGTGCGAACGCGTGAAATATGCAGGCCGTTGGGGCGGTCCCATTCGGCGATAACGGTGCCGACCGGGTCGGGCAGTTCGGCAATGGTCTTGAGGCCCTCGACCATGGCGTCGATGCGGTCATCATTGAGAGTCAGGCGATCGAGGAAGGCGCTGGAAATGCCTTTGAGTGTGGCGGCCTCGATGTCCTTGACGTTGGCGGCGAGGATTTTCTTGCGATGGGCATTGATGGCACCGGCGGCGGTAAGCAGGGCCGTCCGCTTGGCGGCGGGAGAGGCGGTGGCGAGCACGCGCGCGGCGGCACGGGCATTGCGGCCGATCTCGGCCATGGTGGAGGCGATGTCGGTCACCGATGACACTGCGCTCATAGAACCTCTCCTGACTTTGATACCATGACCATATTGTCGCGATGCACAAGCTCGCTGCGGTTGCCCACGCCCAGCAGTTCGACCACGGTGGGGCCACGTTTGCCCATGACGAGGCGGGCTTCATCGCTATCGAGACCGACGAGACCGCGGGCGATTTCGTGACCATCCGGATCGGTGATGGCGATGGCATCGCCGCGATCGAAGGCGCCCTTGACCTTGGTGACGCCGATGGGCAGCAGCGACTTGCCGGTGAGCAAAGCGCGGGCGGCGCCGGCATCGACCTGCAGGGTTCCGGCGACTGCGAGCGTGCCCATGATCCAGCGCTTGCGGGCCTGGGCACGGGACTGGGCGGGGTGGAACAGGGTGTGGCGGGCGCCGTCAGTGAGCGCGCGAAGCGGATGAGCTTCGGTGCCCTTGGCGATGATCATGGCGGTGCCGGCTTGCGTGGCGATCTTGCCGGCCTCGACCTTGGTGGTCATGCCGCCGCGCGACAGGTGGCTCGCCGCGCCGCCCGCCATGGCTTCGATGGCGGGGGTGATGCTGGTAATGACCGGCAGGTGAGTGGCGGTCGGGTCCTTGGCGGGCGGAGCGGTATAGAGACCGTCCACGTCCGACAGTAGCACCAGGCAATCGGCCTCGATCATGGTGGCGACGCGGGCCGAGAGGCGGTCATTGTCGCCGTAGCGGATCTCGGCGGTGGCGACGCTGTCGTTCTCGTTGATGATGGGGACGGCGCCAAGGCCCAGCAGGGTGGCGATGGTGGTGCGCGCGTTGAGGTAGTAGCGGCGCTCCTCGGTGATATTGGGGGTGATGAGGATCTGGCCGGTGACGATATTGTGGCGGCCGAGCGCTTCCGCCCAGGCCTGGCTCAATGCGATCTGGCCGGCGCTGGCGGCGGCTTGCGATTGCTCGAGGGGGAGGGCGATTGCGTCGAGCTTGAGCAGACGGCGGCCGAGCGCGATGGCGCCGGAGGAGACGATGACGATCTCGGTGCCGGCGGATTTGAGGGCTGCGATGTCCTCGGACAGGTCGGCGAGCCAAGACGAGCGGAGTTTTCCGCTGCCGCTATCGACGAGGAGAGCGGAGCCGATTTTGATGGTGAGGCGGCGGTAGGGGGCGAGGGGGGAGGTCATCTTGGATTCAGCGCAAAGAGGGAGAGCCCCTCGCCCCAGCCCTCTTCCCGGAGGGGCGAGGGGGCGGTGCGGTGAGCGTAGCTTGATCGTGCCGCAAACGCGGTCTGGTCCCCTCGCCCCTTTGGGGAGAGGGCTAGGGTGAGGGGCGCTTTTCTCGATAAGATGCGGGAGGAAGGCCCCCTCACCCGGCGCCGCGCGCCGACCTCTCCCCCAAAGGGAAAGGTGAAGAAGGCCGCACCAAAATCCATCAGGGCGCCCAATTGGGTTCGGCCTTGCGCCTCGCAGCTTCCAGTTTGGCGGCTTTGGTGGCGTCGAGGGTGTCGACGATGGCGTAGAGCACCAGATCGGTGCCCTTGCCGGTGACGCCCGAGACCAGCATGACGTCCTGCTTGCTGACCTTCTTGAGGATTTTCAGTTTTTCCTTGAGCTCGTCGGGATCGATGGCGTCGATCTTGTTGAGCACGACCAATTCGGGCTTTTCGGCCAGGCGCTCGTCATAGGCGGCAAGCTCGGAGCGGATGGTGGTGTAGGCGGTCTTGATATCGGCTTCGGTGCCGTCGATCAGGTGGACGAGCACGCCGCAACGTTCCACATGGCCCAGGAAGCGGTCGCCGATGCCGGCGCCCTCGCTGGCGCCCTCGATCAGGCCGGGGATGTCGGCCAGCACGAAATCGCGCTCGCCGATGGAGACGACGCCCAGGTTGGGATGGAGCGTGGTGAAGGGGTACGCCGCGATCTTGGGCTTGGCAGCGGAGACGGCGGCCAGAAAGGTCGATTTGCCGGCATTGGGCAGGCCAACGAGGCCGGCATCGGCGATGAGCTTGAGGCGCAGCCAGATCCACTTTTCCACCCCGGGAATGCCCGGATTGGCGTGGCGCGGGGCCTGGTTGGCCGAGGTCTTGAAATGGGCATTGCCGAAACCGCCATTGCCGCCACTGAGCAGCACGACGCGCTGGCCGACCTCGGTCATGTCGGCGATCAGGGTTTCGTTGTCGTCCTCGAAAATCTGGGTGCCGACGGGGACGCGCAGCACGGTATCCTCGCCATGGGCGCCGGCGCGGTCCTTGCCCATGCCATGGGTGCCGATCTTGGCCTTGAAATGCTGCTGGTAGCGGTAATCGATGAGGGTGTTGAGACCGTCGACGCATTCGATGACCACGTCACCGCCGCGCCCGCCATTGCCGCCATTGGGGCCGCCGAATTCGACGAACTTTTCGCGCAGGAACGAGACGGCGCCGGCGCCGCCATCGCCCGAACGGACATAGACCTTGGCTTGATCAAGAAATTTCATTGCGGTCTTCCAGTCCACGCGGCCCGCGTGATGATTGTGTCGATATGCTCCACCTCGGCGTTACGCGCAAGGCAGAGCAGGGTGGAGCGTCCGGTTTGGGTAAACCCGAGCTTGGTCTGAATGGCGAGCGATGCCTGGTTGAAGGCAAAGACACCGGAAATCACTTCGGAAACGCCGCTGGCGCGAAAATACCAATCGAGGCTGGCGATCACCGCCTCGGTCATGATGCCTTGGCCCCAGAACGGCTTGCCCAGCCAATAGCCCAATATGGTGCCGGTGGCGCCGCGATGAAAGCCGATCTGGCCGGCAAAGCCGATACCGGGCAGGTCGATGGCGAAATTGGTCTCATCGAGCGGCAGGCCAGGCCGGCGGGTCTTGAGCCAGGCGCGGGCATCGGCCAGGTGATAGGGAAAGGGCACGCGCGCCAGGTTCCCGGCGACATCGAAATCGTTGAGATAGCGGGCGATCGGCTCGGCATCGCCCGTGGCGGGCTGGCGCAGGATGAAGCGACGGGTGGCGAGGCTGGTCATGGTGTGGCACTCCAGCTCAGGATCAGCAGCGGCTTGCCGCGATGGCGCTCGACCACGCTGTGGGTGTGTTCGGTGATGGCGAAGCCGGACTTTTCGAGGACGCGAACCGAAGCAGGATTATCCGCCAGTACGCGGGCATTGATGGTGGAGCAGAGGCCGGTGGCGCGGGCGGTTTCGAGCAGGGCGGCGATGGCTTCGGGCACGTATCCCTGGCCCCAGAAGGGTTCGCCTAGCCAGTAGCCGAGCTCGACCGGCTTATCGTCGAAAAAGTAGAGGCCTATGACGCCGATCAGGCGGTTCTCGGCATCGGCGATAGCGTAGCTGCGATTGCCGGGTTTTTGGCTGTAACGCTCGATGAAGCCGCGACCATGTTCCTCCAGATAGGGAAGGGGCAGGCCGGCCGTCATCATGATGACCTTGGGATTGTTGGCCAGGGTGACCAGATCGTTGAGGTCATCGAGATGCGGCGCGCGCAGGGTAAGGCGGGCGGTTTGGATGGTATCGGGCAAGGCGTCGCGGGCCTGGGTCATGCGGCGAACTCCAGGCGCATGAGGGCGACGCCCTGGCCCTGCAGGGTGCCGGTGGCATCAACACCTTCGCCGATCTCGGTAAAACCGGCCTTGCGCAGCACGTTGCGCGAGCCGGTATTGGTCAGCAGGGCGCGCGAGCGCAGGGCGGTGACGCCGGCGGTGCGAGCGGCGGCAACGACGGCAATGGCGGCCTCCGTGGCATAGCCAACCCCCCAGAAGGGCTCTCCGAGCCAATAGCCGAGTTCGGGCAATTGATCGGGCAGCAGGTGCAGCCCGATGGTGCCGATGAATTGTCCGTCGCGCAGGATGGACCAGGCCCATTCGGCGGGGCCGCGGGCGATGGTCTGCACAAAGACGCGGCCGTCGTCCTCGCTATAGGGATGGGGCAGGCGCGACAGCACTTCGTAGATAGCGCGGCTATTGGCCAGCACGGCCATGTCCGGGACGTGCGCCAGCGACGGCGTGGCCAGGACCAGCCGCTCGGTTTGGATCGTCTCTGGAAGTGTGTCGCGCAGGCTCGCCATGGGATGCATCCAAAACGAAAGAGGGGAACCGGTGACCGGTTCCCCTCAATCAAATGGGTTTGGCAAACGTCAAACCGGGGAACAGGTCACCCGGCCGCGGTTTGTCAGACCAAGCCGGGTTATTCGGCGGCCAGTGCCGGCTCGACCGACACGAACACTTGCGAATTGGCCTTGGTGCGGAACGCAACCTTGCCGTCGACGAGTGCATAAATGGTGTGGTCCTTGCCCAGGCCAACGCCGGTGCCGGGATGCCACTTGGTGCCGCGCTGACGGATCAGGATATTGCCGGCGATGACGGCTTCGCCACCGAACTTCTTGACGCCAAGACGACGGCCGGCGGTATCGCGACCGTTGCGGGATGAACCGCCTGCTTTCTTATGTGCCATGGTGCTTCTTCCTTATTCCTGATCGGCCTTGGGAGCGGCTTTTTTGGCCGGGGCCTTCTTCGCCGGCTTTTCAGCGGCGGCTTCGGTTTCGACGGCGGCGGCCTTCTTGGGCGCTGCCTTCTTGGGAGCGGCGGCAGCCTTAGCGGGCTTGGCTGCAGCGGCGGGAGCTGCAGTTTCGGTGGCAGCGGCAGCCTTGGCGGCTGCGCGGGCCTTCGCAGGCTTGACCGAGACGACAGCGGCCGGTGCTTCGACCTTGGCGGCGGCCTGGACGGTTGGCTTGGCGCCGCCGGTCAGGATTTCGGTGATGCGCACGGTCGACAGCAACTGGCGGTGGCCGTTGCGGCGGCGATAGTTGTGGCGACGGTTCTTCTTGAAGATGATGACCGTCTTCTGCTTCTTGGTATCGAGCAGTTCGGCAGCGACAAGCGCGCCTTCGATCAGCGGAGCGCCGATTTCGTCGCCGATCATCAGCACCTGGTCGAAGGTGACGATGGAGCCGGCTTCGGCATCGAGCTTTTCAATCTTGATAACGTCGTTGGCGGCAACCTTGTACTGCTTGCCACCGGTTTTGATCACGGCGAAAGTCATATCTGCGCCAGGCGTTGCAAACGCCCGGTCCCTTTGTGTCGCGCTTTGCGGCGCCGCAGAAGAACCCTTGGGGCAAGCCCCGGTTCTGCGGTCTTCGGACAGTCTGCCGGACGGGTCCGGCGGGCAGCCTCAAGCAGCGGTTTGATAAACCAAAGAAGCGCGCCAAGTTGAATTGGCACGCATTCCAAGGCGGCTTATCGTGGCAAATGTGCCCGGAGTCAATACTTCAAGCGCCCGCAGGATACCATTTGCGCAGGCGCACTTCGGTGTCGGGGCCAACGGCGGCCTTGAAGGTTTGGGGATCGCTGCCCTTGTAGTGATAGGGATAGACGACGGCGGGCTTGAAGGTGTTGACGGCCGCGGCGGCCTGCTCGGGGGTCATGGTATAGGGCAGGTTCATCGGCAGGAAGGCGACGGCGATGTTCTTGAGTGCCAGCATTTCGGGGGTGGGTTCGGTATCGCCGGCGACGTAGACGATCTTGTCGCCGAAGGTCAGCAGGTAGCCATTGCCAACGCCGGGCGGGTGATACTGCATTCGATCGGCGGTGGTGTTCTGGGCCGGGATGGCCTCGACCGGGATATCGACCAGCGTGCCCTTGTCGCCATTGGCGAGCGGCTTGGCATTGGCCTTGAGAGCCTGCGGCAGTTTGTCGAGCACCTCTTTGGTGGTGATGATCGGCGCGCTGCCGGCGATGGCCTCGAGCGTCGGGATATCGAAATGGTCGCCATGGCCGTGGGTGATCAGGATGGCGGTGGCGTTGGGCAGGCCGTCATAGGCCGCGGCGCCGCCGACGGGATCGACATAGATGACCTGGTCCTTCCAGCCGAGCAGGAGGCTGGCATGGCTGACCGGATGAATGATGAGATCGCCATCTGAGGTGGTGAGGGTATCGCCGTCCAAAGCGGCCTCCGTTTGGGCAAAGACGGGGCCCAGAGCCCCTGTCACTAAAGTTGCGAGGGGTAATGCAGCCATGCCGATGACAAGGTTACGACGGTTGGTCATGTCCAATTCCTTTTTGCGCAGGGTTATCCGGTAGTCAAACACCGGCGGGCGCGAAATAATCCCAGGCTCCCGAAAAGTTGACTTCAGAAGGCGGGTTTGCGGGCGACGCTGAGCCGGTCGCGTAGGGCCTGGGAGGTGCGCCGTTCGCCGTCCAGCACGCCGAGTTTATGCAGCCTGGTCCAGTTGTCCAGCGTCCAGGGCTCGGCATCAGCCGGGATGTGGGCGACCGGCAGGTAGACATCGGCCTCGACGGTGCCGTACGGCGCCATCGCCGAAATGGAGGCGCGGCGATATTCGTCGCCCTCGAAGGCATCGAGGACGGCGAGCTCCGTGGCGCTGAGGTCATGAAGCAGGAGGCCGGGGGCGTTGCCGTCGGGCACGGCGATCAGCGCGGGATAGACGCGCTGCGGATAATGGACGGCCTGGAAGCCGGGCGTGCAGGCACCGACGCATTCGGATGCCGACAGGGTACGGCCAAGGAGGGCGTACAGGACCTCGGGATCGCGCAATGTGCCGTAGACAAAGAGGGGTCGTGCGCTCAAAGCCATCTCGTTTTGCTGCAGGCGCAGATGGGGAGTTGCAGGTCTGTGTTTGCTATGCCATAAGCCCGGCCATGTCGACCCAGCCCGCCGCAAGGGGGGCGTTACGACCTCGCGGAGAGGTGGCAGAGTGGTCGAATGCACCGCACTCGAAATGCGGCGTGGGGGTGACTCCACCGTGAGTTCGAATCTCACCCTCTCCGCCACTTCTACCTCATTGAAATTGTTGGCGTTGAACCGGATCGGCGAACGGATTCTGTCAAAGCATCCCGTCACGGCCTTGGGCGTGTTTTGTCATGCCCGGAACTGATGGTTGGTTCACCGGCGAGGTCCGCTCTCGCCTCGGACGTTCGGGCCTCCGTGGATCTTTGTGCGTCAGCGACCAGCGGGCCGGTCGAAAGTCTCGGCTCAGCCGATGGTGTCGCGACGCTGCTGCTTTGCCGCGCCGGGCCACCGCGGCGTTCGACGCTCCGGCAGTTTGCCCAAGCGGGGAGTTATCAACTGTCCATACATATTTCACGTTCGTTTGTGGCAAGTTGAGATTTTAAATTGACAACTAATGGGGCGCAGGATAGCTCTCTATGCGAGGTGAGGAGCTTCGGACATCGACGGCCGACCCGCAATGGTGACGTTTCGGGCAACAGTTGACGACTCGCAGGTCGGTGGCAGGCGCAGCCTGCATGCGGTTTCCGCTGTCGGTCGCCTGACCGGCAGTCAGGAGCAGTCGCACTCGGCCGCGCAATGAAACGACAGGAACTTGTGGCCGCTCGCTCATCGCGAATGGCAGGGCGCGGTTGTGTCCAGTTTGAGTGGGAGAATTTCGACAATGCGGATTACCGCGCTGCGCAGTTATATGAGCCACGACGGCAACCGGCCTCGCCTGGTTGTCGCCATCGATACCGATGAGGGCATTACCGGTTGGGGCGAATGTTACAACCATGGTCCCGACCGCGCGCTGCCGGCAATTCTGGATTACTTCTTCGAACAGATCAAAGGCGAGGATCCCCGCCGCATCGAGTTCCTGATGCTCAAATTGCAGCAGCAGGCGCGCTTCCCTGGCGGGGCCATGCATCTGGCGGCGTTTTCGGCCATCGACCATTGCCTGTGGGACATCTCAGCCAAGGCCGTCAACCTGCCGGTCTACAAGCTGCTCGGCGGCGAAGTGCGCGACAAGGTGCGCGTCTATCTCGGCGTTTATACGGCGCCCGATCCGGCCGATCTGCTGGACCAGGTCATGGGCCATAATGAAAAATACGGACTGACGGCGTTCAAGCTCAGCCCCTACCGCGTCGATTTTCATGCAGAGCGTTGGGGCGAGGTGGTGCGTACCAGCGCCGAATATTTCCGCAAGCTGCGGGAAATGTCGCCGACCCATTTCGAATACGCCTTTGACGCGCATGCCAAGATTTACGACCCGTGGCAGGCCGTGCAACTGGCCAATGCGCTGGCGCCCTACGATCCGCTGTTTTTCGAGGAGCCGATCCGGCCCGAGCATATTCCCGCCTGGGCCGAAATGAAGGCCAAGATGCTGTGCCCGCTGGCGACCGGAGAGAGTCTCTACAGCCGCTACGAGTTCCTCAACCTGCTGTCGGCCCGCGGCTGCGATATCGCCCAGCCCGATATCTGCGTCGTCGGCGGCATGCTGGAAATGCGCAAGATCGCGGTGCTGGCGGAGGCCCATTACGTGCAGATCGCCCCGCACAATCCGATGGGGCCATTGGCCACCGCGGTCAACCTGCACTTTTCGGCGTCGATCCCCAATTTCAAGATTCTGGAATACCGGCTGCCGCTCGACGCGCCCTACGTCAAGGACCCCTATCTGCCCGAGGGCGGCTATCTACAGCTGCGGCCCGACCGGCCGGGCTGGGGGGTGGAGATCAACGAGGCCGAATTGGTCAGGGACAGTTACGTGCATTGGGAGCGCAAGCTTCCGGTCAAGCCCGACGGTTCGTTTGGCTATCCATGATCGACCGCGAGGAGGCGGGTTGGATCAGCCGACGGAATTTCACTGAACACATGGGAGAACTGCAGTGATACGCAAATTACTCGCCGCCGGCGTGCTGGTGGCTGCCGGATTGTTCGCCGCCGCACCGGTCTTGGCGGCCTCGCCGCCGAACATGCTGGTGATCGGCACGAACCTGACCGGCATCCGTACCTTCGATCCGGCCGAAAACAATGCCCGTACCGCATCGGAGCTGATCTCCAACGTCTATGACACGCTGGTGCAGACGACGGCCGATGATCTGCAGACAATCAAGCCGATGCTGGCCACCGCCTGGACCACCTCCGAGGATGGCAAGACCATCACCCTGACGCTGCGCGAGGATGCGGTGTTCCAGAGTGGCAATCCGCTGACGGCCGCCGACGCGGCCTGGTCGCTGCAACGCGTCATCAAGCTGGGGCAGGTCGGTTCCACCGATTTTGCGCTCTGGGGTTTTACGCCCGAGAACGTCGAAAAATTGGTGCGCGCTACCGATGCCAAGACCCTGGTGATCGAGCTGCCACAGGTCATCAATGTCGACCTCGTGCTCTATTCGCTCGCCGGCGCCTCACTTGGCATCATCGACAGCAAGACCGCGCTGGAACACGAAGACAATGGCGATCTGGCCTCCGCCTGGCTCGGCGCCAATACGGCTGGCAGCGGGCCTTTCGTGCTGTCGCAGTGGCGCCCCAACGATATCGCGCTGTTCGACGCCCAGAAGAACTATTGGGGCGGTGCCCCCGCCATGGCACGCGTGGCTGTGCGCCATATCCCCGAGTCCGGCAGCCTGCGCCTGCAATTGCAGGCCGGCGACGTCGATGTGGCTCAATATCTGTCAGCCGGTGACCTAGAGGCGCTCGAGAGCGATACCAATGTGGTCATCCAGAACGTGCCCGGGCTCGGCTTCTATTATGTGGCCCTCAACCAGAACGATCCGGACCTGCAGAAGCCCCTGGTGCGCGAGGCCTTCCAGCATGCCTTCGACTGGAAGGCGATCGAAGGCAATATCATGAAGTATACGGGCTTCCCGTGGCAGTCGATGATCCCCAGGGGCATGAGCGGCGCTCCCGAGGACGGCACCTCGCTGCATGACTACGATCCCGCCAAGTCGCGGGCCCTGCTGGCCGAAGCCGGCTATCCCAATGGGCTCAAGAAGGTGCTCAATCCGGCCGGCGCCGCCCACCTGGCCTGGACCGAGGCCTTCCAGGCCAGCGCCAAGGAAGCCGGTTTCGATCTTGAACTGGTGCCCGGTGAGTTCACCCCGGCCTTCCGCGAACGCAAATTCCAGGTGCTGACCGGCAATTCCGGCGCCCGCCTGCCCGATCCGTTCGCCGTCGCCACCCAATATGCCTACAACCCCGACAATAGCGACGCCGCAGGCCTCTCCAGCTACTACCTGTGGCGCGTCGGCCAGCAGAATGATGAGCTGAACAGCCTGGTCGACCAGTCGATGAAGGAACTCGATCCCGCCAAGCGGACCGCGATGTTCTCCAAGATGGACCAGGTGTTCAACGCCATGGACCCTGCGCTCGTCATCTTCTTCCAGCGCAGCGATCCCTACGTGATGCGGGCCAGCGTCAAGGGTTATCAAGGCCATACCACCTGGTCCACCCGCTGGCATGACGTGACCAAGCAATAGCCGTGCTCACCACCGCACCCGCACCAGCAATGGATGGCTCGCCGCAAGGCGAGTCATCAGGCAGCGCCTTACGGCGTCAGGCCGGTCGTATCGTCGGCCGCCTCGTGGCCGTCGTCACCACCCTGTTCGGGCTGTTGGCGCTGACCTTCTCGATGGGCCGCCTGCTGCCCGCCGACCCGGTGCTCGCCATTACGGGGCCCGAAGTCAGCAAGGCGGTCTATGACCGCGTGTTCCTCGAACTGGGCCTCGACCAGCCCGTATGGGTCCAGTTTTTCAGCTACGTGAAGAACGTGCTCTCGGGCAATCTGGGGGTCTCCGCCATCACCGGGCAGCCGATCATCGTCGATCTGCTGACGGTGTTCCCGGCGACCGTCGAGCTGGCGGTGACAGCGTTGATCGTCGGCGTTGGCCTCGGCGTGCCGCTGGGGATCACCGCCGCCGTGCACCGGGGCAAGCTGATCGACCACATCGCGCGGTTGATCGGCCTGCTGGGCCATTCGGTCCCCAGTTTCTGGCTCGGGCTGATGGCGCTGCTGTTGTTCTACGCGCAATTGCACTGGGTCGGCGCCTCGGGCCGCGTCGAAGTGTATTACGAGGGCCTCGTCACCCCGATCACCGGGTTCCTGCTGATCGACGCCGCCATCGAGCAGCAATGGGACGTGTTCAACAGCGCCCTCAATCACATCATCCTGCCCGGCGCGCTGCTCGGCTATTATTCGGTGGCCTATATCAGCCGCATGACGCGCAGTTTCATGCTCGAGCAGTTGAGCCAGGAATATATCGTCTCCGCCCGCGCCAAGGGCCTGGGTTCGCGCCAGGTGATCTGGCGCCACGCCTTCCGCAACATCCGCGTGCAGTTGCTTACCATCGTGGCGCTGACCTTCGGGGGCCTGCTCGATGGGGCCGTGCTGATCGAGACCGTGTTCGGCTGGCCGGGGCTGGGTCAATACCTGACGCGCGGGCTGCAGATGAACGACATGAATGTGGTGATGGGCTCGGTGCTCACCATCGGCATCGTCTTCCTCATCATCAACCTCGTCTCCGATTTCCTTTATCGCATCCTCGATCCGCGGACCCGTTGACCAGTGCCCCAGCCAACCACACACCTCGCTTCGAACCGTACCGGCCTCGGCTACTGGCTGACTTCGCCCGATCCCAGGGGACGCCTGCAGGCATCGGCCCAGCAATTCTACCAGGGCTGGGTGCAATTCCGCAGTCATCCGATGGGCCTCGTCGGCCTGGCGCTGATCCTGCTGCTGGTGGTGATGGCGGTCGCTGCGCCTCTGCTGACCAAATACGATCCGATCATGCAGGACTTCACGGTGCGGCTGGCCCCGCCATCGGCGGAGCACTGGTTCGGCACCGACAATTTCGGCCGCGATGTCTATTCGCGCATCATCTATGGGGCCCGCACGACGATTTACATCGTCATGCTGGTCACCGTGATCATCGCCCCCATTGGCCTGTTGATCGGCACCTGCTCGGGCTATTTCGGCGGCTGGGTCGATGAGGTGCTGATGCGGATCACCGACATCTTCCTGTCGTTCCCCGGCCTGGTCCTGGCGCTGGGCTTCGCGGCGGCCCTGGGACCTGGCATCACCAATGCCATCATCGCCATCTCGCTGACGGCCTGGCCGCCGATTGCCCGCCTGGCACGCGCCGAAACGCTCAGCCTGCGCCAGGCCGACTATATTGCCGCCATCAGGCTGCAGGGTGCATCGGCCGGCGCCATCATTCTGCGCCACATCCTGCCCATGTGCATTCCCTCGGTGATCGTTCGCGTCACCCTCAACATGTCGGGCGTCATTCTCACCGCCGCGGGCTTGGGCTTTCTCGGCCTGGGGGCGCAGCCGCCGGCGCCCGAATGGGGATCGATGGCCGCGACCGGCCGCGAGTTCATGATCGATAGCCCCTGGGTCATCGCGGCGCCGGGCCTCGCCATCGCTGCCATCAGCCTGGCGTTCAACTTGTTCGGCGATGCCTTGCGCGATGTGCTCGATCCGCGGGGTTCGGAATGAGCAAGCCCCTGCTGGACATCGACAATCTGGAAATCAGCTTTGGCGGCGGCACCGTCAAGGCCGTGCGTGGCGTAAGCTTCACCCTGGGCCGCGAGAAGCTCGGGATTGTGGGAGAGTCGGGCTCCGGCAAGTCCACCGTCGGTCGCGCCATCATGCGCCTGTTGCCGCCGACGGCGCGGATTAGCGCCGATCGTCTAGCCTTCCACGATATCGATCTGGCTCGCGCCAGCGAACGCGAGATGATGCAAATTCGCGGTCGCCGCATCGGGCTGATCCTGCAAGATCCGAAATATTCGCTCAATCCGGTGATGCGCGTCGGCGAACAGATCGCCGAAACCTACCTGCAGCACTATCCCCGTGCAGGGCAGGCCGCCGCGAAAACCAAAATGCTCGACATGCTGGCCGCCGTGCAAATCCGCGATCCCCAGCGGGTGGCGCGCCTCTATCCGCATGAGGTTTCCGGTGGCATGGGCCAGCGCGTCATGATCGCCATGATGCTAATCGCCGAGCCTGAAGTGCTGATCGCCGATGAGCCTACCTCGGCACTCGACGTCACCGTGCGCCTCGAAGTTCTGGCGCTGCTCGACGAGCTGGTCGCACGCCGCAATCTGGGGCTGATCTTCATCAGCCATGATCTCAATCTGGTGCGCCGGTTCTGCGATCGCGTGCTGATCATGTATGCGGGCCGCATCGTTGAAACGCTCAAGGCCTCCGAACTGGACCAGGCCCGGCATCCCTATACGCGGGGCCTATTGGCATCGCTTCCCGCCATCGATCGGATACCGGCGCGCTTGCCCACGCTGCAGCGCGATCCGGCCTGGCTCACCGACGCTGCGGAAGGCTCGCGATGATCACCGTCGATAATCTCACCGTGCGCTTTGCGCCATCCACGCCGCCGGTCGTCCGCGGCGTCAGCTTCGCCGTCGACAAGGGCACTGCCTTTGGCCTCGTCGGCGAGTCAGGCTGCGGCAAGTCGACGGTATTGCGCGCCATTTCCGGCCTCAACGGCAATTACGGCGGCCGGATCGCGCTCGATGGGGAGGAGCTGGGTCCGCGTCGCAGCCGCGCCTTCTTCCGACGTGTGCAGATGGTGTTTCAGGACCCCTATGGCTCGCTGCATCCGCGCAAGACCATCCGCGCCCAGTTGATGGAGCCGCTCCGCAACCAGTGGCTCGATCGCTCCACCGCCCAGACCGACGACGCGCTGCGCGCTGTCGGGCTCGATACCGCGCTCAGCTACCGCTTTCCCCACCAGCTCTCGGGCGGCCAGCGCCAGCGCGTCGCCATCGCCCGGGCGCTGATCCTTGATCCCGATGTGTTGCTGCTGGACGAGCCGACCTCGGCGCTCGACGTTTCCGTACAGGCCGAAATCCTCAACCTGCTCTCCGACCTGCGCCAGGAGCGAGGGCTGACCTACCTGCTGGTCAGCCACGATCTGGCGGTCATCGCCCATATGTGCAGCCGGGTGGCGATCATGCAGGCCGGCGTCATCGTCGAAGAAGTCGATATCGAGCAACTTCGGCGCGGCGAGCTGGAGCACCCCTATTCACGCCAACTGCTGGCGGCCAGCCAATCCTACGGCAGGCAGGACGAGGGCGCGCTCCTCCGCTCCTGACGAACCGACACAATGACATTTCTATCGACAAAGATGTAATCATAAATTACAACTATTGAGCGGCCGGTCTGGAAAATGAACAGTCAAGAAATCCAGCATGCTGGATCGGACAGGCCGATATCGGGAAGGGCGGAACCATGAAAATCACTAAGATCGACACCTATCTCATGCAGGTCGGTGGCCCATTGGCGCCAGCCCCCGGCATGCCCCAGCAGGGCTATGGCGAGGGCGGCGATTTCGGCGGCTCGCGCAACTGGCTGTTCGTCAAGATCCACACCGACGAGGGCATCCACGGCGTCGGTGAATGCTCGGGCTGGCCCAAGGTTATCGAGACCGCTGTCAGGGACTTGTCCCATATCCTCATCGGCGAAGATCCCGCCCATATCGACCGGCTCTGGAACAAGATGCTGACGTCGATGATGGGGCACGGCGTGCTCGGCACCGTTGGGGGAGGCGCGCTGACCGGCATCGAAATGGCCCTCTGGGACATCAAGGGCAAAGCGCTTGGCCAACCGGTCTGGAATCTGCTGGGTGGCCGCTTCCGCGATCGCATCCGCGTCTACGGCCATGCCAAGACGCCGTCTCGCGCCGATGAGCTGCTGGGGCTGGGCTATACGGGGATCAAGGTCGGGTTCACCGGCAAGGTGGATATCGACACGGTCTTTGCCATGCGCGAGCATATCGGCTTCGATATCGACCTGATGGTGGATGCGCATGGCCCGCCCTGGATGACCGTCCAGGACGCGATCCTCGTCGGTCGCGAGTTCGAACAGCTCGACCTGCTGTTCTACGAAGATCCGGTGGCGCCTGAGAATCTCGACGCTTTGGCCCGGGTCCGCGACGCCGTCTCCGTGCCGCTCGCTGCCGGGGAACGGGTCGCCAATATCTGGGGCATGCTGCCCTATATCGAGCGCGACCTTGTCGACGTGATCCAGCCCGATACCGGTCGAGCCGGCGGCATCACCCAGATGCGCAAGATGGCGGCGATGGCCGAGAGCCACTTCATCACCATGGCGCCCCATTCGGGATCGCTGGGGCCGGTGGCCGAATATGCCGCGCTCCACGTGATGGCGACCATTCCCAACGCGTTGATGCTGGAACGACTGGAATTCGATTGGGCCGGACGCGACGCCGTCGTCACGCCGCCGCTCAAGGTGGTGGATGGCCATCTCAAGGTGCCGGACGCGCCGGGCCTCGGTGTCGACATCGTCATCGACGAGATCGTCAAATATCCCAGCCAGCGCAACGTGCGCGCCATCGCCGGCGACACGGGCACGACCTACGAAATCGGTACCGCGTCCGAACTGCCCTATTTCCAGACCCGCTTCAAACGCGGATCGAGCCTGCGTCGGGGCCGGCGTTGACCTTGTTCATCACACAGATACGGATTCTCCCATGACCCACCCCACCGTCAGCCCTGCAATGCTTGCCGCCTCCGTCATTTCCGTGCCGCCGCTGGCGCGCAAGGCAGACTACAGTCTTGATCGCGAAGGGAACCGGAAAATCCTCGCGCACATGGCCGCCGGCGGGGTCACCACGGCTCTGTATGGCGGCAATGCCAATCTCTACAACATGTCGGTCAGCGAACTCGGCCCCATGCTCGATCAGCTGGAAAGCGTCGCGCCGGCCGGGACCTGGCTGATCCCTTCGATTGGCCCCGATTATGGCAAGGCGACCGATCAGGTGGCGGTGCTCAAGGGCCGCGATCTGCCGACCGCCATGGTGCTGCCGCTGAACTCCCCCATCACCTCGGCCGGGGTCGCCACCGGCCTGCGGCGGATCGCCGATCTCTATGGGCGACCAATCATCGCTTATGTAAAATCCACCGACTACATCAGCCCCGCCGACCTGGCTGCCGTGGTGAGGGACGGGGCTATCTGCGCCATCAAATACGCGGTCGTCCGCCAGGACCCGGCCGACGATCCGTTCCTCGCCGACCTGATCCAGGACGTGGATACCAGCATGATCGTCTCGGGTATCGGCGAGCGCCCGGTCGTCGCTCATATGACCCGCTTCAAGCTGCAGAGCTTTACCTCCGGCTCGGTCTGCATTGCGCCGGCGATGTCGGCGGCCATATTGACGGCGCTAAAGGCCGGACGTGTCGACGAGGCGATGGCGTTGCGCAGTCATTTCATCCCGCTTGAAGACCTCCGCGACGGCCATTCGCCGCTGCGCGTCCTGCACGCGGCCATCGCCGAGGCCGGCATCGCCGACACCGGTCCGCTGCTGCCGTTCCTCAGCAATATCGATGACAAGGGTATTCTGGCGACCATCCGCTCCGCCGCCACCACATTGCGCGACCTGGATGCCGCGCACCTGCGCGGTGGGCGCGTGCCCGCCTAGCCCTACGGCTGGCGCGTCACGTCGGTGATGCGCCGCCGCGCCTGGCTGAGGTGAAACTGCATATAGATCGCCGCCAGGTCGCCATCGCCCAGCTCGATCGCGTCGATAATCTGCTGGTGCTCCTGCGCCACGATCTCCTTGCGCAGGCTCGAACCCAGACCGGTGAGCCCAAGAGACGTCGTCATGAAGCCTGCCAGTTCAACGCTGAGTGCGTCGAGCTGCAGGGCGAACGCCTCATTGCCGGTCGCCAGCGCTATGGCGCGATGGAAGGCTATGTCCAGCTTCTGGCCCTTTTGACCCGACGCGATTGCCTCCCTGAGTTGCTGCGCCAAGCTCTTGATGCGCACCAGGTCGTCGGCCGATCGCCGTTGCGCGGCGTAGCGGGCGGCCACGGGTTCGATGGCGAGGCGCACTTCGAAGGCCTTTAGATAGCCGGCGAAATCCGCAGACTCCAAAAAGCGGCTGATATTGGGCGATGGGGCATGAAGCAGATAAGTGCCCGAGCCGCGCCGGCTTTCGACCAGCCCGTCCGCCTGAAGGCGCATCAAGGCCTCACGCACCACCGGTCGCGATACCTGGAAGGCGTCGCATATGGCGTTCTCGGTGGGAAGCTGGTCCCCAGGCGCCAAGACGCCGGCCATGATCTGCTCCAGCAACTGGCCATATAGAACGTCCGCCAAACGCGGTTTCAGTGCCGGCGTAATTCGCATTTTACTCATTGGCCATCCTGACGCACCACGCCCGCTTCCAGGCACCACCTGCTTTTAGCAAACTTGACAAGAATGTTTATAACTTTCGGAAGCTCTGGCGAATTATCTCATCTGGCCGGCGCGTCGTTGTCATAGATTTCGAGAACCAGGACAGTGCCGGTTCGCGAACACTATTTCTTCTTGCGCATGGCGTCGTTGAGCATGTCGCCAAGGGAGCCGGTGCTGCGGGGGGGCTCCATGGGCGGACGCTGGTTGGCGCGGAGGGGCGAATCGCGGGGGCGTTCGCGCGGGGCGGCGGTGTCGATTTCCTTACGCATGGTGAGGGCGATACGCTTGCGGGGCACGTCGACTTCGACCACGCGGACCTTGACCACATCGCCGGCCTTGACGACCTCGTGGGGGTCCTTGACGAATTTATCGGCTAGTTGAGAGACGTGGACCAACCCGTCCTGATGCACGCCGATATCGACGAAGGCACCGAAGGCGGCCACATTGGTAACGGTGCCTTCCAGCATCATGCCGGGCTTAAGGTGTTTGATCTCGTCCACGCCCTCGGTAAAGGTCGCGGTCTTGAAGGCCGGGCGGGGGTCACGGCCGGGCTTTTCGAGTTCGGCCAGGATATCGCGCACCGTCGGCAGGCCGAAGCGGTCATCGACGAAGCTGCGTGGATCGAGGCCCGACAGGGCGGACTTGTCGCCCATGATGGTGCGCAGGTCGCGACCGCAGGCGGCGACGATCTTGCGGGCAATCCCATAGGCTTCGGGGTGAACGGAGGAGGCGTCGAGCGGCTCGGTGCCGTCGGTGATGCGCAAGAAGCCGGCGCTCTGCTCGAAGGTGCGCTGGCCCAGGCGCGGGACTTCGAGCAGCGCCTTGCGCGAGCGGAACGGGCCATTGGCATCGCGGTGGCTGACGATGGCTTCGGCGACGGACGGACCGAGCCCCGAGATGCGGGCGAGGAGGGGCGCGGAAGCGGTATTGAGGTCGACGCCCACCGCGTTCACCGCATCTTCCACCACGGCGTCCAGCGAGCGGCCGAGCCGGTACTGATCGACGTCATGCTGGTATTGGCCGACGCCGATGGCCTTGGGTTCGATCTTGACCAGTTCGGCCAGCGGGTCCTGCAGGCGGCGCGCGATGGAGACGGCGCCGCGTAGCGATACGTCGAGATTGGGGAATTCCAGCGCCGCCAATTCGGAGGCCGAATAGACCGACGCGCCGGCTTCGGACACGATGACCTTGGTGGGTTTTGGCGCGGGCAGGCGCTCGATCAGGTCGGAGACCAGCTTTTCGGTTTCGCGACTGCCGGTGCCATTGCCGATGGCGATCAGTTGCACGCCATGCTTTTTGATCAGCGCCTGGATGGCGGCCTGCGAGCCCATGACGTCATTGCGGGGCGAGAATGGATAGATGGTTTCGGTATCGAGCACCTTGCCGGTGGCATTGATGACGGCGATCTTGACGCCGGTGCGGATGCCGGGGTCCAGCCCCATTGTGGCGCGGGCGCCAGCGGGGGCGGCCAGCAGCAGGTCCTTGAGATTGCGGGCAAAGACGTTGATGGCCTCGACTTCGGCGCGTTCGCGCAGTTCCACCATCAGGTCGATGGAAAGCGTCACGCGCAGGCGCGTGCGCCAGGCCCAGCCGGCGACGTCGCGCAGCCATGTGTCGCCAGCGCCATTGCCCTGGGCATTGAGCGCACCAGCCACAAAGCGCTCCGCCGGCTTGATCGGGTCGGTGACGTCGGCGTCCACTTCGATATCGAGGCTGAGGAAGTCCTCGGTGCGGCCGCGCATCATGGCGAGGGCACGGTGGCCGGCAACCTTGGTCCACCGTTCGGAGTGATCGAAATAGTCGGAGAACTTGGCGCCGGCTTCTTCCTTGCCCTTGAGGACCTTGGCGGTGAGCATGGCCTTGTCGCGCATATAGGCGCGGAGCCGCCCGAGCAGGGCGGCATTTTCCGACAGGCTTTCCACGACGATGTCACGCGCGCCTTCCAGCGCTTCCTTGGTGCCCGGAACCTCCTCGGTGATGTAGCCTTCTGCGAGGAGCCGGGGGTCGGCGCTGCGATTGGCGAGGATGGCGTCGGCCAATGGGCCGAGGCCGCGTTCGCGCGCGATTTCGGCCTTGGTGCGGCGCTTGGGCTTGAAGGGCAGATAGAAATCTTCGAGCTCGGCCTTGGTGGTGGCGCCCATGATGGAGGTGGCGAGGTCGTTGGTGAGCTTGCCCTGTTCGTCGATGGATTTGAGGATCGCGGCGCGGCGGGCTTCCAGTTCGCGCAAATAGGTCAGGCGCTCGGCCAGCAGGCGCAGTTGCGTATCATCCAGCCCACCGGTCACTTCCTTGCGGTAGCGGGCGATGAAAGGCACCGTCGCGCCGCCATCGAGCAGCTCCACGGCGGCACGCACCTGTTCGGGGCGGGCAGCGACTTCGGTGGCGATCTGGGCGGCAATGCGAGTGTCGAGTGCGGACATAAATCTACTTTGTGGTTTGGCTGGCGCGACCATAGTCGCCTCGGCCCCGGGGCGACACCCGGGGCGGGACGATTTCCTCAAGTGTCGGAGTGGCGGGAGGAGCCTGTCTGGCGGCTAGGGGACGGTAAAGTGATCGGACGGAGCAGGGGTCGTTAAACCTTCATTCACCGTCTATGCCCATCTTGGAACGGGCATCGGCGGCTTTCTTGAGTTCTAGGGGTTAGTCCGAATTGAACCGTTAACCGGGACAGGCCGTATGCTTCCAGCTACCCGTTACTCGCCGCGCCTGCTCGACATCGGTGAGCGCATCGTTTTGGCGGCCCTGTTCAGCTATATGGTGTGGACATTCGTGCAGGACTGGCTGGAAGGCGGCTCGATCGTCACGGCAATCCTGCTGGTTTCAGAAGGCGCTGTGCTGGTCTTCGTGCTCGTGCGCCGATTTACCGATGATGTCTCGTTTCGTCCCGGCGATTGGGCGCTGGCGTTCGTGGGCTCATCGGCGCCCCTGCTCGTGCATCCTGCCGGCACCGGCGCCAATGCTATGCTCACGGCGTTCTGCGCTATCCTGATGCTGGCTGGTCTTATGGTCCAGCTCGCCGCCAAGCTCACCCTGCGCCGCAGCTTCGGGGCCGTGGCGGCCAACCGCGGCGTCAAGGTGGGGGGGCCATACCGGTTGGTGCGTCACCCCATGTATGCGGGCTACCTGATGACCCATATCGGGTTTCTCCTGATAAATCCGAGCGCCTGGAACGCTCTGGCGTACAGCGTCTGCTCGCTGGCCCAGATCGGCCGTATCCTTGCCGAAGAAAAGCTGCTGAACGCCGACAGCAAATACCGTGAGTTCGTGGCGCGCGTGCGCTACCGCCTGATCCCCGGCGTCTTCTGAGCGGGCGGACTCCCGGCTAGGATGTCGGCGCAGTGGAGTGCTGTTCTGAATTTGTCCGGATATGGCGCAGGCCATCGATGAGCTGTCGCTCTTCGGCAAGGCTCATGTCCTTCAGAAACATCTTGAACTGGGCTTCGCCCTCGGCCTGCATCTGCTCGAAGATCGGAACGGCTCCAAGAGCCAGGAAAACGCGCCGGACGCGGCTATCGGTGGGGTCGGGGCGACGCTCGATCCAGCCGGCAGCGGCGAGTTTTTCCAAGAGGGCTCCGGCCGATGCGCGCCCCACCTGCATCAACGTGGCCAGGGCCGACTGGGTCAGGCCCTCCTGCTTGTAGATGTGCATCAGGGCCCACCACTGCGAATGGGTCAGGCGATGCTTGAGCATCAGCTTGTCGAACTGGGTGCTGATGTGGCGGGACAGTTCGACGATCAGGTAGAACAGCTCCTCGTGTTCCACATAACCGGGCTTGGAGAGCGTCTTGAGCCGGATGGCTTCGGCCCCGGCGCTTTCGAGTCTGTCCTGCGGCACGGCAGAGTCCCCTTCGTTCCAGGCATTCACGAGGCTGTAGCGTAGCATACAAACTGCTGGCACCAATTGTATGCCATGATACAAAGCGGGTGAGATCGTATCCAGTAGTGGCGCACCTTAGGCAAAATGGCTGTCTATCATAAGTGGTCAAAGACCCAGACCAAGTCGTTTCCAGGCGAATCGGAGGCCCACCTCCGACGACGGTCAGCCGAGATCGACGCCATTGTCGAGGGCTTCCGCTGGGGGCGCTTCAGCAGCATCGAAGCCGAAGACATGGACAAGCGGTTGCAGAGCCTGCAGCGGCCGCCGCAAACCGGCCGGCGCAGAATTTCAGGGGCCCATTAGTGTGCGTGCGCGGCGGTTCAGCCAAGGCCACTCTGGCGCGTTGTGGAGGGCGTTTGGGGCTGGACATCCCATAGGTTGCCTATGAGCCACATTGGGTTCCCCACTATAGTGCAAATGCGACTTTGAGATCATGAATGGCAGGCCCGGCGGGCTGATCTTCGCCGGTAAAAGTCGATAAAAACGGGAGCAGGACCTTGGCAGCACCAGGCCGAAACACACGATTTTCCATCAGCGCCATGGCGGCAATCTTGCTCGCCAGTTGCGCGGGCTCGGCGCTGGCGCAAGACGCCGCCCCGGCCACTGACGCCGCGCCAGTCGCCGATGCCGCACCGGCCGCCGATGCGGGGGTGACGGCCCAGCAATTGCTGGATGCCAACTCCGATAGCGCCAACTGGCTGATGTATAACCGCACCTATGACGGGCAGCGGTTTTCCCCGCTGGACGAAATCAACCGCGACACCCTCAAGGGCCTCAAGCTGGCCTATACGGTGGCGCTGGCGCCGCCCAATGGCGCATTGGGCAATTTCAAATTCTCCGGCCTTGAAGGCACGCCGCTGGTCCGCGACGGTCATATGTATCTGACCGACGGGCTGAGCCGCGTCTACAAGATCGACCTGACGAGCGGCAAGCGCGGCTCGATCGAGTGGATCATGGACCCGCAGGCCGAAGTCGCTCCCGGCGTGGTCGAGCCGCCCAACAACAAGGGCGTCGCCCTGCTGGGCAACAATGTCTATTCGCTCACCTTCGATGGTCGGCTGACCGCGACCGACGCGGCGACAGGTGATGTGGTCTGGGAACAGCTGGTGCAGACCGATCCCAAGCAGGCCTTCACCATGTCGCCGCTGGCGATCGGCAATTCCATCCTGATCGGCACGGCGAACGGCGACAGCGGCGGGCGCCACTGGATCCAGTCGCGCGATGCGGCGACCGGCGATCTCAATTGGCAGTTCAATACCATCCCTGGCCCCGACGAGCCGGGCGGGGATAGCTGGAAAGACACCACCAACGGTTGGGAGAATGGCGGCGGCGCGCCGTGGAATACCGGCACCTACGATCCGGCCACCAATGTCACCTATTGGGGGGTGGGCAATCCGTTCCCGGCCTATGACCCGGCAGCGCGTCCCGGCGACAATCTCTATACCAACAGCCTGTTGGCGCTCGACGCTACCAGCGGCAAGCTGGACTGGCATTTCCAGTACACGCCGAACGATTCCTGGGACTATGACGAAATCGGCGCGCATGTGCTGGTCGACACGACCGTCGACGGGGAAAGCCGCAAGCTGGTCACCCATTTTGGCCGCAACGGCTTCTACTACGGACTTGACCGCGCCAGCGGCGCCTTCGTCAATGGCGGGCAGTATGTCGACAAGGTAACCTGGACCAAGGGGCTCGATCCCAAGACCGGGATGCCGGTGGAATATGACGCCAGCCTGCCGGTCCAGACCTATATCCCGACCACGCGTCCGGGTGGTCTCGATGGCAAGGTCGACACAACCTGCCCCATGCTGCAGGGCGGCACCAATTACTTCCCGGTATCGTATAGCCCCAAGACCGCCCGGCTCTACGCCGTGGCCTTCGAAGGCTGTTCAACCTTTGCCACTGCCGGTGCAGGGGGGACGGTCGATAACGTGATCCGCGGCAGTGTCGTGCAGCTCGACCCTGTAACCGGCGCAGTGACCAAGAAGCGCGCTACCGATTTCGCGCCCTATGGCGGGGTGTTGGCAACGGCCGGCGATCTGCTGTTTTCCAGCCAGATCGACGGCTCGTTCGAGGCCATGGATGCCGACACGCTTGACGTGCTGTGGAGCGTCAATCTGGGGTCGCAGATCAGCGCGCCGCCGATCACCTACACGGTCAACGGCAAGCAGTATGTGGCGATCGAAGTGGGCGCATCGCCGATCTTCGATCTGCTGGGCTACAACTCCAAGGGTGCAGACCCCGACGCGGCCGCCAATATGCAGACCAGCGCGACGGTCTATTTCTTCGCTCTTTAATCAAGGGGGGCGGCCCGCAATGGCCGCCTCCGCCAATCTTTCGAGGTCCTATGCGCGTCGGCCGGTATCGAGGTTCAAGTTTCGCCGTGATCATTGTGGTGCTGTGCTGTGTGGGCGGCCCCGCACAGGCGCAACAGAACAGCCAGCATCGCCTCGATATCTGGGACCTCAAGCTCGGTTCTGCCGCCAAGGACCTGCCGGAAGAGGCGTTTATCGATTTCGCCTGCGGCACCAAGGGTGGACCGCCCGGAACCGCGCTGGGCGGGTTTACGGATTTTGCCCGCTGCGCCACCGAAGCGGACGGGCTGCACGAAGTGGCCTTTCGCTATGATGACGAGCTGCAATATCGGCTGCTCGCGCGCGGCGACCTACAGGGCGCCGAAACCAATGGCGGCACGACCGTCTACGACTATAGCGTGATCGCTTCGGCATTGTTCGACGATGGCGGCGTGCTGCGCGGGGTGCGCGCCGTTACCGATGATCGCACGACGCTGCGCAATCGCGCCACCGCCTATCTGATGTCGGACGCGCTTCTAAACCGGTTTGGTCTCGACGGTTGGGCCTGTGTCGATACGCCAGCCAGCCGCGGCGAGGAGCCGCTGGCGGGCCAGTATGTCAACAAGAGCTGCATCAAGGTGGTGGATGGCACGACCGTAGCTGTCAGCTCGCATCTGTTCCGGCGGCGCGGCGAGACGCAGACCAACCGGTTCACCGGACAGGTCGTTCGCGGGCAGTTCGAAAGTTCAGCCGGGTTTGAAATTCATGAAAACTAGCGCTGTGATCAGGGTATTGGCGCTGGTGGTGGCCGCATTGGCGCCGATGTCAGCGCGCGCTGACGCCTTGAGCGCGTTCCTGTCGGGCGCCAGTGTGGATTGCGCCGGGTGCGACTTGTCCAATGCCGACCTCAAGCATCGCGATCTGTCGGGGGGCAATCTGGCGGGGGCGAATTTAGCGGGCGCCGATCTTTATGCGGCTAAACTGGTGGGCACGGATTGCACCGGCGGCAATCTGGATGGGGCGCGGCTGAAACGCGCCGATCTCACGGGGGCGGTGCTGAGCCGCGCGACGGCGCAGAATGGCAATTTCCACGCGGCCGAATTGCGCAATGCCAGGTTCGACGGCGCCAATCTGACCGGTGCCAATTTCAACCGGGCCGATCTGTCGCAGGCTGATCTGAGTGGCGCCCAACTGGTTGGGGCGATGTTATATGCCGCCAATTTGGGCAAGGCGAATTTCCAGGGCGCCGATTTGAGCCAGGCCATGCTCGGCCATGCCAGAATGCCGCAAGCCGATTTGAGTGACGCGACGGCAGTGGGTGTCGACTTCACCGAGGCGGCGATGCGCGGCGTCAATTTCGGCGGGGCCACGCTGGACAGATCGGCGTTCGATCATGGCGACATGCGCGATACGATCTTGTCGGGGGCGAGCCTGGTGGATGCGCGGCTGCCATGGGCGGATTTGCGCGGCAGCGATCTGACCGGCAGCACCATGACCGGGACCAGCCTTTACAGCACCGACTTGCGCAATAGCGATCTGAGCCGGGCCAATCTCAGCGGCGCCATCCTGCGCCGCGCCCATGTCGGCGGAACGAAGTTTGACCAGACCTTGCTGACTGGAGTGACAATGCCGGGCGGCACAATGCACAACTGAAACGGGCTGAACGATCATTTGCCCCAGCCACGTATTGGCTGGGCGCCAGACAAATAAAGACGATACCGCATGGGGCTGTTCCCCATGCGCCGGCAATGCACCGGGTGTCCGGTCGATGGAGGAAAAAGTGAGTTTTGTGCGATTTGCAGCGGTGCCCGTCCGCATTCTATGGGCCTTGGCGATTGTCGCGGCGGGAACGCTGCCGCTGACCGTGAGCAGTTCCGCCCAGGACGCGGCGCCTGCGGTCACCGACGTTGCGCCGGGCTCGCTGACGCCGGAGCAGATCGAGACCAACCGGGCGGCCTGGAAAAAGTCGGATTGCGCCAGTTGTCACGGCTGGTCGGGCAATGGCCACGATACCGGCCCCATTCCTCCCGGCCCCTCGCTGCGGGAAACCCAGCTGGAGTTTGCCGATATCCGCGAAGTCATCCAGTGCGGCCGGCCCGGCACCAATATGCCGTCGCATGACCGGCTCGCCTATACGGATGATCGTTGCTACGGCATGACTTCGGCCGATATCGGGGTCGACAAGCCGGTCAAGGGCCTCGCGCTGAGGCCGGCGGACATGGATGCGATCGCCGCCTATGTGGCGGGCTATCTCAAGGGCCGCACCGACATCACCAGGGACGAATGCGAAGGCTATTATGGTGCTGGTAACGCCGCGTGCAGCGCCTATCCCTGATCGGCGCAGATAAGCTTGACGCCGGGGTTATCCCTTGACCCCGGCGGACAGCATGATGGCCTGAGTCACACGGCGCTGGAACAGCAGGTAGACCACGGCCACCGGCAGGCCGGCCATGACGGCGGAGGCCATCAGGCGGGCATAGACGATGCCATAGGCGTCCTTGACCTGGGTGATGCCGACGGGGACCGTCATGGTGGCTTCGCCGGTGGCGGCGAGGAAGGGCCAGAGGAAGGCATTCCAGGCGCCGATGAAGGTGATGATGGCGAGGGCGCTGGTAATGCCCCAGTTCATCGGCAGGTAAATGCGGAACAGGATTTTGAACGGGCCGGCGCTGTCCATCTGGGCGGCCTCGCGATATTCCTTGGGCACGCTATCGAAGAACTGCTTGTAGACGATGATGACGACCGGCACGATGAGCTGCGGCAGGATGATGCCGGGCCAGGTATTGAGCAGCTTGAACTGCGCCATTAAGACAAAATGGTTCACGATCAGCGCCTGCATGGGCACCATGAAGCAGGCCAGGATCAGCACGTAGATGACGCGCCGTCCGGGGAAATCGAGCTGGCTCAGCGCATAGGCGCAGCCGGCGGAACTGACGATCACGATGACGGTGATCAGCGCCGAGGTCACCAGCGAGTTGACGTACCAGTAGCCGATCCGGGTATTGGTCCAGATATATTGATAGGCCTCGACATTGAGGCGCTTGGGCCAGAGCGACAGGCCATCGGCGATGACCTCGGTTTCGGATTTGAACGAGGTGATCACCGCCCAATAAATCGGGAAAAACGCCGCCAGCGCGAAAACGATGGTGATGGCCGACAGGATCAGCCCGCCGATATCGATGCTGCGGTCGCGCCGGGCGCGATCGGGGATGACACGGCTTTGTGGAATGGCGTCGGCGCTCATTTCTCACCTCGGGCACGGAGCAATTGATATTGCAGGACGGAGAGCACGATGATCATGCCGAACAGGATCACCGAGGCGGCAGCGGCCTCGCCGCCCTTGTTCTGCTGGAAGGCGGCTTTGTAGATGTATTGCACCAGAACGATGGTGGCATCCTGTCGCCCGCCGATGGAGAACAGGTAGACCTGGTCGAAAATCTTGAGCTGGGCGATGAGCTGGATGGTCAACACCAGCGCCGTGACCGGCCAGATCAGCGGCCAGGTGATGCGGCTGAACTGGCGCCAGCGGCCGGCATTGTCGAGGGCCGCAGCCTCGTAGATTTCGGGCGACACATTGCGCAGCCCAGCGATGAACAGCAGCACGTTGAAGCCCAGCGTCCACCAGATGGTGACGACGGCGACAGTGGGCATGAAGAACGGAATGGTGCGGGTCAGCGACATCGGCTGGCCACCATTGAAGGGGCGCACGAGGTATTGAATCATGCCGTATTGCACGTCGATGATCCAGTTCCAGGTGAGGAAGACGACCGAGACGGGAAGGATATAGGGCAGGAAGAAGCAGGCCATGACGAAGCCCTGTTTCCAGCCCTTGAGGCGATTGACCGCCATGGCGATGGCCAGCGAGATCAGGGTGTTGGGGATGACCGTCAGCAGGACGAAATAGGCGGTGTTGAGGAACGCGGCGCTGAACAGCTTGTGGGTGATGATGCGGACGTAGTTCTTGAAGCCAACCCACTCGCCGGGGCCGATCAGGGGGGCATCGGTGAAGCTCATGATCAGCATCTGGATGGTGGGCCAGACGAACAGCACGCCATAGATGAGCACGAAGGGTCCAACCAGAACCGCCGCGGCGAGATATTCCTTGCGTCGATCTCTGAGCATTGTTGTTCTCCCGTTTGCGCGACCACTGTGATGCTCCGTTGCGAGCCTCGGTCGGTTCCCTCCCCCTTGTGGGGAGGGCTAGGGTGGGGGTCCTTCTGCTGTCGCGTTTGCGGCCGCACACCCCCACCCTGCTCGATCACGGGCTTGGCGACGCCAAGCCCTATCTCGCTTCCCTCCCCACAAGGGGGAGGGAAAGAAAGACTAAAGCTGACCGTTCAAATCGTCGCGCATTTGCGTGGCGGCTTCGGCGGGGTCGATTTCGCCGCTGGTGGCGGGCACGATGTAGTTGGTCCAGGCATCACCGAGCGGTGCCGCAGGGCCGGCCAGAACCGTGCGCGGATCGAAGACGGCGGTGGCGGCAAATCCGGCATAGTCGGACTGGGGCTTCAGGGCCTTGAACTCGGCGCTTTCACGCACCGCGTTGAAGGCCGGGATATGGCCGGCACCGGCCCAGGAGATGGAGTGCTCGTCCATCCACTTGATGACCTGGAGGACGGCGGCGCGCTTCGCCGGATCGGCTTCCTTGCCGGCATTGGCGGGGATGACGAAGGAGTGCGAGTCAGACCAGGCGGCCGACTTGTCGAACAGCACGGGAAGCTGCACGGCACCCCAATCGAATAGTTCGCCCTTGGCCTTGAGATCGGTCATGGTGGGGACTTCCCAATTGCCCATGATGAAGAACGCGGCCTTGCCGGAGGTGAAGGTGGCGAGCGCTGCGGGAGATTCGATCTGCTTGGGGGTCCAGCCCTTTTCGACCCAGCGGGCCATGGTGGCGGTCGCGGTGGTCAGCTTGGCGAGGTCCTCGTCGGTGGGGAAGAAGCCGCCGGCATCGGCATCGAACATGGTGCCGCCCTGCTGGCCGAAGAAGGAGTAGACGGCGCGGTAGCGATCGCCGGTCGGCATGGAGAGGCCAACCTGATCGTCATGGGTGAACTTGGCGAGGGCAGCCTCGAAGTTCTCCATGCCGTCGAGGCCCTTGGGCAGGCCATCGTCGCCGATATAGCCAGCTTCAGCCAGCATGGCCTTGTTGTAGTAGAGGATCAGGCCATGCTGATCGAAGGGCACTGCATAGCGCGTGCCATCGACCTTGGCGGCTTCGGCGGCGGCGGGGGTGAACTGGTCATCGGCGAGGCCGACTGCGGCCAGTTCCTCATCGGTGATGGGCGAAAGCGTGCCGCTACTGACTGCCAGCGGAATGCGCGACAGGTGATAGGTGGCGATATCGGGACCTTCGCCGATGGCAGAGGATGTTTGCAGCTTGGTGTAGAACGGAGTGCCCCATTCCAGCGTCGTGCCTTCGATCTTGATCTGGCCGTCATGCTCCTTGTTGAAGCCGTCGATCAGCGCCTTCATGCGCACGCCGTCGCCGCCGGCCAGGAAGTCCCACCAGACCACGGTCTGCTGCGCCATGGCGCCGGTGGCGAGCGCGAAGAAGGCCGTCGAGGCTAGGGCGAGGCGTCGTATTGATTTTCTCATGCGTATTCCTCCCATTTGGTTTTGCTCTATGCGGCATGTCGGTCGGGCGGTGCGTCGCATTGAGCCTGGTAAGCGCACCGCCGGAAACTGGATGCCGATCTCAATCGGCGTGGTAGGCCACTCCCGCCGCATCGAAGAGATGCGTGCCGTCGCCATCGGCGGCGAGCGCGACGGGGGCGCCGGTTTGCAAGAGGCTCTTGCCGACATCCTCGGCCACGACCAGCGTGCCGTCGCGCAGGCGGACATGCAGCAGCGTGCGATCGCCCAGGCGTTCGACCAGCTCGATGGTGCCGGTGAAACTGCCATTGGCGGCAACCCGGAGGGCATCGGGGCGAACGCCGAAGGTAAGTTCGCCCGCGGGCAGGCCAATGCTGGAGATGTTGGTTTCGATCACTGTGCCGCCGGTGGTGACGACGGCGCGGCCGTTCTGTTCGGCCAGGGCGGTAACGGGCAGGAAATTCATCGCCGGGGAACCGACAAAGGCCGCAACGAAGCGCGAGGCGGGCCGGGAATAGACTTCCATCGGCGTGCCGATCTGCTCGATCTTTCGGTTGTTCATCACGACAATGCGGTCGGCCAAAGTCATGGCCTCGATCTGGTCGTGGGTGACGAAGATCATCGTCGTTTTGAGGCGCTGGTGTAGCTGGGCCAATTCGACCCGGGTGCGGACGCGCAGGCTGGCGTCGAGATTGGACAGGGGCTCGTCGAGCAGGAACGCTGCGGGTTCGCGCACGATGGCGCGGCCGATGGCGACGCGCTGGCGCTGGCCGCCCGAGAGCTGGGCGGGGCGGCGTTCGAGCAGCGCGGTGATTTCGAGCATGCGGGCGGCTTCATCGACGCGGCGGGCGATATCGGCCTTGTCGGTACCCACATTCTGCAGGCCAAAACTCATGTTTTCGCGCACCGTCATATGCGGGTAGAGCGCGTAATTCTGAAACACCATGGCGACGCCGCGCTGGCCGGGCGGCAATTGATCGACGCGGCGCTCGCCGATGCGGATTTCGCCTTCGTCGACCTCCTCGAGGCCGGCAATCATGCGCAGCAGGGTGGACTTGCCGCAGCCGGAAGGGCCGAGGAAGACGATGAACTCGCCGGACTTAATGTGCATCGAGACGTGTTCGAGCACGCTCACGGCGCCATAGGACTTGCTGACCTCGGACAGGACGATATCGGCCATCGGTATTGCTCCTCATGTGTCTGGCGCGGCGGGTTTTCCCGTCTCACGCTGGCGATTTGCGTCGAACCATCGGCTTACTTCTCACCTCCCCCTTGGGGGGAGGGGTCGGGGGTGGGGGTGTCGCGCCTCCAGCAAACGCCGAGTCGCTGGGTGGGCCGACACCCCCACCCCAACCCTCCCCTCAAGGGGGAGGGAGCTAGATCGTGCCCAGGCCGGTCTCTATCGATCCACCTGGAGTTCCTTGGCCGTCTGAACGACGCCATCGAAGAGTGCTGCGGCGACCGGATCCGCACCCGGCGCTTCCCGCGTCAGCCGGAACGTCGTCGCCACCACGCCGCCACGCCCAACCCGTTTTTCACCAATGATGGCGGCCGCCTTGTGCACCCAGCCGACGACGATGCCGGCATGCACGTTGGAGCCGAATTCCCAGGGGCGGAAGCCGCCCAGCAGGTGGTGCGGCACCACGTCGGAGAACGAGAGATCGAAAATCGGGCCGCCCGGAATGTGGGCGAAGGGGCCGTCGCGGCGGACCCAGGAGAAACCGGCGATCCAGTCGCCGCGATAGATGGTGCCATCGCGTTCGATAAGGGTAATGCCGGGCAGGTGTTGCTCAGTGCTGGCGCGGAATTTCTTGCCATCGGCGACGATGCTGCGGTGGGGCAGTTCGCCATCGGGCATGTCGGTGCGCAGGTTGTTGTTGGTCTTGACCGTACCGTCGGCGAGGATCGCATAGCGCGCGCCGGCCTTGATGGCCTCGACATCGGCGCCGTCGACGGCGTGGACGAGGTGGACATCAGCTTCGGCGGCGGAAACGACGCGATAGCCGAGGCCCGTCGCGTAGGCGGCGAGCTTGGAATCGGCGACGGCCAGGGTTGGCAGCGACGCGGTCCGGCGGGTGGCATAGACCGAGATTTCGAGGCTGTTGCGCGACAGTTCGGTGCCGTTGGCGCTCAGCACGAAATCGAGGTGCAGCACGCGGTTGTCGCTCCCGGCCGGAATGGCCAGGTGGAGCGAGGTCAGCGTGGTCGAAACCTTGCCGCTGGCGGCAATGGCGGTCGAACCCGAGAGGTCGCCGCTCCAGGTGAGTTCTGCGCCGGCCGGAATGGTCTGGCCGCCGCTGGCAATGGTGACATCGATGGGCAGGCTGGTGCCCGCATAGGCCGAATAGCGCGAGGGGCGCGGCACGATGACGATGTCATTGTTGATCTGAGCGAAGACGTCATGGAAGACGCGCGGATTGCGCTCGATATCGAGGAGGCCATTGGCCTCCCAGTGCACGTCGGTGAACTCGGTGATCACATAACCCATGATCGAGGCATGCTGGCGCATGGTCTCGATTTCGTAGCGCAGGTTCATGAACTGGTACCACTGCACCGCAGTGATGAAACCGTCGAACGAGCCGAAGGTGCGGTGCAGGTCGAGCGCGGCGAAACGCTCCTCGATGCCGTGCGGCAGGGCGACGCCATCGCCCCAGAGCGAGCCGGTCTCGAACCAGTCGGGCTCGCTGCCATCGGGGCGGCGCAGTTTGGCCGGATCGGGAAGGCCCCAAACGCCGAACTCCGAAACAATGAGTGGCTCATCGCCCCGGCGTTCGGCGTCTCCCAGGGAGGAGAACGTCCAATCGGCGCCGGCGGCGAACTGGGCGGTGATGTCGTCCCATTCCTGCCGCCGCTCGGGCACCGAGCGGTAATAGTGGTAGTCGTTGAGGTCGGTCTTGACGTGGAAGTTGGGGAAGCAAGCGGAGTTATCGACGACAAGGCGCGTCGAGTCCTTGGCCTTCAGCCAATCATAGGTGTCCTTGACCCATTGGCGATGCTCGGCATTTTCGAGCATGCGGGTGCCCCAGTCCTCGTTGATGATCGTCCAGGCGATGATCGAGGGGTGGTTGCGGTCACGCTTCAAAATGCCCGTCATGGTGTCGCGCATGCGCTGGGCGGATTTTGTGGTGAAATTGGCGACGTTGGGAATTTCGGTCCAGACGAGGAGGCCGAAGCGATCGGCGACTTCATAATAGCGCGGGTCCGGTACCTTGATGTGGCAGCGCAGCAGGTTGAGCCCGAGATGCTTGGCTTTGCGGGCCTGGTCTTCGAGGAATTCCAACGACGGAGGCGTATAGATGCCGTCGGGGTAATAGTCCTGGTCGAGGGCGCCGCGCATGTAGATCGGCTCGCCGTTGAGCAGCAATTGGCCGTCCTTGGCTTCGATGGTGCGGAAGCCGAACGTGTGGGTGGCGCGGTCGGTGCCGTCATCGAGGTCGACGACGAGCGAATAGAGATTGGGGGCTTCGGGGGACCAGAGCTTGGCATTGGCCACCGGGAGGGAAGCCGCGACGCTCGCGGCGGCAGTCAGGCTGGCGGTGGCGACTTCCGCGCCATCGGCGTCGAGCACGGTGAGTTGGACCGGGAGACCGACGGCGGTATCGGTGAAAGCGAGATCGAGATCGACCGTGCCGTCCATGCCGGCGGTGATGATGACATGCTGGGTGCGGCGGCTGTCACGGGCCTCCAGCGTTACCGACTGCCAGAGGCCGCCGATGCGGCCATACCAGCTGATCTTGCCGTGAGGCACTTCACCGAACGGGAAATCGGGATAGGCGCGCTGATCGGCGGTGGGCATGGTGACGCGCACTTCGATCTGGTTGCTGGCCTTGAGCAGGCGGGTCGGCAGTACGAATTCGAACGGCAGATAGGCGCCTTCATGGGTGCCGATGGCCTCGCCGTTGAGCAGGACTTCGCAGAAATAACTGACGGCGCCGAACTTGAGCGCGAGCTCGTGGCTGCCCCAGCCTTCGGGCACGGCAAAGCTGCGCTGGTAGACGGCGTGCCCGCTAGTATCAACGAGATCGGAGAATTCGGCCTGCCATGGGCCGGGCACATGCGCATCGCGCCAAGGACCGTCCTCGTGGCGGAAGCGCCAGACGCCATCCAGCGACAGGCTGCGGCGCGAGGCCGAATTTGTGTCCTCGGCTCTGGCCAGGCTCGTACCGTTCATTCTCCACCCTCAGCAATATTAGTTATATTATTATCAGCATATGGCGACTGCATCGGTCTGGCAAGGGGGTGAATGGGACGCGCAATCGGTAGCCATCGGGCGTCCCGTTCGGCTAAGACTTGCAAGGAATTGAAGGCCGTAGGGGGAATCCGCGATGGAAAAGCGCGCGACCATGCTCGAAGTGGGCGAACTGGCGGGCGTGTCGCAGGCGACGGTATCGCTGGTGCTCAACGGGGTGCCCAATGCGCGGATATCCAAGGCGACGCGACGGCGCGTGCTCGATGCGGCCGAGGCGCTGGGCTATCGCCGCGGCAAGGCCCATCCGGTGCCCGAGGGGCGCAAGCGGGTGATCGGGCTGTTCATCGACGAGGTATCGACGACGCCGTTTTCGGCGCAGTTCATCGAGGGCGCGCGCGACGAGGCGGCGTTGCAGGAGGTGAGCGTAGCGACGTTCTGCACGCGAAGCGATCCGGCGCTCGAACAGGCGGCGATTGACCTGCTGGTGTCGCAAAAGACCATCGGGGTGATCTACACGTCGCTGATTACGCGGCAGTTGGTGGTGCCCGAAATGTTCGCGGCGCTGCCGCTGGTGCTTCTCAATTGCTATGAGCGCAAGCTGCGCTATCCGACGGTGGTGCCGGGCGACATCGTGGGTGGCTATGTGGCGACCGAGGCGCTGCTCAAGGCGGGGCATCGCCGCATTGCGCATCTGGCTGGCGAGAGCTTTATCGAGGCCTCGGTGGATCGTGAGCGAGGTTTCCGCCACGCGATGGCGGACTGGAAGGTGCCGGTGGAGGAGTCGCTGGTCTCGCTGGGCGGTTGGACCTTGCGGCATGGGCGCGAGCGGGCGTTGGCGCTGCTGTCGCGGCCGGATAGGCCAAGTGCGGTGTTCTGCTTCAACGATCGCATGGCGATCGGTTGCTATCAGGCGGCGCAGTCACTGGGCCTGCGTATTCCGCAGGACGTTTCCATCATGGGCTTTGACGACGAGGACCTGTCGGGGTTTCTGGATCCTGGGCTGTCCACCATGGTGCTGCCGCATGACGAAATGGCGCGCTGGGCCGTCGGGCAGTTGCTGGACGGCTACGACAGCGCCGACCAGGACGATCGGCTGCAAAAGATCAAAATCGAGTGCGAGTTTGTCGAGCGGGAGTCAATCGGTCCGCCAATGGCTTAGACTTTGCGCGGGGCGGCGACGGAGTCGCGCTCGACCAGGGGGCATTCGAGCTTGGTGATGGGAAAACGGTGCGCGGTGGGGGTGGCTTCGCCGAATTGCTCGATGATCCACTGGCCCATGCCGCGATGCGGCAGGATCGAGGTGGTCAGGCGCGGATGCAGGTGGCGCGAGATTTCCTCGTCGTCATAGCCGATGACGGACATGTCGCGCGGGATATCGAGCCCCGCCTCCTTGAGCGCCTCGTAGCAACCAATAGCGGTACGGTCGTTCTGGCAGAAGATGGCGGTGGGCGGCTCGGGCAGGGCGAGCAATTTGCGCGTGGCCTCATAACCGGCGCTGGCCGACCAATTGCCCTCGACCACGAGCGAAGGATCGAACGGAATGTCGGCTGTGGCGAGGGCGCGGCGGTAGCCCTTGAGGCGGTCTTGCGCGGCTTCCATCCAGATTTCACCCGTAATGGTGGCGATGCGCCGATGGCCATGGTCCACCAGATGGCGGGTGCTGCGCTGGCCGCCGGCGATCTCGCTGGGCACGACCGCCAGGTGCGATTGCTTTTCGGTGTAGCAATTGAGCAGGAAGACCGGCACGTCGAGCGCCAGAATCTCGGGTGGCAGTTCGACTTCGCGGGTGAAGATGGTCATGTAGACGAGGCACGAAATCCCCTGATCGACGAAGGCGCGGACCACTTCAGTCTGGGTCTCGGGATCGTTGGAGGTTTGGGCGACCATGACGATCATGCCGTTCGAGCGCGCGGCGGTGTGGGCGCCGTCGATAGCCACCGCGGCTTCGGGGCTGGTGGCCAATTGATCCACCACGAATCCGACCCGGGGGACGGCGGTTTCGCGTTTGAGCGAGGCGCCACTGAGGGGCGCGATATAGCCGAGACGCCGCGCGGAATCGAAAACGCGCTGCCGAGTTTCAGCCGATAGTTTGATGCCGGGGGCGCTGTTCAGCACAAAGGACACTGTGGCCTGCGAGCAGCCGGCTTCGCGCGCCACATCCGTCATGGTGATGCGACGGGCCCGTTCCGCCCGGATCACACGAGCGGACCCCGCGGCAGCTACAGTGGTTTCGGTATGCCGCGGCATGGGGTGCCCAATGCGGGTTGGAAGGTCGGTAAGCTAATAGGTATCAAAAACTAATTCATATTAGCAAGCCATCTTCACCCAAGGCGCTTGGCGATCTGATCGAAACAATCGCCAAGTTGCCGGTGCGTCTAGTGGGTGGCCGGAGCGGCGGTGCCCGCCAGTGCCGTGTCGACCGCGACTTCGACCGACATGCCGGGCAGCAGGCTGGTGCTGAGGGGCTGGTCGGCATCGATCTCGATGCGAACCGGAATGCGCTGGGCGATCTTGGTATAATTGCCGGTGGCGTTATCGGGCTTGAGGACGCTGAACTCGGAGCCGGCGGCGGGCGAGATTTCCGAGATATGGCCGGTCAGCTTGGCATGGTTGAGCGCGTCGACGGTGAAGCTCACCTGCTGGCCGACGGCGATGCCGAACATCTGGGTTTCCTTGAAATTGGCGATCACCCAGGTGTTGGGCGGCGTCACCGAGGTCAGCTGGCTGCCCACGGACACATATTGGCCGACGCGCGCGGTGACTTCGCCGAGAGTGCCATCGACGGGAGCGACGATCTTGGTGTTGCTCAGGTTGATGCGGGCGAGTTCCACCGTCGCCTGGGCGCCTTTGACCGCGCCTTGGAGCGCGGGCAGGCCGGCATCTACCAGCGCCAGGTTTTGTTGGGCGATGCTCAGCGACGCCTGCGCCTGGGCGACGCTGGATTGGGCTTGCACCAGAGCCTGGCGTACCACATCGGCCGCGGATTGCGGCGAGATGCCGGAGGCCAAGAGGGAATCGCTGCGGCTGGATGCCGATTGCGCATTCGCAAGGGCCGCTTCCGCCGCTGTAAGCTGTGCATTGGCAAGATCGACGCTGGCTTGCTTGGAGGCGTGGTTCTGCTCGAAATTGGCCAGCACATTTTGCTGCTGCTGCAGGGTCGCCTCGGCCTGGGCGATCTGTTGCAGGTAGATGCGATCGTCGAGCTGCACCAGCACGTCGCCCTTGGCCACATGCTGATAGTCACTCACCGGCACGGAAACCACATAGCCGGGGAGCTGGGGCGCGATCAGCGTCACCCGGCCCTTAACGAAAGCGTTGTTGGTGGTCTGGACGCTCGAAGTGAAAGGCGGCAATTGCCAAGCATAGAGCACCGCCGCGATGCCCAGGATGCCGGCAAGCAGGACGGGAATTGTGGCCTTGGAGAGGACGATTTCTTTGATACGCATGGGACTCTTTCGGAGAACGATTAGGCCGCGGCCGTGGCGACGGGAACTGCGGGCTTGTTGAGCGCCGTCAGCGCCATTTGAAACAACAGGGCCATGATGGTGAGCAGCGTGCCGTAGAAAATGACCAGGAACAGATCGTTATAGGCCAGGACATTGGCTTGCTGGGTGGCCGACTGGCCGAGCAGGGCCAGCCCCTGGCGTCGCGCTGGGCCGGGTCGGTCAGGACGCGCGCGTAAACGCCGCCATATTGCTGGATGCGCTGCGCCACGATCGGATCAAGCAGCGTAATGCCCTGGCTGATGACGTTGGAATGGTACTGCTCGCGGATAGCCACGAAGGTGGTGAACACCGCGCTGCCCAGAATGCCGCCAAAAGTCTGCGTGGTCAGGAAAACCGTCAGGAACGACAGGATATATTGCGGCCCGCGGGTCAGCGCCTTGGTGAAGCCATTGAGCAGGGCCGGTGGCAGGAAAATACCGCTGGCGATACCGATGAGCCCCTGGCTGAGATAGAATTGTTCGGGACGGCTAAGAGCGGTGCTCTGGCTGTCGAGCCAGCAGGCGATGGCGATCAGGATCAGCGCCACCAGGTGGATGGCGGGCGTGCGAGACGGCTTGATGATCGTGCTGAGCACGGCAGTCGCCGCAAACGTGGCGACGCCGATAACGCCGAAAATCGGGATCAGTTGATCGTTCTGCACATTGAGCACGGTGAACAACCCGAAGACGCCGACCGATTGCTCCGAGAGCAGGAGACGGAACGCCACCAGCGCGCCGGCAAAGGCCAACATGTCGCGGCTGGAGAGCCAGCGCAGATCGATGATGGGGTTCTTGCGGTGAAGTTCCACCAGCACCAGCAGCACCGCGCTGCCAATGCCCGTGGCGAGCAGGACCCCAAGCCAAGGAACCTCGAACCACCAATAGGATCGGCCCATCGATAGCACGATGGCGAAACACCCAAAGGCGATGGTCAACAGCGGGAAGCTGACGATGTCGTCGCGGTCGAACACCTTCATGCGTGGCGGCGGGGTGAGGGGCAGGCTGAACACGACGCCAAGGCTCAGCAGCGCCAGCCCCACCTCGACCAGGTAAAGCCCCTGCCAATCGCCCAATTGCAGCAGATCGGGTGAAATCACGCGGGCCAGCGGCAGGGACATGCTGCTGCCCAGCAGGCCGAAGCAGATGCCGATGCTCATCTTTTTGGCCGGGGGAAGCCATTCGAGCATGTAAAAAAACGCCAGTGTGCTCAGCGGCGCCGCAGCCACGCCCATGATGGCGCGGACCAGGATGGCGGATTGCAGGTCATGGGTGAATAGGTGGGCGATCACCACCAGCACGTAGACCAGGATACCGATCTCGGCGAAGCGGCGCAGGCCGAACTGGCTGCGCACCTTGAACATGAAAATGGTGCCGGCCATGTTGGTGGCAAAATAGGCGGCTGGCAGCCAGCCCATTTCCTGCTGGGTGGCGCCAAACGAGGCTTGCAGGCCCGGCAAGTTGGCGGTGATGAGATTGAGGCCCAGCCCTTGGGTAATGCCGAGCAGGACAGAACTCAGCGCATAGAGCGCCGACCAGAACACGGATTTGGGCACGAAGGGCGGGGGCGCAGCCGGCGGGGTCGCGGGCAGAGCTTCGGGCTTTTCGGTCTCGGCAACCGCTAGGCCGCTGGTGTCGCTCATGACGGTTTCCCGTGCGTTGCAGCGTGGGACAGTCCCGTGGACTTTAGGGCTTCGATCTTTGCCGTCAAGGTCGCAAGAACGCGGTCGGTCGCCGCGATATCGGCGGGGTCGAGGTCATTGAGCAATAGCTGTTCCAGTCGATCGCTCACGGCACCGGCCTGTCGCGCCAGCGGCTCTCCGCTCGGGGTCAGTTCGACCATCTTGGCACGCCGATCATTGGGCATCGGGAGCCTGCGGATGTGTCCCAGGGCTTCCAGGCCATCCAGGATGCGCACCGCGGTGGGCGGTTCGACGCGCAGGCGATCGGCAATGCTGGCCTGGGTCATGCCGCCGTCTGAACGGGCGAGCAGCAGCAGCACGCGGACCCGTGCCGAGGTCAGCCCGAGGCCCTTGAGCTGGGCGTCGAACTCGGTCCCCAGTTCGCGGGCGGCGATGAACAGGTTTTTCAACACGTGCGGATGTCCGGTTTGTTAGTGCAGCAATAGATAGTGCACTACTGATATTGATCCAATACGAAATGCCGTAGAGGCTGTCGATGAGAAAATCCGCATGGCTGGAATGCGTTAGCGGTGGAGAGGCAGCGCAAAGGCTGGACCATAGGTGCGCAAAATCAGCGAGCCGAGACGGTCTCGGCGTCGTTTTGTGACCATGGCGCAAGCGTCTGGCGGCGGCCATAATGGCGGGGTGAGGCGCCCATGACGCGCTTGAAGGCGGTGCTGAAGGCGCTCTCGGATTCATAGCCGAGCGACAGGGCAATCACCGCGGTGGGGTCGCCCGAATGGGTCAGCCGGTCGCCGGCCAGCAGCATGCGCCAGCGTGTCAGATAATCCAGCGGGGAGGTCCCCACCGTTTGCTTGAACTTGAGAGCAAAGCTGGAGCGCGACATGCCAGCCTGTTCGGCCAGCGTCAGCAGCGTCCAGCGGCGGGCGGGATCGGCATGCATGGCGTTGATCGCGGCGCCCATCTGCTTGTCCGCCAGGGCGAACAGCCAGCCCACGCCGCTCCCGGCGCTATCCGCCATGTGCAGGCGCAGCGCCTGCACCATCATCATGTGGGCCAGGTGTTCGGCAATCAGGTAGCCGCCGGGTTGCGGCTCGCGCAGTTCCTGCATCATGCGTTCGACCGACCAGCGCAGCGCGGCTTTGTCGGTTTCGGTGCGGATATGCACGATGGGTGGCAGCATGCCAAGGAGCATGCTGGCATTGCCCGTGAGGGTAAATCGGCTGCCGACAAGGAAGCAATCGCCGCCGCCTTTGTAACGGGCAACGCCGCCTTCGCGAGCCTGCGCAAAGACCGGCTGGGCATCCACCGACGGCAGAGCCAGGTCGCTGGCGAGCCGGAACGGCCTGCCGCCCGGCAAGAGGAAACAGTCACCCGCCTGCAGCAAGACTGGTTCGGGCACGTCGTCGACACCGAGCCAGCATTGCCCGGACACCACGGCATAGCACTTGATGCCGACGTTGCGGGCAAAGTGGATCGCCCAGTCGCCGCCGGCGTCGAAACCGGCAGAGAGGTAGCTGCGCGGCTTGAGCAGCGAGAGCACGTCAGAGAGCGGATCCATGCGAGATTCCTGGACGATTGCGAAGATAAGGCGGACGCCAAAGCATAGATCGTATTTTATGCGGTGCCTATGGTGTGCATCAACGGCGGCTGAGGCGGCCCGGGATGATGCCAAGGAGACGGACGATGCGCGTATTTGTTACCGGCGGAAATGGGTTTGTGGGTTCGGTCACGGTCAATGAATTGATAGCGGCAGGCCACCAGGTGCTGGGCTTGGCGCGTTCCGACGCGGCCGCGGCATCGCTGATGACGGCCGGGGCCGAGGTGCATCGCGGCTCGCTCGAAGACCTCGACAGCCTGCGCCAGGGCGCGGCGGCGGCAGACGGGGTGATCCATACGGCGTTCAACCATAATTTTGCGACCTATCTGGCCAATTGCGCGGCGGACCGGCCGATCATCGAGGCGCTGGGATCGGCGCTGGTGGGGTCCGAGCGGCCCTTGATCGTGACGGCGGGGACGGGGTTCCTGCAGGAAAACCAGCGGGCGCCCGATTTCACCGCGCATCCCCGCCTGACCACGGAGGCCGCGGCGGCCGACGTGGCCGCGCAAGGCGTGCGGGTGTCGGTGGTGCGGCTGCCGCCGTCAGTGCATGGGCAGGGCGACCATGGCTTTGTGCCGATGATTATCGCGGCGGCGCGGGAGAAAGGCGTTTCGGCCTATGTCGGCGACGGGCTCAACCGCTGGCCGGCGGTGCATCGGCTTGACGCAGCAATCCTGTTCCGGCTGGCGCTGGAGAAAGGGGCCAAGGAGGCCTGGTATCACGGGGTTGGCGACGAGGGGGTGCCGTTCCGAAGCATCGCCGAGGTCATCGGGCGGCAATTGAACGTGCCCGTGGTGGCCAAGACGCCGGAGGAAGCGCCGGAGCATTTTGGATTTCTCGCGGGTTTTGCGGGGATCGATGTGCCGAACTCCAGCGCCAAGACGCAGGCGGCGCTGGGATGGAAACCGGCGCAGAAGGGCCTGCTGGCCGATCTTGAGCCAGGGTACTATTTCGAGGGGTGACGGCCAGGTCCGGCGCCTGTTGAGGCGACCCCCGCCCTGCCCTCCCCAAAAGGGGGAGGGTGACATCGCGTGCTTGGCTATTTCGTGCAAGAACCGTTGTGCCCCCCTCGTGGAGGGGGCGACTGCGCTTCGCCTTAGGGCAGTTTGTGGCCGGCGGCGGTGAACAGGCGGTACCATTCCTGGCGCGTCAGTTGTACGTCCGAGCCGGCGGCGGATTCGGCCACGCGGCTGGGCTTGGTGGTGCCGAGCACGACCTGGATATTGGCGGGGTGACGGGTGATCCAGGCGACGGCGATGCCGGTCGGGGTCACCCCATGAGCCTTGGCCAACTCGTCGATGACATCGTTCAGCTCGGGGAAATTCTCGCGGTCGCCGAGGAAGACGCCGTCAAAAAAGCCCTTCTGGAACGGCGACCAGGCCTGCAGCATCATATTGTTGAGGCGCGAATAGTCGAGCAGGCCGACGTCGCGGGTGATCGACTGGTCGAGCCCGGCCATGTTGGCGGCGACACCCTGCGCGATCAGCGGCGCATGGGTGATGCTGAGCTGCACCTGGTTGACGATCAGCGGCTGCTTGACGGCGCTCTTGAGCAGTTCGATCTGGCCGGGGGTGTGGTTGGAGACGCCGAAATTGCGAACCTTGCCCGAGGCCTTGAGAACCTCGAAGGCCTTGGCGACATCCTCGGGCTCGACCAGGGTATCGGGGCGGTGCAGCAGCAGCAGATCGAGATAACCGGTCTTCAATGCAGCCAGCGAACCGTCAACCGACTCAAGAATATGCTCGGATGAAAAGTCGAAAAAGCCCTTGCGGATGCCGACCTTGCTCTGGATGACGATCTGTTCGCGCTCGGCGGGGCTCAGGGTGATCGCCTCCCCGAAACGGGCCTCGCACAGGTGGCGTTCGCCGCCATAGATATCGGCATGATCGAAAACATCGACGCCGGCATCGCGCGCCGCGCCAATCAGGTGCTGAATCTCGGCATTGCTCATCGCCTTGATGCGCATCAGGCCCAGGATGACGCTGGAGACGGTGCGGCCGGTCTGGGGCAGTTGGTAGGTTTTCATGGCTGGGGCCTTGGCTGATTGATTCGTCTTCGTTCGACGGCAACAGCCTTATAGCGGACGCAGCCCGGCGCGGAAGCGGGCGGCGTTGGCGACGTAGGTCTCTGCGGATTTGCGCAGGCGCGCGATGGCGGCGTCGTCGAGCATGCGCACCACCTTGGCGGGGCTGCCAACGATCAAGGCGCCATCGGGGAATTCCTTGCCTTCGGTGACGAGGGCTCCGGCCCCGACGAGGCTGTTGTTGCCGATGCGGGCGCCGTTGAGCACGATGGCACCCATGCCGATGAGGCTATCGTCACCCACCGTGCAGCCATGCAGCAGGGCGCGATGGCCGATGGTGCAGCCTGCGCCGACGGTGACGGGGAAGCCCGGATCGGTATGCATGATCACGTGTTCCTGCACATTGGTGCGCTCGCCGACAGCGATCGGCTCGTTATCGCCGCGCAAGACGGCGCCGAACCAGATGCCGACTTCGCGGCCCAGGCTGACGCGGCCGATCACCGTGGCGTCGGGGGCGATCCAGAGGCTCGCTTCCTCGTCGAAGTTGGGCGTGATGCCCTCGAGGGCAAAGATCGGCATGGTGGTTCCTCCGGCACGGCGTCTTTGCGTGCATCGTCCCCGGACGGCTCCGATTTGTCGAGTGGCCAATAGGGATCGCCATCGTTTTCGCGTTTCGCTTTTCCTGGCGTGCTGCGGTAAGGTCGGGGCATGGGAGACAATATGCAGCGTACAGAGCAGTTCGAGTTCACCGTCGAGTCCTACAACACTAATCCGCTTGGCCGGCCACAGCAGACCGAAAGCCAGTGCGTCACGGCGGCGACCCCCGAGGCAGCCGCCGCCAAGGTGCTGCAGGAGCAGTTGTTCCGGATCGGCAATGTCGAACGGTTGCGGGCGACGGTGTGGCGGCTGGACGCCGCGGGCCAGCGGGTGGAAACCAAGCTCTATTTCAAAGGCTGATTGACGTCGCGACCGCGTGTGGCCAATTCGCAAGCCGGCAGCGGGCGGCCGTAGAACTAATACCACTTTGGGACCACTTGCTACCAAAGCAATACCGGCACTGCCCTTTGTCTAGCGGCAGCACAAGCTAAAAAACGAGCGTCGTCAAAGCCTTGGTGGCGACGTTCGGCGCCGTTTCCGCATCCAGGTGGGCGCCCGACTATTTTGCGCAAATGACAAAGTGGTCATCTTGACTTGGCCGAGCGTTGCAACTCTGATTGTGGGATCGGTCCCACATGGGACGAGGAGCGTGTATGGCGACGATCACCGATGTATCCAAAAGGGCTGGTGTATCGCGCTCGACGGTGTCGCGCGTCGTCGCCGACAATGGTTACGTGTCGGAAGAGAAGCGCCAGGCGATCCTGGAGGCGATTGCCGAACTGGGCTATCGACCCAACACCATGGCGCGGGGGCTGCGGTCGAACCGCAGCGACATTATCGGCGGCGTGGTGGTGAACGTGTCGAGCCCGTTCTACGCGCAGATGGTAGGCGGCACGCAGGTGGCCTGCCGGGCGGCGGGCAAGTCGCTGCTGGTGACCTCGGGGCATGCGGAGGTCGAGGCGGAGTCGCGGGCGATCATCGAATTGCTGGACCGGGCCTGCGATGGGCTGATCCTTTATCTCGAAAATCCGATCCGGGGCGATGTGCTGGACATCCTGCGCAAATCCGGCGTGCCGGTGGTGACCATTGGGGGCGACGATTGCCCGGTAGCGCGAGCCAGGATCACGATCGACAATTTCACTGGCGCTCGCGAGGCCATGCGGCACCTGCTGGTACTGGGGCATCGGCGGATTGCGCATCTCAGCGGCGGGCTGATCTATCGCGACAGTCGCGAGCGCTTGCGCGGCATCGAGGCGGCTTTGGGCGAATACGGCATGACGCTGAACGATATCCGCGTGGAATATGGTGAGTTCGAAGAGCGGTTCGGCTTTGCGGGGGCCGAGACGCTGATGGGCTCGGGCGGGGATTTTACCGCGATTTTTGCCGGTGACGACGACATTGCGGCTGGCGCCCTGCTGGCTTTGAAGCGCCATGGCAAACGCGTGCCCGAGGACGTGTCGCTGATCGGATTCGACGACAATTTCCACGCCCGGCATCTGACCCCAGCGCTGACCACGGTGCGGCAGCCGGTCGGCGAGGCGGGGCAATTGGCGGCGAACCTGCTGCTGCAATTGCTGGGCGGCGAACAGCTCGAACACACTGAAATTACGGTGCCGACGCAGTTGGTGCTGCGCGAAAGCGTGGCATTGCCTCGGCTTGTCGAGGAGAGGGCCTGACCATACGCTGCCTGCGGGCAGCCAAACCGTGCCGCGCTGCTGAGGGGCGCGCGGCACCGGCGCCAAAGCGGCGAAACCTTAGTTCGTTTCTGGGATCGATCTCACACAGGGAGTGCAAGATGAGCAGGACATTGATGATGCTGGCCGGCGCGGCGTTGCTGGGCACGGCTTTGACCACGGCGGCGCAGGCCGAGGTGATCATTCGCCTCGCGCCGGTGCATACCGACGCCATGGTGGAAAACTATAATCCGTACAATTATTCCGGTCCCCAGGCCTATGTGCAGGATTTCGCCTATGAGCCGCTGTGGATCTACAATGTGTGGCATCCCGATGCCGATTTTCCGGGGCTGGCGACCAGCTTCGATATCGCACCCGACCTGATGAGCGTGACCTATCACTTGCGCGAGGGCGAGAAGTGGAGCGATGGCCAACCCTTCACAGCCGACGACGTGGTGTTCACCTATAATTACGCCAAGGAGCATCGCGACTATCCGGTCGGCTTCGACTTCTACGACGAGGCGCAGCAGAGCGGCATCCTGACCGGGGTCGAGAAAATCGATGACCACACGGTAAAATTCCTGCTGCAGCATCCCGACTCGCTGGCGCATCTGAATATCGGCTCGATCTTCCCGCTGCCCGAACACATCTGGAAGGACGTTGCCGACCCCAAGAATTTCGCCAATCCGAACCTGGTGGGGACGGGGCCGTTTACGCAGGTGCGCGACTTCTCCCGTAATTCGTTCAAGCTGTGCCGCAATCCGAACTATCGCGAGAACGCCACCAATACGATCGACTGCATCGAATATCCGCAGCTCTCGGATAATCTGCAGGTGATCGCCGCGATCACCAATGGTGACCTTGATTGGGCGACCGACGGCATCACCGATCCGGACATCACCTACACGCCCAAGAGCCCGGACAACCATTACTGGCTGCCCGCCGATGCCGGCACGAACCTGCAGCTCAACACCACCAAGGCGCCGTTCAATAATCTGGAATTCCGCAAGGCGATGTCGATGGCGATCGACCGCGAGACGTTGCTCGATATCGCCACGTTCGGGCTGACCAGCCCGGCGAAATATCCGATCGGCGAGGGCATGTTCTACAAGGACTGGATCGATGACGCGGCGCTGGAGCCGTACGCGTACCTGCTGAACTACGATCCGGACGCGGCCAAGAAGGTGTTGGACGATGCCGGGTTCGTCGACAAGGACGGCGACGGCTGGCGCGACAATCCCGATGGGACGCCGATCGCCTTCAAGATGGCGGTGCCTTCCGGCTGGGACGATTGGGTCAATTCGGTGCAGACGATTTCGGAAAACCTGGCCGATATCGGCGTCAATGCCAAGATGGAGACGCCCGAGGAAGGCGCCTGGTTCGAGAATATCCCGACCGGCAATTTCGACGTCTACATTATGTGGACCAATCTCTCCTCGACGCCGTGGTTCACCTATCACTCGATGTTCAATCCGCGCACGATGACGCCGGGCACGCTCAACGAGCAATCCATGCACCAGATGCGTATTCCGGGCATCGAGGCCGATCTCGATGCGATCAGCGGCACGGCGGACGTCGCGGTGCAGAAGGCCAAGGTGACCGACATCATGAAGCAGGTCGCGGAGAACCTGCCGGTGATCACGCTGTTCTCCAACCCGGCCTGGTACGAATATTCGACGCGCAACTTCACCGGCTGGCCGGATGCGGACAATGCCTGGGCACGGCCGAACAATCCGGCCGGCGTGCATGAGCGGGTGAAAGTGCTGCTGAGCTTGAAGCCGAAGGCGCAGTAAGGTTTGGGGGCGTGTGGGTTCAAACCTGCACGCTCCCCACTCTCGGTGTCATCCCCGCGCAGGCGGGGACCCATCCTGAGATTTCGAGATGGGCCCCGGCCTGCGCCGGGGTGACATCGCGTTTGGTCTGGCATTGCGATTAATCGAGTAGGTCGGCATATGGCATTTCTGGCGCGACGATTGGGGTTCTATTTCGCGGCCTTCATGGTGGCGATCACGCTCAATTTCTTTTTGCCGCGCTGGATGCCGGGCGATCCGACGACGCGCATTTTCATGGCGCTGCGTGGCAAGATGCGGCCAGATCAGATGGAAATGCTCAAGAAAGCCTATGGCTATGACGGCTCGCTGCTGGAGCAATATGGGCAGTATCTGTGGAAGCTGCTACATCTGGATTTCGGCATTTCGACGGTCAATTTTCCCGAGCCGACCTCTAGTCTCCTATTTTATGCGGCAGGCTGGACGCTGTTCCTCGTTGGCGTCGCGACCTTCCTGTCGTTCGGCATCGGGCTGGTGATGGGCATCTATTCGGCCTGGCATCGCGGCGGGTTCTTCGACAGCGTGTTCACGCCGATCAATGTGATGATGAATGCCTTCACGCCGGCCGTGGTGGCGCTGCTGCTGTGGTACGCGTTTGCGTTGGAATGGGCAGTGTTTCCACTGGGACGGGCGCATGACATCAACCTCGTGCCGGGGTGGAATTGGGAGAGCGCGGTCAGTATCTCGTGGCATGCGGTGCTGCCGGTTTTGTCCATCGTGCTGGTCAATTTCGGCTCGTGGCACCTGGGCATGCGCAACACGATGATCAACCTCCTCAACGAGGATTTTGTGGTGCTGGCCAAGGCCAAGGGGTTGAGCGACCGGCGGGTGCGTTATCGCTATGTGGCGCGCAACGCCATCCTGCCGCAGATCACCTCGCTGGCGCTGTCGGTGGGGTTCGTATTCGGCGGGGCGTTCATTTCGGAGGTGGTGTTCAACTATCCGGGGCTGGGCAAATTCACTCTCAATGCCATCGAGTCGCGTGACTACACGTTTATCCAGGCGCAGTTGACGCTGCTCACCTGCAGCGTGCTGATCGCCAACCTCATTAGCGACGTGCTCAACGTCATCTTCGATCCGCGGCTGCGTACGTCGGGAGGGCACTAGCATGAGCGAATTGACCGAGAGCGGGCCGTTCATCGCCACACAGCAGAGCGTGACCAATGGCAATCCGGCCCCGACGCTGGACGCGCTGATGGGCGAGCTCAAGATCAAGCGGCGGCCGGGGTTTTTGCGGCGGTTTCCGTCCGGCGTGCAGACTTTCCTCACCAATGGCAAGGGCGTGGCGGGGCTAATCATCCTGACGGTGTTCGTGGTGATGGCGGCGCTGGCGCCGTTGCTGTCGCCCTATGATCCCTATCGGCGGGCGGGCAAGCCGCATGTGCAGCCGGGCGTCGAGCATTTTCTGGGCACCTCGCGGCAGGGCAAGGATATTTTCAGCCAGTTGCTGGAGGGCGGGCGGACCAGCCTGACCGTGGGGTTCATCGCCGGCATTAGCGCGACCCTGATCGGGTTGGCGGTGGGGATTTCGGCCGGCTATTTCGGCGGCAAGGTGGATGAGGTGCTGACGTTCTTCGTCAACGTGGCTCTGGTGCTCCCGGCGCTGCCGCTCATCATTGTGCTGGCCTCCTTTGTCGAGGAGGCAAGCCCGACAATCATTGGCCTGGTGCTGGCCTTTACCGGCTGGGGCTGGAGCGCGCGCACCATCCGCACGCAGACGCTGTCGATCAAGAGCCGGGAATTCGTCCTGGCGGCCGAGCTGATGGGCGAAAAGAAATGGCGCATTATCGTGCGCGAGATATTGCCCAATATGAGTTCGTTCGTGGTCGGCGGCGCGGTGCTGGCGACAATCTACGGGATCCTGGCGGAAGCGGCGCTGGAGTTCATTGGGCTGGGCAGCCCGAGTTCGGTGACCTGGGGAACGATGCTCTATTGGGCGCAGCGGTCGCAGTCGTTGCAGACCGGCGCTTGGTGGGAAGTCTGGCCGCCGGCGGTGGCGATCATGGTGACGGGCGCCGCGTTGGTGCTGATAAATTTCGGCGTCGACGAGATCACCAGCCCGCAATTGCGCGCTGCCCGGCTGGGCGGACGGATCAAAAAATTCCTCAAGCGCCGGGGAAGGTCCGTCGATGTTTTCTGAGACGCTGATGGAGGTTCGCAACCTCACCGTTGACTATGTGGGCGAGACTTCGATCGCGCGAGCGGTCAACGGGATTTCGTTTGATATCCGCAAGGGCGAGGCGTTTGGGCTGGCAGGCGAAAGCGGCTGCGGCAAGTCGACGGTGGCGTTTGCGCTGGCGCGGCTGACGCGACTGCCGGGACTGGTGAGCGGCGGCACGGTGCGGTTCGAGGGGCACGACGTGCTGCAATTCAGTAAGGCCCGGCTCAAGGCCTATCGCTGGCGCGAGACCAGCTTCGTGTTCCAGAGTGCGATGAATGCGCTCAATCCGGTGATCACCGTGGCCGAGCAGATCATGGACGTGATCGAGACGCATCAGCCGCAATTGGGCAAGCGCGGGGCGCGGGCGCGGGCGGTGGAGATGTTCGAACTGGTGGGCATTCCGAGCCAGCGGCTGGACGATTTTCCGCATCAGTTTTCGGGCGGCATGCGGCAGCGCATCTGCATCGCCATCGCGCTGGCGCTCAATCCCAAGCTGATTATCATGGACGAGCCGACCACGGCGCTGGACGTGGTGGTGCAGCGTGACATCATCGAGCAGATCGTCGAGCTGAAAAGCCGGTTGGGATTTTCGGTGCTGTTCATCACCCATGACCTGGGGCTGATGATCGAATTCTGCGACCGCATTGGGGTGATGTATTCGGGGGAATTGGTGGAGGTCGCGGCCGCATCCTCAATCCTGACGGCACCGCAGCATCCCTATACGCGGGCGCTGGGCAATTCGTTTCCGCCGCTGACCGGGCCGCGGCGGCGGCTGGAAGGCATTGCCGGTTCACCGCCTGATCTGCGCGCGCTGCCGCAAGGGTGCCGGTTTTCGCCGCGCTGTAGCCGGGCCATGGACGTGTGCACGCAGGTGGCGCCACCTCTGAAATATTATCCTCAAAGCCAGGGGCAGGCCGCATGTCACTTGCTGCAGTAAATCTGGAAACGCCGGTGCTGCCGGCCGGCCGCACCGTGGTCGAGATGGACAATGTCACAGCCGAATTCGTGCTGGGCGGGGCGTTTTTCGGCCAGGTAGTGTTGCGGGCGCTGTCGGGCGTATCGCTGAAGCTGGTGAGCGGACGGGCGCTGGCGCTGGTGGGGGAGTCGGGCTCAGGCAAGAGCACTTGCGCGCGCATGCTGGCGCGGGTGTATTCGCCGCAGAAGGGCAGGATCACATTCGAGGGCGAGGATATTTCGGCGTTCAAGGGACGGCGGCTGGAGCGGTATCGCAGCGATGTGCAGATGGTGTTCCAGGACCCGTTCGGCTCGCTCAATCCGGTGCAGACCATTGGCTATCATCTGGAGCGGCCGATAAGGCTGCATCGGCCGGACCTGCGCGGGGCTGCGGTGAATGCGGAAATGCTGGCGCTGCTGGATCGGGTGGGGCTCAAGCCGGCGGCGGATTATCTGGCGCGGCGGCCGCATGAGCTGTCGGGCGGGCAACGGCAGCGCGTCGCCATTGCGCGGGCGCTGTCGGTGCAGCCGATGGTGCTCTTAGCCGACGAGCCGACCTCGATGCTGGATGTGTCGGTGCGCCTGGGGATTTTGAATCTGCTGGAAGACATGAAGGTGCAGCGCAATCTGGCGGCGCTTTACATCACCCACGATATCGCCACGGCGCGGTATTTCGCCGAGGACACTGCAGTGCTCTATGCCGGGCACTTGGTGGAGCAGGCGCCGAGCGAGGCCATTACCGAGCGGCCGCAGCATCCTTATACGCAATTGCTGATCGAGGCGGTGCCGAACCCGGCGCGCAAGATTTCGACCACGCGAACACGGCGGGCAACCGATATTCCGCTCTGGACCAATAAAAGTGTCGGCTGCCCGTTTGTGTCTCGCTGCCCGCGCGTCAGCGCCATCTGCAAGCAGGTGATGCCCGAACCGGTCTTTGTCGGTGCGGCTCACAGCGTGCGTTGCCATCATATTTGAAGTCATAGGAGCCTAGTGTGACCGACCTTCTGGTCCGCCTTTACGACCTGCCCGTGTTTGAAGCCGAGGCGCGGGTTGCCGCCGCCGGTATCGTGGTGCGGCGCGCGATTGCGCCGGAGGCGCATGTGGTGCTGGCGTGGATTGCCAAGCATTTCGGGCCGGCCTGGGTATCGGAGGCGACACGGGGGCTGGCGCTGGCGCCGATCACGGTGTGGATCGCGGTCAAGGACGGTAAGATGGTTGGCTTTGCCTGCCACGATACCACGGCAAAGGGCTTTTTTGGACCCACCGGGGTGGGTGAAGCCGAGCGCGGCCAGGGGATCGGCGAGGCGCTGTTGATCGCCACACTCAAGGGTATGCGCGAGGCCGGTTACGGCTATGCGGTGATCGGCGATCCCGGGCCGGTGGCGTTTTACCAGAAGCGGCTGGACGCGGTGGAAATTCCGAAGTCGAAGCCTGGAGTTTATGCGGGGATGTTGAGGGGTTAGGGGACTGGCGTTTCCCGGTGGATGCTCGCACGCTCCTCCCCACCGATCTTCCCGCGGGCTTGACCCGCGGGCCATTGGCCGTTTTTTTGCCGTGCTGATGGAGGCCCGCGGATCAAGTCCGCGGGAAGGACGGTGGGTGGGATAGACCAGGCCAAGTACTCCGCGCGCTGGAGGCGTTGAAACCTAAAGCCGGAAGCGGGAAGCTAAAATCCTAGCCCTTGAGCAGCGGAATGTTCGGCAGGGTGTGGCCCATCAACTGGTCGGCGCCTTCATACAGCATGGTGGCGGCGACGTAGACGATGATCAGAAGACCTACCCAGGCGATCCAGCGATAGCGATCGAGGATGCGGGCGACGAGGCTGGCGGTCAAGCCCATCAGCACGACCGAGAGCACGAGGCCGAACACCAGCGCAGTGATGTTCTGCTTGGCGGCGCCCGCCACGGCCAGCACGTTATCGAGCGACATCGATACGTCGGCGATGATGATCTGGGTAACGGCCTGGCGCAGGGTCTTGCGGGGTAGATTGGCGACCTCGGCCGTGGGTGCGTGCGCCTGGCCCTGCTCGCGCAGTTCCTCGTACATCTTCCAGCACACCCAGAGCAGCAACAGGCCGCCGACCAGTTGCAGGCCGGGCACGGCGAGAAGCTGGGTCGCCAGCACGGCGAAGCCGATACGGATGACGGTGGCGGCGGCGATGCCGGCCAGGATCGCCTTCGAGCGCAGTTCTGGCGCCAGCGTGGCGGCCGCCATGCCGATGACGACGACATTGTCCCCCGAGAGCACGATATTGATGGTGATGATTTCGAGATAGGCGGAAATGGTGGCGGCGTCGAAAAACATCGGTCGGCGTTCCCGGAACTCAAGGCCCGCGCCGGTGGTGCGGGCCTAAGGCATTGCAGGCAAATATGACCACGCGATCATCAGATAAGCACTCATTAGGGTCATAGCAATTATCGGGCGCCGTGAGACCTAGCCGATAGTGCTAGGTCCATTGCGTCCCTCGATTACGGCATCAACTGGCCGCCATTGACCTCGATGGTCTGGCCGATGATGTAGCCGGACAGGGCCGCGGACGCCAGGAACAGGAACGTGCCCAGGCAATCCTCGGCGGTGCCGACGCGGCCCTGCGGGATGGTGGCCAGCATGGCCTGCATCTGCGCCTCGGTGGAGTAGCGTTCGTGGAATGGCGTATCGATGACGCCCGGCGCTACCGCATTGACGCGGATGCCGAAGGCAATCAGTTCCTTGGCCATGCCGCGCGTGACGTTGGAGACGAAGGCTTTGGACGAGCCGTAGATGCCGGCGCCGTTGCTGGCGCCATTGCGGGCGGCGATCGAGGTGGTGTTGATGATGAAGCCGCCGTTCTGGCGCTTCAAATGCGGGATGGCGGCGGTGCAGGCGGCCAGCACCGAGCGGCCGTTGAGGTCCATCACCGCGTCGTAATGGGCGTCGGTCATGTCCTCGTATTTGACGCGGGCGACCATGCCGCCGGCATTGTTGATCAGGCCATCAAGGCGGCCGAATTTTTGTGCGGTTTCATCGACGGCGCGGGCCATTTCTTTGGAGTGATTGGCGTCAGCCTTGATGAGGACAACCTTGCCGCCGGCGGTTTCGATGTCCTTGGCGACCGCATGGGCGGCATCGCTGCTGGAATTGTAGTGCAGGCCGACCAGGGCGCCTTGCGCTGCGAAGCCCTTGGCGAGGGCGGCGCCGATGCCGGTGGAGGCGCCGGTGATGAGCACGGCTTTGCCGGCCAGGTCGGGAATGGTGAGCGTGGTCATGGGACTGCCTTGTGATGGGGTGGGGCCGGACATGCGTCCGGCCCAATAAAGCCTAGAAGCCGGTAACGACCAAGGGCTTGTAGGGCGCTTCGAGCTTAGCGATCTCGTCGGCGGTCAGCACCAGATCGACCGACGCCACGGCGTCTTCCAAATGGCCCATCTTGCTGACGCCCACTATGGGCGAGGTGACATCGGGCTGCGCCAGAACCCAGGCCATGGCGACCTGCGCCATCGGCACATTGCGGGCCTTGGCGACGGCCTCGACGGCATCGACGATGGGCTTGGCGTCGTCCTTTTCATACATCGACTTGTTATAGCGGTCGGTGGTGGCGCGCTTGGTTTCACTGCCCCACGGACGGGTGACCTTGCCGCCGCCCAACGGGCTCCAGGGCAGCACGGCAATGCCCTGATCGCGGCAGAGGGGGAGCATTTCGCGCTGTTCCTCGCGATAGACCAGGCTGAGCTGGTCCTGCATGGAGACAAACTTGGTCCAGCCATGGCGCTCGGCGGCGTTCTGCAGCTTGGCGAATTGCCAGGCATACATGGAAGACGCCCCGATATAGCGGGCCTTGCCGGCGCGGACCACGTCGTTGAGGGCCTCCATGGTTTCCTCGACCGGCGTGAACGGATCGAAGCGGTGGATCTGGTAGAGATCGACATAATCGGTGCCGAGGCGGCGCAGACTATTGTCAATTTCGGCCATGATGGCGCCGCGCGACAGGCCCTGACCATTGGGGCCGGGACGCATGCGGCCGAACACCTTGGTGGCCAGCACGATCTCCTGGCGCGGCGCGAGTTCCTTGATCAGGGCGCCGGTGATTTCCTCGCTGGTGCCCTGGGCATAGACATTGGCCGTATCGAAGAAATTGATGCCCTCGTTCCAGGCGCGCTGGAACAGCGGGCGGGCCTCATCGAGGCCAAGCACCCAGGGGCGCTCCTCGGTGAGCTTGCCGAAGGACATGCAGCCAAAGCAGATGCGGCTGACTTCGAGGCCGGTGCGGCCGAGCCGGACGGTTTTCATGGCAATTCCTTTTGCGATGCACCGGGCGGTCGCGGCCAGAGGAAGGTCTGGGCGGAGAAGCCGGCGCTGAATGAGATGGTGATAACCAATGGATGCGCGGGGAGGCGCGGCTGAAGGTTACACCGGGGTTTGGACTGGCGGCAACCCGATTATTGACATTTTGTTCGCGAGGACGGTGCTACAGCACTATTCCGACGCATAAAAAAGGGCGCTCCGAGGAGCGCCCAGTGTTGGCCGTTGGGTGGCCGAGATTGTGGTTTACTGGCCGCCCCATGCGGTGGGGTAGTTGGCCATGGCTTCGCAGCCGCACATCGCATAATGCAGCGGCGGCATTTTGGGGTTCACGAACTTGTCGAGCGTGTCCATGGTGATGGCAGGCTGCGGCAGGATCCATTCCGGGCTGGGGACCGCTTCACCCTTGAGCGTCTTGACGGCGGCGATGATCGCCGTGCGCCACTGGTAGGTCGGGTAGGTGGGCGCAATGGCGGTCATGCCATTGGCCTGCCAGGTCTGCAGGTAATCCTGCTGGTCTTCGCCAACGAAGACCGGGATGGGGTAGCCGCCATCCTGGAAGGCTTCGACGGCGGCCACGGCGGTGGCGCCGGCGTCCATCCACACGGCGTCGATGGTGCCGCGCTGCAGATAGTCCTCGACGATCGACTTGGTCTTGGCATTATCGCCGTCGGTGAATTCGGCACCGACGATGTTGAGGCCCGCGTCTTCAAGCACGTGCTTGCCACCCGAATAGCGGGTTTCGAGCACGTCCACGCCGGGCAGGATGCGTAACATCAGCACATTGGCGCCCTTCTTGACGTTGGCGGCGATGAACTCGGCGCCCTGGATGCCAAAGCCGTAACCGCCGACCGGATGCACGAAGGTGACCGGGCAATCGGTGTTGACGCCACGGTCGAAGACGATGACCGGCAGCACGGCGCAGGCTTTTTCGACGGCGGGGGTGAGGGCGGCGGTGGTATTGGGCGAGACGATCAGGATCGAGCACTTGCCGCCAGCCAGCAGGTCATCGATATCGGCGATCTGCTTGTCGTCGGAGCCTTCGGCATCGACATGGACGAGTTCGCCGATTTCAGGATGCAGCGCAACTTCCTGCTGCAGATCGGTGAAGCCGACCACGCGCCAGGGATTGTTCACGCCGGCATTGGAGAAGCAGACCGTATACGGGCCTTCCTTCTTGAAGGACGCGGTGTCCTTCATGCCATCGACAAGGTACTGCTCCCAAGGCATGTCCGCCGGCCCCATCGGGGTGGTGGTCAGCAGCGCCTTCTGGCGCGCGAACTCGGCGGGATCGTCGAAATTGGGCGCCTGCGCGAACGCGGCCCCGGTCAGTGCCAGCCCGGCGGCGAGCGCCAGAGCCAAAATCTTCTTCATGATAAAATCCTCCCTAGGGTTGCGGTCGTCGTTCGCGCGACCGGGTTGACCGGCTCGTACGAATGCAGGATCGGGCACTAGCGCCCGGTATGCTTGCGCCGTTGCATGGCCACAGCCACGGCGGCGATGAGAATGAGGCCTTGGACCACCTGTCGGATCGGCTGCGGCAGGCCCAGGAAATTGAGCAGGGTGAAAATGGCGTTGAGTGTCAGCGCGCCCGCAATAGCGGCCGGGACCGACCCACGGCCGCCGAGCAATTGGGCGCCACCCAGCACGGCGGCCGTGATGGCCTGCAGCTCATAGCCGGTGCCCACGTCGGTCGAAACGCCGGCAAAGCCACCCAGCATGATGCCGGCCGCGACGGCGCTGAGCGAGGAGACGATGAAGGCCAGGATGCGGACGCGATTGACCGGCACGCCGGCCAGATTGGCGGCTCGGGGATTGTCGCCGATGGCGTGGATCATGCGGCCCAGATTGGTGCGATGCATCAGCCAATAGAGCGCAAAGCCAAGTACGATCAACACGATGAGCGCAACCGGCAGGATCCGGATCAGCGGCAGATCGGAAATGTTGACGCGACCGAAGAAGCGGAACTGGTCGGTAAGGTAGCCACGCGGCGAGCCGCCCGACCACATGAAAGCGACACCGTTCAGCGTGATCATCATGCCCAGTGTGGCGATCAGGGACGGCACCTTGAGGTAGCAGACCACCAGACCATTGATCAGCCCGACACCAGCACCAATGGCGAACATGGTGGCGATGACCCACCAGGTGGAGTTGGGATCGTTGTTGGAGAGGATCGAGGAGCCGACCACGACGAGGGTAATGACCGAGCCGACCGAAAGATCGAAGCCACCCGAGACGATGACGTAGAGCTGGCCGGCGGCTAGGATCGCCAAGGGCGCGGCGCGCTTGAGGAAATTCATGTAGCCGGTGGGTTCGGCGAAGGCCGGGTTCATGACCACGATGGCGACGATAAGCGCGGCCAGCACGAAATAAACCGGGTTGATCTGCGGCAGTTGGCGCTTGCGCCGGTCGGCATGGGGCAGGGTCTGTTCGGTCATGCTACCAGCCTCTTGGAGCGCACGGCATAGAAGGCGACGGCCGCCACGATGATGATGCCGCGCAGCACCTGCTTGGCGAAGGCGTCGACGCCGGCCAGGTTGAAGATCGAGTCGATCAGGGAGAAAATGATGACGCCCGCCATGGTGCCCCAGATGCCGCCGCGGCCACCGGCCAGGATGGTGCCGCCGATGACGACGACGGCGATGGATTCCAGATCATAAACGCCATCGCTGCCGATCCAGGGAGCGCCCGAGCGCAGGCGGCTGGCCAGGTAAAGCCCGGCCATGGCGGCGCAAAGGCTGCACAGGATATGGGCGCCGATGGTGACGCGGGCGGTCTTGATGCCGGCCACGCGGGCGGCGTCCTTGTTACCGCCGACGGCGTAGATATCGGAACCGAAGCGGGTATGGCGCAGCACGAACCAGGCGGCGACGGCCAGCAGCGCCAGGAAGATCAGGCTATAGGACAGGCTGCCAAAACCCCCATAAGCGAAGACCTGGAATTCGGGCGGGACGGAGCCGGCGAAATTGGACACGAAAGCCGACAGGCAGCCCTGGATGATCAGGCTCATGCCCAGCGTGGCAATCAGCGGATTGACCTCGAGCCGCGTGATGATGAGGCCGTTGACGAGGCCGACCACGAGGCCAAGGGCGAGCGCGGCGGCTATGGCGGGAAGCACCATGGCGGGATTGCCGTTCATGATCACCGAAGTCAGCACCGAGACGGCCGAGATGAGGCTGGCGACCGACAGGTCGATCGACGCGACCAGGATGGCGAAGGTCTGGCCGACCGCGGTGATGCCCAGCGCGATCGAGCGCCCGAGCACGGAGATGAGGTTGTCGACGGTCAGATACTGGGTCTGGCCGGTATAAAGCGCGATGACGACATAGGCGAGCAGGGCGATGGCCAGCAGCAAAGCGGGCGCCCAGCGGTCGAAGCGGAATGCCAGTTTTGGCCGGGTTGCGATAAGATCGGTCATGCGGCTACCTCCGTCTCGCCGGTCGCCGCCAGCATGAGGTCGGTTTCGGCGGCGCCGTGGGGGAATTCTGCCACGATGGTGCCGGCGCGCATGACGACAATCCGGTCGGCGGCGCCAATCACTTCGGGAAGGTCCGACGAGATCATCATGATGGCGGTGCCGGCGCGGGCCAGATCACGCATCAGGTGGTAGATGCCGGCCTTGGCGTTGACGTCGATGCCGCGGGTTGGCTCGACGAAGATCAGCACTTTGGGCTTGAGCGCCAGCCAGCGGGCGACCACGGCCTTCTGCTGGTTGCCGCCGGAGAGGAATTTTATGTCCTGCTCATAGGAGGCGGCCTTGACCTGCATCTGGTCAAGGAGCGCGTCCATGCTGGAGAGGCTCGCGTGGGCGTTGGATTTTTGCGTGCCGACCAGCGGAGAGAAGGCACGGGCTGTGAGCAGGCCATTGTCGCGCACCGATTGCATCAGCACCAGGGCTTCGGCCTTGCGGTCGCCGGGCAGCAGGCCGACGCCGCCGCGAATGGCGTCGCGCGGATTGGCGAAGGCTGCGTTGGCGCCATTGAGGGTGACGGTGCCCGTCGTGAACGGCACCTGGCCGAACAGCGCCATGGCCAGGGCGACGCGGCCGGCGCCCTGGATGCCGGCAAAACCGACGATTTCGCCAGCGCGCAGGTCGAGATCGATATGGCGCAGGAAGGCGTTGCCGCCATTGCGAACGCTCAGAACTGGCGCGCCGATCTCGGCTTGCGTGGCGGGTGGGGCGTAATAGTCAGCGATGTCGCGGCCCACCATGGCGCGCACGATGGCGTCGGGGGCGGGCGGGGTGTCGAAATGGGCGGCGACTTCGCCGTCCTTGAGCACGGTGACGCGGTCGGCCAGGCGCGTGACTTCGCGCATGCGGTGGGTGATGTAGATGATCGCCGTGCCGCGCTCGCGCAGCTTGTCGACGGTGGCGAACAGCACTTCGCATTCGGCTTCGTTGAGGGCGGCGGTGGGCTCGTCCATCACCACGACGCGGGCGTCGAGCGAAATTGCCTTAGCGATTTCAACCATTTGCTGGGTGGCGACATCGAGATCGGCGACCAGCGCATCGGGCGAAACGCGGGCGCCGGCGCCGAACAGGTCGAGCACACGACGAGTTTCGGAGCGCATGGCGGCATGGTCGAGCACGAGGCCTTTGCGGGGTTCGCGGCCGAGGAAGATGTTCTGCGCCACAGTGCGTTCGGGCAGCAGGGAGAATTCCTGGTAGATGACGGAGATGCCGGCGCGCAGGGATTCGACGGGGTGCTTGAAATTGGCGTTGGCGCCGTTGAGCACGATATTGCCCGCGTCGGGGCGGTAGACGCCCGACAGAATTTTGATCAACGTCGATTTGCCGGCGCCATTTTCTCCAACTAAAGCATGCACTTGGCCGGCGTGGCAGGCGAAGCTGACATCATTGAGCGCGCGTACGCCCGGGAAGGATTTGGAAATGTGGGCCATGGCGATGACGGGGGTATCGCTCATGCGGCAGCCTTCCAGCCGGCGCGGATGAAGGCGATGGATTCGGTGAACAGGGTTTCGAAATCGGGGAATAATGGGCGCCAGACGCGGGTGGCGGCGGCGAGTTCGGGCAGGCCGGCGCCGAAGGCTTCCAGCGTTACCCAGCCATCGAAGCCGGTTTTCCGAGTGGCGGAAAATATCTCGGCGAAGTCGATGTGGCCACGGCCGGGAATGCCACGATCGTTCTCCGAGATGTGCAGCACGCCCATGCCGTCACCCAGCTTGGCGATAGCAAGTGGTTGTTTTTGCTCTTCAATATTGGCGTGGAAGGTGTCGTACATGATGCGGAACGCGGGGTGATCGACGCGGTCCACATAGGCGCGCGCCTGATCCATGGTGTTGAGGAAATAGGTCTCGAAGCGGTTCAAATGCTCGAGCGCGAGGAACATGCCATTGGCGCTGGCGCGGGTGGCCATGCGGTGATGGGCCTCGGCGCCGTGGGCCAGTTCGCTCTCGGTGGGACCCGAGCCGGTGAAGTGGCCGATGGGGGCGTGGAAGGGTCCACCGACGCTTTCGGCACCGACCGCGATGGCGCAATCGAGCGCCCAATCGAGGTGTTTTTGTCCAGCATGCTGGATTTCTGGATCGCTGCTGATCGGGCTGGCTTCGGGCGAGGGGATAACCGAGGTGGTGGTGCGGCGCAGACCGATGGAATCGAGTTCGCGACCGAGCCAGGCATAGTGGGAGGGGTCACCGCGCAGCACGGGAACCTCGACGCCGTCATAGCCGAGTTCCTTCAGCCGCCTGATCTGAGGCAGGTGATGGTCTTCGATGAACCCGCTAAGGCACAGCAGATTGATGCCGACCTGCATTGCTTCTCCCCACCGGCCTCTTTTGCGAGGCCTTGTTATGCATTCAGTATTTTGGAAGCTGGGTGAGCGTGCAATGCGCAAACTTTACCCAAAGTCCGATAGTTGAGACGAAACGGCATGAGGAGCGTGCCTCGTAATCCGTGCCGGCGATTTTCGAACGTCAGCGATACTGACCCTTTCGGCGGGGCCGATTTGCTCCTGCCTTGTCGGCTAGCCAAGAAATTGCCCGTAGCGTTGACTTTTCCGGCGTCTCCTCCCTAGGATCACGGCGCGGCTGGCGTTAGGCGATCATTGTCCAGCCGCCGGTGATTTGCGTTCGAAATGGCGCGCCGGTAAATTTTGAACACGAGGGCGGGATGGATATCAGGGCCATGGCATTGGGGCGACCAGCGGTGTTCCGCGAGCCGGGCGCCCTGCTGTATGCCGGCAATTGCAAGGATTTGCTGGATGCCTCGCTGGCCGGGAAAGTAACGCTGAACGCGTGGACGCGGCGGGGCTATCCGGGGCGCGATCTGGGCGAAGCGTTGCCGCAGGTCTGTTCGGTGGGTGGCTGGGACGCGACGGCGCCGCAGGATTGGGGCCTCAAGGTGCACTGCAATGAGGGCGTCAAAATCGCCTATCTGGCGCGGGGTAGCCTGACGCTGACGCTGGATGGCCACAAGCACCACATCCAGGAAGGCCAGATGTTCGTCGTGCGGCCGTGGCAGTTGCACGCCTTTGGCGATCCCAACGTGGTGGCGAGCCAGATCGTCTGGGTGTTGTTCGATATGGGCACGCGGCGGCCGCACGATCCGTGGCTATGGCCGGACTGGCTGGCCTGGCCGGAACGGGACCAGAAGCGGCTGACGGAACTGCTGTCCAAGAACGAGCAGCCGTTTTACCAGGCGTCACGCGAGGTGGCACGCGACTTCGAGAGCATTGCGGATATCGTGGCGACCGGGGATATCGAGGGCGGGGAAATCCGGCTGCGGCTGACCATTTCGATGATGCTGATGCATTTCATGGTGCAGATCGAAGCGCAGGCGCCGGCACTGGACCAGGCCTTGGCGCATTCCAAGCGCACGGTGCAGATTTTCCTTGAGCGGCTGCGGCATGCCCTGGACGAGGACTGGACGCTGGAGAACATGGCGGCGGAGTGCAACCTGTCGCGCACCCAGTTTACCCAGCATTGCCTGGGGCTGACCAATATTACGCCGGTGCGGTATCTGCAGATGATAAGGCTGGACGCGGCGCGGCGCATGCTGGTGGAGCAGCCGGGCCTAGCGGTAACGGCGGTGGCCTATGATTGCGGGTTTTCGTCGAGCCAGTATTTCGCAACCTGCTTCAAGAAGCGGTTCGGGATTTCCCCGGTCGATGCAAGGCGGCAGGTGATGGTGGCTGCGGAGTGAGACACCCCTCACCCTGATCTCGCACTGACGACTAAGGTTGGGTTCGGGTGGGGCTCCGTTTGTGTGGGGCGTTCCCCCCACCCTAGCCCTCCCCTCAAGGGGGAGGTGCCTTGCCTGTCCTACAGCCCGATCTTCTTCATGTAGTCGATCGAGCGTTTGGCGAAGGCCTGCCAGTCGGTGGGGTTGTCGTGTTCTGCGACGAGATGGTCGGCAGTGGTGGCGCGGAACAAGGGAGTCAGGTGGCCCCACTCGATGATGCCGTCGCCGGTGGCGGTCCAACCATCGTCTTGCTTGGTGCCGATCGGCGCGGTGTCCTTGAGCTGGATGGCGATGATGCGGGAGGCGTAGCGCTTGAGCTCGGCCGCGGGGTCGGCACCGGCGCGGACGATCCAGCCGCAGTCGATCTCGAACCAGGCATCGCCGCTTTGCTCGAAGATGTGGTCGATGGGGCGGGTGCCGTCGGGCAGGGCGTAATATTCGAAATCGTGGTTGTGCCAGGCGACCTTGAGACCGTGCGGCTTGGCGGCATCGGCGCCCTGGGCGAGCTTATGGCCGAGGGACTGCCAGTAGGCGGGGGTGTTTTCGCGCTCTTCGGCGGTGACATAGGGCGGGATGAGGACGGTGGCGCCGAGGGTCAGCGCGATCTCGATGAAGCGGTTGGGTTCGGACACGAGGCCCGAGAGTGGCATGTGGAAGCCATAGCAGGCGAGGCCCGCGTCATCGAGCTGACGGCGGAACAGTTTTGGGTCGGCTTCATAGGCGGGCAACCACGGCTCGATGGCGTCGTAGCCCATGGATTTCAAAATCGGGAGCTGGTCGGCGAGCGGGGGGAAATTGCGGGAGGAATAGAGCTGGTAGGCGATGGGGTAGGTCATGGGGGGCTCCAGGCGGTGGCGGCGCTCTTCACCTTTCCCTTTGGGGGAGAGGTCGGCGCACTGCGCCGGGTGAGGGGGCCTTTACCGGGTGCGGCGTGTGGGGAAGGCCCCCTCACCCGACCCAAGAAGGTCGACCTCTCCCCCAAAGGGAGAGGTGAAGAAAGTCAGTTCTGTGGCTCTTTGTCGTTGTCGAATTCGAGCAGTTCGATCATGACGCCGAGGGCTTTGACGGTGTCGTAATAGGCGTAGCGGCCGTGGGAGCCGTCGAATTCGCCGCGCTGGAGGAGTTTGTGACCCTTGGATTCCAGGTAGGCATCGCGCTTGGTCAGGTTCTTGGTCTTGAAGGCGATATGGTGGCAACCTGGGCCCTTTTCTTCGAGCAGGTCGCGCCAGGCGCTCTTTTCCGGGCCGGGCTCGAGGAATTCGACGTCGATATTGCCGAACTTGAACATCATGATGCGGCAGCCGACGGAAGCGGGCTTGCCCATATAGATGGCCTGCGCTTCTTCGGGCTCGGCAGCGCGGCCCTCAGGGGGGATGGGCTTGCCGGTCAGGTCGGAGAACCAGGCGGCGGATTTTTCCACGTCGTCGGTGACGAAGCAGATCTGCATCACCGCGTCTTCATCAAGCAAGCGCTTGTCCATTGAGGCATCCATTGGTTGGATTTGAAACAGAGCGGCCCGGTGCGAGGGAGCACCGGGCCGCTTTCCTTGGGAGGAAACTTAGCCGAGGATGGTCTCGTAGTTTTCTTTCATCTTGGCGATGGCCTGTTCGACAGTCATCGAGGGATCGCTCCAGTAGTTGAAGACGACGTCCCAGATGGAATTGCGCCAATCGGCATCGGTGATGGCATTGGGCGTCTGTACGCCCTTTGCGGGATCCGACAGGATGCTCAGAACTTCAGTCGAGCAGGCGTCGAGGCTGGCGGCAGGCGCATCGCTGCGCACCGGGGTCGAGCCCTTGGCAGCGGCGAACTTGGCCTGGATTTCAGGATCGACGACGATAGAAGCGAAGTCCAGTTCGGCCTTCTTGACGTCGTCGGCGACGCCGCTGCCGCCCAGCAGGCCCCAGGAGTCAACGGAAGCCGAAACGGCCTTGGCGCCCGGAATCGGCAAGCAACCAAAATCGGTGCCGGCCTTCTTGCCGGCAGCGAGCCATTCGCCCTTCATCCAGTCACCGTGGATCTGCATCAGCGCCTTGCCGGTGATGACCTCGTTGGTGGTCTCGTTCCAGGGGCGGTTCTGCGATTCGGGGCCGGCCTCATTGGCGAACAGGCGCAGCTCTTGCAGAGCCTTGGCAAATGCCGGATCGTCCAGCGCGGTCTCGTCGACATCCTCGCCATAGACACGGTTGTAGAGTTCCTGGCCGGCGACGGCTGCCACCAGCGTGTGGAACAGGTAGCCGACCTGGAAGGGCTGGCTGCCGACGGCGAGCGGGGCGAAGCCGGCTTCGCGGATTTTCGGGAAATCGGCGAACATGGCGTCGAGCGAGGTCCAGGTCGCGGGATCGACACCGGCCTTCTTGGCAACGTCCATATTGTAATAGACCATGCCGTCGATGTGCAGCGCCATCGGCACCTTGACGATCTTGCCATCGACCGAGAGCGAGTCGGCGACGGCCTTCGGCAGGTTCGGCAGGATGTTATTGTCGGCATACCACTGGGTCAGATCGAACTCATAACCCAGGCCGGCGAGGTCGCGATAAACGCCGGGATTGGATTCAACGAACAGGTTCGGTGGCGAGCCGCCGGTGACCATGCTCATCAGGTTCACATTGGAGCCGGTATCGTGCGGAATAGCGATATCGGTCCAGGAGTGGCCCTTGGCCTCGAGCGCGCCCTTGAGCACGTTGAGGGCAGCGACTTCGGGGCCAGCGGACCAGGTGTGGTAGATCACCAGATCGGTGGCCATGGCGCTGAACGAGGCCGTGCTCAGCATGAGCCCGGCCATGACGGCGGCTAGAGTTCTCTTAGACATCGGTCTCTCTCCCTTTGATGTCGACTTACATTCTCTGCCCGGTCTGGGCGTCGAATAGGTGGGCCTTGCCCTTGAGGTAATGCACCGGCACCTGCTGGCCGGGCTTGAGAGCCGCGGCGATGGCCGGCTCGACCCGCAGGGCAAGCAAATCGTTTTCGAAGACGAAGTAGGCGCTGGCATCGGGGCCGGTGCGCTCGGCGTATTGCACCGGCACCTCGAAGGTGGCGGCACTATCGGCCGCAGTGCCGGCGCCGACCACGAAGTGTTCGGGGCGCAGGCCCAGGGTGACGGTCGTGCCATCCCGAGGCGGGGTCATGAAGCGGTAATCGGACAGGTCGAAACGGACGCCCGAGGCGAAGACGGCTTCGGTCTTGCCATTGGCGATGCTGAGCGTGGCCTTGCGCAGATTCATGGCAGGCGAGCCGATGAAGCCGGCGACGAACAGGTTGGCAGGCTGCTCGTAGATTTCGTCGGGCGTGCCGAACTGCTGGATCACGCCGCCATTCATCACCGCGATCTTGGTGGCCATGGTCATGGCTTCGATCTGGTCGTGGGTGACGTAGACGATGGTGTGATGCAGCGTATCGTGCAGCTTCTTGATCTCGAGGCGCATCTCGGTGCGCAGCTTGGCATCGAGATTGGAGAGCGGCTCGTCGAACAGGAAGACGCCGACGTTTTTCACCAGAGCGCGGCCGATGGCGACACGCTGGCGCTGGCCACCCGACAGATGCGCCGGCTTGCGATCGAGCAGCGGCTCGATCTGGAGCAGCTTGGCGGCCCAGGCGATGCGGCGCTCGATTTCGTCCTTGGGCAGCTTGCTGGCCGAGAGGCCGAACTTGAGGTTGCCGTAGACGGTCTTGGTCGGATAGAGCGCGTAGGACTGGAACACCATGGCCAGGCCCCGGTCCTTGGGGTCGACATCGGTGACGTCGCGGTCGCCGATCATGATGCGGCCGTCGGTGACGTCGAGCAGGCCGGCCAACAGGTTCAGCAGCGTGGTCTTGCCGCAGCCCGATGGCCCGAGCAAAACCAGGAAATCGCCGTCATGGATGGCCAGGTTCAGGTCCTTGAGGACGGGCACCTGGCCGTAGGTCTTGGTGATGTGCTCGAAGCTGACTTGTGGCATGGGTTCAACCCTTGATGGCGCCGGCGGTGATGCCCTGGACGAAGAGCTTGCCGACGAAGAAGTAGATGACGAGCGGGGGAATGGCGGTCTGCAGGGCGGCCGCCATGTTGTCATTGTAGCGGGTGGTGCCGGTCGAGATGGTGATCAGGTTGGCCAGGTTCACGGTCATCGGCTGGCTGCCCATGCCGCCGAAGGTGACGCCGATCAGGTAGTCGTTCCAGATCGAGGTGATCTGCATGATCAGCACCACGATCAGGATATTGCCGCTCATGGGCAGGATGATCTCGGTGAAGATTTTCCAGAACGAGCCGGAATCCATCACCGCCGCATTCATGATCTCCTGGGGGATATCCTTATAGTAATTGCGGAAGATCAGCGTCAGCACCGGCATGGCCAGCACGGCATGGATGATGGCGACGCCCCAGATATTGCCGTAGACCTTGATCGCCGCCGTCATCGAGATCAGCGGGAACATGATGATCTGGAACGGCACAAAGGCGCAGATGAACAAGAGGAACAGGAAGCCGCCGGCCCAGCGCACGTTCCACAAGGCCAGCGCATAGCCGGTGATCATGGAAATGCCGATGGAGAGGATCAGCGAGGGGAACAGGATTTGCACCGAGTTCCAGAAGCCGACCTTGAGGCCGTTGCAGTTGATGCCCGAGCAGGCACTGTTCCAGGCGTGATCCCAGGCTTCCAGCGTCCACACATTGGGCAGGGCGAACATGGCGCCCTCGCGGATCTGGTCCATGGTCTTGAACGAGGTGATCACCACCACATAGAGCGGTATGCAGAAGAACAGCGCGCAGATCGACAAGAAGACGATGATGCCGATGGAGCGGCTGGAGATGCGCTTTTTCTGGCGCGGGAAATAGGGAGCGCTGCGGACGGCGATTTCGGCGCCGAGGGTCTTTTGGGCCATGGTGTCGCTCAATGTGCAGCCCTCCCGGTGCGGCGTTGCTGCCAGGCGGTGAGCATGACCAGCGGCAGGAAAATCACGGCGGTGATGACCAGCATCATGACGGCGGCGGCGGAGGCGAAGCCAAGATTACCCTTGGCCGAGAGCGCCTGGATGGTGAAATAGGCCGGCACGAAGGTGGACTGGCCGGGGCCCCCGTTGGTCATGGCGACGATCACGTCATAGGCCTTGATCACCCCCAGCGAGAGCAGGATGGCGCAGGTGACGAAGGTGAACTTCATCATCGGAATGATGATTTCGGTATAGAGGCGGAAGAGGCTGACGCCATCGAGGCGGGCGGCGCTCCAGATTTCCGAATTGATGGATTTGAGGCCAGCCAGCATCAGCGCCATGTAGAAGCCCGAAGACTGCCAGACTGAGGCCAGGATCACGCCGTACATGGCGGTTTCACCCGAAGCGAGCCAGGAGAAGTTGATCCAGGTCAGGCCGATGGAATGGAGCGCATGCTCGACGCCGAATTCGGGGTTGAACAGCCAGCGCCAGGCGGTGCCGGTGACGATCAGCGAGACGGCGAGGGGGTAAAGGAACACGGTGCGGAACAGGCTCTCGCCGCGCTTTTCCTTGTCCATCATGGCGGCCAGGATGAAGCCGAACACGATTGCCAGGGCGCTGCCAAGGCCAAGGATGATCAGGTTCTTCAGCGAAATCGCCCAGGCGTCGTCGGCGAACAGGCGGGTGTATTGCCGCAGCGGCTCGGACCAGTCGATCTCGTATTCCGGCAGGCGCCGGCTCCGAGTCAGCGACAGGTAAATGGTCCAGATGATCGCGCCCACAAAGGCGACCGCAGTGACGGCTACCGCCGGCACCAAAGCCAGTTGTGGCGACCATCGGCTCCACCGAAAGGCCATGATCCTCTCCCTTTCCAATTCGCCACGTCAGATTATTCTGCTCTTTGGCATCTCTGCCCTTGCGAGCCATATTATCGTTAAACTAAGGTCATCCGGAACAGTCCGTCAATAAAAAAATCGGCGTCTATCAGCGGCAGCATCGAGGCTGTGGAAAATAGCAAGCGGCCCGAGGGGGCGTGTGGAGGTTAAAAGCGATGACAAATCAATATGGTATCCCGGCAATGGGGTTCGGCACTTATGGTCGAGGCGGGGAGGCGGGAATCGCCGCCATGCTGGTGGCGCTGGAGACCGGTTATCGACATTTGGACACGGCGCAGGATTATGGCACCGAGACGGAAGTGGGCGAAACGGTGCGGCGTTCGGGGCTAAAACGCTCCGAAGTGTTCCTGACCACCAAGATCAAGACGTCGAATTTCGGCAAGGGCGCGCTGGTCCCATCGCTGAAGCAGAGCTGCGATAACCTGCAGGTGGACGCTCTGGACCTGACGCTGATCCATTGGCCATCGCCCAACGAGGAGATCGCGCTGCCGGTCTATATCGAGCAATTGGCCGAGGCCCATGCGCTGGGGCTGACGCGGCTGGTGGGGGTTTCCAACTTCACCATCGCGTTGATCGAGCAGGCGAAAATGGTTTTGGGCGCAGTGCCCATTGCCAACAATCAGTTCGAGCTCAATCCGCTGCTGCAAAATCGTAAGCTTGCAAACTATTGTTTAGGCAACGGAATTTCGGTGACCTGCTATCTGCCGATCGCGCGGGGCGTGCTGGGGAGCGAGCCGGTGGTCCGCGCCATTGCCGACAAGCATGGGGCTACGCCCGAGCAGGTGGCTTTGGCCTTCGAATTCGCCAAGGGCTACATTGCCATCCCCACTTCAGGCAAGGCCGAGCGCATCCGCTCCAACTTCGAAGCGACCAAATTGACGCTGAGCGCCGAGGATATTTCCGCCATCGAGGGCGTGGACCGGGGCCAGCGCGAGATCAATCCGAGCTGGGGTCCGGCCTGGGACTGATCCCGAGCACGGCTGTTGACAAGACCAAAGCGTGGCGTATGGTCCGCCGTATTAACGTTCCTACACGGTGGAACACGGAGTTCCGGGGCGCATTGGCGCCCTAAGGGTTACGGGCAAGTTTTGGCCGCAATGACGGCCGGGAGGATTTCGAATGAAGGGCATTATCAGCATCGGGCACGTGGCGATCAACACCGCGGACCTCGGCAAGTCGCTGGATTTCTACATCGGCACGATGGGGTTTCCCGAGATGATGCGGATCAACCATGATAGCGGCGAGCCGTGGCTGGTCTATCTGCGCGTCACCGATGATCAGTTCATCGAAATCTTTCCTGGCGCCGAAACCGAGAAGACCTCGGAGAGCTGGCATGCAAATGGGTTTGGGCATCTGTGCCTGATGGTGGACGATCTGGACGCGGTGGTGACGGAGCTCAAGGGCAAGGGCATCACCATGATGATCGAGCCGAAATCGGGCGCCGACGGCAATAGCCAGGCTTGGCTGCTGGATCCCGATGGCAACAAGATCGAGCTGATGCAGATGCACCCCAATAGCCAGCAATTGCAGGCGATCGCGCGGTTGCGCCAACAGGGAATTTGATCGGATAACGCCAGCGTGCCCGATTGGCGGTCGCCGCCGCATTTAAGCGTGCTAGGGAGCAATCGGGCAGACTGAAGCGGGATAGACAGTAAGCATGGGCAGATCCATCGTTCGCCTGAAGGACATTGCCGAGCGCACCGGGTTCTCGGTAAACACCGTGTCGCTGGCCTTGCGCCAAAGCGCGCGCATTCCCGAGGACACGCGCGTCGTCATCCAGCAGGCGGCCGAAGCGCTGAACTACGCGCCCAATCATGTGGCCAAATCGCTGGTCAGCCGGCAGACCATGACGATTGGGCTGGTGCTGACCGAAATCACCAATCCGATGCTGACCCATGTGGCGCAGGCGATCGAGCTGGCGCTGGCCGAGCGCGGCTATTCCACCCTGTTTGCGACCTCAAACAATGACCTGGCGACCGAGAAGAGGGTCATCGAGATGTTCCGCTCGCGCCAGGTGGACGGCATGCTGATCTATCCGCGCAACCATCGCGATCTCGATCACATCAGGCGGCTGCGCGACAACAATTATCCGGTGGTGCTGCTGGTGGCCGATCTCGATGCGGGCATCGACGCGGTGTGCATGGACGAAAGGCGGGGCGCCTATCAGGCGACGCGGCACCTGATCGATATCGGCCACCAGCGCATCGGCATCATCGATGGCGCCAAGCCGGGCGGCAATTTCGAAAAGCGCGAGGGTTATGCGCGGGCCTTGACCGAAGCGGGATTGAGCACCGACGAAAGCCTCGTCGCCGACCCGCAGGGCAATGCGGTCATTCGTGGCTATTGGGCCATGGATCGGCTGATGAACCTTGCCAAGCCGCCCACCGCGCTGCTCGCGGCCTGCGACAGCCTGGCGATGGGGGCATTGCGCTGGACCCAGAAGAATGGCTATCGGGTGCCGCAGGACGTCGCCATCATGGGGTTCGACAATATCGAATTCGCCGAGCACGCGGCGACGCCAATCTCCAGCGTTAATTATGCGGTGCAGATGGTGACCGAGCAGGCCGTGGAGCGGCTGATCGGGCTGATAGGCGCCGGCGACGTGCTGCCGGAGCCGCGCGTGACCATGATCGAGCCGGATCTCGTCATCCGCGACAGCACCAACGGGTAGGTGCATCGATATTCAGGTGAGGCCGGTCTGCAAATGGCGCTCTTGAGGGAGGGACGCAGGGTGAAAGTCGGTTCGTGTCCACTCAGGGACCCCCATCCACCGTCCTTCCCGCGGGCTTGACCCGCGGGGCGCTGACGGTTCGCACTGAATTGGGTGGGATGGTGAGAGGCCCGCGGGTCAAGCCCGCGGGAAGACTGAGTGCGGGGGGAGCCATCAGCCAAACACACGCTCCCTTCGCGCCGTCACCACTGGGCTTGTGCCGGTGGTCAAGGGGTGGGGGCATATCGCTGGATTGCCGGGAGGGGCCCGGCGATGACGGTGGGAGGGTGCAGGTAAAGGTTCGATGCGCTAGATGGCGTCGAACAGCCGAAAAGTTTTTCGGCCGGCGGCTTTGGCGGCGTAGAGGGCGGTGTCGGCTTGTTTGAACAGCTGGTCCGGGGAGATATCGGGCGCGGCTAGGGCAATGCCGACGGAGGCGCCGAGCTGGAGGACCTGATCGCCACGGGTGACCGGGCGGCCGAGGATTTCGACGATCTTGCCGGCCAGCAGTGCGGCAGCGGCGCCATCGGTCTGGGGGCCGAGCAGGACGGCGAACTCGTCGCCGCCGATGCGGGCAACAAGTTCGGCCTCGATGCCAACGGCTTCGAGGCGCAAAGCGGTCTCCTTGAGGCATTCATCCCCCAGGGCATGGCCGAAGGTGTCGTTGATCGACTTGAAGCCATCGAGGTCGACCAGCAGCAGCGCGCCGATCGCCTGGGCCGGATCGGCAAGGCGGGACTGGAAGCGGCTGCGGTTGGCCAGCCCCGTCATGACATCGAATTCGGCCAGATAGCGGGTGCGGTCGGCCAGGATTTTTTCTTCGGTAATGTCCTGCTTCATGCCGAACAGGCGGGTGGCAACGCCGTTTTCAGATTCCACGCTGGTGGTCAGCCGCATCCAGCGCCGAGTGCCCCGGATTGTGGTGATTTCGGCGTCGAGCGTGAAGCCGATGCCCCCTGCGATGGCCTGGGCGCGCAGCTTTTCCAGCAGCGCGCGAGAGGCCGGGGCGTAGCAACACAGGGTCGTGGCCCGGTCGATGGTGCTGCCACGCGGCAGTTCGAACAGGTCGTAGACGCCGTCGGTCCAGGTCAATTCCTCGGTCGCCAGATCGCATTCCCAAACGCCGATCCGCGCGGTGGCGGCGGCGCGTTCGAAGATCAGCCGGCTATGGTCCAGCGCATCGGCCTGCTCGTGGATCAGGCGGGCCTGGTCGGCCAATTGCCCCCGGAGGGTGGCGATGAGCCGCTGCTGGCTCGGCGGTTCGTCGACCGGCCGCATGGCATTGGCGGCCAGAAGGGCGAGGCGCGCGGCCAGTTTGAGAGGACGCGGTGAATGGTCGAACAGGCTGAGTAGCCCGATGGTGGCGCCCTCGGCGGTCACCAGCGGAATGCCGGCGTAAAACCGGATCGATCCAGAGTGGCGGAACCGCGCATCCAGAGCCGTATCCGGGACGACCAGGGGCGCCATCAAGGCATGGCTGGAGAAACGGGCCTCGGTTTCGAGGGCGTGGGGCGGTTCGCCGGCCGAACAGTTTAGCAGCAGTTGATCGCCCTCGATGAGGCGCAGTGTGGCGAAATCGACATCGAGACGCTGGCGGATGCTCTCGAGCAGGGGCGCCAGGCCGCTGGCGGCACGACCGACCCGAGACGGGGTTTGGAACGGTGCGGAAGCCATCTGGGCCGAAGCGGCGGCGAGCATCGCTAAACTCGGTTGACGTGCGGATGCACAATTGGTGAACCCTAGCGCGGGGGCGATTAAGAATTTCTGACATTGCGCGCAATCGGCGCTCGGCCGGCGCGATCAGGCGAAACGCTCCTTGGAGCGTTCACGGGCCTTGGCGGCTTCGATGTCGCGATCATGCGGCGGCGCATTGGTCTCGAGCGCGGCGAGCAGGCGGCGGGTGGTGGCGGCGACTTCCTCGACGGCGTGTTCGAAGGCCGCCTGGTTCTTTTGCGACGGATGGGTGAAGCCGCTCAGCTTGCGCACATATTGCAGGGCCGACGCGTGAATTTCGTCGCCGGTGGCGGGCGGCTCGAAATTGAACAGGGTTTTGATGTTGCGGCACATGGCAAACTCCTACGCGATCAATTCGATGTATCGGGCGGCCGAGCGGGCGACGATGGCAGGGGCGTCGGTGGGAATATATTGGCCGGCGAAGGCACCGTAAATGCGATCATAGCGCCAGGGAGCGATGGCGTCCGTGACGTGGCGGATTTTGACGGCGGAGAGCGGCATCATGTTGGGATAGCTCCACATGAAGGAGACGCGGTGGCCGCCTGGGGTGACCTGGAGGATATCGCCGACAAGCATGGCGCCGGCCTTGTCTTCGGTATCGGCCCAATGCAGCACCGTGCCGCCATCGAAATGGCCGCCAGCGCGGATCAGGGTGACGCCGGGCAGAAGTTGGCGGGTTTCCTCGTGCCACAGGTGCACATTGGCATCGGGGCGCACGATGTGGGCGGCGTCGGCGGCGTGCAGGTGAATGGTGGCGCCGAAGGCTTCGGCCCAGTCCTGCATCACGGTGTAATAATGCGGGTGGGAAATGGCAATGGCAGCAATGCCGCCCAGGCTATCGACCAGGGCTTTGGTGGCGTCATCGAGCAGCGCGACACAGTCCCAGAGCACATTGCCGGACGGCGTGCGGAGCAGGAAAGCGCGCTGGTTGATGCCGAGGGCCGGCACCGGCTGGATGCTGAACAGGTTGGGTTCGTGATGCTGCCAGGCATTGCGATAGGTTTTGGCCAGGGCGTCGCGCGTGGTCCAGGCCTGGCCTGAGGCGGGGACATATTGGCGTTCGTCGTCGCAGATCGGGCAGGCGGCGGGTGGCGTGGCGCTATCGGGGAACGAAGTGCCGCAGGTGGCGCAGAGAAAAATGGTCATGGCGGGCATCCGAGTGGCGATGACGCAGCTTGGCAGGCAGGCGACATCATCGCAACCGGGAGATGTGAGGGGAGGGATTAGGGGGGCGGCAGTTCAGCAAGCTGATGGCGGGGAGTGTGGCCGGCTCCCGACACCCCCACCCTAGCCCTCCCCTCAAGGGGGAGGGGACAGAAAGAGCCGTAACGTCCGGGTCTGCTAGACGGCCTGAGGGCGAGGAGAACTCAGCGCACGATAGGAAATATGGCGCGCAGGCGGGGGTTGCGCAGCCAGATGCCACCCCAGGCGAAGACGCCCATATAGACGCCGAACAGGTCGTGGGTGAATAGCGGCGAGCCGATGCGCACATGGGCGGAGACGGCGCCGCCCAGATAGGCGGTTAGCAGTACGGCGCCCAGCACCGAGGTGCGCGGGATGGCGTAGAGCAGTGTGCCCACGAGGCTGAGGATGCCGAGCAGGCGGGCATATTCGACGGGGTAGCCCAGCTCGGTCATGGTATCGATCACCGGCTGGATCGGTACCAGCTTGATGGCGCCATCAAAGATCATGAAAGCGATGAACAGTCCCGAAAGCACCCAGCCGAGCCAGAAGGTCCAGTTGCGGGGTGGGGCGAGGGCGGTGGAATTATCGATGGCGGCCATGATGGATCTCCTGCTGGGGGGTTACTTCTTGACCGATTGGCCGATGGTCCAGACGACGCCGTAGGGGTCGGTGAGCTGGCCATAGATATCGCCCCAGAACTCGACCTTGATGGGCGACTTGATAGCGCAGCCGGCGCCGACTGCACGGTCCCACCAGGACTGGGCGTCCTCGACCTGCAGGTGCAGCATGAAGGCGGCCGGGGCGACGGCCGGATAGCCGTAGTCGGGGAAGAAGTCGGAGATGAACAGCGGCGCGCCGTTAATCTGGACCTGGCTGTGGATGACCTTGCCGTCCATGCCATCGGCATCGCGCACGTCGATGACCTGTGCGGCAAAGGCTTTCTCGTAGAAGGCAATGGCGGCCCTGGTGCCGTCGATGCTGATATAGGGCGTCAGGCCGCTGGTGGCTGGGGTGTCGGTCATGGTGTGGTTTCCTCCGTTTGTGGGTTTCTGCAAGTACGACGAGCGGTAGCCGGCGACTTCGACAGCGCACGTCGATTATTTTGCGGCGGCCGCCGGATCGGGAAGCGCAGGGGCGCTCAAGGCATCGAGGTGGGCGCGGATATGGGCCGCTTCGGCCGGCGAATTGGCCAGCGCGATGGCGCGGTTGAAGGCGAGGCGGGCGGCGGTTGCATTGCCGAGCTGCTGCAACAGGCCACCCCGGACCCCGTGGAAATGGAAATAGTTGTCGAGCTGGTCGGCGAGGGGAGCGATCAAAGCGAGGGCAGCGGCCGGGCCCCGGGATTTGGATACCGCGACGGCACGGTTGAGGGTGATGACCGGGGACGGCTGGATGACTTCGAGGATCTGGTAGAGGCGGTCGATGGCGGCCCAGTCGGTATCCTGGGCATGCCGAGCGCGGGCGTGCTGGGCGGCGATGGCGGCCTGCACCTGGTAGCTGCCGGGGGTGCCGTGGCGCAGGGCCTTGTCAACCAGCGCCAGGCCTTCGGCGATCTTGGGGCGGCTCCACAAGGCGCGATCCTGTGCGTCGAGCAGTACGATCTGGCCACTGACATCGGTGCGGGCGGGCGAGCGCGAATGTTGCAGCAGCATCAGCGCGCAGAGGCCCATGATTTCGGGCTGGGCCGGGAAGAGCTGCAAGAGCAGGCGGGTCAGGCGAATGGCTTCGTCGCAAAGCTGGGCGGCGGCGGGATCGGCATGGCCGCGCGAATAGCCTTCGTTGAAGACCAGATAGAGCATGAGCGCGACGGTGCCGATCCGTTCCTGCCGCGCCACGGCATCGGGCGGATCGAACGGCGTGTCGTTGGCGGCGATGCGGGCCTTGGCGCGGGTGATGCGTTGCTCCATGGCGGTTTCGCTGACGAGGAAGGCACGGGCGATTCTTGCGGTCGGGACGCCGGCGATGATGCGGAGCGCCAGCGCGATCTGCTGGTTGGCAGGCAGGTCGGGGTGGCAGCAGATGAACAACAGGCGCAGGATATCGTCGCGGTAATGCTCGCCATCGAGGCGCTCGGCGATATTGGCTTCGGCGTCATCGAGGTCCGATAGCCGGTCTTCGGGCGGCAGGGCGACATTGCGGCGGCTCTTGCGGATGGCGTCGACGCCCGAATTGCGGCCGACGAAAATCAGCCAGGCGGTGGGATCGCGCGGCGGGCCCTTGTCGGGCCAGGTGCGGATAGCGCGCAGGCACGCCTCCTGAAAGGCCTCTTCGGCGGTATCGAGCTGGCGGAAATAGCGCAGCAGGGCACTGACCGCCTGTGGGCGGGCGGCGGCAAGCGCAGCGCCGATCCAGGCATTGTCGGTCATGTGGCCCCGCTTCCCACCGCGATGGTGTTGGGGAAAAACAGGGAGACGGGGCGCAGTTCGTAAGCGCCGATGCCCGGATTGGCCACGGCCAAGTCCTTGGCGAAGGCGATGGCCTCGTCCAGCGTGTCGGCCTCGACGACGTAGAAGCCGAGGAACTGCTCCTTGGTTTCGGCAAAGGGGCCATCGATGACCATGGTGCCGGTTGCCGATTTGCGCAAAGTGGTGGCCGCGGTGGTGGGCAGCAGGCGCGCGACCGGGCCCATCTTGCCCTTGGCGGCCATATCGCCCTGGACTTTGGCGAGGCGCGCCATACAGGCATCGTCCTCCTCCTTGGTCCAGGAGGCGACGGCGTTTTCGTCGTTATAGCAGAGGATGGCGTATTGCATGGCGTGTCCCTGTCATGAGGTTATGACGGATGACTATGCCCAAGACAGACACGGCTTGCAGCGTTTTTTTCACCTCTCCCTCTGGGGGAGAGGTCGACCCCATTGGGTCGGGTGAGGGGGCCTTTACTGGGTGAGGTGTGCGGGGAAGGCCCCTCACCCGTCGCTGCGCGCCGACCTCTCCCCCAAAGGGAGAGGTGAAGAAAGGCTAGGCCAAAGGAGGAGTATCTCGCGTGATGGTGGCGGTGCCGCCGATGGAGGCGAGGACGATGCAGGTGATGCCGGCGATCTGCCAGGCGCTGAGCTGTTCGGACAGGATGACAAACCCGGCAATCGCCGCGAGGCCCGGATGGGCGCTGGCGAGGATGGAGAACAGGCGCGTCGGGATGTGGGGCAGGGCGATCATGTCCAGGGTATAGGGGATGGCGCTGGACAGCAGGGCCACGCCCAAGGCGATCGGCAGGATGGCTGGATCGACCAGGGCCATGCCGGCCGAGGCAATGCCGAAGGGAAGGGCAATGATGGCCGCAAGGCCGACGCCGAGGGCGGCGATATGGGGGCCACCGCCGGTGCCGGCGCGCTGGCCGAAGACGATATAGCCGGCCCAGCAGATGCCGGTGGCCAGCGCCAGCGCGATGCCGACGGGGTCGAGGGCGCCGCTCATCTTGCCAAACGGCAAGAGGGCAAGGAAGCCGAGCAGGGCCATGCCAATCCAGAGGAAATCGAGCGGCTTGCGCGAGCCCGCCAGGGCCACGGCGAGCGGGCCGGTGAATTCGAGGGCGACGGCGATGCCGAGGGGAATGCGCGCGATGGCGCCGTAGAACAGCAGGTTCATGGCGCCCATGGCGGCGCCATAAAGCAGCACGGCACGCCATTGGCTTGCGTCGAGCTTATGGCGCCAGGGGCGGAACAAGGCGAGTAGCGCCAGCGCGGCCAGGGTCAAGCGCAGGGCAGTAGCGCCCGAGGCACCGACCGCGGGAAACAGGCCCTTGGCCAGCGAGGCGCCGATTTGCGTCGCCACCATGCCGAAGGTGATGAGGGCGACGGGCAGAATGATGGAAGACGGGCGCACGCTGCGACTCTCAGAATTGCGCCTGTGCGTAGCAGGGTTCTGCGATATTTCCCACCGCGTCATTCCCGCCAAAGCCGGAACTCATCGCTGTCACGAGCCTCGCAAAGAACAGGTTCCGGCTTTGGGGGAATGACGCGGTGGTCGAGATACGGCCTTCGCGGGAATGGCGCCGTGCTTTATGTAGGTGCGATAGTTCCGTGAGTCTGCCTACGGTGCGGCTTCGGGCAAGAGGAAGTTGATTATGGAATATCGGTTGCTGGGCCGTTCAGGGCTCAAAGTTTCGGTGCTGACCATGGGCACGATGACGTTTGGCGGCAGCGAGAAGGTCGGCCATACCGACCAGGCCAATGCCAATCGGCAGATCGACCTGTGTCTCGACCATGGCATCAACCTGCTCGATACCGCCAATGTCTACAATGCGGGCGTCTCCGAGGAGATGATCGGGGTGGCGCTGAGCGAGAACGGCCGTCGCGACAAGGCGCTGGTGGCGACGAAGGTGCGCTTCAAGATGGGCGATGGTCCCAACGAGATCGGGCTGAGCCGGCATCATATCGTGGCGCAGGCGGAAGCGAGCCTCAAGCGGCTCAAGACCGACGCGATCGATCTCTATCAGGTTCACGAATGGGACGGGCTGACGCCGATCGAGGAGACGATGGAAGCGCTCGATACGCTCGTGAAGCAGGGCAAGGTACGCTATATCGGCTGCTCGAATTATTCGGGCTGGCACATCATGAAGGCGCTCGCCGCGGCCGATTCGCGGCACGGGCAGCGGTTCGTCAGCCAGCAGATCCACTACACGCTGCATTCGCGCGAAGCCGAATATGAGCTGGTGCCGATTACGCTGGACCAAGGCCTGGGCATCCTGATCTGGTCGCCGCTGGCTGGTGGCCTGCTGAGCGGCAAGTATCGCCGCAATGGCGGGCCGGAGGCGGGGCGCCATGTGGGTGGCTCGAAGGAGCCGCCGGTGCCGAACTGGGATCGCCTCTACGATATCGTCGACGTGGTCGTGGAGATTGCGGACGCCCGTGGCGTATCGGGCGCACAGGTGGCGCTGGCCTGGGAACTGGGCCGACCCGGCGTGACCTCCGTGATCATCGGCGGGCGCAGCGAAGCGCAGTTCAAGGACAATCTCGCCGCGGCGGAATTGAAACTGACGGACGACGAGCGCGCAAGGCTCGACAAGGTCAGCCAGCCGCCCATGCTGTATCCTTATTGGCACCAGACGTTCACGGCCGCCGATCGCGCGGGGCCGATCGACATGACCTTGCTTGCTCCTTTCGTGGAAGAAGATCGCCGTGGCTGATTTCCTGTTCGAACCTTACGCGCCTGCCAGTGTGCCGATTGCGCGAGGCGGGCTGTTCGCCGTCCGCCGCATCTATTGCGTGGGGCGCAACTATGCCGAGCACATCCGCGAAATGGGCAATGACGAGCGCGATCCGCCGTTCTTTTTCGCCAAGCCGGCCGATGCGCTGGTGATCGGCGGGGCGGACACGCCCTATCCGAGCCTGACGGCCGATTTCCATCACGAGATCGAGCTGGTCGTGGCGATCGGCAAGGATGGCGAGAATATCGCCGAGGCCGATGCGCTGGACCATGTCTATGGCTACGCGGCGGGCATCGACATGACGCGGCGCGACCTGCAGGCCGTGGCCAAGAAGGCCGGGCGGCCGTGGGAAATGGCCAAGGGGTTCGATTTTTCGGCGCCGATCGGCTCGATCGAGCCAGCGAGCAATATTGGCCATCCGGACAAGGGCGCCATCACGCTGAGCGTCAATGGACAGGAGCGGCAGCGCGGCGATCTGGGCGACCAGATCTGGAGCGTGGCGGCGACGATTGCCGAACTGTCGCGCTTCGTGGCGCTCAAGGCCGGCGACCTGATCATGACCGGCACGCCCTCGGGCGTCAGCGCGGTGGTGCGGGGCGACCTGTTGGAAGGCAAGATCGAAGGCGTCGGCACGGTCAGGACCAGAATAGTCTGATGGTTGAATGGTCGCCCCAGCAGGACGCGGCGCTCGTCGCCGTCGCCGAATGGCTCAAGGACAAGAACGGGCCGCAAGTGTTCCGCCTGTTCGGCTGGGCCGGCACGGGCAAGTCGACGCTGGCGGTGCACCTGGCGCAGGACGTCAAGAGCGTCAAATACGCGGCCTTTACCGGCAAGGCGGCGCTGGTGATGCGCAAGCGCGGCTGCAAGGGCGCGCAGACTATCCATAGCCTGATCTATACGCTGGTCAGCGAGAAAGAGGGCGAGCCGCGTTTCGTGCTCGATCCGGAATCGCCCGCGGCCGACGCCGGCCTGATCGTCATCGACGAAGTGTCGATGGTGGACGAGCAGCTGGGGCGGGACCTGCTGAGTTTTGGCGTCAAGGTGCTGGTGCTGGGCGATCCGTTCCAGCTGCCGCCGGTGCAGGGCGCGGGCTTTTTCACCGCCGAAGAGCCCGACATCATGCTGACCGAGATTCACCGTCAGGCGGCGGACAATCCGATCATCCACCTGTCGATGCAGGTGCGCGAGGGCGGCTATCTCGAGCGCGGCAGCTATGGCGAGTCCGTGGTGGTCGGTCGCGAAGACGTGGATCGCGGCGCGGTGCTGCTGGCCGACCAGGTGCTGGTGGGGCGCAACAAGACGCGGTTGCAATATAACGACCGGCTGCGCGAGCTGAAGGGGCTGCCCTTCCACGAGCCGGTCGAGGGCGACCGCATGGTTTGCCTGCGCAATAATCCGCGCAAGAAGCTGCTCAATGGACAAATCTGGATCTGCACCGAGGTGACGCGCCGCACCAATGGCAAATGGAGCCTGTTGATGGCCGACGACGAGGGCAAGGGCGAGACGCGGGTCTTGACCCACAAGGCGTTCTTTTCCGGCGAGGAAGACGCCATGAGCTGGCCCGAACGGCGGCAGTTCGACGAATTCACCTTTGGCTACTGCCTGACCGTGCACAAGGCGCAGGGCAGCCAGTGGGACAATGTCTATCTGTTCGACGAGAGTTTTGTGTTCCGCGAGGAGCGGGCACGCTGGCTTTATACCGGCATCACGCGGGCAGCCGAAAAGATCACGGTCGTTTCGTGACCCTGCTGCAAGTCAGTCATCAGACGGTTTACAGCTATGCCACGCCAGTGCGGTTCGGCGAGCATCGCATGCTGGTGCGACCGCGCGACAGCATGGAGCAGACGCTGGAGAGCTTCAGCCTGCGCATCTGGCCGGAGCCCAAAGCTGTGCGCTGGATTCATGACGTGTTCGGCAATGGGATCGCGATTGCCGAGTTCGAGGGCGAGGCCAAGCAGTTGCGGATCGAGGCACATATGGTGCTCGATCATGCGCCGGAACTGACGCCCGATTTCGAGATCGACACCCGGGCGCGGAGTTATCCGTTTGAGTATGCGGCCGCCGACGCGATCGACCTGGCGTCGACGACGCTGCGGCAGTTTCCGGAGCAGACTGAAGTCGATGCCTGGGCGCGGCGGTTCGTCAATGCCGGCGGGGCGACCAATACGGGCAATCTCCTGATGACGATGACCTATGCCATCAAGGAAGGCTTCAAATATCTGCGGCGGCCCGATCCGGGGACGCAGACGCCGGCCGTGACGCTGTCCACACGCCAGGGGACGTGCCGCGATTTCGCCTGGCTGATGATGGAGGCGTGCCGGTCGCTGGGATTTTCGGCGCGGTTTGTGACGGGCTACCTCTATTCACCGGCGCGGGACGGTTATCATCGCGGCGGCGGGGCGACCCATGCCTGGTGCCAGGTTTATCTGCCGGGCGCGGGCTGGGTGGAGTTCGATCCGACCAATGGCATTATCGGCACGCGGGATTTGATCCGGGTGGGCGTGGCGCGGGAGCCAAGGCAGGCGATCCCGATTGCGGGGACGTTTATCGGGAGCAAGGGCGACTATATCGGCATGGACGTCGAGGTGAAGGTGGAGCGTGTGGTGTCGTTGCAGGATGGCATGGGGTAGACCCCGTCCGTTCGTATAGATACTGGACAACCACTTTGGCCTTCCCGCGGACTTGATCGGCGGGTCTCTCGTCGTGAGTGCCAGCCTGATAGTGGCCCGCGGATCAAGTCCGCGGGAAGCGACGGTGGGTGGGATATTTCAGGTGCGAACGCGGGAATTTGCTAAACCCGCGCCACGCTTACCGCATCCGTGGTCCACTCCTCATTCTTGTCGCCGTCGATGGCTTCGCTCCAGACGCGGATCGGCATGGAGTTGACGTTGCCGTAGATGGTGGCGAAGGCCGTGTCGGCAGCGTCGCGGCCGCAGCCGATGCGGACCATGCCGTCCAGCGCGGCCATGCGGGTGGCGTCGAACAGATACCAGCGGTCGCCCAGATAGGCCTCGAACACGGCGTGGAAATCCTGCGGCTGCAATTGCCAGGCGTAGCAAGAGACGAAGCGGGCCGGGATGCCCAGCGCGCGGCAAAAGGTGATGCCCAGATGGGCGAAGTCGCGGCAGACCCCGGCACGGGTTGAAAACGTATCGGCGGCAGTCGTGCTGGTGTCGCTGGAGCCGAACATGTAGTCGACTTCGCCGTTGATCCAGTTGCAGATTTCGGTGACGCGCTGGAAGCCGGGCTGGATATTGCCGAATTGCCGGCCGGCGAAGCGGGCAAGCTGGTCCGACGGGCAATACCGCGACGGATTGATATAGGCCATGGTGTCGAGCGGCAGCTTTGCCACCGGCACCTCGCCAATGAAGTCGGGCTGCTGGTGCACCGGATCGAGCTCGACCACGGCCTCGTAGCGCAATTGCACCGGACCCTGCGGCGCGGTGAGGCGGAGATAGCGGTTGCCGGTATCGGCGGCGGTGTTCTCGTCGGCCTCGTATTGCGGGGTGATGGTGAGGGTTTCGTGCAAGATGGATTGTCGCCCGCCGCGCATGGCCTCGATGTTGAAAATCAGCGTTGCAGCGTCATTGACCTCGTAGCCGATTTCACAGCCGACATTAAATCTCACGGGCGTTCCTCTGCGGCCATACCGCGTTATTGCGACAACACGGGCGCCACGCCGTGGTTCCGGCGGTCAGGCGCCCGAAATCTTCATTTCGCGGATTTTGTCATCGGCGAAGACGAAGGTGAAAACGCCGGGCCCGGTATAGAAGCTGCTGGTCCAGTCGACGTTCAGGCTAATGCGCTCTGGCGTCTCTTCGATGACGGAGCCGAAGGTCATGGTCCCCTTGGCGCCGATCAGTTCCTTGTCGCTCCAGCCGCGAATGGCGGTGAGGCCGGAAAAGCGGCGGCCCCAGTCTTCGACAATGCCCGAGGGGGGAAAAAAGCCTAGGAAAGCGTCGGTGTCGCCGCCATTGATGGCGTCGCGGACCTGGATGAGGATTGGTGGAAGGCTTTCGTCGGCCATTGCTGATCCTCCGGCGTGCTGGTTACGCCATGACAAAGCCGAACTTACCCTGATGTATCGCCTAATGTGAAGGCTTGCGGCCAAACATGCGGGATTGCTCGATTTTCCGACGCCATGCGCTTGCATGCGGAAGGCCAATACCCCATCTTGTCCGTAGAGTTTAGTTCGACAGGTTTATTACCGCTCCGGAGGCGCCCCATGCAGCATGAAACCCCCCTGATCACCATGATCGTCGCGGGTCTTGTGCTTGCATACATATTTGGGATGATCGCCAACCGGTTCAAGATGCCCCCATTGGTGGGGTATCTGTTCGCCGGCATGCTGGCGGGGCCCTATACGCCGGGCTTTGTGGCCGACCAGGCACTGAGCGCCGAACTCGCCGAAATCGGCGTGATCCTGCTGATGTTCGGCGTGGGCCTCCATTTTTCGCTCAAGGATTTGTTGAGCGTGCGCGCCCTGGCGATTCCGGGCGCACTGGTACAGATCGCCTTTGCAACGCTGCTCGGACTGGGGCTGGCGACGCTGCTGGGCTGGGGCCTGGGCGCCGGTATCCTGTTTGGCCTCGCGCTATCGGTGGCTTCCACAGTGGTGCTGCTCAAGGCCCTGCAGGACAAGCGCCTGATCGAGACTGAAAAGGGCCGCATCGCAGTTGGCTGGCTGATCGTCGAAGATCTGGCCATGGTGCTGGCGCTGGTGCTGATCCCCGCCTTTGCGAGCCTGTCCGGCAATGCCGAAAGCGCCATCCACGATCCATTCGTATCGTTCGTCGAGCGCATCCTGGGCATGCAGATCGGCATTTACGGCGTTATTGCACTGACCCTGATCAAGGTTGCGGCCTTTGTGGGCTTCATGCTGATCGTCGGACGCCGCGCGATTCCCTGGGCCCTGCATGCCACGGCCCATACCGGCTCGCGCGAACTGTTCCGCCTGGCGGTGCTGGCCATTGCGCTGGGCGTGGCGCTGGGTTCCTCGCTGTTGTTCGGCGTGTCGCTGGCGCTGGGCGCGTTCTTTGCCGGCATGATGCTGGCGGAGAGCGAACTGAGCCAACGGGCGGCGCAGGAAACCCTGCCGCTGCGTGACGCTTTCGCTGTGCTGTTCTTCGTCTCCATCGGCATGCTGTTCGATCCGTCCATTCTGGTCAGCCAGCCACTGCAGGTTTTGGCGACGGTGTTCATCATCGTCATCGGCAAGTCGGTGGCGGCCTTTGCCATCGTGCTGCTGTTCCGGCGACCGGTGGCCACAGCGCTGACGATTTCGGCCAGCCTGGCGCAGATCGGTGAATTCTCGTTCATCCTGGCCAGCATGGGGGTGTCGCTAGCGATCCTGCCCAAGGAAGGGCAGGATTTGATCCTGGCCGGTGCGTTGATTTCCATCGTGCTCAATCCCGTGGTGTTCTGGGCCGTCGAGATGGCCAAGCCGCGGCTGGAGCAGCGCGTCGCGCGTCGTCGCGGCGAGCCCGAAGTGCGGATCGAGCCTGGCGACAATACCGTTGCGGTCGAAGGCGCGATTGCGCCCGAAGCGCCCGCCGCAGAGGCGCCGGTTTCGGACCATGAGGACGAGGCCCAGCCGACGCGGCAGAAGGACCATACGATCCTGGTCGGTTTTGGCCGGGTGGGTCGCGTGGTCGGGCAGGGGCTCAAGGATGCCGGCGCATCGCTGGTGGTGATCGAGGATTCCGATCACAGCATCGCTTATGCGCGCTCCAAGGGTATCGAAGTGGTCAGCGGCAATGCGGCCAGCGCCGAGGTGCTGAAGCTGGCCAACCTGGCGCAGGCCAAGGTGTTGATGATCGCCATTCCCAATGGCTTTGAGGCCGGAACGGTGGTTGAGGTTGGCCGCAAGATCAATCCGGGCATCCGCATTCTGGCGCGGGCGCATTCGGAAGACGAAGAGAACCATCTGCGGCACCTGGGCGCCGACCAGGTGATCATGGGCGAGCGCGAGATCGGCCTGGGCATGCTCGCCTGGCTGCGCGGCGAGCGCACCGAGGATATCGTCGACACGGCCCCGGTGCCGCCAGTGGAGCCCAAGCTGGCGCCGGTGGACAATATTCTGGAAAAGGCCGCAGCGACCGCTGCGGTGGTTGCGACCCAACCCCCGGTCGCGGCTGAGGCGCCCGTGCCAGTGGAACTGGTGGCGACCCGGGAGCCGATCGGCGCGGCCGAACCTGCCGCCGTGCAGCCCGCCGCAAAGGCGGAAGCCGCCGAGGTGGCGGCGCCCGAAACCGTCATCGAATTGCCGCCGCCGGCTGCGCCGCTCAAGGATGTAGCGGTGATCGAGGCGGTCGAGGCAGCGCCGGTTGCGGCGACGGAACCGGTGGTCGGCGAAGAGGCCGCTATCGTCGAGGCTGCAATGCTGGAAAGCGTCGAGGCGACGCCGGCCGTGGCCGAGACGCCGCAAGAGATTGCCGAGCCCGCCTTGCCTGCCGACGAGACGCCTGAAGAAGAGGCGGCGGAAGACGAGATTTATGAAGGCAGCCCGGTGATCGTGCCGGCGGCGCCTGGGATTGCCGATGCGGCCCCTGCCGAAATCGTGGCTGTGGCTCCGGCCGAGCCGGTGAGCGAGGTGCAGGCCGAAATCGCGGCTGAGGCTGAGGCAGAAATCGAAGCTGAGGATGAAGTCTCCGAGGGTAGCCCGGTGGTTTCGGTTGACGCCGAGCCTGGGTCGGAGCCAAGCGAGCCGGAAGAGCCTAAAGTGCCGCCTGTCGTGCCAGAACCCAAGATTTGAAAGTCACTGAGCTTCGATGATTTCGCAGAAGGCCAAATATGCTCTGCGCGCGCTGGTGTCACTGGCGCGGGCCCAGCGTGGCGCCACGATGATGATCGGCGACATCGCGCGCGAGCAGGCGATCCCCAAAAAATTCCTCGAACAGATCCTCTTGGAACTCAAGCGGGCTGGGTTTGTGGCGAGCCGGCGTGGGCGGACCGGGGGCTATGAGTTGCTCAAGGCGCCCGAGGAAATTCGCTTCGGCGAGGTGCTGCGGTTGATCGATGGGCCGATCGCGCCGCTGCCCTGTTTGTCCAAAATTGCCTATCGCAAATGCGAGGATTGCCGGGAGGAAAGCTCTTGCGAAATCCGGCATGTGTTCGAGCGGGTGACGCTGGCGACGCGCGCAGTGCTCGACAGTACAACCCTGGCGGATTCGCTGCGTCTGGAAGACCTTCCAGTCTAGGCAAAAGAAAAGGGCCGCATTGCTGCGACCCTTCCATGAGTATTCGGCCTCAAGTGCCTGACGATCTCTCGTCTGAAGGAAGTGTGTTCTAGCCGAGGCTTACCCCCGACACGAACACATTATATCCAAGACCCTCTTCGAGCGCCGTAATCTCATAAGCCATTGGATCACCTCCTTCACGTTGGTTGAACATGAGGAAAGCATGCGCCCGTTTTTCCGACCTGTAAATAGGTCCATTTATGAACGGAACGCGAACTAAATATGAACAAACGCTGATTAGATTTTACGTGATCGGCGGTGTAGCGTGAACGACTCAGTTCAGGCGCGCGCCTTTTTGGGGCGCGAGCGGAGCTGAAAGATGGTGGCGGCGAAGACGCCGAGGGCGACGAAGCCGATGATGATGGTGGCGAGCGCATTGACGTCGGGCGAGACGCCGAGCTTGACCTTGCTGAAGATCACCATGGGTAGGGTGGACGAGCCGGGGCCGCTTACGAAGCTGGCGATCACCAGATCGTCGAGCGAGAGGGTGAAGCCCAGCAGCCAGCCCGACACCAGCGCCGGAGCGATGATGGGCAGGGTAATGTCGAAGAAGACGCGGGCCGGAGTGGCGCCGAGATCCATGGCGGCTTCCTCGAGGCTCATGTCGAAGTCGGCGAGGCGCGACTGCACCACGACGCAGACATAGGCCATGCAGAAGGTCGAATGCGCCAGGATGATGGTGAGCATGCCGCGGCCGGCGGGCCAGCCGAAAATGCTCTCCATGCCCACGAACAGCAGCAACAGCGACAGGCCGGTGATGACGTCAGGCATGACCAGCGGGGCCGAAACCATGCCGGAGAGGGCGGTGCGGCCGCGGAAGCGGCGGAACCGGACGAGGGCGATGGCGCAGAGCGTGCCCAGCACCAGCGCGATGGTGGCCGAGACGGCGGCGATGCGCAGGCTCAGCCAGGCGGCGCCCAGCATTTGCGGATCGGCGAACAGCTCGCCATACCATTTGGTGGAGAAGCCCGACCAGACGGTGACGAGGCGGCTTTCGTTGAACGAGAACACGACCAGCGAAATGATGGGCGCATAGAGGAAGACGAAGCCCAGGATGGCCATTGTGGGCAGGAACCAGCCGCGGCGCATTATTTGGTCCTCGCGGTGTCTTGCACGGCGTCCTGCGCCTTTTGCAGCAGCATGATGGGCACCACGACGACCACCAGCATGGCAATAGCCACGGCGGCGGCGCGCGGCCAATTGGTATTGGTGAAGAACTCGTCCCAGAGCACACGGCCGATCATCAGGGTTTCGGGCCCGCCAAGCAGCGAGGGTATGACGAATTCGCCGATGGCGGGAATGAAGACCAACATCGAGCCGGCAATGACGCCGGGCATGGAGAGCGGCAGGGTGATGGAAAAGAAAGTTCGCATCGGGCGACCGCCCAGATCGGCGGAGGCTTCGAGCAGGGCGCCATCGAGCTTCACCAGATTTGTGAACAGCGGCAGGATCATGAAGGGGAGGTAGGTGTAGACGATGCCCACATAGACGGCGAAATCGGTCTGCATCATCACGAAGGGCAGCGAGGGCATCTGCAAGCCCGACCAGACCATGACTGTGTTGAAGCCGTTGATGACGTGCTGGAAGCCGATGAATTCCAGGAATTGGTTGATGACGCCATTGCCGCGCATGAAGCCGGTCAGCGCATAGACGCGCAGCAGGAACGAGGTCCAGAACGGCAAGATGACCAGCATAAGAAGGATGTTGCGCCAGCGATCGGAGGAGCGAGCGATGAAATAGGCCATCGGAAAGCCGATCAGCAGCGCGAAGATGGTCGAGATGAAGGCGATCTTGATCGAGTTGAGATAGGCCGCGACATAGAGGCTGTCGGTGAACAGGCGGACGTAATTGGACAGGTGCAGGGTAAGCTGCACGGTGCCGTCTTCGGTGGTCAGCAGATCGGAATAGGGCGGCTTGCCGAACTGCTTGGTGGCCAGCGATATGCCGAAGACCACGGCGAGGGGGATCAGGAACAAAAGCGTCAGCCAGGCGGCGGGCGCGGCGATGACGAGAGCGCGGCCGGAGAGGCCCACGGCAGCGAAGGCGCGCTCGACGACGGTCCAGGGACGGCGACGGCGTGGAGCGGGGTGATCGATGTCGAAGGAGCTCATGGCTCACCTCTCCCTTCGGGGGAGAGGTCGACCCGCTTGGGTCGGGTGAGGGGGCCTTTGCGGCGCTGGGTGTTTGGGGAAGGCCCCCTCACCGGGCGCTGCGCGCCGACCTCTCCCCCCAGGGCGAGGTGAAGAAAGCCGATGCCCACAAGCCCGCTCATACCGTCAGCACCGAGCCGGCATTGTCGTCCCAGGTGCAGTAGACGGGCTCGTCCCAGGTGATGGCGTCGGGATTGCCGCGGACGGTGTTGGTCTGGGTGACGCGCAGGCGTTTGCCGCTGTCGAGCAGGATCTGATAGACGCTCATGTCGCCCAGATAGCCGATGTCTTCGACCAGACCCTTGGTGACATTGGCGTCGCCTTCGGGGCGTTCGCGGCTGAGGGCGATCTTTTCGGGGCGGATGGCCCACCAGAGGATCTGGTCGGGAGCGCAATCGACGCCGTGGCCGACGAAGATATCGCAGCCCAGCTCGGCCGATCGGATGCGCACGTGATCGGCCTCGTCCTCGGTGACGACGCCCTCGACCATGTTGACCGAGCCGATGAATCCGGCGACGAACTTGGAATTGGGGAATTCGTAGATATCGGTGGGCTCGCCGATCATGGCGATTTCGCCGTAGTTCATCACGCCGATACGGGTGGCGAGGCTCATGGCCTCTTCCTGGTCGTGGGTGACGACGATGAAAGTGACGCCCAGCGTTTCCTGGATTTTGACCAATTCGAACTGGGTTTCCTCGCGTAGCTTCTTGTCGAGCGCGCCGAGGGGTTCGTCGAGCAGCAGCAGTTTTGGTCGCTTGGCGAGCGAGCGGGCGAGAGCGACGCGCTGGCGTTGGCCCCCCGAAAGCTGGTCGGGGCGGCGCTTGCCGTAGTCCTGCAGCTTGACGAGGGACAGGAGTTCAGCCACGCGGTCGGCGATTTCGGCCTTGGGCAGGTGGTCGCGCTTGAGCCCATAGGCGATGTTCTGCTCCACATTCATGTGCGGGAACAGCGCATAGGACTGGAACATCATGTTGACGGGGCGATTGTAGGGCGCGACGCCGGTCATGTCCTGGCCGTCGATTTCTATTCTGCCGGAGGTGGGCTCCTCAAAGCCCGCCAGCATGCGCAGCAGGGTGGATTTACCCGAGCCCGAGCCGCCCAGCAGGCAGAACAGTTCGCCCTTGTAGATGTCGAGAGAGACATCCGCGACGGCATACACGTCACCGAATTTCTTGGTGACGTTGCTGATGCGCACGAAGGGTTTTGCGGCAGGATCGCGCCAGGGGCGGGTGTCAGCAGCGATCTGAGGTTTCTTGGCCATTACAGGTTCCCAGGCAGGCGCATCAGGTGGAGAGCCACAATCAGTTCCCTCCCCCTTGTGGGGAGGGTTAGGGTGGGGGTGCTGTGGAGCGATCCCGAGCAGGATGCCCGTTTGAACGTCCGGCGACCCCCACCCTCATTCCCTCCCCACAAGGGGGAGGGAGGCAGATCAGGGCGCGCCGAACTCGGCCCTACTGCCCCGTCTTGATGCGGGTCCAGGTGCGGGTCAGGGTTTCTTCGAAATCGGGGCTGTGGGCACCCAGCACGAAGGCCTTGGCGATGGTTTCGGCCGGCGGATAGATGCCGGGATTGTTCTTGACGGCGTCGTCCACGAACTCGGTCGCCTTCAAATTCGGGTTGGCGTAGAATACGTAATTGGTGATCGCGGCGACGACCTTGGGCTCAAGGATGTAGTTGATGAACTTCATCGCATTGTCGGGGTGCGGTGCATCGGCGGGGATGGCGAGGAAGTCGAACAGGGTCGCGGCGCCTTCCTTGGGGATGACGTATTTGACTTCGGCTGGCGTGGCGGCCTTGGCGGCGGCGTCGACGGCCTGGAACACGTCGCCCGAATAGCCCAGCGCCACGCAGGTTTCGCCATTGCCCAGGTCGTCGATATACTGGCTCGAGCTGTAGTAGCGGATATAGGGCTTGATCGAGGTCAGCAGCGCCTCGGCCTTGGCGAGATCGTCCTCGTTCTCCGAATTGGGATCGAGGCCCAGATAGTTCAGCGCGATGCCGACGACTTCGGACGGGCTGTCGAGCAGGCTGATGCCGCAGGAGGCGAGCTTTTCGGCATTTTCAGGCTTGAAGATCAGGTCCCAGCTATCGACCGGGGCAGCGTCGCCCAGCGCTTCCTTGACCTTGGCGACATTGTAGCCATAGCCGATGGTGTTGATCATGTAGGGCACGGCGTGGGCATTGTCGGGGTCCTGCTTGGACGCCGTCGCCATCACGGCCGGGTCGAGATTGACCAGGTTGGGGAGCTTGGATTTGTCGAGCGGCAGGATCAGGTCGGCCTTGATCTGGCGTTCGAGGAAATTGCCCGAGGGCACGACGACGTCATAGCCCGAGGAGCCAGCCAGGAGCTTGGCATCGACGATCTCGTTATTGTCGTAGACGTCGTAATTGACCTTGATGCCGGTCTCCGCCTCAAAATTGGCGATGGTGTCCTCGGCAATATAGTCGGACCAGTTATAGACGTTGAGCACGGCTTCTTCCTGGGCCACGGCGGGGGCCGCGACCATCAGGGCGCCAAGGGCGAGGACGAGCGATTTGTTCATCTGGATTGAACTCCTGTGAGGGTCGATTTTTGGCGGTGCCGCGTTCTGACGCGCGGCAATTGGCGAAGCCGGACGCGCTTATCTTTGCGGGCCGAGAAGAACTGAAAAAACCGATAGGGTTGCACCAAGGGGATGCCGGCGGGCATCGGGACAGTCGCTGGTCATGGGCCCGGGGCCGGGCGCGTATCGATCCGCCAACAAGGCGAAATCAATGATGATCGTCTTCAGCGAAGTAACCCTTGGCGCGAGGAATATGGGGGCAAGCTAGAGCCAAAATTGCGGGGCCACAAGAGATTGCGTGGCAAGATTTTGCAGGGGTTGACGCGCGGCGCGGCGCAAGCGCAAAACCGGGGCAACAGGGCCGCAGCAGGCGGCCGTTTGACCCTAGTGACGGAGCGCGAACATGAGCGCCAAAGCGTATCTCTCGATCAGCAATGAAGTGAAGGCCGCTCTTGCGGCCGGCAAGCCGGTGGTGGCGCTGGAATCCACCATCATCACCCATGGCATGCCCTATCCGCAGAACCTGGAAATGGCCAAGAACGTCGAGGCGGTGGTGCGCAAGCATGGCGCCGTGCCGGCGACGATCGCCATCATGGACGGGCGCTTCGCAGTGGGCGTTTCGGGTGATGATCTGGAGCGGCTGGCGCTGGAGGGCGGCAAGGCCGCCAAGGCATCGCGGCGCGATGTTGCGGCGCTGCTGGTGCAGGGCGGTATGGCGGGCACCACGGTGGCGACCACGATGCAGATCGCGGCGCTGGCGGGGATCGCCATTTTCGCCACCGGTGGTATTGGCGGCGTGCATCGCGGCGCCGAGGACACGTTCGATATTTCGGCGGACTTGGAGGAATTGAGCCGCACGCCGGTGGCGGTGATCTGCGCGGGTGCCAAGTCGATCCTGGATATCGGCAAGACGCTCGAAGTGCTGGAGACCAATGGCGTGCCGGTGCTGGGCTATGGCACCGACGAGTTCCCGGCATTCTGGGCGCGGGTCAGCGGGCACAAGGTGGATCACCGGTTCGATGATGTCGCCGATCTCGCCAAGGTGGTGGCGCTGCAGATCGAGCTGGGCATGGGGGGCGTCTTGATCGCCAATCCGATTCCCGAGGCCGATGCGTTGGATGCGGCCAGCATCGAGGCGCGCATTGCCGAGGCCATTCGCGGGGCCGAAACCGAAGGGGTGTCGCGCAAGGCGCTGACGCCGTTCCTACTCAACCGCATTTTCGAATTGACCGAAGGCAGGTCGCTCAAGTCCAATATCGCGCTGGTGGAAAACAACGCCAAGGTCGCGGCGCAGATCGCGGTTGCACTGGCTGCGCGGGCCCAGCCCAAGCCTGCGATCCGTCGCGCATGAAACGACAGGTTCTGGTCGTCGGCGATGTGATGACCGATGTTATCGTCATGCCCGAAGGGCCGCTGGTCCGGGGCAGTGATCGGCGCGCCAAGGTGCGCAGCCGGCCAGGCGGCTCGGGCGCCAATCAAGCCGTTTGGCTGGGCGCCATGGGGGCCGAGGTGGGGCTGGTGTCGCGGGTCGGCGCCGACGAGCTGCATATGTACGAGAATTATTTCCGTGGGCTGGACGTGGTGCCATTCCTCGCGGGCGACAAGGAATTGCCATCGGGCGTGCTGGTGACCATCGTTGATCCGGATGGGGAGCGGAGCTTCCTGACCGATCGCGGGGCGAACCTGAACCTGTGTGCCGACGATCTGCCAGAGAGTCTGCTCGACGGGCTGGGTATGGTGGTGGTCTCAGGTTATGCGCTGTTCGCGCCGGGACCGCGCGCGGCGGTGCGCGACTTCATGGTGCGGGCCAAGACGAGCGGGGTGGCTGTCGCCGTCGATCCGGCGTCGGAAGGGTTTTTGCTCGAAGTGGGGCCAGACAGGTTCATCGAATGGACGGCGGGGGCGGACTGGATTTTCGCCAATCAGGACGAGGCGGAAACGCTGTGCGGGGCGGTGGAACTGGATGTGCAGATGCGGCTGTTGGGTGCGCATTACGTCAATGTGGTGATCAAGCGCGGGCGCTTCGGCGCGGCTTTGGGCGGTTCGCACGGGATCAGGCTGACCATGGAGGCGCCGGTGGTAACGGTGGTGGATTCCACCGGGGCGGGCGATGCGTTCGCAGCGGGGTTTCTGGCGGCGCATGTGGATGGGGCGAGCGTCGAGCAGTCATTGTCGCGTGCCATCGAGGCGGGGGCCAAGGCGGTGCGTTCGATTGGCGGGCAGCCCGCCTAAGGGCCATGGTTTGGTCCCAATCGACAGTGCTAGACTGAGTAGCAATTTTTGAGGAGCAAGACATTGATGCGGAAGTTGATAGGCGCCGGTCTCGTTGGATTGATGCTGGCAGGCCCGGCAATGGCCGATGGCAAGATCTATGTGCAATTGCCGGACCTGTCGGATTATCAGGGCCGGGAAGCCGAGGATTTCCTGCATCAGGTGGTGCTGGCCAATATCGTGTCTTCCAATTGCCCGGGCTTTGAGGCGACCGAAGAGGAATGGTCGTTGCTGACCGACTCGGCCGATATTGTGTCTCATGAGAATCTGAAGCTGACGACAGACGAATATGTCGCCACCTATGAGACGCCGGCATTTGCGGCGCTCGACGAGGCCGATACCTGCGCCGTCGAGGGTCCCAAGGTTCAGCCGATCCTTGACGACCTGGTCGCCCATGGCGGCTCGCGCGAGGCGCTGCCGGATCAGGACGCAGCCTATGAGGATTGGCGCAAGATGCAGGATGCTTGGGACGCGGGGACCTCGGCACTGCCGGCCCCATCGGGGAAAACCAAGACCAAATGAGCTTCATCGGGCAAGTCCTGGTTGGGCTGATCGCGCTGCTGCACTTTTACATCCTGGTGCTGGAGATGTTCCTGTGGACTACGCCGCGCGGGCTCAAGGCGTTTGGGCAAACGCTTGAATCGGCAGAGGCCAGCAAGACGCTGGCGGCCAATCAGGGGCTTTATAATGGGTTCCTGGCGGTCGGGCTGGTCTGGGGACTGCTGCATCCGGATCGGCAGGTCGCCTGGGAATTGCAGATGTTCTTCCTTGGCTGCGTGGCGATTGCGGGGATCTATGGTGCGATTACCGCCAAGCGCTCGATCCTGTTCGTCCAGACCGTGCCGGCTGTGATCGCCATGATCGTGGTGACCATGGCGATTTACCTGCAGACCGATCCGCCGGCTGTTTAGGCGGCGAATGCCGCCAGCACCCGCACCCAGGAGCGGATGCCGCGGTGGAAGCTTTCGAGGTCGTATTTCTCGTTGGGGCTGTGGATGCTGTCGTCCACATGGGCGAAGCCGATGAGCAGCGTATCCATGCCGAGGATCGTCTTGAACTCGCCCGCGACGGGGATGGAGCCGCCCGAGCCGGTGATGACGGCTTCCTTGTTCCATTCGCCGGTGAGGCCGGCCAAAGCCTGCTTGAGATAGACGCCGTCCGAGGGGACGGTGATGGCGGGGGAACCGCCATGTTCCCTAAAGGTCACCGAGCAGTCGGCGGGGATGCGGTCCTCGACATGCTTGCGGAAGGCGGCGCGGATTTTGTCGGGCACCATGCCGGAAACGAGACGGAAGGAAATCTTGGCGCTGGCTTTGGCGGGAATGACGGTCTTGAAGCCGTCGCCCGTATAGCCGCCGATCATTCCGTTGATTTCGCAGGTAGGACGCGACCAGGTCTGCTCCAGTACCGAGCGGGCGCTTTCACCGGCGGGGATGGAGAGGCCAGCTTCGGCGAGGAAGGCCTTTTCGTCGAAGCCCAGGCCCTTCCACTGCGCCTTGACGGCGTCGGGCACTTCGGCGACGTCGTCGTAGAAACCCGGCAGGGTGACGCTGCCATCGGGGGCGCGCAGGCTGGCGATGATTTCGGCCAGCACCTGATTGGGATTGCGGGCGGCATTGCCGAACATGCCCGAATGCAAGTCCTTACTGGCGCAGGTGATTTCGATTTCCTCGCCGACGAGGCCGCGCAGCATGGTGGTGATCGAGGGGGTTTTACGGTCCCACATGTCGGTGTCGCAGACGAGAGCGATATCGGCGCGCAATTCGTCGGCATTGGCGGCCATGAAGGGGGGCAGGTTCTTGCCACCGCTTTCCTCCTCGCCTTCGAGCATCAGGGAGACGCGGACGGGCAGGGCGCCATTGACTTGTTTCCAGGCGCGGCAGGCTTCCACGAAGGTCATCAACTGGCCTTTGTCGTCGGATGAGCCGCGCGCCACGATGATCTTGCGGCCGTTGGCATCGTCCTTGATCACCGGCTCGAATGGATCGGTGTGCCACAGGTTCAGCGGATCGACGGGTTGCACGTCATAGTGGCCATAGAACAGCACATGCGGGCCGGTGGTGACAGTGTCATGGGCGACGACGACGGGATGGCCGGGCGTGGGGCGAGCAGCGGCGGTAAAGCCCTGGCCGACCAGATCATCGACCAGGAACTGCGCGGCGCGCTGGCATTCGTCCGCATAGGCCGGATCGGTCGAGATCGACTTGATGCGCAGCAGGGTCTTGAGGCGCTCGAGGCTGTTGTCGAGATCGGCATCGACGCGGGCAAGGACTGCGTCGAGCGTGGCGGGGGCGATGGTCATGGGTAGAACTTCCGATTTGATTTGGCGCGACCATGGCGCGGGGCGATGAAGCCTGTCCAGCCGATTTATGATGAATCGAACATGAACGGGGCGCTCAAGCGGGCGTCAGTTGGAACCATTTATGGTTAACGCAAGTTCGGATGTTCTGGACGCGAACCAAAGGAGTTTCCCATGCACCTTTCAGCCTCAGCCATCACGGCTTTGCTGCTTGCTGCCGGCGTGGGCAGCCTGACCGAGGCCGCGCCGGTATCCACCATCGGCCGCACCTCCTCCGCGATGGCGCCGATATCGACACCGCAATTCCTGCAGGGCAAGGCCGGCGACGGCAATGTCAGGCAAGCTATGGCCGCCTGATCCTATTTATTGCCTGACCTCCTTCCTCCCATGCACAAACTTCAAGCCCCGGTCTCGTACCGGGGCTTTTTTCTTGGTCGGGAACCGATTGCGTGGCGCCAGTCGTTGAGCGAGTGGAGACCGCACATGACCAAGACCGCAGCGCCGCAGCCGATCGAGCCGATGGAAGCCAGGAGCGTTGAAAACCTGCCGGAGGACGAGGGCTGGCAGTTCGAACCGAAGTGGGATGGTTTTCGCTGCATTGCAGTGCGCAGCGGGGATGCGGTGGCGCTGTTCGCCAAATCGGGCAAGCCGCTAGGGCGGTATTTCCCCGAAGTGGTGGCGATGATTGCTGAACTGCCCGGCGGGCACTTTGTACTCGATGGTGAGCTGGTAATCGAGACTGGCGATGAGCTGTCGTTCGATGCGTTGCAGATGCGGTTGCATCCCGCCGAGAGTCGGGTGCGCAAGCTGGCGGCAGAGACGCCGGCGCTGTTCATTGCCTTCGATATGCTGGCCAATGCGGAGGGCGACCTGACTGGGTCGAGCCTGGAATTGCGCCGTGCGGCGCTGGAGGCATTTGTGGGGGCGGCCAAGGCACCGGGACTACGGCTGTCGCCGTTCACGCTTGATCGCAAGCAGGCGGTCAAATGGCTGGAAAAGGTGGGCGGGGCGCTGGATGGCGTTATCGCCAAGCGACTGGATGGGACCTATCTCAGCGGCGAGCGGGCCATGCTCAAGGTCAAGCGGATTCGCTCGGCCGATTGCGTGGTGGGCGGGTTTCGCTATGGCACGGACAGCAAACTCGTCGGCTCGTTGCTGCTGGGACTGTTCAACGACAATGGGCTGCTCGACCATGTGGGGTTTACCTCAGGACTTTCGGAGGCCGAGAAGCCGGAGATCACCGAGCGGCTGGAAGCGCTCAAGGGACCGCCGGGTTTTACCGGGGACGCGCCGGGCGGGCCGAGCCGGTGGTCGACAGAGCGTTCCACCCAGTGGGAGAGCCTGCGCCATGAACTGGTGGTGGAGGTGCTGTATGACCATGCGACGAGCAACCGGTTCCGCCACGGCACCAAGCTGCATCGCTGGCGCCCGGACAAGGCGCCGCGCCAGTGCACGTTCGAGCAATTGGAGCCGGCGCGGAAGCCCGAGGGCGTGGTGGCTAAGACGATTGCCGGCGGCTAGAGGGCCGGCAAGCGTGCCGCGGCGCTAAAAGAACAGATCGTCCAGGTCCGCTTCGGCCGAGGTCTCGCTGGCAACAACCGGCGGTGGAGCGGTGAGATCCTTGCCGAAGAGTTGTTCATGGATACGGCGTTCTGCGTCCATGGTGTATTTGGTGCGCAAGACGGACAGCACTGCGGCCAGCGCTTCGGACGGCGGATCGATGTGGTCGGCCGAATATTGGGCGATGAGGACGTGCATGTCGGCCATGGCTTCGGAAATGGCGGACTGGTCGGCAAAGCTGGATGCGGCTTCGCCCAACAGGTTGACGACCTTGGGGCCATCAAGGTTGAGCACGCCAAGGGCTTCGGCCAGCGTCTGATCGACGGTTTCGAGCAGTCCGAGGGCGGCGGTGGCTTCCTGCTCCAGTTGGCCGACCTGGCCGGCGGCGTCACCCGAGGCGGCGGCGCCGAAGGACTGGGCGAGGCCGGCGGCTTCGTGAAGGCCGCTCATGGCGGTTTCGGCGGCAGCGACGGTTTCGCCGGTCAATTCGCGCAATTGACTGGCAATGACGTTGAGGGCGGTGCCGCGTGGCCCGAGCTGAGCGCATTTGACGGCGGCGTTGAGGCTGACAAGGCGCATGTTGGCCTCGATTTCCTGCACGGCTTCGACATGGCCGAGCAGGGATTGCACCGTGGCCTGCACGGCGCCGGCGACGATTTCGAGCTTGCCGCGCTCGGTCTCGCAATCGCGCAGCACCTCAGCGGCGTGGCGGAGCTGGTCGCTGAGGGCGGCAAGCGGGGATTGGGCGCCGGCCTTGCCGTGGCCGTAGATATCGCGGCTGCGCACCATGATGGTGCGAGCATCGGTCGCCAGGTCGCTCAAGGCATTGGCGGCGTCGGCGACGTCGGCGGTAAAGGCGTCGGCAGCGCTGGCCAGTTGGGCGGCCTGCAAGCCGGTGATGGCGGCAAGGGCGGCGTCGTGCTCCTCGGCGGGCAGATCGGCGCCGGCGACGCTCTTGCCGTCAAACAGGTCGGCCAGGGTTTCAAGCGCGGTTTCGACATGTTCGAGACGCTGGCGGGTGGCGTCGCCGACCTGGAGGGCCATGACGGCGCTGGCGATGCGGCCGCCGATCTGGCGCGAGACACGGCCGGTTTCGGCGCTGCCATCGACCGAGGCCTGGCGCTGGCGGGTGACGGCCTCAAGGCTGCCATCCATGCTGGCGGCGAGGCCACTCAGGGTATCGGCATGGGCAGCCTCGAAATGGGCGCGCTGTTCGGCGGCGCGGCGCACTTCGTCGGTCAATTGTCGATAGACGGTGGAGAATTCCTGGATGGTGCGGCTGGCGCTTTCGCTGAGCTTGGCGATATCGGTGGTGAAGACCTCGAAGTCATCGCCATCGCCGACGATGCCGGCGGCAACGACGCGCGCGTTGATGGCGACGATGCCCATCATCTTGACGGTGCGGCGCAGGTCGGAAATCGGATGATCGGCGGCGGCGACAACGCTGACCAGACGCGCCAGATCGGCCTGCTCGGTGGCAAAGACGGCGGCGATGGCCTGGGATTCGGTGCCAATGGCGGCGAGGCGCGCCGAGGCCTCGTGCAGTTCTGGGCTCTCAAGGCTCTGCGGCAGGGCCTCGAAAATGCGGGTGATGCGGTTGAGCATGGCCGCGCCCTTGGTCAGGCGATCGCCGACCGCCACGAAGGTGGTTTCGATGCGCTCGCGCGGCTCGACAATGCCGGGCACGAGCGCCCGCAGGTCGCTGGCGGTGGGCAGGGCAGTTTGGGTCTGGCGGGCGAGAGCCGTCATTTGATTGCCCCTAAGGCGGTGCGGACATAGGTGTTGATTTCGTTGGCGACGCGGTTGAGCGCCACCACCTTGGCGGCGGCGCCGCGCTGGATGGCTTCCTTGGGCATGCCGAAGACGACGGAGCTTTCTTCGTCCTGGGCGACCGTGTAGCTGCCGGCCTGGCGCATTTCGAGCAGGCCGCGTGCGCCATCGTCGCCCATGCCGGTCAGGATGATGCCCATGGCGTTCTTGCCAGCAGCCTGGGAGGCGGAGCGGAACATCACGTCGACCGAGGGGCGGTGACGCGAGACGTGGGGGCCCTCGACGATATTGACGGTGTAGCGGGAGCCGGCGCGGTGCAGCAGCATGTGCAGGTTGCCCGGCGCGATGAGGACGCGGCCGGCTTGCACCACGTCGCCATCCTCGGCTTCCTTGATCTCCATGGCGCAGATGCCGTTGAGGCGGCGCGCGAAGGCATTGGTGAATTTTTCCGGCATGTGCTGGACGATGATGATGCCCGGCGTGGTGGCGGGCAGGGCTTCGAGCACTTCGCGTAGCGCTTCGGTGCCGCCGGTCGATGCGCCGATGCAGATGATCGGCTCCGTCACCGGCATCTTGGCGCGCTGGGAGGCGGCGCGAGCTTCGGAATGGGGCGGGATGATCGCGTCGGCATTGAGCTTGGCCTCGACGGTGAGGCGGGGGGCCGGCTTGTGCACGCCACGGAATTTCGCATGGGCTGCGGCCTTGGCGGCGTCGCAGATGCGCATCCGGGATTCTTTGAGGAATTCGGCGGTATCGACGCGCGGCTTGGTGACGACGTCGACGGCGCCGGCTTCAAGCGCCTGCATCAGCGTGTCCGAACCGGCTTCGGCCAGCGAGGAGCAGATGACGACAGGGATGGGCCGCTGACTCATGATCTTGCGCAGGAACGTCAGCCCGTCCATGCGCGGCAGCTCGATATCGAGGAACATGACGTCGGGCACTTCCTGGCGGATGCGCTCGACGGCCACATAGGGATCGGCGGCGGTGGCCATGACCTCGAGGTCGGGATCGCTGCCGATGATCTCGCTCAGGGTCATGCGCACGGAGGCGCTGTCATCGACGATGAGGACGCGGATCTTGCGATGGGAGCCGCTCTGGGAGGCTTCGGGCATGGGCGCGCTCACGGCTTCTGGAAAACGGCGGGCGCGACCTGGCGCATGGTGATGTTGGTCCCGATCATGGATTCGGAATGACCAAGGACCAGATACCCCCCGGGGCGTAAATGTTTGATCAACTTGAGGATCACGGCTTCCTGATCGACCTTCTCGAAATAGATCAGCACATTGCGCAAGAAGATGATGTCGACGTCGTTATCGAAGGGATAGGCCTTGTCCATCAGGTTGAGCCGGGCGAAGCGCACGAGGCGCCGCAATTCGGGCACAATGCGCACTTCGGAGCGGACACCGGCCTTGCGGGCGAACATCAGGTAGCGCGATTGCTTGGCCTGGGGGACGGGCGTAATCATTTCGGCCGGATAGACGGCGCGCTGGCCTTGGTCCAGCACGGCAGTCGAGATGTCGGTGCCCAGGATGGAGAAGCGGAAGTCACCGCGCTGGCCGGCGAGGTCGGCCAGCACCATCGCCAGCGTATAGGCCTCGGCGCCGGTGGAGCTGGCGGCGCTCCAGATTTTGAGCATGGGCGCTCGTTCGCCGCGCCGCAATTCCAGCAACGCAGGCACCATGCGCTGTTCGAGGCAGTCGAAATGCTCGGGCTCGCGGAAGAAATCGGTCTTGTTGGTGGTCACCGCATTGATCAGGAAGGGGCGCTCCGCGGTGAGGCCGTCCTTCTTGAACAGGTAGGCGCAATAGGCGTCGAAGCTATCGAGACCCAGAGTGCGGATACGCTTGCGCAGGCGACCTTCCACCATCAGGCGCTTGGCGGGCGGCAGCTTGATGCCGACCTCGTCGACAATCAGGGTGGCGATGCGCTTGTAGTCGAGCGCGGTGAGGTGATCGTCTTCGTCGTCGATGCGGATGGCGGCGGCGGTACGAGCGGGAAGGGACACAATAAACTCCGGCCGGTGGCGGCACGTCGAAGCCCGCTGCTGCGGGACGACGTGCCGGAAGGGTTCAGGCAGCCTGCGTCACGGGCGCCGCAGAAGCGCCCAGCAGAGTGTCGAGATCGAGCACGGTAACGAACTTGCCGTTGCGACGACCGATGCCGGCGATGCAGCGCCCGTTCCAGGCGCCGCTGATCGAGGGGGGCGGATCGAGCTCGTTTTCGTCGAGGATCGTGACCTCGAACACCCGGTCGGTGCGCAGGCCAAGTCGCCGCTCGCCATCGGCGCCGTCGATCGACAGCACCACGATGCGGGTGTTCTCGGTGTCCTCGCGCGGCTCCATGTCGAGCGTCAGGCGCAGGTCGAGCACCGGAATACCCTGGCCGCGGACATCGATCATGCCGAGCAGGTTGGCGGGGGCCTGGGGCAGGCGCGCGATCGGGCGCATGTCCAGGATTTCCTGTACCTTTTCGACGGGGGCGGCGAAGATTTCGTCCGCGACCCCGAGGGTTACGTATTGCTGGTTCTCTGCCATCTTGTCCTGCCTTTACGCTGCGCCGCGGCGCGAGAAAGCACCGTCGAGTTCGTCGTGGGCGTCATCGAGCGACAGGTTGAAACCGCCGCCGTCATTATCGGCCGCAGCCGGCTTGCGCGCGCTCATATGGGGGGCGCCGGCCATGACGGCATCGCGCATGCTGGGTTTGGCTGGCTTGCGCACGGCTGGAGCGGGAGCCCTGGCGCGGTTGACCTGATTGCCATCGATGCGGAAGTAGGAGATGGCCGTCTGCAGCTGCTCGGCCTGGGAGGCCAGCTCTTCCGACGTTGCCGACATTTCCTCGGCGGCGCTGGTGTTCTGCTGGGTCACCTTGTCGAGCTGCTGGATGGCAGTGTTGATCTGGGAAGCACCGGCACTCTGCTCGCGGCTACCAGCGGAGATTTCTTCCACCAGTTCGGCGGTGCGCTGGATGTCGGGCACCAGCTTGGCGAGCATGGCGCCAGCCGATTGGGCCGCCTTGACGGTGGTGCCGGAGAGGGTCGAAATTTCGGCGGCGGCAGCCTGGCTGCGTTCGGCTAGTTTACGAACCTCCGAGGCGACGACCGCAAAGCCACGGCCATGTTCACCGGCACGGGCGGCTTCCACCGCGGCGTTGAGGGCAAGCAGATCGGTCTGGCGGGCGATTTCCTGCACCACCATGATCTTTTCGGCGATGGTCTGCATGGCTGCAACGGCGTTGTTGACCGCTTCACCGGAGGCGATGGCATCGGCCGCGGACTGGCGGGCGATCTTCTCGGTCTGGTTGGCGTTATCGGCCGACTGCTTGATGGTGGCGGTCATTTCTTCCATCGAGGCCGAGGCCTCTTCGGTGGACGATGCCTGCTCGGTGGCGCCCTGGCTCAGCTGTTCGGCGGTCGCCGACATTTCCTGGCTGCCGGCCGAGACGTTGTTGGCCGAGGCGATGGCGTCAGAGATGACTTCGCGCAGCTTTTCGACCATGCGCTTGAGCGAGATGCCGAGCGTGTCCTTGTCCGAGAGCGGCTTGGGATCGACGGTCAGATCGCCGTTGGCGATCATGTCGGCGACCTCGGCAGTACCGCGCAGGTTGGTCGTCATGACGTTGAGGGCGTCGACCAGGTCGCGCACTTCGTCGGCCGAGGTCACTGTCGCGGTGGCGCTGAGATCGCCGGCGGCGACAGCGTTGGCCAGTGCGATGGCGGAGGCCAGGTTGCGCTTGATGGCCGAGGTGACCAGCAGTACGATGACGATGGCGACCACGGTGACCAGCAGGGCCGCCCCCACGATCATCCAAGTCAGGAAGCCAAACAGGGCGTCGCCGTCGGTGCGCAGCACCTGGGCCTGGACCAGTTGGTACGAGGACAGGGCATCGACGCTGGCATCGACCGGGTCGGTGGCGGCGTAAAGCTCGGTGGCGACGAATTGCTGCAGGCCGGCCATGTTCTGGCTGTCCAGCAAAGTCTTCAGCTTATCGATCGTGGCATTGGAGCCAGCCAGGGCGGTCTTGACCTTCTCGACCAGGATCAATTCCTCATCGGTCATCTGGGTAGCCAGATAGGCGTTCCAGTTGGTGTCGATATCGCCGCGGGCGGTCTGGAGCAAATTGCGACCGTCTGACCAGCTCACCGAGCCGGCGGCGACCTTATGGGCGGTGCCCACGATATCGGCGAAATAGGCGTCCGAGACGGTTTTAAGCTGCTGCAGTGGTATGACCCGATCGTCATACATCGAGGTCATCTGCGCGGCCATCTGGCTCATGCCGTAATAGCCCATGCCGCCGACGATCAGCGCGATCGAAAAGGCCGACAGCAATTGGACGATCAGGATTTTGGCGGAGATGCTCCGGAATTTCGAACGGCGGGCACTGGCGGTGGTCATTGGGTGATCCATGGGGGAATTAGATGGGGCGGCCGTGGTGCCGCCGGCACCATGCCGGCGGCGTCGCTATCAGGGTGGGTTCAGGCTAGGCCGCGCCGCGGCGGCTGAAGGCGCCGTCGAGGTCGTCATGGGCGTCGTCGAGGCTCAGATCGAACCCGCCGCTGCCGCCAGTGTTGCTGGAGCCGCGATTGGAGGACATGTGGGGCGCCGAAGCCATGACGGCGGAACGCATGTCGGCCTTGGGCTTGGTGAGGGACTTGCGGGCAGGCCCGGTCGCCTCATTTCTGTTGGCGATCTGGCGTTCATCGATGCGGAAGTAGCTGATCGCCGACTGCAACTGCTCGGCCTGGGTGGCCAGCTCTTCGGAGGTTGCCGACATTTCCTCGGCGGCGCTGGTGTTCTGCTGGGTCACCTTGTCGAGCTGCTGGATCGCCGTATTGATCTGGGCGGCGCCGGCATTCTGTTCGCGGCTGGCGGCGGAGATTTCCTCAACCAGTTCGGCGGTGCGCTGGATATCGGGGACCAGCTTGGCGAGCATGTCGCCAGCCGACTGGGCCGCCTTGACGGTGGTGCCGGAGAGGGTGGAAATCTCGGTCGCCGCGGCCTGGCTGCGTTCGGCAAGCTTACGAACCTCGGAGGCCACGACCGCGAAGCCGCGACCATGTTCGCCGGCGCGGGCCGCTTCCACGGCGGCATTGAGGGCGAGTAGGTCGGTCTGGCGGGCGATTTCCTGCACCACCATGATCTTTTCGGCAATGGTCTGCATGGCGGCCACGGCGTTGGTCACGGCTTGCCCGCTGGCCAGGGCATCGGCCGCGGACTGGCGGGCGATTTTTTCGGTCTGGCTGGCATTATCGGCCGACTGCTTGATGGTTGCGGCCATTTCCTCCATCGAGGCCGAGGCCTCTTCGGTGGACGATGCCTGTTCGGTGGCGCCCTGGCTCAGCTGTTCGGCGGTCGCCGACATTTCCTGGCTGCCGGCCGAGACGTTGTTGGCCGAGGCGATGGCATCGGCGATGACTTCGCGCAGTTTTTCGACCATCTGCAGAAGTGCCAGGCCCAGCGTGTCCTTATCGGATAGCGGCTTGGGGGTGACGGTCAGGTCGCCGGCGGCGATCTGTTCAGCGATGGAGGCGGAGGCGCGCAGGCCATCCACCATGCGCTCCATGGCCTTGCCCAGCGTATCCTTGTCGGACAGGATCTTGGGCTTGTTGGCCAGATCGCCATAGCCGATCGCGTCGGCAATAGCGGCCGAGGCGCGCAGGTTATCGGTCATGGTATTGACGGTATCGACGACGTCCTTGATCTCGTCATTGGTCTTGATCTCGATCTTCTGGTCGAGATCGCCGATGGCGACGGCATCGATGGCGGTCTTGATCTTGCCCAGGCCGCGGCTGATGCCGGTGATGATCCACAGGGCCGCGCCAATGGCGAGGATGGACGAACCGCCCAGCAGCGCGAGCAGTAGAAGGCGGCTGGTATTGTAGAGGTCCTCGGCAGCCTGGACCGCTTCGGCCAATTGCTCGTTGTTCAGCTTGGCGATGTTGTCGAGAGCGGTGACCGAGGCCGCGCGCACCTGGGCGGCTTTGCCTGAAGCCAAGGCAAAGGCCTCGGCGTTCAGATTGAGGCTGCCGAGACGACGCACTTCGGCGTGTTGGACCAGATAGGCGTTGTAGTCGGCCGTGAACTGCTCAACCAGCGGCTTGCCTTGTTGGCTCGACAAGTCTTTGAGCTGGGATGACGCGGCGGCAATTTCCGCGATCTTGGCATCCATTTCAGCGGCCAACTTTTCAAGCCCAGGGGCATCCTGGGTGAGAATGTAATTCTTTTCGTCACGGGCCACCGTCAAGGTGGCGACTTCCAGCTCGGAGGCGAGCTGGATGCGCTTGACGTTGCCCTCGGTGGCAGCGCTGAAGCTGTCGTTCAATGCGCCCAGATTCTGCAGGGCGATGAACATGCTGATTCCAGAGAGGACGATAACCACTACAAACGCAGCGGTGAGTTTGGCCTTGATCGTAAGTCTCACGGTAACCCCCTAAGCAGAGCCGCTTCTGCGGCCCTCAGTGAAAAAAGGTAGGCAATATAGGAAGCCGGCCGCGGCGGACCGCGGCCGGCAAAGCAATCAGGCAGCGGTGCGGCGGGAAAACTCTCCGTCTAGTGCATCGTGGCCGTCTTCGAGGTCGAGGTCGAAACCGCCGGTATTGGCGGGCGCGGCCTTGCGGACCGTGTGTGGCGCCTTGGCGGCGATAGCTTGACGCAGGGCGGCGCTGGAGGCCCGCGCCTTGGCTGGCTGGGCCACGACGGGAGCGGGCCCACTGTGGTGTTCGTCGAGCCGGAAGTAGGAGATGGCCGACTGGAGCTGTTCGGCCTGGGAGGCCAGTTCTTCCGACGTTGCCGACATTTCTTCGGCGGCGCTGGTGTTCTGCTGGGTCACCTTGTCGAGCTGCTGGATGGCAGTGTTGATCTGGCTGGCGCCTGAGCTTTGCTCACGGCTGCCGGCTGAGATTTCCTCGACCAGTTCAGCGGTGCGCTGGATATCGGGCACCAGCTTGGCCAGCATGTCGCCAGCCGAGCGCGCGGCCTTGACGGTGGTGCCGGAGAGGGTCGAGATTTCGGCGGCGGCAGCCTGGCTGCGTTCGGCGAGCTTACGAACCTCGGAGGCGACGACCGCAAAGCCGCGGCCATGTTCGCCGGCCCGGGCGGCTTCCACCGCGGCGTTGAGGGCGAGCAGATCGGTCTGGCGGGCGATTTCCTGCACCACCATGATCTTTTCGGCAATCGTCTGCATGGCGGCGACGGCGTTGTTGACCGCTTCACCGGAGGCGATGGCATCGGCCGCCGACTGGCGGGCGATCTTCTCGGTCTGGTTGGCGTTATCGGCCGACTGCTTGATGGTGGCGGTCATTTCTTCCATCGAGGCCGAAGCCTCTTCGGTGGAGGATGCCTGCTCGGTCGCGCCCTGGCTCAATTGCTCAGCGGTGGCCGACATTTCCTGGCTGCCGGCCGCGACGTTGCGGGTGGCGGTGGTGACTTCGCTGACCACATCGCGCAGCTTGCGCACCATGGCGTTGAGGGCATTGATCAGGTCGCGGATTTCGTCATCCGCCTTGGCGGTCGCCGTGGCATTGAGGTCGCCACCGGCGACAGCGTTGGCCAGGGCAACGGCGCTCGACAGCGAGCGGGAGATGGCCACGACAATCCAGGTGGCGGCGACGGCGGCAATGAGCACCGAACCGATGAGCAGGCCAATCAACAGGGCCATGCTCGAATTGTAGAGTGCATCGGCATCCGCGTCGGCCTGTTGCAGGGCGGCCTTGTTGAGATCGATCATGGTGTCGAGCATGGCATCGCCCTCGGCGCGGATGGTGCCAGCTTCGTCCGCCTTGGCGGTGGCGAGGAAGTCCGTGCGCGTCATGGCGACGCTGACAGCCTTGTCCATGGCGACGACGAGACCATCATAGGCGGCCTTGGCGGCGGTGAAGAGGGCCGTGTCCGCGGCGGGGATCAGGCGTTGCAGCGCCGGCATCTGCTCGGCTATCGCCGCCAGACCGGTGATGTAGTCGGCGTGCCATTTGTCCTGTAGCTCCGGGTCACCAGAGGCGAGCAGGACATTGCGCTGCTGGCGGAAGATGTCGGTCATGGTCAGGTACATGTCGGTGGCGGCCTGATAGGCCGGGAACACGGTCATGTCGCCGGCCGATACGCGGGCGGCGAGCGCCTTCTTGAGCGCGACCATGGTGTCTTCGACCTGGCCGAGCGCCGTGCTGCCATCGGAGCGCGAGATAGCCAGCGAAACGGCATCGCTGTTCTGGGTGGTGAGTTCCTCGACCTGCGGGATCATCGCCTGATACTGGGTGAGCTTGACATGGAACTGGTCCAGGCCCTCGCGCACCTTGGGGTCGACTATATTGCCGTCCAGCGTCGCATAATCAGCGGTGATGCTGGCCATTTCCGACGCGATGCCGGCACTGAAAGTGGCCATCAGATCGGGATCGGAGGTGATGATCATGGCGCGCATCTGCGAGCCAACGCTTTCGAGCGCGGTTTGCAGATTGGACATGGTGATGGTGTTGGCCGAGCGGACCTTGACGATGTCGCCCAGCGAATCATTAATCTTGCCCAGGCTCTGCAGGGCAAAGAACATGCTGATGCCCGAAAGGGCGACGACGACGACGAACACGCCTGCCAGTTTAGCCTTGATGGTCAGTCTCACGATGCAAGTCTTTCTTCTGCTGTGGAGGGCGGTGTCCGGGCGCCCTGGGTTTCGAAAATACGCCCCAGATCGGGGATGATGATGAAGCCGCCATTGCGCTTGCCGATGCCGCGCACGAAGTCGGCGCGCCAGCGCATGCCGACGCGGGGGGCCTCTTCGATGGAAGCGGCCTCGATGTCGGTGACGTCATGCACCTTGTCGGCAAGCACGCCGGCGATGGTGGGTTCGCCATCGATCTCGATCTCGATGACGACGATGCGGGTGTCCTTATCCGGCGGTGGCCGATCCATGCCGAACATGACCCGCAGATCGGCGAGCGGAACGACGCGGCCGCGCACATTGATCAGCCCGCCCACGAAGGGGGGTGCATTGGGCACTTCGGTGATCGGCACGAGATCGAGGATTTCGCGCACGCTCTCGGCCTCGATGGCAAACAGCTCGTCCTGCAGGCGCAGCGTCAGGGCTTTCATGGGCCCGGCTTTGAACGCTTTCATGCGGCTTTCCCTTCGGACTTATTGCGGTCGACATAGGTCTGCCCGTGGGCAACCAGATGGGCGGTGTCGAGGATGAGGGCGACGGTGCCGTCGCCCAGAATGGTGGCGCCCGAGAAGGACTTGATGGGCGAGTGCAGCTTGCTGAGCTGCTTGATCACGGTCTGGTTGTTGCCGATGATCTGATCGACCACGAGCCCGACCCGGCCTTCGCCCGAGGAGACGATGACCACCTTCTGGTGCGGTTCGGCGGGCGTCGTGGTGTTGAACACTTCGCGCAGTCGCAGGAAGGGCACGAGGGCGCCGCGGATATCGAGGAAGTTGCGGCCCTTGCCGTCGATGCCTTCGGGCAACTCGACGCATTCTTCCACCGCCGAGAGCGGGATAGTGAAGCGGCCATTGCCGACGCGCACCAGCATGCCATCGATGATGGCCAGGGTCAGGGGCAGGCGCAGGGTCATGGTGGAACCCTCGCCGGCCTTGGTGGTGACATCGATGCTGCCGCGCAGGCCATCGATGGTCCGCTTGACCACGTCCATGCCGACGCCGCGACCCGACAGGGACGTGACTTCCTTGGCGGTGGAGAAGCCGGGTGCGAAGATCAGGTGGTTGAGTTCCTGGTCGGTCAGCTTCTGTTCGGGCGTGATGATGCCGTTTTCCTCGGCCTTGGCGCGGATGCGCTCGGCATTGAGGCCGGCGCCGTCGTCAGAAACCGAGATAGCCACCTCGGCCCCAGCATAGACCGCCGAGAGGCGGACCGTGCCTTTGGGGGTCTTGCCGGCGGCGAGGCGTTTTTCGACGCTCTCGAGGCCATGGTCGACCGAGTTGCGGATCAGGTGGACCAGGGGATCGGCCAAGCGCTCGATCATGGTCTTGTCGAGTTCGGTATCTTCACCGGTGGTGATGAACTCGATGTCCTTGTCGAGGTCGCGGCTGAGGTCGTGGATCAGGCGGCGGAAGCGGCTGAACAGGGTGCCGATCGGCACCATGCGGATGCCCATCGTGGTATCGCGCAGGCCTGAGGACAGGCGTTCGAGTTCCTCCGCGATGGTCTTGAGATTGCCGTCGCTGCTGGAGGCGGCGATCTGGGTCAGGCGGGCCTGGGCGATCACCAGTTCGCCCACGCGGTCCATCAACTCGTCGAGCCGTTCGGCATCGACGCGCATGGAAGAAGCGGCGGGCGCCTTGGCATCGACGGGGGGCGCGGACGGGGCCTCGGCGGCTGGCGCGGGCGCAGGCTTGGCCTTGGCGGCTTTGGCAGGTTTTGGCGCGGCGGCCACGGGGGTCGGTGCGGTTTCGACAACTGGGGCAGCGACCGCGACAGGTTCAGCGGCGGGCTCGGCGCCGGTCAGCGGCACAATGGACAGCTCCATGCCGTCGCGCAGGAACATGAAGACATCGTCGATGGCGGCGTGCGGGTCCTCGGCCATGGTGAGGTCGATCTGCCAGCCCAGATAGGGCACTTCGGGATCGATGGTCTCGAGGTTTGGAATGGTGTCGGTCAGCGCAGTGACTACGCAGGGACCAAGGTCGGTGATTTCCTTGAGCAGCAGCAGCGGATTGGTGCCATAGACCAGCGCGTCGCTGGGCAGGCGGAAGCGGATGCGCCAGGTGCTCGGTGCGGCGGCCGCGGTTTCGGTCACGGCCGGCTCGTCCAGATCCAGCGCGATAACGGCGCTTTCGGCGGGCGCAACTGCGGCTTCGACGGGCGCATTGGTGCCATCGATGACGGCGCGCAGTGCCTCGAGTATGGCGTCGCCGCCGGCAAGCTTGGTATCGGGTTGCTCGATCAGCTTGTGGATGTGGTCCTTGGCGTCCAGCGCCACCTCGATCAGTGCGGGGGTCGCTACGGTCTGGCCCTTGCGGACCTGATCGAACGCGGTTTCGAATTCGTGCACGAAATTGGCGACGGCGGTGAAGCCGAACATGGCGCCCGAACCCTTGATGGTATGCAGGGCGCGGAAGGTGGAGTTGATCAGATCGTCGTTGGCGGGGTTCTGCTCCAGATCGAGCAGGCCCTGCTCAAGCTGTTCGAGCAGCTCGCGCGCTTCCTGGCGGAAGGTCTCGGTAGGATCGGGAAAGCTCATTCGCCGGTTACCTTCTTGATGACGGCCAACAGCTGGTCCTGCTTGAACGGCTTGACGATCCATCCCGTGGCGCCGGCTTCCTTGGCCTGGCGCTTGAGCTCATCATCGGACTCGGTGGTCAGCAAAATAATCGGTACGCCCTTGCTGGAGGGGTGCTGGCGGTATTTGCGGATGAACTCGATGCCGTTCAGCACCGGCATGTTGAGATCGGTGATGACCGCGTGCACGGTGTTGGTGGTGGCCTTGGTGTAGCCATCGGCGCCGTTGATGGCCTCGATGACCTCGTGGCCTGCGGATGCAAGGGTCATGACTACCATCTGCCGGATGGAGGCGCTGTCATCGATGGTCAGGATGGTTTTGCTCATGCTGCGTGTTCCGTTGGTGAGGGGCCGGTCCAGAATTCGCCTTCCGGCGTGCGCGACTTGCCATCGGTGCCGACAAATCCGGTTTGGACCAGGAGACGATGCAGCACGCCGTCCGGGGGCGCATGCAGGGTCAATGTCTTGCCTGACGCCAGGGCGGATTTCCGGGCGGCGACGAGTAATTGGAGAATGGTGACGTCGATACTGGTCAGGCCATCGGCGACCACGGTAATGGTATCGTGGTTATCCAGGGCCTGGCGCAGTAACCCGGCTATATCCTGCACATTGCGCAGGCCGGCATCACCGCTGATGGAGAGCATGTGGGCGCTATCTCCGGTCATTGGAATGACCGGAAGGCAAGACTGATATGGCTGGGCATTATATTACTCTACCGCACTAAGAGGTTGGGAAGCGGAGGCGCTTTTCGAGGTATTACTAGTCTATTAATTTGCCTTCGATCTGCATCACGGAGTTTCTTCTGTGTGCGCCCTATTCCCATCGAGCGCATGACTTAAGGTATACGAAGGTGCTTAATTGAGCGTTACTGGGCGTGCAAAGTTACACTTGCGGTGACATGATGGCGACGAAGCAATATTTATCGACTTGCCATGAATCATTCCCGGATTCCTGCGGCTGCGAATGAATCCGTTGGCGGAGAGGGCGAGTCATCGATTCAGATCGGCGAGTCGGTCCAATCAAATCGGTATCGATATACTAAAATTAGACTTGTGCTCTTTGCCGGTATTCGGAAGTTTGGCAAATATAGACTTGTGACGGCAGCATCCGTGCCGCAAATTTGCCACAAATCGAGGACGTGAGCGCACCAGGCAACAAATCGTAAATCTCTTGCGCGACCGTAGGTTAGCGATAGGCAGCGGGGAAGTGGAGTGGCGTGCGCCCGGACTAGAAGCCGATGGCGGCGCGCGGTGGCTCGCCCTGCATGATCACCTGGATGTCGCTCCACTTGTCGCGGAAGGCGGCGACGCAGGTCGGATCGAAATGGGTGCCGCTGCAGGCGATGATTTCGGCATAGGCCTTTTCGATGGGCCAGGCCTGCTTGTAGGGGCGCTTCGAGCAGAGTGCGTCGAACACGTCAGCAATGGCGACGACGCGGGCCTCGATCGGAATATCGGTGCCTGAGAGCTTGTCGGGATAGCCGGCGCCGTCCCAGCGTTCGTGGTGGCTCTGGGCGATCAGCTCGGCGGTCTTGATCAGGTCGGACGAGCCGTTTTCCAGAATGCGGGCGCCGATGGTGACATGCTCGCGCATGATGGCCATTTCCTCGGGCGTCAGCTTGCCGGGCTTGCTGAGAATGGCATCGGCGATGGCGATCTTGCCGATATCGTGCAGCGGGGCGGCCAGATAGATGGTGCGGCAGCGCTGCGGGCTGAGGCCAATACCGGCGGCGATCAACTGGCTGATCAGGGCGACGCGCGAGACATGCTCGCCGGTGTCGCCGTCGCGATATTCGATGGCACGGGCCAGCCGCCAGATGACTTCTTCCTCGCGCTCCAGCAAATGCTTGGTGGCCTGATCCACTTCGCGCGACAGCCAGGTGGCGCGATCGGCCAGCTCGACCTGGGCTTGGCGCAGCGCCAAAAGGTTGACGACGCGGGCCTGCAATTCGGTGGGGTCGAAGGGCTTGTTGACGAAGTCGGTCGCTCCGGCGCGAAACGCTTCGAGCTTGGTGTGCTTGTCGATGTCGGAGGTGACCATGATGATCGGGACCAGCCGATAGGCATCGCGCGCGCGCAGCGCCGCGGTCAGCTCGATGCCGTCCATGCCGGGCATGATGTGATCGACCAGGATCAGATCGTATTGGCAGGCCTTGGTCATGGCGATGGCGTCGAGCGGCAGCAGGCAGGTATCGATCAGCGCGGTGGTGGCCTGCTTGACGATCGAGCCGATCATCGCAAGGCTCGAGCGGCTGTCGTCGACTATGAGCACCCGCATTTTCGCCCCTGGAATTCCCCACCCGAAACATAAGGGCAAGCTCTTATTCGATGCTTAATTTTTGCGGGTCCGGAACGCCCTGTCAGCCGAAGATAAAACACGGTTTCCAAGGCGTTTAAACGACGGTGGGGGCTCAGAAATCGCGGGTGCACGACGATGCGTCCAGACCTGGCTCTTGCGCCATCTTCCCACCGCGGCGATGATCGCACCATGAAAATGGTCCATCACAGAGATGCCGCCGATATGGGGCAGGCCGCGGCCCAGCAAGGCGCCGAGGCGATCAATAGTGCGATCGCAAGCAGGGCCGCGCTGTGGTCATTCTTGCTACCGGCACGAGCCAGTTCGCGACGCTGGAAAGCCTGATCCAGGCCGATATCGACTGGGCTAAGGTCACGGCGTTTCACCTTGATGAATATGTCGGTCTGCCCGGCCACGCATAAAGCGAGCTTTCGCGGCTATTTGCGCCAACGGGTGGTGGAGCGGCTGCCGGCACTGGCGGAATTCGTCATGGTGGGGGGCGATGCCGAGGACCTGAGGGGGGAAATTGGGCGGCTCAACGATCGGCTCGGGCGCGACACGGTCGATGTGTGTTTTGCGGGCGTCGGGGAGAATTGCCATCTGGCTTTCAACGATCCGCCAGCCGATTTCACCATCGAGGATCCCTATATCGTGGTCGCGCTGGATGAGGCCTGCCGGCGTCAGCAACTGGGCGAAGGCTGGTTCGAGAACTTCGACGCCGTGCCGCAGCGGGCGGTGTCGATGGGCATTCGCCAGACCATGAAATCGCGCAAGATCATCCTGTCGGTGCCCGATGTCCGCAAGGCCGAAGCCGTGCGACACGCGGCGCAAGGGCCGGTCAGCCCGGAGTTTCCGGCCTCGATCCTGCAGCAACATGCCGATGCGACGCTACATCTCGACTTGGCATCGGCCAGCTTGCTCGGATGAGTTCCTGGAGCAGCGCCGGCCTGTTTGATCTGCAGGTCAACGGTTATGCGGGCAGGATATCGCTGACCAGATCGACTTCCATCGGATCGAATTCCAGCACCGAGCCATCGCGGTCGATGGCACTCGCGCGCCGATGATGGCGATGTCGAACTTGAAGCGCTGGCGGTTAGAGTCGGCCAGGGTCAGCACCGGGGAGTCCTTGTTGCGCACGTAGCCGCCATAGACATAGACGGTTGCGTCGGTTTTGAGCGCGTAGGAATAAGCGACTTCAAGATTAGGCGTGGCGATCAGCACGCCGGGATGACGCACGAGGATTTCGTGCAAAGCGTGGAATGTGGTGCCAAGGCTTCATGGGGCGGAACGAGCAGACGCTGCTTTAGGACTATTCGTCGCTGCGATCGCTGCCGAAGGTGGAGGTCCTGGAGCGCCCCCCTTTCGGCCGCCAGACGCGGCGCAGAACGAGGGCATCGTTCTTGACCATCAGCAGCGACAGCATGGCGGCCAGACTCGGCACGAACACTACGGCGGCGGCGGCGTCCAGCGCAAACCATTGCCGGTCGCGCTGATGCTGCTCGGGCCAGTCATCCAATTGGTGGCTGACCCGTAAAGCAAAGACCGAAACCACGCAGGGCGAGGTCGAGCCGTCTGGCTCGATGCGGCGGTAGGCAAACTTGGCCAGCCGCGACTTGCTGATCCTGCCCTCGATGCCGGCCTCCTCGAACGCCTCCTGGCGCGCCGCTTGGGCGTTGCTCTTGCCATCCATCGGCCAGCCTTTGGGCAGCAGCCAGTGACGGCTGATGCGCGAGGTGACGAGCAGGATTTCCAGCTCGCCGTTCGCGTTCAATCGCCATGGCAGCGCGGCCACTTGCTTGAGGCGTTTCGAATACGGCGCCAGTTCAGTCACACAGAGTCGCTTTGGATGGTTGAGTCCTTCGGACAGGCGACGGGATGGCCCCCCCAACCCCTCATCACAGCACAATGTTCATGTGAGCCGTAGGGTCGCAATGTCCAAGCGATATTTGTCCTATTGAAACGTCGCTGCGAAAAAGGCTGTGCAAACGCCCCCTGCTCCCGTTTATCTGGAGTTTATTGCCCGGGGACACACGGCACCCAGCACCTTCAAAATGTTCATTTGAACATTTCTGGGTTGCAAAGCGACATGCCGCTACGACTTGTCGCAATCAGGGGCGGGAGGTCCGGCAAGCATAAGTGGGAGAGAGCATGTTGAAGAAGGCTTTGGTCATGTCCGCGGGTCTCGTCGCCATGTTGGCGGCCTCCCCGACGGTACAGGCGGCGACGCAAATTCAATGGTGGCACGCCATGGGTGGCGAAAACGGCGCCAAGCTCGAAGAGATCGCCAAGGGGTTCAACCAATCGCAGTCCGACTACGAGATCGACCCGGTGTTCAAGGGCACCTATGACGAGGCGATGAACGGCGCAATTGCGGCCTTCAGCGCCAATGAACAACCTGCCATCATCCAGATTTACGAGGTAGGCACCGGCACCATGATGGCCGCCAAGGGCGCGGTCTATCCGGTCTACCAATTGATGAAGGACCAGGGCGAGCCGTGGGATCAATCCAAGTTCCTGCCCGCCGTCGTGGGCTATTATTCCGATACCGACGGCAATGTGCTGTCACTGCCGTTCAACTCGTCGACCCCGATCCTCTATTACAACAAGGACGTGTGCGAAAAAGCCGGCCTCGATCCCGAGACGCCGCCCAAGACCTGGGCGGACATGGAAAAGTTCTCCCAGCAGATCGTCGATAGCGGTGCCGCCACCTGCGGTTTCACCACGGCGTGGATTTCCTGGATCCACACCGAGAACCTCAACGCCCTGCACAACATGGCCTATTCGACCGAGGCCAACGGCTTTGGCGGTCTGGGCGCCGAGTTCGTGTTCAACAACCCGCTGACCGTGCGGCATTGGGGCAATCGCAAGAAGTGGCAGGATTCAGGGCTGTTCAAGTTCGGCGGCCCGGCCGGCGGCGACAACACACCCCCGCTGTTCTATTCGCAGGAATGCGCGATGTTCATGAACTCCTCGGCCGGCCGCGCCGCGGTGATCAACAACGCCAAGGATTTCAAGGTCGGTTTTGCGCCGCTGCCCTATTATGACGACGTGATCCAGGAGCCGCTGAACTCGATCATCGGTGGGGCCACGCTGTGGACGTTGCAGGGCCGTCCGGCCGAGGAATATGCCGGCGTCGCCAAGTTCTTCACCTATCTGCAAAAGCCCGAAGTGCAGGCCGACTGGCATCAGTTCAGCGGCTACCTGCCGATCACCGAAGCCGCCTATGAGCTGGGCAAGAGCCAGGGCTATTACGAGGCCAATCCCGGTTCGGACATTGCCATCAAGCAGCTAACCCGGGTCGAACCCACGGAGAACAGCAAAGGCATTCGCTTCGGAAATTACGTGCAGGTGCGCGGCCTCATCGATGATGAGTTCGCCGCTCTTCTGGGCGGGCAGAAGACCGCGCAAGAAGCGCTCGATGACCTCGTCAAGCGCGGCAACGAGCAGTTGCGCGATTTCCAGAGCGCCAACGAGTAGGCCCCATACCTCCCGGGCCGGTGTGCGAGCGCCGGCCCCTTCGAGGGCAGAACTGATCCGACGCGAGGGGCCATGCAAGGCAAGCGCACCGTTTTTCCCAACAAGGTCCTGCCCTATCTGCTGCTGTTGCCGCAGCTGGCCGTGACCATTGTCTTCTTCCTCTGGCCGGCAGCCCAGGCGTTCTGGTCATCGTTTCTGCGCGAGGATGCGTTCGGGTTCAAGACCACCTTCGTGTGGTTCGCCAACTATACCAAGCTGTTCGCCGATCCGGTTTATCTCAACTCGTTCCGCACCACGGTGATCTTCTCGCTGGCGGTATCGCTGCTGTCGCTGGGCATTGCCCTGCTGTTGGCGGTGGCGGCGACGCGGATGCTGCGCTCGTCGCGCATCTATTCGACATTGATCGTGTGGCCTTATGCGGTGGCGCCGGCCATTGCGGGCATTCTGTGGTGGTTCCCGTTCAATCCCTCGATCGGCATCATCTCCTATGTGCTGCGGCGCTTCGGTATCGACTGGAACCACCTGGTCGATCCGAACGACGCCATGATCCTCGTGGTGATCGCCGCGACCTGGAAGCAGATTTCCTACAATTTCCTGTTCTTCATGGCGGGGCTGCAATCCATTCCCCATTCGCTGGAAGAAGCCGCCGCCATCGACGGAGCCGGGCCGACCAAAAGGTTCTGGACCATCATCTTCCCGCTGCTGTCTCCCACGGCATTCTACCTGATGGTGATCAACGTGGTTTACGCCATGTTCGACACCTTCGGCGTCATTCACGCCACCACCGAAGGCGGGCCGGCACGGGCCACCGAAATCCTGGTCTACAAGGTCTATTTCGACGGCTTTGTCGGGCTCAACCTGGGTTCGTCCGCCGCGCAGTCAGTCATTCTCATGGTCATCGTTATCGGCCTTACCGTCGTCCAGTTCCGCTGGGTCGAGCGGCGCGTACAGTATTGAGGGCGCATCATGGTTGAAAACCGTCCACTGCTGAATTTCCTGTCGCACCTGCTGCTGATCCTGGGCGTCGCCGTGGTGGTGTTCCCGGTCTATGTGGCGTTCATCGCCTCGACCCACGGGCCCAACGATTTCCTGTCCGGGGTGGTGCCATTGTGGCCGGGGCCGCATCTGCTGGAAAACTATTCGCAGATGCTGACCACGGGGCTTTCCAGTTCGGGAGCGCCGCCGTTGCTGCCGATGATGTGGAATTCGCTGATCATGGCGGTGGGTGTCGCGGTGGGCAAGATTTCCATCTCGATCCTGTCGGCCTTCGCCATCGTCTATTTCCGCTTTCCGTTCCGCACGCTGGCCTTCTGGATGATTTTCATCACCCTGATGCTGCCGGTGGAGGTGCGCATCGTGCCCACATTCCAGGTGGTGGCAAGCCTGGGGATGCTCAACAATTACGGCGGGCTGATCGTGCCGCTGATCGCTTCGGCGACGGCGACATTCCTGTTCCGCCAGTTCTTCCTGACGGTGCCCGACGAGTTGATGGAAGCCGCCCGCGTCGACGGAGCGGGGCCGCTGAAGTTCTTCTGGGATATCCTGTTGCCGCTGTCGCGCACCAATATCGCGGCGCTGTTCATCATCCTCTTCGTCTTGGGATGGAACCAGTATCTGTGGCCGCTGCTGATCACCACCGATCCCCACCTTTATACCGTGGTCATGGGCATCAAGCGGATGGCGGCGGTGGCCGATGCCGAACCGCGCTGGAATATCGTCATGGCGGCAGTGATGCTGGCGGCGCTGCCGCCGGTGCTGGTGATTGTCGCCATGCAGCGCCTCTTCGTCAAAGGTCTCACGGAAACGGAGAAATAGGATGGCAACGATCGAGCTGATCGACCTCAAGAAGAATTATGGAGCCATTCCGGCCGTCAAGGGCGTGGACCTCAGTGTTGCCGATGGCGAGTTCATCGTTCTGGTCGGCCCATCCGGCTGCGGCAAGTCGACCTTGCTGCGCATGGTGGCGGGGCTGGAAAGCGTGACCTCGGGGCGCATCGAGATCGGTGGCCGCGATGTGGTCAAGGCCGAGCCCGCCGAGCGCGACATCGCCATGGTGTTCCAGAACTACGCGCTCTATCCGCACATGACGGTGCGCAAGAACCTCGAATATGGCCTGCGCAATCGGCGCGTGAAGAACGAGGAAATCACCCGACGCGTGCAGGAGGCTGCGGCGATGCTGGAGATCGGGCCGATGCTCGATCGCAAGCCGCGCGAACTCTCGGGTGGGCAGCGTCAGCGCGTCGCCATGGGGCGCGCTTTGGTGCGCGAACCGGCGGCGTTCCTGTTCGACGAACCGCTGTCCAATCTGGATGCCAAGCTGCGGGTGCAGATGCGGGTGGAAATCCGGCGACTGCAGCGCCGGCTCAAGACCACCAGTCTTTATGTGACGCATGACCAGCTCGAGGCGATGACGCTGGCGGATCGGCTGGTGGTTATGAATGGCGGATTGGTCGAGCAGGTTGGCACGCCGGTCGAGGTCTATGAACGGCCGGCCACGGTGTTCGTGGCGGGTTTCATCGGCTCGCCGCCAATGAACCTGGTCGATCTCGACTATTTGCGCGCGCAGTCGGTCGGGACCGACCTGGCATTGCCGAACGAGACCGACCTCGTGGGTATTCGCCCTGACGATATGGTGCTGATCGGGCCAGCCGAGCCGTCCATCGCCCTCAAAGCGACTGTGGAATTGCTGGAGCCGGTCGGCGGCGAAAGCCATCTGCATATCCGGCTGGCTGGCTCTAACCAGTTGGCCATCGTGCGGGTGCCGGGCCGGCCCAGCTTTGTCGAGGGCTCCGAGATTTCCGTCTTCGCCCGCATAAGCGAGCTGCATCCCTATAACCGCGCCAGCGGAAACCGAACCGACTGAGCGAGCAAGGATATTTAGCGTCAATGACCGATCTCTCTTCTGCCACCAAGCGCACTGTCGACGAGGTGCAGGCGCATCGCGGAGCCTCTGCCGTGGCGCCGGAAAACACCCTGGCGGCATTCCGCGCGGCTCGCGAGCAGGGGCGCGGTGGGTTGAACTCGACGTGGCGCTGCTGGGCGACGGCACGCTGGTGGTGATCCACGATCCGAGCCTGGATCGGACCACATCGGCATCGGGGTCGCTGGCCGGAATAGGCGCGGCGGACCTTCACACGATCGACGCAGGATCGTGGTTCGATCCCCTATTCGGTGGCGAGAAGCTGCTGACCTTTGAGCAGGCGCTGGTGGCGCTGGGCGAATTGGGGCTGAACGTCAATGTCGAGATCAAGCAGCACGCCCATCACAAATCGCTGGCGCAACTCACCGAAGCGGTGCACGCAGATTTGCAGCGGCGCAACGGGCAGACGCAGGTGATGATTTCCAGCTTCGATGCCCAGGCGCTGAAGGCGATGAAACAGCTCGATCCGAGCTATGACGTCGCCATGCTGTGGGGCGAGCTGCCGGCTGACTGGGAAACCGTGCTAGACGCCATTCCGGCCAGCGCCATTCATTTGCACTATCGTCATCTGAGCTTCGCCCTGCTCGATGCGACGCGGAAGCGCGACGTGCTGGTGCGGGTCTGGACCTGCAACGCGCCCGAGCAACTGGCGCCGTTCTGGGCCGAAGGGCTGGCTGGCGTCATTACCGACAATCCAAAGTTATTCCTGAGCTGAGGTTCGCCATGGCCGTCCCCCAACTGTCGGTTCGGCAGCGGCACATCATGGCGCTGATCGAGGCCGATGGTGCCCAACAGATCGAGGATCTGGCGCAGCGGTTTGGGCTGACGACCCAGACCATTCGCCGTGACATCAATGTCCTCTGCGATCTCGGCCAGGCGCGGCGGTTTCACGGCGGCGTCGATCTGCCGGTGATGTCGCGCAATATTTCGGTCAATGCGCGCTCGCAGCTCAACAGCAGCGCCAAGCGGCGCATCGCGCTCTATATCGCGTCGCAGATCACTGATGGCTCGACGGTGTTCCTCGGGATCGGCAGCACGGTGCAGTTTGTTGCCGCCGCCCTGCGCGAGCGCAGCGGGCTGACGGTGGTCACCAACAATATCGATGTGGCGCGCACGCTGGGCGAGGCACCCGATGTGGAACTGCACCTCACAGGCGGCATCTGGCGGGCCAATGACCAGGACGTCGTGGGGCCCGATGCCGTCAAGTTCTTTGGCAAGTTCTATGCGAGCTTTGCGGTGATCGGCGCCGGTGGCCTCAGCGCCGAACATGGCGTGCTCGATTTCAGTTATGGCGAGGCACAGATCGCCAATGCGATCATCGAGAATTCGCGGGTGCGGTTCCTCGCCGCCGACTTCAGCAAATGGGGCCGCGATGCCAGCATAAGGGTGGCGCCGTTCGACCAGTTCACCCATCTGGTGACCGATAGGAGGCCCGATGACGAGGCGACCCAAGCGGCTTTGAAACAGAGCGGCGTCAAGGTTGTGGTGTGCGATGAGGCGGGGGCATGAGCTTTCTCGGCGCCGCACCCTCGCTGGCTGAGCTGGCCGGGGTGCGCTACCTGTGCACCGATATCGACGATACCCTGACCACCGGCGGCAAGCTGTTGCCGCAGACCTATCAGGCGCTCTGGGACCTGGCCGGGGTGGGTATTGCCGTCGTGCCAGTGACCGGCGGTTCGGCCGGTTGGTGCGAGCATATCGTGCGGACCTGGCCGGTGGCCGCCGCGATCGCCGAGAGCGGCGCGGTAGCGATGACGCAGGACAATGGCCGCGTCGCTTTCGAGTTCTGGGAGAGCGAGGCCGTTCAGCGCCAGCGGCAGGCCGAGCAATTGGCGTTCGTTGCCGAGACGTTGGCGCGTCATGACGGGTTCGGGCTGGCGCACGACCAGGCATTCAGGATTGCCGACGTGGCGGTGGACATTGCTGGCCACGAGCCCGGGGCGATCAATGCGCTGGCGGCGGAAATCCGGGCCAGCGGCGCCACCGCCGCGATCAGCTCCATCCATATCAACAGCTGGATCGGCCGCTATGACAAGCGCGCCATGAGCGAGCGGGTGCTCTTGGCTTTGTCGGGACTTTCGCTGGCCGAGGCGGGTGGCGCGGTGTGCTTTGTGGGGGATTCGCGCAACGATGCCTCTATGTTCAGCGCCATCGGCAACACGTTTGGGGTGCGCAATATCGTGCCCTATCTGGACGAGCTTCCGGTCGCGCCGCGCTGGGTTTCAGCGATATCGCCAGTATTCTGGTCCGCGCCAATAGCTAAGGGGGCGGACCGCGGCGCGTCGCGCAACCGTCGTATAAGGGTCACATCACCGTCACGGCCATGAAGCGCGACTGTCAAACTGGCCGAATAGGACTGCCGCCGCTGGCAAGAGCGCTCGGCACCCCATTCGGAGAGACCCCAATGACACGCAATTGGCTGCTCAATGCAGCATTTTCGGTGGGCGCGCTTGCGCTCGCCACTGCGCCCGCCCTCGCGGCTCCCACCAAGTTCGAGTTCTGGTATGGCCTGTCGGGCGATCTGTCCGAGCGCATCCAGGACATGTGCAAGGATTTCAATGCGTCCCAGGCCGATTACGAAATCGTCTGCGTCAGCCAGGACAATTACGAGTCCAACCTGCAGAACACCATCGCGGCATTCCGCGCCGACAAGCAGCCCACGATCACCCAGATCAGCGATGGCGGCGTGGTCGACCTGATGCTGTCGGGCGCCTATATCCCGGTGCGCCAGCTGATGGAAGAAAACGGCTACGACATCAAGTGGGACGACTATTTCTCCGGTATCGCCAGCTATTTCTCGACCTCGAAGGGCGAGCTGCTGGCTATGCCTTTCAACAGCTCGACCGCAATGTTCTACTACAATACCGACGCCCTCAAGGCTGTCGGTTTTGACGGCGCGCCGCAGACCTGGCAGCAGGTCGAAAAGATCGCCCGGGACCTCAAGGCCGCCGGCTACGAGTGCCCCGTGGCGTTCGATCCGACCGGCCAGTGGCAGTGGTGGGAACAGTTTTCGGCCGTGCACAACCAGCCGATCGCCTCGGAAGGCAATGGTTACGGCGGGCTCGATGCTGTGGTCGAATTCAACCAGGGCAAGTTCGTCGATCAGCTTACCTGGATCAAGAAGATGTACGACGAGGGTCTGTTCGTCGTCAAAAGCAAGGCCACCGGCGAGACCGCCAATGACGCCTTCGTCAATGCCAAGTGCCAGATGACTTCGTCCTCGATCGCCGATCATGGCACCTTCGGCAAGCAGGCAATTGCCGGCATGCACTGGGACGTCGCCATGCTGCCGCTGCAGGAAGGCAGCGAGCGCACCAATTCGCTGGTGGGCGGCGCGGCGCTCTGGACCCTCAAGGGCAAATCGCCTGAAGAATATAAGGGCGCTGCCGCGTTCTACGCCTTCATCGCAACGCCCAAGCAGGCCGAATGGTGGTCGACCGTGACCGGCTATATTCCGGTCACCAATACCGGCTACCAGGCCATGGTCGCCAAGGGCTTTTACAATGCTGCCCCCTATAAGGGCCGCGAACTGGCGATCAAGAGCCTGACCTTCACTCCGCCGACCGAATATACCCGCGGCGTGCGCCTGGGCAATTTCGGCGCCGTGCGCGTCGAAATCCAGAACGCCATGCAGGACGTGCTGTTCAATAACGTTCCCGTCCAGCAGGCCCTCGATACTGCCGCCGAACGCTCCAACGCCGTGCTGCGCAAGTTCGAGCAGACCTACAAGGGCGTTGCGCTACCCTGATCTCTACGGCTCCGGCATGGGCGGCTTCGGCCGCCCATCATCTTTTCCGCATAGCCAAAGGCCATGACTGATGGAACGACGCGCCTTCTATAAAAACGGCACACTGCCCTGGCTGCTGATCGCGCCCCAGCTCATCCTGGTTTTCGTGTTCTTCTATTGGCCGACTTCGCAGGCGCTGTACTGGGCCTTTACACTCGAACAGGCCTGGGGCGGCGGCAATAGCTGGGTCGGCTTCGACAATTTCATGAGCCTGTTTCATGACGGGCGCTACTGGAACACCGTCGGCCGCAGCGCCTTTTACGCCATCACCGCAACCGGCCTGTCGATGGTGGTGGCGCTCATGCTGGCTATGTTCGTCGATCGTGCGCTTAAGGGCACGCGCCTGTTCCAGTCGGTGTTCGTCTGGCCCTACGCGATTGCGGCGCCCGCTGCCGGTGTGGCATTCCGCTTCATCTTCTCGCCCGAGGCCGGGCTGATCGGCTCGATCAACCAGATGTGGCCCGGCATCTGGAACCCGGCCATCAATGGCTGGCATGCCCTGGGCATGGTCATCGTCTGCCATGCCTGGCTGGGCATCGGCTACAATTTCATCTTTTTCCTCGCGGCCTTGCAGATGATCCCGCGCTCGATTTCGGAAGCCGGGGCCATGGACGGCGCCCGCCCGATGCAGCGCATGCTGGACCTTCAACTGCCGCTGATCGCGCCGACCGTGTTTTTCCTGCTGATCATCAACCTGATCTCGAGCTTCACCGACAGCTTCGGTTTGATCGACGTGATGACCGAGGGCGGGCCGATCGGTTCGACCGAAGTCATGGTCTACAAACTCTATGTCGATGGCTTCAAGGGGCTCGACTATTCGGGCGCCGCCGCGCAGTCGATCGTTCTCATGGTGCTCGTCATCGCCCTGACCTTCGTCCAGTTCAAATGGGTCGAACGCCGCATTCACTACAATTGAGGAGCGGGTCGTGATCGAACGTTCGCCTGTTTTCGACTTTTTCACCTATGCGGCCATGGTGTTCGGCCTGTTCCTGGTGCTGGTGCCATTCTGGGTCGTGCTGGTCGCAGGCTCGCAATCCTTGCAAGAAGTCTCGCAAGTGCCGCTCCATCTATGGCCCAGCGGTCATCTGCTGGAGAACCTGTCCGAGGCTTGGCGGCGCGCCGATCTCGGTCCCAAAATGGTCAACTCGCTGATCGTAGCCGTGGGCGTGACGGTGGGCAAGATCACGCTGGCGGCGCTGTCGGCCTTCGCCATCGTGTTCTTCAACTTCCGCGCTCGCATGCTGTGCTTCTGGCTGATCTTCATCACCCTGATGCTGCCGCTCGAAGTGCGCATCGTGCCCACTTATTCCATCGCCGCCAATGCCCTGGGGCCGTTCCAGGCGCTGCTGGATGTGCTGGGCATTACCGGCTTGGTGCAGTCGCTGACCGGCACGCAAATCGTGCTGAACTGGAACCTGCTCAACTCCTATCCCGGGCTGATCCTGCCGCTGGTGGCGACCGCGACCGGCACGTTCCTGTATCGTCAGTTCTTCATGACCATCCCCGACGAGCTGGTCGAGGCCTCCAAGATGGACGGTTCTGGCCCGCTGCGGTTCTTCTGGGATGTGCTGCTGCCGCTCAGCCGCACCAATATGCTGGCGCTGGCGACGATCCTCTTCGTCTCAAGCTGGAACCAGTATCTCTGGCCGCTGCTGATCACCACCGACCGCAAGAATTTCGGCACCGTGGTGATGCAGCTCAAGGCGCTGATCCCGGCCCAGAACGGCACCCCCGACTGGAATGTGACCATGGCCGGCGCGCTCATCATCATGCTGCCCCCCTTGCTCGTCGTTGCCCTGATGCAGCGCTGGTTCGTGCGCGGGCTCATTTCTCGCGACAAATGAAACGGATTCTCCCATGACCTCAATCACCCTCAAATCCGTCAAGAAGCGCTACCAGAAGTCGCTCGTCGTGCACGGCGTCGATGCGCAGATCGAGTCCGGCGAGTTCGTCGTCATCCTGGGGCCTTCGGGCTGTGGCAAGTCCACGCTGCTGCGCATGATCGCGGGCCTCGAGGAGATCAGCGACGGGCAAATCCTGATCGGCGATACCGTGGTCAACCAGCTCGAACCGCGCGAACGCGGCTGCGCCATGGTGTTCCAGAACTACGCGCTCTATCCGCATATGAGCGTGCGCAAGAATATCGGCTATGCGCTCAAGGTCGCCGGCATGCCCAAGCCCGAACGCGAGGCGCGGGTGCTCAAGGTGGCCCAGTCGGTCAGCCTTGAGGGTTATCTCGACCGCCTTCCCGGCGAGTTGTCGGGTGGCCAGCGCCAGCGCGTCGCCATGGCGCGGGCCATGGTGCGCGAGCCAAAGGTGTTCCTGTTCGACGAGCCGTTTTCCAATCTCGACGCCAAACTGCGTGTCGCCATGCGCTCGGAAGTGCGGCGGCTGCACCGCGACCTGGGCGTGACCTCGGTGTTTGTCACCCATGACCAGACTGAAGCAATGACGCTGGCCGATCGGCTGATCATTATGAATGGCGGTCGCGTCGAGCAGATCGGGCGACCGTCCGATGTGTATCACAATCCCGCCAGCCGCTTCGTCGCCGACTTTATCGGCTCGCCGGCGATGAACCTGATCGAGGGTGAATTCGACGCCAAGGGCGTGTTTCACCACGGCCAAGGCGGGCAGTTACGCACCGAGGGCGGCTTGGCGATGGCTGGTCGCAAGGCCGCTTTGGGCATCCGTCCCGAAGCCATCCGCCGCGCCGCCGAGGGCAGCAATGGCGCCATCGCCGCCGTGGTCGACTATGTCGAGGAACTGGGCGCCTCGCGCTTGATCTATGCCGATGCCAACGGCAGCCGGCTGATCGTGGTGGATGCCGGCAACGGTCCGCTGCCCAGCGGCACAAAGCTGCATTTCACCTTCGCCGAACAGGATGTTCACCTCTTCGCCGAGGATGGCCGCCGCATCGAAACCCACGCCAGCGCGGCTCGCATCGCGGCGCACGCCGCCCACCCCATCAACGCCTGATTTTAGGAAAGTTTCATGAGCAATATTACGGCTGTCGGTTTCAACGCCGGCTCCGACGATGGCGAACTGCCCAGCCTTGAGGCCGACCTGCGCGCGCTGGCGGACATGGGCGTCGACACGGTGGAACTGGCCGTCACCAGCCTTGACCTGGTGGCCGGTGGCCGCATCATCCCCGAACGCGCCCGTCGCCTCAAGGCGATCACCAGCCAGTTCGATTTCCGCTACACCGTGCACGGCCTGGTCTCGTCCAACTTCATGGACCCGGTGACCGCGCCCTACCAGATCGCCGCCGCCAAGGCGCTGATCGAGGTGTGCAACGATATTGGCGCCGGCATCATCGTGCAGCACGGCGGCTGCCTGCGCGCTGACCAGTGGCAGGATCGTCCCGCGGCGGACCTGCGCGAACGCGAGGCACTGGTGGAGGTGGGCAATTTCGCCAGTCCGCATGGCGTGCGCATCGCCTTCGAGAACATTTTCACCACCGAGCCCGGCCAGTACCGCCAGACTCCGGCCGAACTGGCCGAGACCGTCAAGGCGGTCAATCATCCCAACGTTGTCGCATTGATCGACTTTGGCCATGCTTATCTGGAAAGCACCTATAAGGGCCTCAACTTCCGCGAGCAGATCGCCGCGATGGCCCCGGTCACCGGGCACCTGCATGTGCACGACAATTTCGGCCGTCCCCAGGCCTTCTACAAGCCGTTCTTCCCGCAGGAAAACACCGCGATGGGCATTGGCGACCTGCACATGCCGCTGGGTTGGGGCGATATCGCCTGGGACGACATCTTCGCCGAACTCGATTTCCTGCCGGACACCGTCCTGATGATGGAAATCGGCTGCCGCTATCGCAGCGAACAGCCCGACAGCCTGCAGCGCGCCAAGGCGCTGATGACGGCACGGTAAGCCATCAGGGTGGCCCGCGCATTGCGGGCCAGGAGACAATGCCGGGCGGGGGCGCAAGCGAGCGCTTCCGCCTGTTCCGATTCTCACCTGCGAGAGCTTCGGGCCAAGCGTGGAACTGGTCGGGCGTCGACGCAGCGATGTTCTGAAAGCCGGAATGGTGGAGCTGAGCGGGCACTCCCAATAGCAAGGAATTTCCCATTATTCCTTAACATGATGCCCGTATTCCTTGGACTTAGGGTACCCTGTTTGGGTACGAATTTGGGTACGGAGGACCTTGCCATGGCGCGCATCGCCAATACCGATCGACAATTCCTGGAAATGCATGGCGGCAAATGGCGTGTGACCTTGTCCGTGCCGACGAGCCTGCAAAAAGTTGTTGGCGCGACTAAGCTCAAACAATCCTTGCATACCGACAGTCTGGCCGTCGCCAAGGAATTGCGGTGGGGCGTGATCAAGCAGCTCAAGGACAAGATGCGGTCCTTTGAGAGGGCCGGCAAGGCGACCAGCGACGACGAGCGCACCCGCACCCTGCGGGAAGCGGCCGAAATCGCCGCGTACCTGGAAAAATACGATCCCAAGGATCGGTACCCCGCCGCTAGGGACCACATCGAAGCAAGGACGACAGAGATCATCGGCGTACCGGTGCGGTACGATACCGCGGTTCCCGCATACGAGAACAACGATACCTACGATCCTAGTCCGGTGCGGGTTCCGGTATACGACCCCGACCGGGTCAGGCTTGCGGACCAATTCGTTGCGGTCGCCCTGAAGGGCAGCCGGCCCATTGCTAACGCCGACCCGGATTACAAGAAAAGCCGCCTCAGGGTTTCGCCCCGCACCGAAGACGACCATGACAGGGCGCTGCGGTTGCTGGCAGCATGGTGCATCCAGAAGGGGCGCGGCGATGACGTCGAAGCGGTCGATGAATTCGTCGTCACCGACTTCCTCGCCTATCTCGAGAACAACCGCCGCCTGACGGGGCGCACGATCAAGAAATACGTATCGCGATTGGCCCTCTATTTTGACTATCTAAAATCTCTGCGACAGGTATCCATCAATCCTTGGCGCGATGCTGTCGTGTTCATGCAGGTGATCAAAAATGCAGAAAAGGAGCGGCCGTTCACCGAACGGGAGATGGTGACCTTGCTGACTGGGCCCGCAAAGCCCGTCATGAAGGATTTGATGATGATGGGCGCACTGACCGGCGCTCGTATCAACGCCATCGTGAGTCTCAAAATAGGTGATGTCATCCAAAACAAGGTATTTCGCTTCGACCCTCAAAAGCACGAGACCGCAGAACGCTACGTTCCGATCCATCCGGATTTGATGGAGATCGTACACCGTCGAACGGCGGGGAAAGCCGAGGATGACTTCTTCCCCGAGTATCCCAAGGACAAGCGAAACCCTAAGGACAAGCGAAACCCCAAGGTCGAGCGCAGCTTCCGAGCGTCCAAACATTTCACGACATACCGTCGCTCTGTTGGCGTTGCCGACGTGGTCGAGGGAAAGCGCCGGTCGCGGGTGAACTACCATTCGTTCAGGCGTTGGTTCATCACCAAGGGGGAACGGACGAACCCGCCGGAGGGAATGATTGCGGCATTGGTTGGACATACTCGCGAAGGCATGACGCTTAGCGTCTATTCGGAGGGACCGGAAATGAAGGCGGCCCGTCGCACCGTGGGCAAGATCAAGCTACCGCCTCTGGACGGCTCGCCGGTCATCCAACCCGAGGCCGTAACCCCGAAATCATAACCGCAGCAGAGAAAGTCACCTCGGCTCGGCGCGATACCTCGGGAATTGCCAGACAAATGTTGAACCCGACAATAGCGCAGCTGCTCAGGCTGACCGCGCCAGTTCTGGAGCGAGATGCGCGAGCAACTAGTCTGCGCCCCCGAGAGGGCCGAGAGGGGCGCGTCATCGACAATTCGACATTGCCACTATCATTTCGCAGCTCGACGTCAGCGGCGCTTTTAGCGAACCGGCGGGGCGCCCGATTACAGCCTAGTCCAGCTGCGGGCTAGGCGATGGCCGACATCCGGCGCTACCGCGACAAGCGGTCTTCGTCGTCGATCAGCGTGAGGCGACATGGTGTCGTGGCGCCCCATGTCCAGAGGACCAGGTTGAGACCGGCCATGGTTGCGCCGGGAGCGTAGCTGCTGACGAGCAATCCACTATAGCCCGCCGCGGCGAGACGCCGGGCGAAGGCTTGCGTCGCCGCTTCTCCGGTCGCCTTCATCTGGTCGCGCCAACGCCCGTCGGCGAGCGCTACCGCGTCCATACCCTCCGCCTTGAGGGCAGCATCGTCGCGGCTGTCGAAAACGCCCTCGATATCCGCGTCATAGGACACCAGCGTTGTCGGTTGCAGGCTGCCGGCCTGATTGGCTTCCCGCAATGCCGTCATGACCGATAAGGACAAATAGAGTGCGGGTGTTCCCTTCCGATTGAAGCGCCCGCCGTAAAGCTCCGCGCCACGTCCCGACATCGGTTCACGCGCATAGATCGGGTTCAGTGCCCGGTATAGTGCCCCCTGGAAACGCACGGACCGAACTAGGCGTGGACGCCGGCGTCGACCGCGTCGATATAGTCGAGCACGTCGTCGGAGCGTCCGTCACGGACGAGCTGCATCGCCGTCTGCCCGGAAAAGCCGGGCAGCGGCTCGGAGCGATACCAGGCATAAGCCATCAGCGCCGAACCGAAGCGCGGCTCGACCTTGTTGACGATCTCCGTCATCTCGCGCAGTCGACGCTGCGTCTTATCCGAGCTGATACGATCCTTTCGCTGGATCGCATCCTTTCCAAGTCCGGCCGTGCGAGCGATTTCCTCGCTCGTCGTGCGCAATGCGGCCGCGATCTTGCGGGGCGAGAAGAGACCGCCATCAGCATATTGAGCAAGGCCCATAGAATACTCCAGTTATCTGCCAATCATTATGACGCAATATAGCGTCAGAATGCCCGGATTGCAATGCGGATAGACGGTAGGGAACGCGAGTAATCCACTCGCAGATCCGGGCGTTCCGCGACGAAACCATCGAGATCGGAATGAATCCCGGATGCGCTGTTGAACATTGTCCCATCGGATGAAACGATATTGGTCGTCCGGTCCCGGGGGTGAAACTGGTTCGCGTCAAGGCGCTAATGCCTGCCGGCTCGTGCCCAAATCCTGGTCCAGGCCACCAAACCCTCCGTCGCGAGAATGAAATAGGATGAAACGCGGCTGTTTCGCACCACTGCGCCGGCGGATATTGTGGCTAGCGACGGAGACAACAATGCCGGCTGCAGGAACGATCATTCATGCCTTGGGGCCGAAGCTCGAAGTCATTTGGACCTGCCTGCACAGAGCCGGAAATTTGGAAAAACCCAACCTTCGCGGCTTGCCCAAGCAGGTGTTAATCTCCAGACATTAAAGTCGTCACGTTCGAAAAGCGCGCTGACCGACGATATCGCTGAAGCTCTCTCGGCTGGCCTGATTCGACCTTTCACGATCACCGTTGGCATGAGGGCTGACGCAGGATTTCTCGCACCGCAGACCAGCGGAAGCCGCTAGGGCGGGCTCTGTATTCCAACAAGGTCCTGCATGGAGCTTTGAGGTAGTAAATGCTGGGCAACGAGCGCAAGGCAGGTGGCGTTGGCCGCAAATGAATATGTCTGTGCGTCAGGACCAATTTAACGCCACGTCCTTTCGGGCTGCATGCCTTCGTCCCGGGCAAATCCTTCGCTTCCGGCATCAGCCTTCGCAATCGTCAGTAGCGGCGCTTAGATCCAGGTCGCGCGGCGAACGAATTGGTCGCATTTACGCCAACCCATGCGAGCTTTATGAGGTCGCAGCATGTTGCAAATATCTGGTCGCAAAGCCCGCAACTACTTGTATTATTGATTCGGTGCTCTGTTTTTCATGAATTGAGCCGATTGCTTCAAGGGGCGGAGGCAAGCTTGTCCAGATTTTCCGACGTTGTGATATTGATCCCAGGCATCATTGGGTCTGAACTCTCCAAAGATGGCCAAGTCATTTGGGGAGCGAGTGCCAGCGTCTTCTGGAATGCGCTGGCACTCGATGGCATTTCAAAACTGGCATTACATGCTCAAGGCAGTCTTGATGAGGATATCGGTGATGGAGTTGTCGCTACTGGAATACTACGAAGGCCGGCTCTGATCCCGGATTTCTGGAAGATCGGCACCTATCAGGACCTTAGTGCGGGCTTGCAGTCAGCTCTTGGGCTATCGAATGGGCAGAACTTTTTCGAGTTCGCTTACGATTGGCGGCGCGACAACCGAGTGGCGGCATCAAAGCTCGCAAAAGCCGCCCATGTCTGGCTGGCTGCCTGGCGCGGCTCCAGCGGAAATGATAAAGCAAAACTGATCCTCGTCGCGCACTCAATGGGCGGGCTGGTGGCCCGACACTTTGTGGAGGCCATGGACGGTTGGAAAACGACCAAGGCCACTTTTGCGGTCAGCACCCCATTTGGGGGATCGGGCAATGCAATTTCGTTTCTCAGCAATGGTTTGCAGAAGCGATGGATGCCCGGGCATGTCTCTGAGGCAATAAACAAAGTCAGGGACTTTGACTCCATATACCAGCTCTTGCCGACAGGAGAGTTCGTGACCGACGGCGCAGGCAAGGCGAGCAGGGTAATCGATGTCACGATACCAAACATCGACCGCGGGCGTGCAATTGAAGCGCTCAAGTTCCATACCGACCTCTCGTCGCGCGCCAAGTCAAACCTCGATGAATCTGGCTATGCGCAACGCCGGGGTCCCATGCGGACGGTGATAGGGACGGAACAACCAACCTCGGGTTTTGCCACGCTACAACCCGACGGATCTATTCTCTGCGACGGTGGGACGTCGGGTAACAGGTTGCTATGGGGTGACGGTACTGTTCCGCGCGCATCAGCTACGCCTGCTGAAGTAGGGGAGGAGGTGGCAGCGTTCGTACCCACCGGCCACGCGGTCATCCCGTCCCACCAGAGCACTATCGCTCACATAACCAATGCGATTGCTGGACTTCCGGAAGTCACGCTCCGCGATCGCGGCGGCCACGGGACCATCAGCTTAATTATCGAGGACATGTACCCGGTCGACGAGCCCGTTATCATTCACGCCATTACGGGCGTCTCAGCCCAATATCTCGAATTGACGATCAAACCAGTCGATAGCGCGACCGCTCCGTTCACAACCCGAATGTATCCCAAGGATGGCCGGTATAGATGGCAGGGAGACCTTCCGGTTGGGGTCTATGAGGCAACCGCTGCTTGTATGGGTGCGGAAGCAGCAGGCGACATATTCTTCGTTCAACCAGTATTTAGTGAACACCCATGACCGACGATTGGGACGCCTACCACGCCCAGCTTTATCTGCCAGACGGACAGCAGTGGGAAGCGCTTCGGACAATCCTGACGCAGCAGTATGACGACCAGATTGAAACGCTTCGGCTGTCGCTGAATGGCGAACGTGCGGTGTTGGATGGTTTGGTTTTTTCCTTGGAGGTCAAAACGACGCTAGAGAGAGTCATCCTGGCAAACACATCTGTTTCCACGATTGATAATCACCTGGTTGTCTCGTCGCCGCTCTACTCGGCTGGAGATCCTTTTGATGATTTTGTTGGTGCTCATCAGGTCGATTTGGATTTGGATCCGAGCAGCTTTTCGGGTGTCATCAGGTATCCAGACATTCGGACAACCGAGGTCGCTACGCCCGGCGATGTAATCGATGTGGTGGCTGACCTTGGCCTGTCGCCAAACGACAATGTTGACGGCGGTCCGATCGTCTTTGACGACGGAGATTGGACGTCACTTGATGTCGATGTCGAGATTCACTCCTTACAGCTCGATATCGCCCCCCAGGACCGGCGCGGGGTTATCCGTATTCGTCGTCTCGAGCGCTCGATACCGACACTGTTCTCAGGAAAGGTCGTCGCCGACGCTCAAGAGGTGACCATTCAGCTGACGTTTTCGCTCGGTGGTCGGTTCTGTGGTTCTGCAAGCAGAACACTTGAGGTCAAGGGCGTCCAAAAAACCATTGCCGCCGAGCCTATCAACAAGGCCGGCGACGGTTCGCTATCGCTTGAAAGGAACGCAACACCACCCGATCTCACTGTGAAGATCTACAGTGGTGGTCGGTCTGATGGGCAGTGCACGTGGTCATTTGAGACGTCGCCCGCCCTTCGACATATCGGTGCGACAAACACCGTGTGTACGAGTTCATTGGGCGGCGAGTCGCCGAAGGATTACTTTCTCGCGAAGTTTCAGATGTGCCCCGTATTGCCAGCGGGCGCACATGCTGGTGCGCTTCGCGGTATCGGGGAAAGAATTTCCGAAATTGTGCCGGCTGACTTTCTTTCTATTTACAGGGCAGTTCACGATGCAGTCGGCCCAGGATTTACGATCCAAATTTTGACTGACGAGCCTTATGTTCCTTGGGAGCTGATGTTTTTGGGGGCATCGGTGGCCGGCGAAGACGGGCATTTGTTGCTCCTTCATCCCGTAGCTCGATGGGCCCTAAACGAAAGGGCGGCCGCATCAAGCTTCGGCTTCGGTCAACGCATCTCGTTCGTTCCCAGCTACGAGCGCGGTGCGACGCTTCCGGCAGCTGAAGAAGAGGGGCGCTGGCTGCACGAGACCCATGGGGTACTCCGCGCCCATCCGACCTTTGCCGATTTCGTTGACCTGTTGACGGAGCCGCCCGTCGATAAGGTTCAGCTCGTCCACTTTGCAGGGCACGGTGCTTCGGAAGGGCCACCCAACGCAATCGGGCTCAGAATGCAGGACCACTGGGTTGCGGTTGAGAATATAAACAGCAGTGTGAAGCTTGGAGAGCGAGACGCTCCACTCTTTATCCTGAACGCCTGCCAAGTAGGCAGTTCCAACGTTGCTCTTGGCTCTGTTGTGGGCTGGCCAAGTCAGCTTGCTAAGCGATCCTTTGGCGGCATTGTTGCGCCTCTGTGGTCGGTGCAGGACGAGCACGCTTCGCTTTATGTGCGCAGCTTGGTCGAGCAGCTTTTCGACGCTGGGGCAACTATTGGCAGGGCGGCGCTGGCGGCCCGTCTGCAGCACCAAAGTGCGTCTTCAAGCGCGTATGCCTATCTGACGTACGGCGATGTAATGGCCAAAGCCCAGCAGGGGGTTTGAACTCCAGCTGGGCTCCGGCCTCAAGACGACTGACTTGGTGTCCGCTTTAAACTGTAATCACAACGGGTGACTCAACCACCACTGCAGGAGCAGCTGCTCGCACGGTTTCCGTGATGAGGTTGGTTCCGGAAACCGGCAGCCTGAGCGAGACAATCAACGAGAAGTTCACCGCCCGTCGGTATCTGTCGAGATCGGGCCGATCTGCCCACCAACCGCCGATCGGCGCCACCGAAATGCCGTCCCGATCGGCGAGCTGGTAAGCAGGTCCTCGCCAAACGTCTTGGTGGAGCGACCCGCGATGCGATGCCGTGCTGCCAAGGAGCCAGCCTGGATCGCCTCGCTGGGCAACCTCGTCAGAGGCATCGTTAAACCTAGCTTCCGCAACCTCATGGCTTTCATTCGGCCGTTTCACGCCGAACTTCAGACGGAACGACGGATACCGTTCGTAGTGGTCACGGCTGATCGCATTGGGATCTGGCTCAACGAAATACGATAGAGTGCAGCGAAGCTCGACCTCTTGTTGCCGGAGGGCCCGAAGTGTTTCTACAGGCCATGGCAACTTGAAATACTTCATTTCCTTGAGGACAATGCCATTTTTGCCGTCCCCAAACGGCGTCAGATGGTCCTCGATGATCATGGTCAGCGCGCTATCTGTGCTCAAATATGCGCGTTGCTCATTTGGGATACCCCAACCGTAGCGAGCAAGCATTTTGCCCAAGGCTATGGAGCGCGATGTCGCATCCTCAAGCTGCTCCAGTTGCTCCGCCATTGCCGGCGTCCACTCCGCCGAATGAACAAGCAACCCGCGCAAAGATTCCATCCGGTAGTTTGGATATTGGGCCATGAGGCGTCCCAAAAGACCGGATGCCTGCGCTGTAGCTGCGCTGGTCTGTCCAGTTCTGCTCAATGGACTCTTTGGCGCTGCATGCGAGGTCGTCAAAATGAGATTCTCAGGCGATGGATGTGCCCAGACGCCTCCATCCGCCATGGCGAAGTTGCCTCCCTCCATGACGATGTCGGGCTTGTTGGCGTGAGAACCACGCCAGGATTCAGACGTTCTCGAAGTCGGGTTCAGATCTCCAGCAGGCGCAACCAGAGTATCCTGACCGCCCGCTTTCAAAGTGCTGGCACCCACGGCGATGGCATTGAAAGATTGGGCGGGGGATTCCATGCCGTGCATGCGGTTGCGATCAGCATAGTCCGATGCCAGGTACGGGGTTTGCGCCGAGTATGGTACGTTGCCGGCAGCCACGCAGAAAAGTCGAGGCGCTTTGCCATCGCTGTAGGTAAGCAGGTCAAGTGCTGCGGCTGTAGATGTGATCCTGCCGTCGGTTGCCTCGCCCCGAGCCGTTTGCGCCAGGCAGTAGACCCTTGGCGCCGGCGTCCTTTCGAGCAAATTTACCGCTCGCGCGATGGCGTCACGAGCCGAGACTGGGCGCGCGTTGGCTGGGGCGTTGACGACAACCGATTCCAGCCTGGTCCATTGAGGGATTGGCGCGATGGACAGAGCATGGCGTCCAATATCGGTGTACTGGACCACCCCTGCCATTTTTGTACCGTGCCCGCTGTGATCTGATGCGGTCCAGCCGTCCACAATGGTATGGCAATCTGCGGGGGCCAAAGCGGCTGCCAGAAGTGGATTCGAAAACTGAACCCCGGTATCAAGTACGGCGACCCTGGGCGCCGAAGCGTCTGGCGCTGTCACGCGCGAAGCCAGCAGTGCTGCGACGCTGGCCCTGGCTTCTGGTGGAGATGTCAGGAAGTCCGATCCGAATGAAGAAGCACCGCGCAACTCCACAACAGCCGCGCTGTCCTCAATCAGTTTTTGTATTTGCTCGTGCGTCGCAACCACGGTGCGCACGTTGATGCCGACAAATTCTGTCGGCTTACCATCGAGCTCAATCTCGAGCTCTCTGACGGCGGACTCAAACGAGCCTTCGAACCCTTTTTTGGTCCAGACTTCCCACTCGACTGAGGCTTGGGCGCGAGGAAAGCGATCTTCGCCGTCAGTCCATAGGTCTTTTATGGAGGAGGCCCGCATCGATCCGCCGGTCTCAAACATCCAGAAACCATTAGGTCGTCTTGGAGCATCGTCTTTCGCGTTCACTGACCTCAGAGTGTCATCCCAGTCTGCGTATCTCTCGAGATTGGCGCGAAGGGTTTTGATGTTGTTGGCAGTCACGAAAAAGGTCGCGCTGTCCGCCATAACCTCTTCTGGCTCGTTTCGCCGCTCTTCGTCGACATCGGAGACGCGTGGTGAACGACGTACGCTCAGAAGTTTGATGCCAGGGCTTCTGGCCGAGCTATCTCCAGCAGCGAACGGCATATTCGGGCGGCCGTCGATGGTGATGGCGACGCCGCGTTGACGCTCGTCGACACCGTGCCGAGCTTGGGCCTTTGCGTGGGTCGACAGCACCGCAACGGCGCGATCCAGATCTTCGCGAAGCTTCTCGGCATGCGCGCGCCGATCTGGAACTGCGGGAATGTCCTTTGGAGCGCTACGCCCCGGCCGCGCGCGAAATTCGGTGGGTGCCACGCCGAGGCCGCGAATATGCAAATGCCTGAAGGTCGCCATAAGAATCCAACATAGAAATATCTTAGTTCTATGCGGGCTCAATTTATTTCAGTCAATCGGGATGGATAGTTCCTCTATCCTTTAATGCCTGAACAAGGATCTGCGACGTCAGCTCACTATCATTGTCCAGCACTGCGTCTCGCGCCGCATCGTCGGCCGCGGCCACGAGATCAGCTTGGCTGAGGCCGTCGGAAACAGCGTCAACGCTGTTCCAATCTATGCTGTCCCTGTCAAACTGGAGCAAGTGGTTTCGAAGCACCTGCCGAGCCTCTTCGCTGGAGGGTTTGGAGTACACAAACGCACCGTGGAAGCGACGGAAAAGGGCCGGGTCGAGCAGGGCCTTGTGGTTGGTCGCAGCAATGATCACGCTCGACGATTGGTCTTCTTCGAGGAACTGCAGGAACGAGTTCAGCACGCGCCGAGCCTCACCCACGTCGTTATCAACATCGCGCTTGGAGGCCAGAGCGTCAACTTCGTCAAAGAAGTAAACGCCTTTGACATTTTGCATGGCGTCGAAAATCAGGCGAAGCTTTGATGCCGTCTCGCCCATGAATTTGGTAATCACGCCATCGAGCAGGATCGTGAACAATGGGAGGCCCAGCTCGCCGGCAACGGCTGCGGCAGTCATTCCCTTGCCCGTGCCAGGAGGACCCGAAAACAGAAATTTGCGCCGGGGGGTAAGCGACTTGAGTGCCAGAGCATCTCGTTCGCGATGCTCGCGAATAAGCCGAAGGATACGACGGTTCAAATCAGGATTGAGCACGACATCAGACAGGTACGTCTCAGAGTAGCTCGCCCGAACAAGACCAGCGAGCTCGCCGCGCGGCGCAGCAATGGGTATCGGCCTGCTGCTAGGGGCAGAAGAGACGGCGGCCTGCGCAGATTCAATGACGGCCTTCAGCTCGTCCGCCACTTTGGTTTTGCCCGACTTACCGGCGTCGTCCGCGATATGAGCGACGACCGAGAAAAATCTCTGACTGTCGCCTGCCACGTGACTGCGGATCATCTCCAGAATCTGCTTTGAGCTGGTCATGCTTGTCTCCGCCCTTCTTGTTTAGACGACTTTGGTGGGTCGAAAACTACGTTGAGAGCCCTGCCAACCTCTGGCAGCAGAGTTGCCAATTCTTGCAATATTCGCAACGCGTCTGATCGGCTCATCGTCGCATGTTCTATGCTGACGACTGGCGGTGAGATTGTCAGATAAGCGTTAACTTTGTCGGCGAAGTCAGACGACATCATTCCACCCTTGGCCCGGGAAAGCGCCGAAGGATGAACACTAAGCGCTTGCGCCAGCTGTCGAGCGGACATGTTATTTTCGGCCCTGCGTGCCTGGAGTAATTCCCATAGCCGCGCATTGGGTCTATTTTTCGGCCTACCAACCATATTGCATATATTGCAGATATTGAAGAAAGCACAATACGCCGTTGTGGCCCGTTCGGCGTATTCCACTCGAAATTCGGATTTGGCGGAACAAATAAAGAACAAAAACTCTACGGTCAAGGCAGGACGTGAGCCCCCCTAATGATCTCCTGACGCTTCAAGACTGATCGGCCCGGTTTGCTTTTACGAGCTGTTAGCCCTTTGCTGCATTGCTGGAGCTGATTGGCCCGGAGCTCCGCCTGTCCAATTCACGGGCTTGCCAAGACCTGCCATGATCGTGCCCCCTAGCGTGGTGTAGCTGAGGCTGGGCCTCACCGCTTTTCCGGCATGGGCCGGGTTGGTCATCCTGCCACGGCTGGCAGGCTGACGAGAGGATCATCGCTCAATGGGGCGACGGATTCCAGCGTCATGTATCGCGCCCTCTGGACGGCCCACTCATCGTTTTGTTCGAGCAGGATGGCGCCGACCAGCCGGATGATGGCGTCGTCGTTGGGGAAGATGCCCACGACCTCGGTGCGGCGCTTGATCTCGCCATTCACCCGTTCGATCGGGTTGGTGCTGTGGAGCTGGCCCCGATGCTCCCTGGGGAAGGTCATATAAGCCAGCACGTCGGTCTCGGCCTCGTCCATGATGGTGGCGAGCTTGGGCACTTTGGGGCGGATCTGATCAGCGACGGCCCGCCATTGGCTACTGGCCGCCTCTGGTGTTTCCTGTGCGAAGGCGGTGGCGATGAAGGCGCTGGCGACCCGCCGCCTGCTCTTGCCGGCATGGGCCAGCACATTGCGCATGAAGTGGACGCGGCAGCGCTGCCAGGTGGAGCACAGCACCTTGCCGACGGCGGCCTTGATGCCCTCGTGGGCGTCCGAGACCACCAGCTTGACCCCGCGCAGGCCGCGTCGGGTGAGCTTGCGCAGGAACTCGGTCCAGATCGGCTCGGCTTCCGAAGTGCCGATCTGCATGCCCAGAACCTCGCGCCGGCTGTCACTGTTGACGCCCACGGCGATGATCGCGGCCACTGAGACGATGCGGCCGCCCCGGCGAACCTTGAGGTAGGTGGCATCGATCCATAGATAAGGCCAGTCGCCTTCGAGGGGGCGGTCGAGGAAGGCCTTCACCTTGCCGTCGATGTCTTCGCACAGCCGGCTCACCTGGCTCTTGGAGATACCGCTCATGCCCATGGCCTTGACCAGGTCGTCGACGGACCGGGTCGAGATGCCTTGAACATAGGCCTCCTGGATCACCGCCGTCAGCGCCTTCTCGGCCAGCCGCCGCGGTTCAAGGAAGCCGGGGAAGTAGCTGCCCTTCCTGAGCTTGGGTATGCGCAGTTCGACCGTGCCGGCGCGCGTCTCCCAGTCCCGCCCTTCTCGCCATAGCCGGCGCCGGTGGCCGCGCCCACCTCCAGCTCCATCAGCCGCTCGGCGGCAAAGCCGATCATCTCGCGCAGAATATCGGCGTCGGGGGTCTTCTCTACCAGCTCCCGCAGGTTCATCATATCGTCGGTCATCGGTCGTCCTTCCGGTATCAGCTTGGTGCAAGCAACCAGACCCTACCGGAAAGCGCCGATGACTACCGCGCTCAGCTACACCACGTCCGGGGACACGACCCCGCCGCCCACTAGTGGTCCTTGGCTGCTGCAGTTTGACGTCTGCTTTTGGAAACGTACCGAACATGTCTGCACGGCCGGAATGGGGCGCATAATAGCCGCCTTTGCTAAGGCTGGCGGCTATCTCATCCCTCAAAAATCATCCTTGAGCTCAGCAGGTGCCGTTCGAACGCGCCGTGGCAGGAGTGCCAACTTGTCGTCGAGCCTCGCGAGCTGCGGCACCAAATGACGACCATCGTCGCGGAAGAGGTCGACCCCTGCGACAAAGGCTGCTTCAAAGACCAGGCCAATTTCTGACTTCAGGCTTCCGCCTTCGATGGCACGCAGGGTGCTTCGTGCGATACCAACGCGCTCGGCGAAGTCGGCCTCAGTCATCTTGCGCTGCTTTCGTGCTAGGCGGATTTGTTTTCCCAAGATAGCAGCGGCATCAGCTGCCAGATGGGAGTATGTCCTCGGAACGAGCATTGGCCATCCACGATTGTAGCTCAAAAGATACATTAGGCTTTATACCGTATGTTTTGAAATACAAATAGCCCGGCGATCTAGTTGGTGGCTGGCGGCGGGAGGGGTTGATTTCACCATCTCAAAACCAACCGATATCTGAAGAATTTCGCTGTCTCAGACGTGTGAGGTCGCAGGTCATGGATACGAGGAACTGATGTCTGCTTTTCGGAAATCGCAAAAATGGCCTGAATGGCCGGAACGGGGTCGGTTTCTGCCGTTCACCTAATGAATTGATATTCGAATCCTTTGCAGCCTTCCGGACAGACCGCCGGTTAACGCTCAGCTATCAAAGAGCCGGTGCCTCGATGGGCGCGGACGAAAGCGCATGCATGCGCTCGATCTCATCCATCAATGCACCGGCATCGGCCTGTGCAGCGGCGGTTGCCCTGACGAAGTCGACAACCCTAGTTCGAAGAGAGGACACCTTGGTGCAGTCCGCCGGAGCAGGGAAAACGTCCACCAGGATCGCATAGTCAAATACTGGCGCATCGCCTGCTAGGCTCTGTAGCTGAGAGGGGCCGTAGCTCACGCCCGTAGCTGGGCAGAGGGTCCCGGTTGATTTTACAGTGTTGAAGCTGAAGGCAACACATGAGACCTGCTCACCGCGAGCAAAGGTCCAAACCAACGTCGCTTCAGGTGTCCACCCTCCGTACCAGCAGCTCTGCTCATCGAAGGGGCGCCGTATTTGGCATTGAGTGCCTCGATGACGGAATCAAAATTTGGGCCGTCAACACGTCGGCGTACCCGACTTCCCGCGTGAATTCGACGGCCTGATTCCCGGCAGCTGGGCCGGCGAAATCGACGGTGAAGCTGCCTTGCTGCGTCGTCGCTGAGACGTGCGCAACAAAGGGTGTGGTCTGAACAGTGACCCCGCGCTCGTTGACCCGGTACGACGTCTCGGGGGCTTCGATATCGCCAACCAGACCCATCTCGGTCAAAGCTGCGTTCATCTCATCCACGGTCATCCCAGGGACGAGCTGGAGGACATCAATTGCCCGTCCTGGCATTGTCGCCGGGGACGCAGGAAATGACATTACAGGGGTGAAGGCATCGTATGCGATCGCCGGTACAATGGCCAGGCTAATACCGAACAGCGCGATTATTGCTGCATTGGCGTCGATGGATTTCATGATCTACCCTACTTCTGCCCCGAGGAAATTACCGCCCCGAGGCAGTGAATAGACACCAGTCTGTCGTTCAAACTGCCCCCCGGTTGCGTCATCACACGTGGCCAACCCGGTGTCGTAAATTGAATTCCAGTCCTTATCAGGTTCCCGCTCACATTTGACGGACAGGTGTCCTGGTCGGACATAAACAAAGCGGGTATTGCTAGAAAAAAAATTCAGGGACGAACCGTTTCCAGAAACGAGCGAGCTTGGCATTCTAGCGCAGCCAGCGATCACCAACGCCAACAAGAATCCGGACAAGGTAAATCTCAAGACTTCTCCGATCACTGTTGGTTTTAATGCCTGGCAGCCCGATCGACAACCTCGCTTCCGTTCACCGAGCCGGATGCGGATGACAACGCAGGCTACCTCCTGACATAGGCTTCTTGCGGCATAAGCTAAGCGCTGAGGGCGGTGTCTCGCAGGATTTGCTGGAGCACGAAGAACTCGTTGAACATGGTCCACTCCTCGACGATCTTGCCGCCCTCGATAGCAAAGTGGCTGATGCCCCACATGCGCACCCGGCGACCGCTTGGCGTTCCGTAAATGCCGTGGCCGGTATGGGTCCCGATCAGGGACCAGCGCACCGCGACCTGATAGCCTTGCGTATCATTGCCCATCCAGTAGACGTCGTCGACCGAGTGGGCGAGATCGGGGAACATGGCTAGGCGCGCGACGATGTTCTGCATATAGTCGCCGATGCCGTAGTGTTGCCGCCCGCTCGGACCGAAACTGCGCACATTGGGGGCAACGAACTCGCGGCTCGAGCCGATCAGGCGCCAGTTCCACACATAGTGCAGCATGCGACGAACGAAGTCTTCGGGATCGAATGGACCCTCGGGCGCGGGGGGCATATGGACGGGCTTGCCCTGCCCGCGCAGGCGATCGGGTTCGCCCACGCCGATTTGGGCGAAGCTATCGGTATCGAGCGCGTTCGCCTTTTCGCGAGCGACGGCGCGGACATCGAGGCCGAGTTGCTGGACCAGGCTGGCTGAATTCTCGATGACCCATTCCTGGTAGTATTCGTTGCCAATGCAGACACAATTGGCGACGACCCACCAGGTGCAGCGCCGTCCCGTCGGCGGACCAAACTCGCTCCAGCCGGTATTGGTGCCGACAAAGAAACTACGATGGGAGGTGTGAAAGCCCTTCTCGTCATCGCCGGCCCAGATCACTTCGCTGGGGATCCAACGCATGTCGGGGAAAGCGTTCATCAACCCGAGCGAGCCGGCAATGACGGCGTCCCGGCCGGAGCGGGTGCCGAATTCGTCCTGGATCAGGATGTTGTTGCGGTAGAAATCGTAGACATAGCCGATGTCCTTTTCTTCCCAGGCGCGGTGGGTGCCGCGAATGGTGAAGTCCACGATGTCGGTATAGTGATCCTCGAAGCCCCGCATGGATTGGCGGCGCTCGCCCGGATAGAGCAATTGCTGATCGGTGCTCATGCGCCCGCGCAGCGAGATGGAATAGTCGGTCGGGTTTTTGCGGTTCAGCGGGTTGGGGATCAGATCCCGGATTTGCGCGCGGGCGAGATCGGCGGGCGGAATCCAGCCTTCCATGGGCTGATTACCCCAATTGGCGAGGCGATCGGGGGAGCTTTTGCCAGCGCGCTTATTGCCCTTGGCGGGCGCTGGCGCGACGGCGGTCTCGGACGGATCGGACGGTCTCTTGGGATCGGTAGCCATGGCTTGTCTCGTTCGCAATGGTGTGTGGGGGCTATTGAAGATGGATGGTGATGGGATCGTGGGCGTCGGCGAGGGTTGACAATGGCACCAGGATGCGGCGCTCGGGGCGGCTCCTCAGGGGCCGTCGCAGCAGCTCGCGGTTGCCGCTGGTCACTACGAGCTCGCCGGAGAACGGCTCGGAAAGCCGCAACTGCAGGGCCGGCGCGCTGCCGGTGGCGACCTGGGCGAGGCGCTGTGGCACCGCGTATTTGAGCGGCGGGGCGACGTCAATCGAGAGCGTGGCAGTGGGTGCGGGGGTGGCGGCGAGGTCGGCCGCGACGCGCCGGCCGAGGGACTGGCCCTCGCGATAGCACCAGCCGGCGGTTTCGATGCCGCGCAACAGGTTGCCGGTGGCGAAATAGGTGGGGTCGGAGCAGCGATGGAACTGGTCGACTGCGGGGCCGCCGCTGTTGCGATCGACGGCGATATGGCCTGATCGCATCAGGCTCGCCACGGGCACGAAATGGCCAGTCAGCAGCACGCCGTCGCAGGGGATATCGAGGGACGTCCGGCCGTTGCGCGAGACCCGCACGCCATCGACACGGCTGGTGCCGGTGATGGCCTCGACCTGCGCATCGTAGTGGACCGGGATGCCGAGCAGATGCGGGAACAGGCCCATCGGCCAGCGCGCCACGGCGCGGTCGCCTTCGGCAATCACGGCCTGAGGGCGTATGCCATGGGCGAGGCAGGTCCAGATTGCCGACAGGCTGACCAATTCGCTGCCGACAATGACCGGGCGGCGAAAGGGCACTAGGCCTTGCAGGTAGAGATAGGCCTGTAGCGCCCCCGTATTGAGCACGCCCAATGGACGATCGCCGCTGACGAGGCGCGCGGCGCGCGTGCTTTCGCGGGCTCCGGTGGCGAGGATGACGCGGCGGGCAGTAATTGCCAGCGCGCCGTCCGGATTGGCGATGACCAATCGGCCTTCGGGCTCGAGCGCCACCACCGAATGGCGGGCCAGTATCTCGACTCCGGCCGCGCGGGCTTTGTTGACCAAGGCTCGGGCATAGCGGAGACCGCCCATCGGTCTGCCAAACTCACGCACGCCGAAGGCGGGATGGCCGCAATGGCGCGGCACGCCTCCGGCTTCGGCCTCGCGTTCGATGACCACGACGGTTTTTATGCCCGCACGGCGCAGGGCGATCGCGGCGCCCAGGCCAGCCGGGCCGCCGCCGACAATGGCGACATCGACGTGGCGGGCGGCACTCATGAGGCCACCGCCATGGCCGGGGTGAGATGAGGCGCGCTGAGGCGCGCCACCTGGGCGCTGCAATAAAAGCCCTGGCAGCGTCCCATGCAGGCGCGGGTGCGCCGCTTCAGCCCACCCAGGTCGCCCGGGGGGACGGGCGTGGCGAAGGCGGCGGCGATTTCACGCTCGGTCACCAGTTCGCAGTGGCAGACCATGGCGCCATGCCCATCGGCCTGCCAGTCGCGCGGCGCCATTTCGGAGATATTGGGAACGAGTGTGACGGCGGGGGCGGCAAGCGGGACCGTGTCGAGCCCCATCTGCGCCAACTGGCCGCTGGCATATTGAGCCAGGCCCAGAGCCGCGGTGAGCCCGGTGGAGCGGATTGCGCCCAGGCTGAGGAAATTGCGATCATCATCCCGGCGCGTGCGGTAGTGTTTCTGCTCGCTGGCTGGGCGTAGTCCGGCATAGACGGCATTGACCGGGACATCGGCCAGAGCCGGCACCATGGCAATGGCGGCCTGACGCAAGTCTTCCAGCGTGTCCCGCTCGACCGTGGCGTGTTCGCGATCGTCCTGCTCTTCGGCGGTGGGACCGACCAGCACGTTGCCAAATGCGGTGCGGGCCAGCACGACGCCCTTGGTGCGTTCAGTCGGCACCGGCAGGATGATGGTTCGCAGCAGCCGCGCTGCCATTTTGTCGAACACCAGAAACTGACCCTTGCGCGGCTTGATGGTGAAACTGGCGTCACCCAACAGCGCCGCTTCCAGGCGGTCGCCGAACAGGCCAGCACAATTGACCACATAGCGCGCAGCTATCGGACCTGTGTCGGTGTCCAGGGACCAGGCGCCGTCTGCGAAACGGCCGCCGACGACTTCGGTGCTGCGCCGGAACTCGGCGCCATTGGCCACTGCTTGTGTGAGATAGGCGAGCGGCGCGCTCCAGGGGTCTATGACATGTTCACCCGGGACGAACACGGCACTTAACGCCCTCGTGTCGAGCGCTGGCTCCCGGGCATGGATAGCGTCGGCGTCGATCAAACGGGCGTCGGCAACGCCATTTGCATGCGCCCGCGTCAGGATGGACGGCAACTTGGCTTGCTGTTCTTGCGTCCAGGCGATGACCATGCCGCCGGTTTCAAGCAGGGGCAGGTTCAGTTCGGCACGGATGGCGAGATATTCGGCATAGCCCCGCTGCATGCAGGCCAATTCCAGGCTGCCAGGGGGAGCGTCGAAGCCGGTATGCAGCAGAGCGCTGTTGGCCTTGCTGGCGCCCGATAAAATGTCGGCGCCCTTCTCGACCAAAATAACGCGGGCGCCGTCCAGCGTCAGGCGGCGCGCTACCGCACATCCGACTACGCCGCCGCCGATAACGGCGACATCGTAGGAATTGCATTTTGCTGTCGGGTCTGCCACGTTCATTTCCACAACGAGAATGACCATTCGGTAATTTTTAATGACCGAGTTGTCAAATGGAGAGTTCAGTGAGGCCTTTGGACAGACGAGAGCGGATTGTGGATCTCGTGCGCGCGCGGCGCCGCGTGAGCGTGGATGAGCTTGCGGAAAGCCTGAATATCTCGCGCGAAACCATCCGGCGCGACCTGACCGAGCTGGCCGGCCGCCGGCTCCTCCGAAAGGTGCATGGCGGGGCGACGCTCCCCGAATTGCAGGGCGAAGGCGCCTTTGCGGTGCGCATGGGCGAGCGCGCTGCGGAAAAGCGCGCGATAGCCCGTCAGGCGGCGCAACTTTTCTCGCCGGGTGATACCCTGTTCGTCGATACCGGGACCACCACCCTGGCTTTCGCCGAGGAACTGGCGCGGCGCCACGAGCTGACGGTGATCACCAATTCGCTTGAAATCGCCCAGATCATGGGCCGCTCGGGAAACGGGCACGCGGTCTATCTGCTGGGCGGCGCGTTCAGCGAGGATGCGTCCGAAACGCTGGGCTCACTTGCGGTCGACCAGATCGGCACATTTCATGCCGCGCATGCCGTGTTGACGGTGGGGGCGGTCAACGAGATGGGCCTGCAGGATTTCAACCTTGAAGAGGCACAGATTGCTCGGGCCATGCTGCGGCAGGCGCGCGTGGTGACCGTGCTGGCCGATGACAGCAAGTTCGAGCAGCATGCGCTGTTTCCCATCGCGCCGCTGGGGAAGATCAACCGGCTGGTCACCAATACTGCACCCGGCGCTGAACTCTCCGCAAGCTTGCGAGAGGCGGGGGTCGAGATGATCGTGGCGGCAGTCGGCGATGACTGAGTGGGCGCGGAGGAGCTTGCCGTGAGGATTGCGGCTATCGATCAAGGCACTACGTCGACGCGATCCTTGCTGGTGGAGACTGGTCGCGCGCCCATCGTCATTGGTCGCAGGCGGCACCGGCAGAGCTATCCACATCCCGGTTGGGTGGAGCACGACGCGGCCGAGCTGCTGGCCGATATCCGCGCCTGCCTGGCCGAAGCGGGCGCGGTGGATGCGATCGGCATCGCCAACCAGGGTGAGAGTTGCCTTGCCTGGCACGGGAGCACCGGCGAGGCCCTGTCGCCTGTCATCGTCTGGCAGGATATGCGCACCGCCGATGCCCTGGTGGCTTTGCCGCCGGAGCTGCGGGAGCGGATGCTGGCGCTATCAGGGCTGCCGGCGGAGGCGTATTTTTCCGCGTCCAAGCTGGGCTGGCTGCTGCGGAACAATGCGGCCGTTGCGGAGGCTCACCAGAGTGGTCAACTGCGGCTCGGCACCACCGATGCCTACTTCATGCACAATCTCACCGGACACTGCGTAACCGACGTGACCACAGCCTCGCGCACTGGGCTGATGAATATCCAGAGCCTTGCCTGGGATGCGGAGCTCTGCGCGCTGCACGGCGTTCCCGTTGAGACCTTGCCGACAATCGTGCCAACCATGGGCGATTTCGGCGCAATTGACGGGGTGCCTGTTCGGGCCAGCGTGGTTGATCAACAGGCGGCGCTTTATGGCCATGGCTGCCGCAGGCCGGGCGACGCCAAGGTGACGTTCGGCACCGGTGCTTTTGCGCTGGTCGTCACCGGAGACACGCTGGTGCGAGCTCCCGAGCTTGGTATTTTGCCCACGATTGGCTGGTCGGGTCCGCACGGAACAGTTCGGGCCGCCGATGGTGGGGTGTACGATGCCGGATCGGCGCTGGAATGGGCGCGGCGCCTTGGCCTCTTTGATGATTTTGGCGAGCTGGACGAATTTGAGCGGTCGCCGGCGATAGGCCGCGGGCTCGCCTGTGTACCAGCCTTGTCGGGCTTGGCCTGTCCCCACTGGGACCGCAGCGCGGGCAGCCTGTTCATCGGCATGACTGCAGACACCGACAGGCGCGACTTGTGCCAGGCATTGCTGGAGGGATTGGCCTATCTCACCGCCGACGTCATCGCCGCGCTGGATGCCAAAACGCCCGTCGGCGAGCGCATCTCGATCGATGGCGGACTCTCGCAAAGCCGCTATTTCTGCCAGATGCTGGCCAACGCGACCGGTCGGACCGTGGCGGCTGCTGCGTTTTCGGAACTCACGGGCGTTGGGCTGGCCCAACTGGCGGCGGGAGGCGTGCTCGACATTGTGCTGGGCGAGCCGTCGCTGACTTTGCCTGTGGAAGGTCTGCCCGACTTTCGACCGCTGTTTGACTCCGCATTATCGCGATCGCTCCGTTGGCGGTAGACCGAACATTGGCAGTTTTGCTTATTCGCGACCCCTGGTTGTCGGTTGATCGTCGGCTATTGGCCGTTCGACACCAGAAGCTGCCAGACCGCTGTCGGCCCCGAAACTGCCACTTGGTCTATATCCGCTTGTCCGTGACATGTTCCCAAGAGCCAGCTGCTCGGCTGGCGCTAAGCACTAGGCGGCAGCAATAAGTATTTTGCTTGCTGCGAAGTGGTCATGTTTGTTCCGCCCTCGCTCGTCAACCGTGGCGCTACCAGCCCTCATCGCCCACTGCGCTGCGGATAACCGTTTCGATGGCCTCCTGAGGAACGCCAGCAACGGGTCCACACTCTCTTAATTCTCTCACGCACCACGCGATGCTATAAAAATCGACAATTCCGCTCCGACCCTCGATCAAGGCGACATCTTGGGATGCAAGGTCGCCGCTCCGGATGCGGTTGGCGACTTGGGCGTATACTGCAGCCAAACTGGATCGCAGCGGGTGCCAAAGGTACGGATAGTCGACGACGCCCATCTTGGCCGCTGGGATAGCCGTCGGAGGCGTTACAAGCTGGCCGTAGGCAACCAAATCCTCATCAAGAAAATGTTCCTCACTTTCCTCGCCCCAGTCGGACTCGGTCCAAGGGACATTGGCAAGCAGTCGCGCGCACTCTTGGGCTTCTAGTTCGTTCTCAGCAGCGAAATACAAGCGGATTGGTCCGTCGCCTTCGTTGATCGGAGGAAGCCAGCGATCCACGGTTATGTTGTCGCCCGCTTTCTGAACGACAAATCCGGGTAGGGGGGATCGCACAAGCAGCCCGTGTTTCGTATTGGTTAGTAAGTCAACACGCCTTTGTACTCGGCCTTGGACCGCGTCTCTGGTTTGCGGCCGATATTGGATGTGCTTTCCCTTCGCCGGATCAAACGATGTTCCCGGTTCTCCGGCTGGGGGAGCCCACGCGAGGCGAATATCGGCTTCAAGGGCAAGGTCCACTGAAGATGGATGGTCACGCCACCAGTCTCGGCGAATGTAATGTCCGAAAAGCTGCTCTCCGTCGGCATTCTTCAGGTCATCTATCGTTGCCGGCAGCCCCTCTTGCGTGAGCAAATGCCGGTAGTAAAGGTCGTCCGGACCGACGCGCCAAGAATGACCGACACCCGCAAACTCGGTACTAACCACGAGGGGGAAATCGGCATCATGGATTTCGGCAAGATAGAAGGGTTCGCTGACTGTTTCCCTTAGAATGGGACGTTGCCTATACGGAAAGTAGCCGTGAATCCAGTAGTTGCAAGGAAGGTCTATGATCATGTGTCGCCGCGGTTTGAACGCGATGACTATCCGATAGAGACCTTCCCGATTAGTGAACCGAGAAGGATTGTCGAGCTATCCTTGGCTACAATGGACAGTGGGTCCAACTTGGCTGCGCCGGAGTTGCCTGAGGCTTCAATTTTTACCACTCCGTCAATCAGTAGAACGGTATCTGCTCCATCGGCAGTGGATGGATCCACGATGAGTACCTCTATGCCGCCTCCCTCAATGCGGTTTACGATACCGTAGGGGGTCACGGGCTGGGTCCTAAACGCCTCAATTGGCAAAACCATCGACCGCAGCTTTGATTGGCTTAGGCCGCCAACAGAAGACTCAACTAGTCCGATGGTAATTGTGTCTGTGGCGGTTTGCCTTTTAAGCCAGCGCCAAGCCACAGCCTCGGAGGGGCGGGACTTCTGATTACGACCGCGAACGTCAATCCATTCTTCAATTTTTTCGTGTGTCGCTGGTTCGATAGGCTCATTGCCAAAAATTATGTATTCAGGCCGAACGCCGAAGCCCAATGCAAAGCCTATTAGACGCTCGGTAGGCAAAGGGTGCGTGACCCGCTCGTATCCCCCGTAGGTTTGCTGTCCCCATCCGTGATGTTCAGCTGCGGCCCTCGCGCTGCGGAAACCCCTTTTTATTCGGGCTGCAGCAAGCCTCCCGCCAGCTTCGGGTGGACTTACATCTCCAGCCCTTTCGAGAATTGCGGCGAGTCGAGCAGAAGCTTCGTCTCGCGGTGTCTTAACGTGCCCCTCTCCTAGGTATGCGTCGCTCACGTTGAAAAGGTGAGCGATCGCAGCACGATCGATAGCGTTGAGTACGATGAGGCCGGCCTCAAGCTTCTGGTACTTGCTCTTGGATAGGCCGAGAGCAGCGGCGACGTCGACACCGGATAGATAACCGGCGCGTATCCTTGCCCCACGAATCCGTTGACCTGTTGGCATATCTGTTGCTATCTCTAGGATGTTCGGCATGTAGGGATATCGTTTTTCTGCTCATTTGGCAACAAAATAAGTGAAAACTCGTCCTCCCCCTATTTCGTAGGCGTCGGGAGGCTGATTTGTAAAAAAACATATTATTACAGTGACTTATAGCAATTGACCCCGTCCCACTTAAAATTTGGACTTTATTACTAAAGGGGCCCCCAAATATCTTATCGCAAGGTTTGTCGAACGTATTGAAATCTAAACGTAAAGCGAAGATCTGTCGCCCGAGCCTGTCGTATTTGGGTGTTTTTTTGAGCGACCGCTTACCAACTCAGGACCTAAATTTGCCCGCTAAATGGTTCTAGCCACGTTACATATCTTTCTGTATCATACTGATATCCGTGCTGATATCTAGGTGTTCAGATGTTCCCCGACTTCGCACGCCGTTCGGTGGATGATCTTCTCAGCGAGCGGATCAAATTTTTAGAGGCGCAGATTCTGGGGCTTGAGAAGGATCTGGAAGGAGCGAAAAGTGAACGAGAGTTCGCGTTAGGCGCCCTAAAGGATTGGAGGCGGTCTATGGCCGCGGCGGCGTCCACGGAACGCCGTACGATCAAACAGTCGGTACTTGAGATCATGGGCGGATCGAAACAGGGCTGGTCTCAAGGGGAGCTGAGACAACAGGCTCTCGAGCGGTTTAATCACGTGATAAGCTCGGCATCGTTGCCCGCCCAGATGCAGCGGCTCTCGGAAGCGGGTCTGATCCGTCGAAGCGGTGATCGCTGGTACGACCAAACAGGTGAGACGATTAATTAACTTTGTTTCCCTCCCGTCTCTGGCAAATCTTAACCTCTAGCCACATTATCAAGTGATTGAACTCTTGGGCCGCACGGGCTCAATACGGGGCAGTGCGCTGCCTTCGCGTTTAGACACGCAGACCCAACTCATGAAATCGACATTGAAGGACCAAGCTGGGCATTCCCCGGCCGTAGAACTTGTTCGCGCGCTCGCCGCCCGCCACGTACGTCGCCTAGTGATCATGCGAACGAGCGAAAAACAGTGGATTGACCAAAAAAAGGAATCACCTTACAGCTCAGATTATTCGAGAGGAGCCAAGTGATGACCAATCCAAAAACTGAGACCTACGGATACATCCGCTGCATTTCCCGCAGCGAGATCAGCATGGAACGCCAAAAGCTGAGGGTGGCCGCGTTTGCCGCCCGTGCAGGCTGGAGCGTGCCCATCATCTTCACCGACATTGATGTGAAGGCAAACGAGGAGGGTTCCGGCTTCAATGCCTTGATCAAACACTGCAAGGCGGCGCCAGGTTCTAAGGTCATCGTCGCCGAACCCTCCCGGTTCGCTCGCTTCGGGGTGGAATACTATCGCTGCCTCGAAGCGTGCGCGCGCGTCGGTGCCACAGTGTATTCGACCGATGGTAAGCCCTTCGACGAGTCAAAAATGATTGCGGAATTGATGCTGAGTTCGGAGATCGCCGAGTTCCGCAAGCGCAAGCGGTGGAAGTAGACGGCCGTCTCCTGGGGGCACCTTTTCCGGTGCCCTCACCAGCACCTCGTAGACCCCGATCATAGACTGCAAATTTTCAAGGCTGCCCACGGCGCCTAATAGTCAGGACCTCCAGCATGGCTCAGATAGAAGCCGACCCTCAGGTATTCAGCGCGACCAACTATCCAGGCAGCGTCAAAGTCTTTCTCAAGCGTGCTGGCGCGGCGCACGAGATCCAGCCGGTCGGATACACCCGCTTTTCAACGAAAATGCAGAAGACCACCAGCACGTCCCGGCAGGTATCCAAGATCATCAAGTACTCGGACGACAAGGGCTGGTGCCGTCCCATCATTTTTTCCGATGAGGCAGTTAGCGGGACCAAGATCTCCCGTGAGCAATTCGACGCCATGTTCGATCATTGTCGGCGCAATCCGTCGACGCCCATTATCGTCGAAAATATGTCCCGCATCAGCCGCGATGGTGGTGCCTACCAAGAATTCTTCTCTCGCCGCCGTGAAACTAAGGCCGTCACCCACGTTGTTGGACTCGGCGAAATGGATGATCTCCGTGAGGGCATCTTTCAGACTCTGGCAGCTTATGAGTATCGCAACCTGCTTGAGGTCATGCGCGATGGACGCTCCCAGGCCGCGGCCGCCGGGAAGGCTGTCCGGCGTCTGGGGTACGGCGTGATTGCTGATGAACTCGGCTACATCGATTTCGATCCGATCACCGGACCCATCATTGTAAAGATGTTTCAGTTGGCCGCCGGGGGCATGCGGTTCGCGAACATCGCACGCTATTTGACTGCCGCCGGTGTCCCGGGTCCCGCTTCTGACCGCGAATGGGATGGAACATTCATTGGTCTGGTCATTAAGAGCCCCATCTATGCCGGTCGGGTCCTTCACCGCCCGGGCGCGCTGGCCTGGGAACAGCCGCCTGTCGATGTTCCAAATCTGAGCGACTTCAACGCTTTCAACTTCGCTGAGGGAGATCTCGCATGAACGGAAATGCGCCATTTGTGGTCGAGCTCAAGCGTTCTCTGATTACGTGGGATCTCTATCTTAGGGCGCAAAGCGGCAGGAAAGGAGCGACTTATGGGATGGTCTATCCCTCGTTCCTAATCGGAAAACTTCGTTGCGAGTGTGGTGAGCTGATGGCACGCAGCAAGCCCGGCGCTCGTCATCACGAAGTGTATTGCCCAAATAACCATGGTGTCCGCTTCTTTATCGAGGAAATTGAGCGCGGGGTTCTGGGTGAGACCAAAAAACGGTTGGAAGGATTGTCCAGTCAATTCTTCCAAGCGGCACAAGAGGAGGTGATCCAACTGGAATTGGCCTTCCAGGCAAAGGAGGCGGAGCGCCGCGCGGAAGTCAGTGCAATCGACGTCAAAATCAAGGACGGATACCGTAACTTGATGGCCATGGACCAGCGCGCGATGGCGCTGGGCAACGAGCTCATGCAGGAAATGCTCGACCAAAAAGGACGTTTGGAGGAGCGCCTTCGCGACACCGCCCGCATGCCGACCATGGTCTTGGCAGACGAAGACGCGGCTATACAGTTGAGCAAGGAACTCGACAGCTTGGCTCGGTCGTTGCCACTGCGCCCTGACACGCCTGAAGACGAATGGGTTATGGAAAAGCTGGCCGTGTACATTTCTTCGGTGACGATCCAAACCGGGAAGAACGGCATGTTCGATTTAGAGATTGCCTTCAAGGACGTGGCCGGTGATTCCGCCCCGAGTATCACTGTGATCGGAAAGGGCTACAATGTTAGCATTCGCGGTCACAACACTGCGGTTTCTAATGCCTTGTTCGGTGAGCAGATGGCCACGTTTACGGCTAGGCTGACTGATGCTGAATGGAAGAAGCTGCCAAAGATCTTCGGGGTGCGTGAGAAGACGCCTTTCATCCGGGACTGCATTGATGCAATTCTATTGTGGAGCGATAACGACGTTCCGGCATACCGATACTTGCGGGAAGTTGGCTACCCGGAGTTAAAAGCAAAGCGCTCGATTGCAATGCTTCCTTTAATGCGCGGCGACCTGATCGCTTATTTGCGCCGCACTCGGGGGGCGGAGTTCAATATTCGGATGCCCATGCCCGCCGTAACCGGAGGTGAGGCTAAGCGCTTGTGCTCGGTCTTTCACCCGGTTTTCCTGTTGCCCCAGAGCGTTTCAAATGCTGGGTCGGAATGTCTTGATGACGCACAGTGGCTGGCAATTGCGCATCTACTTCCCAAAGCGAAAAAATTCAGCATCCCCCTTGATGACCGCGTCGCACTTGACGGTTATTTCGCATTGCTGCGCACCGATTACGCCCTGAGTCAGGCTCTCCTCGTCGGATTGAAACCTCCCCATGCCGCGAGGATTGTGGCATTCCACAAATCCGGTCTGTTTAATCGGATTGTCGAAGTGCTTTTGGCGCTCGAAGGATACGAAATTCCTCCGGACTACGTCATGCCCAAGCGCCCCGATGGAACGCTGGACAAGTCCGTCATCCCTAAATTGGAGTATCTTCGCGAAGTTCTCCGCCGTCGCGTTCCCCTGAAAGGGTACGCTGAACCCGTTTTGCTCACATCGGCGAAGCTACGTGTCGGACATATCCTCGTAGACATGAACCACGACACTGTCTCCACCATTGACGGCGAGATTATTCGTCTCCCTCAGCGCTTGGTATGGATGTTAAAACACTTTTTCGAGAATCCCGAGAAGGCTTTCTCGTTAAGCGAAATTGGTACGATCTTGAGACCTGGCAGGCCGCTGACCGACACGGCACGCGGTGAAGTTTATCTGTTGCGTCGCCTGTTGCGTCCATACTGCCGCGAGGCAGAGCTAGGTATCGTCTTCCTCGGTGTCGACAGAGGCTTCATGTCCACGTCCCGTCCCACAATAATCGAGGGCATCGAGGCGGAGCGCGCTGTAACCTACTATGTTGCGCCCCCAGCGCCGACAACACTGGTGCAGTCCATCGTCGCTGCGTTGACCGGTTTGAGCAAGAACAAGGATCGCCTGGTAGACCTCGATTTCCTCCTGGGCAATGGCGAGGCCCGTCGCGTCCGAGACACCCAGTTGCGCCGTCGGATACGGGAGGTCAACGAGCTTCTGGTCCGCGTCTATCCTCTAAGCAACAATCCACTTTATAATCTGTCACGCGTCCGCCGGACCCACGACGGGGTTACGCACTTGCAGTTCCTGCCCACCCAGCTTGGGAAGCGGGTGCGACTGGCTTTAGGGTTGCCCCAGATTGGCAGCTAGTTAAGCCAGCCGCCAGTTATTGTCGGCGGCTACCGAGGGCTTTGTGCGCTGCAAATTACAAAGACAATTTTTTTACCTCGCCTGCAAGACATCGCACCAGTTCGACCGATTGGACGCAGCCACTGATATCGTCGAGCGGCTTGAGCAGGCAGCTGCTAGTCTGCCGAATTCGAGGCCCGCTGCACGTTACTGCCGGTGCCGAGTTCGAAGTGCGCGCAATCAAGGTTCTGACCAGGCGTCATTTTGGCGCCAATGCTGCGGTCCGTCTTTTTGGATCGAGGCCGACGACACCCTCGTCGGAGGCGATATCGATCTCCATTCTCGAAGCCGACAGTGATGAGTTGCCGTGCTCGCCAACGAGCTCGCGTTCCGCGTAAATCTTACCGAGATGATCGAGGATTCAGAAGGGGGATGTCACTGTCCGGGCGCCGGCGTATGTGGCGCGCGCGATTGACGTATTGCCCCGCATACAGGACTACGATTGGCATGACCGGCGAGCTTTCACCGCCGGAATGCGGCGGAGCATCACTAAGGTGCCTGGCCTATGTTCGCCTGTCGCAGCGCGTCAGATTTGACTTCACTCGACTACGTCCGCAAATTGCCGCGAGGTCCCAAGACGCCGGCTCGGCCTTCATGTACCACAAACAGCAACCCTCTCGCTTCCAGCACCCCCCGAACAGCGGACAAATTGCTGACACGGACAACAGAACCGTTTTCCATCTCGTATAGCGTTTTGCGGGCTATACCGGCTTCGCTGGCCAAGTCATCCTGCGACAGACCCAAAAGCGCTCGAGCAGCCTTTATCTGTGCGGAAGAAATGTCTCGCGACTGGTCCATATGTCGCTCAGAACGGTAGTTGTGAGTTCAGTCAAGTTACGCCTGCTGGCCACATGGAAAAAATTGAAACCACTATTTGGGTGTGCTTGTTAACTAGTTACCCAAAATGGGTATGTAGTCAGCATCATTTTCCATTGCTCGCGGCGTAACGTAGCTGTACTGTATAAAACACAGCAACATTCGAGGTGAAAAATGTTTTCACTTCGAATTTCGCGTTTATTCATGCTCGCTGGATCATGGATTAAACGACGAATCCATATCTTTACTTGACTTATCAAGCGCAAGTTTAGGCAAATGCAGTTGTGGATTAACAATGCACATGGATGCGGAAGCTACGGCGCGCGTTCGCCGCTACCAGATCGAGAACAAAAAACTAACCCGGACGGCCTGCAGCGTGGCTGCAATTTGTCCGGCCATCGAGCGATTCGAGATCGACTCCCGAGTCTTGGCGCTGATCTCGAAGACTGCGTTCGCTAGCTATGATTTGGTCGGGCTGAAAGTCCGAACTAAAATGGCCACGTTCACCGTTATCTTAGTTCCGCTACGCCTTTGGTACCGCCCAATGTGGCATCGGCGAGCAATAGAATTCCGCGACTACATGCGTGGCCAGGGGATCAGGTGTCTGGTGGCTCCCGCCTCCGCCGCCACTAAACAGCCACGACTCCGCAACGCGCAGCTCGTTGCCGCATGTAGCGGGCTGTCGGTCAGACTAACCGATCAGGTCACGGTAGTCAGTCGCGCTTTGCAGACAGGTGGACTGACCCTTCAAGACGCCGCCAGCTTAATCGACAATTCCGATCCCGCCGGTGCCGTACTCTCAATGGTCTCTCGGAGACTGCTTTGCCTCCCCGCTGACAAGCCGATCGGGCCCCAAACCGTCCTATTCGCGTTGGTTTAGGAAATGCGAGAGATCATCGTATTCGAGAGCATCGTTGACCAGGTCGCTTTGAAGCGACCCGAAATTGCCAAAGATTTGCGCAGGGACATCGCCCTTCTTTCCGGCGGCACCCTACCCACTGCCTTCACGCTCGCCGCCGCGCCTTCGCTCGACAAATGGTTGTCCATAGTGGGTCCCGGCGTGATTCAGCTCACGGGTTTTGTGACGAGCCACCCAATACGCCAAAATGGCCTCGTGGTTACGTCGGCGCTTTGCGCAATTGATTGCAGGTTTCGCTGGGCCAGAACCTCAAGTCGGTATTACCGGCTCCTATCCCCCTTGCACGAGGCTCATCGCAATGACTGATGCTGTGGACGAAACTGTGACTGCTCGCGGCACAGCTCAACGCGTGCCCCAGGGGTTCAACAATGCTTTGGCTACTGCCGCGCTTAACCGGGCTCTCTCTGGAAAAGCTAAGGCGCTGGCGTCCACTAAAGGTTTGACGATCATCCGCACCCCATCCGAGGCATGGAATGTCGATGTCGCCAAGGCAATTCAGGGACGATACACGAAACGTCACGTCGAAACGCGCGAACCTCCACGTCGTGGCGACCCCGTCCTTGCCGAGCTTCTGACGACCATTGCAGCAGGCCTGGCGCCGATCGTCGTCACCCATGATGCGGAAGGGTCTCTGCCCCCTGCCATGGTGGTGGCCGCAACCATCCGCATCGTCATTCCCCAACCAGATTCGGAGACGGTAATCGCTGCGGCAAAGTGCGTTCTAACAGGGCAGGTCCGGCGGCACTTTAAGGATTTGGACTTAAGCGCGCTGGACTTCGATACCATGTGTTGCTGCATTGTGGCCACTGAGACTGCCAAGAACGCCGCTATCCTTCTAAAGAGCGCCATCGCTGCCAAAGACCCGAGCCCTTTCGAGGAGCGAATACCATTGCTCGAACAGGTGCATGGATACGGAGAGGCCGCAACATGGTCGCACGACCTCGTGCGCGATCTGGAACTGTATCGTCGTGGGGGGCTCGCGTGGCGCGACATAGACCGAGCGGCACTATTTTACGGTCCTCCTGGTACTGGTAAGTCTTTGTTTGCAAGGATTGTGGCCAAGGCCGCCGGGATGCGCATTGTCGTGACCTCAATCGCCGATTTCTTCGCGAACGGATCCGGCCATCTGGATGCTATCGTCAAGCAACAACGGGAGGCTTTCGCGCGAGCGGCGGCTCAGGCTCCGTGCGTGCTCTTCGTCGACGAGCTGGATGCGCTGCCGCGCCGCGGGGGTTCTGGAAACAACGAAGACTATTGGCGCCCGGTGATCAACGACCTGCTGATGTTGCTAGACTCGGCCATCTTACAGAAGGAAGGCGTCGTTCTGATCGGGGCTACAAACAGGATTGAAGACATTGAGCCAGCGTTGCTTCGGCCCGGTAGGATGGACAGACACCTTTTGATTGGTCCTCCGGACCTGAACGAGCTGGCCGGAATCTTGAGATACTATCTTGAGGGGGACCTCCCAAGCGCGGACCTTCGCTCGATTGTCACCGCGCGGGCCGGAGCTACCGGAGCCCACGTGGTCGATTGGGTGAAACGCGCTAGGCGCAGGGCCAGGAACGAGGGGCGTGCGATCGCAATCGAGGATCTAACGCAGGTAATCGTGGGCGAGGAGACGCGCTCGCCATCAGCCATCCGCCGTGTCGCTCTGCACGAGGCTGGACATGTGATCGCTGCGAGCGCCCTAGGGCTACAGGTTGAGGCTTCCACCATTATTCAGACTGCTGCCAGTGCAGGAAAAACCACACTCGCGCGGACGGATTCCACCGTGCTTTTGAAATCCGAATTGGAAAGCATCGTGGTGATGTTGCTTGGCGGTCGCGCCGCCGAGCAAGCCTGCTATGGGGACAAAATCAGCACTGGATCAGGCGGTCCGGAGGGCTCGGACCTTTCTTTGGCTACGAGGATGGTAACGTCATGGCATACCAGGTACGGCCTCGCTGACCACCTTGTTTGGCGGTCTGATACCCCAAGCGCGGTCGACTTCGATCAAGACCTCCGGGAGGCGGTCGACGCAGACCTCAAGCGGCTTTACCAAATCGCCCTCGGAATAATGGTTGCACACTACAGCCAACTCGCAATAATCGCCGACACATTGATTGCCAAAGGCTCGATTGACGGCGCAGAGATCGTAAACTTGATTGGCGATGCTATAATCAAGGAGCGGCCTGCTAGCCGCCCGTAAGATTGAGCGTCAAGGCGGGGAATAATCTTGACCTCTTGGTCGAGAGCATTGGACTGCCCAGCCCGGGAGACAGGCCCGCCTAGCCGTCGCAACCCTTGTCGCCAAGCGCTCCATAGGGCCGAATCGCCACGAAGTTCTGGCCGTGACCGGCGTTCAGTCGGTCAAGATGCTTTCAAGGCCCTGGCGATCGCGAGCAGTCGGACCCTCTCCACCTCGTTGCGAGTGGATCGAACCAGCTCCTCGATCTCTAAGCCCAAGGCACGGGCCGCTTGTCGGTCTATGGAGTGCAACAGCCCATCCGCAATCCTGGCAATCAAATCGTCGCTGCGTGCGCGGGGGTGCACTGCATAGAACAGATGATTTCTTGAGGCTTCGACAAGTTGCGAGGGGAGGCTGCCAGTCCTGATGACGAGTTCGTCCAGCATGGCTATGGCCAGAAAAGCGGAATCGACGCGTTGTCGCAACTCGGCCCAGCGACCTTGTCCTTTACCGGCACGGCGTGAATTGGAATATCGATCCCTAAATACACTGAGCCGGGTCTTTGGCAATGGGATGCCCACGGATTTCGTTTTGGCGACCAAATCAACGGACGCGGACCCCTTCCTTCGAGACGCGCTTGGCGTGAGCAGGAACTAGAACGTCTTCTGACGCTGGTCACCAACACTCCTGTGCCACGCAGCTCGATTGAAGACATTAGAGCGTCATGGTTAATTTCGAGGCCCCGCGGGTATTGCACGATTGCGACGGTCGATCCAAGTCCCCTCGGCGAACCGGCCACGGTCCTCTTTTTCTAGTAGCGGCGCCTTCTCGATCGGGCCGATGTATTCAAGCGATTTGTCGTCGACACTCCGCTCATCCCCACAATGCGTGCGCCAAGAGCGGAAGACTTCCGCCGGCAAGTCAACGCGTGCTCATATCCGGGCTTTGGTCCAAACGACAGGAGGGCGAGGTGAATTCGGTTTCGATTGTCTGGCAATTCGATCCACCGTCGCTTGAAAAGCAAGTCGATTGGAAATAACCTCCAGTCGATCTATTTCGCGGATCGAATACGCGACGATTGAAAGACAAAGGTGTCTCCCTTGTACACTCGTTTTGTTCCATTTTTGCTCTTGTCCGCAGTGGCTTCGATAGTGCCCTCATGCGGTGGCGAGTTCACCCGCGGCCCAGTGTTCTTGCCGCAATCCGTGCCTTGCGACGCTATCTACGAGCCTGGCACTATCTGCCGCCAGTTGGCCGCGTCGTTCGGCTACACGCAGAACGGCGTCGGCTGGGAAGCCGGCAAGGGCCTTATAACGGATGGGGCTTCGATCCCGAGTTGGGGCCGCTGGTTGATCGGGCAACCGCTCGATGAGGCATTCGCCAAGGCCGCGACGCTGCACGATCACTATTGCCGCGAGAACCACCAGGTTCGTGACTATCTGTCGACGCATCGCATGTTCTACGACGCGTTGATCGACTCCGGCATGGACTCGGTGAAGGCAGGGGTGATGTACGCGGCGGTGCTAGTCGGAGGACCGAAATGGTCGCAGCTCGTTCCCGGCGAAGAATGCGAAGTCCTGGACAACGATATCTGCGTCCGTGCGAATCCGACGGTACTAACCATCGACGGCGCTAAGCCTTCGACCAATGTCATAGAGGCGAAATACGACGAGCTTCCCATGGAGGCGCTGACGAAGGAATTCGCTGCAAGGATCGAAAGCGAGAAACTGACGCCCGAGGAGATCCAACAAATGGCCCTCGGCCGCAGGATCGAGCTTGGTTACTCCTTGCCCAGTCTTGCCGTCGTGGCGCCATAGATGGCAAGGCGCATCGCAGTATTCCTGCTACTCATCGCCACGATGACGACGTCGGCGGCGATACCAGCTTCCGCCCAGGGGCAATTTACAGCTCCTGATGTCGGGTTTGCTTGTGCAACCGCGCCGGTGGCCTCGATCACGGGAACTCTGCGAGATTTCGGATCGCGGCCTCCAGTCGCCCTTGGTCTTTTCGATGTCGAGAACTACGTCGAGCCTGAAAGACGCTTGTGGGAGCTTTTGGAGCCGGGCTCGACGGCCATGCCGCGGGTGCTGAATCGACAGGAACTCGACTACAACTTCATACCGATCGATCCCAGCCGTGCCGTCATCGACGATATAATGAGAACGCGACCACAAGCAGGCGGAGCGTGGGCCGGTGCGTTCAACCTGCGGGGGCTGGACGACTTCGGAGACCAATCGCCACCAACGGTGTTCGACACCGGCGAGCGGCCGGCCGCTCCATTGCCCTCGATGACAGCGGTTCCCGAGTCGGGGATATTCCCGCGCCTTGTTCGGCCCGAGCTTGCCGCGCCACGACCATGGACGGATTTCCAGCGCGGATTGCCACTCAAAGTATGGGCCGAACCGATCGAGATCGATTGCGAGCAATTGAGCGCGCTCGGGCGCCGGTATTTGCCTGGACGGGACGAAGACGTTCAAATGACAGGTGGCACGGAGCCCGACCCCGGGCAGGCACCCGCGCTTCAGGCTCAACTCGTCGCCTCGCTGGGCACTGCTGCCGGTGGCGGCGTCCTGCGCATGGATGCCGCATCGGCGGCCGCCCCGAAGGAACCGGCGAACCGCGACTGCCACTCCCTGACTTGGGAGAGCCTCGATAGTTGCTTCCTGCCGAGCATAGGTCTGGTATCGCCGACCGCCGAAGGCGATGTGACCTGCAGCGGAACGGTGGTTGGCCCCTACCACGTCCTGACCGCTGCCCACTGCGTTTGCGTCCCCGGGAAAAACCGGGTGATGAACCCGAGCGGCGTCCTTCTCGGTACGCACGGGGGATTTTCCCGCGCGTTTTACCTCGATTCTCCGCTCCATGGCGCCAAGGTGCGAATTGCGGATCTGAGCGAAGGTTCTGACAAATCGTCGGTGGTGGTCGCAGTGGAGAGCGTGGAAGTCTACGAAGGTTATTGTCTGAATCGACTTCAGAGCCACGACTTGGCTCTCATCAAAGTGCCATTCGACACGCCTTTTCCACCCGCCTTGTGGGCCCGATTTGCAAGCCATCCCAAGGCGGGCGCCCGCATCAATATTGCGGGGTTCGGTCGGGACCTTCGGGACGAGAGGGAGCACACGTCGAATTCGGCCGCGGCTCCGGAACTGCGCAACGTGAAGCGCTATCTCTCGGCAACCTTCACGGGGATCGCGGGAGATATGCTACAAGTCAAAGGGGACGTAGGGGACTCCTGCCAGGGTGACAGCGGGTCTGGCGCTTACGTGCGTTTGGCTGACGGGACCCTTGCTGTCTTCGGCGTGCTATCACGTGGCGATCGCGAATGCTCCAACGTGGCGGCAGCGACATACGTGGAAATCGCCAACGAACGATACGCTAGTTTTCTACATGAGATCTACCCAGTGCTCGACCTGACGTCGTCGAATCTCCAAGCCAGCGATTCCGACCTATGCATTGGCGACGATTGCGCGGGAGGGATTTGGGACCGATGAGGGAGATCCAAGCACTGCCGGTTGGATCGCTCTTGCACCAACGCCCTGAACTCACCCAGCGCATCGCGCAGCGTGGCCGCCAGGTCGGCGCGACGATCCGCCAGATCGCGGAATTCGCCCGATCCGGTCGCTAAGGTCAGGACCCGTTAAATAGGTTGTTCGGGTTTCCAGCAGGTGATTCATTGTGAGCGGAGGTGCTGCAATGAGTGAACTGCTGAATTGGCTCCCAACTAAGTGCGACTTGCGCCGCGGAAAATATGGCCCGCTGGTGATTGTCGATAGACCAACACCGGTTCAGTAGGTGGGCGCGGAGACCTGGCCGCCCAAAAGAGCAGTCACATGCGGATTTTTTGCGACAATGCAGGACCAGCACCGCCTACAAGCGCTCCGACCAGGGCAGTGCTCCCCGGTGGGATATTTTCCTCTTAGGTTAGCTAGCCGGGATAGAAACGGCCTCCGCCTGCGGTTTTCCGTCGGCATCGGGGTCCGGAACGGTTGGAATTCGTATTTGGTAAGGTTCAGAGGACAGAACTAAGCCGTCGCATGCCTGTCGGATAGGCTCCTATCCGCCAACCATCAGTCTGACTACCTCGTCATGCGTCGTTTCGGAAATCTTGCGCTCGCCGGCCAGTACACCGCGGCGCAGGACCACGATGCGGTCCGAGACCGCAAAGATGTCCTGCAGGTTGTGAGAGATAAAAATCACGCCGCGGCCCTGCGTCTTGAGTTGGTGGATCAGCGAGATCACCTTGCGCTGCTCGGGCACGCCAAGCGCGGCGGTCGGCTCGTCCATGATCAGGATCTGGGCGTTCCAATAGACGGCGCGACCGATGGCGACGGCCTGGCGCTGCCCGCCGGAGAAATTGCTCACTGGGGCATCCATGCGGCTGACGTGAAAATCCAGCAGCGCCATGGTGCTGCGGGCGGCGTCGGCCATGGCCTTTCGGTCGAGCACCGGCAGGAAGCCGAAGGCGCGGCGCATCGGTTCGCGGCCGAGAAAGATATTGCCTCCGATCGACAGGTTATCGGCCAGCGCCAGGTCCTGGTAGATGGTTTCGATGCCCTGTTCGCGCGCTTCCTGCGGCGTCGCGAAACTGACCGGCCGGCCCTTAAGCAGGATTTCGCCGCTGCTGGGGGCATAAACGCCCGACACGGCCTTGATCATGGTGGTCTTGCCGGCGCCGTTGTCCCCGGCCAGCGCCACCACTTCGCCCGGCGCGACGGTCATGGAAAAGTCGTTCAGGGCCTGCACGGCGCCAAAATGCTTGGACAGGTTGCGCACTTCGAGCAGCGGGGGAGTCAAACTATTCATCTTGCCTGTTTCCGCTGAACCGGCGCTGCGCCTGGTCGATGAGAACCGAAATAATAATAACGCAACCGACGGCGATGAACTGCCAGAACGGAGTCACATCGACGAACACCAGGCCATACTGGATGACAGCGATCACCAAGGCGCCCGCGACAGTACCCAGAATGGTGCCGGAGCCGCCGAACAGGCTAGCGCCGCCGATAACCACAGCCGCGATACAGTCTAGCAACAAAGGCTCGCCCGCCTGGGCCGCACCAGCGGTAAAACGCGCTGCATAAAGCGCGCCACCGAGCCCGGCACACATCGCCGAAAGCGTATAGAGCCGCAGAATATGTCCGCGAACATCGATACCGGCGCGGCGCGCCGCCTGCACATTGGCGCCAATGGCGTAATTGTGCTGCCCGAACCGGGTCTGGCTGAGAATGTAGTGCATCACCATCACAAACACCGCTGCCACGATAGCGAGGTACGGCACGCCGAAGAAGCGGCCATTGCCGAGCGCGGCAAAGACTTCGTTCTTGACTGAAACCGTCGTGCCGTCGGCCAGCAGGAACGCGACCCCGCGCGCCACGCCGAACATGCCCAAAGTACCGATAAACGGCGGAACACGCAGCCGCGAGATCAGCAATCCATTGATCATGCCGGGAACAGCAGCTGCAAGAATGGCTGCAACGATACCGGCGATCATCGACAGCGGTAGCGGCAGATAGGCACCGGTAATATTGGTGATATGGGCCGCGACTACAGCGGCCAATCCCATGATGAAGCCCAGCGACAGATCGATACCACCCGAGATGATGACGAAGGTTTGCCCGGTGGCCAACAGCAATGGCGCGACGGCAAAAATGGCGATCGACTGTACATTGAAGGGATTGAGCGCGAAGGTCGCGCCGAAGCTGGTGCGTGCCCAGACTTCAAAAACCAGAATGAGAAAGATCAGGAAAATCCAGGCGCGCGCCTGCGCGATCGCGGAAATCCAAGTTCTGCCGGCTTCGGCATGGTCGGCCTGCGGCGCAACATGACCCCCGCTTGGCTGATCCGTAACAACAGTCATCGTCTTGTCCGATCTACGCCGGGGCGTTCATGCATGGCGTCCGCGATGGGACACTAGGATGCGAAAAGGTCCCCCCGGCAAACGGGAGGACCCATCAGAGCTAGTTCGAGTAGATGTACTTGGCGATTTCAGGATCGGCGACGTTTGTCTTGTCGATCACGGTGAAACCAGTGCCGATGGCGGTCGGGATCGACTGGCCGGTCAGGTGGGCATAGGCGGAAACCACACCGTAATAGCCAATCTCGGCCGGGTGCTGGGCGATCGCGAGATCGACGAGGCCGGTGCTGAGATTGTCGATGATTGAGGTGGGCGCGTCGAACGCCACGACCTTGATGGTGCCGGTCTGCCCGGATTGCTGAACGCCATTGGCAGCGCCGATCGCGGAGAACAGGTTGGCGCCAAATACGCCGACCAGATCGGGATTGCGGGCGAACACGGCCTGCAACTGCGAAGCGGCCTTGTTGGCATCGTTGTCGTTGTACTGGGTTTCCAGCACGGTGATGCCAGGATGGTTTGCCAGTTCTTCCTTAAAGCCCTGCTCGCGTTGGTCGGTGGTCGAAATGCCCGGCTTGACGTTCGAGACGTAGACCTTGCCCTTGTCGCCGATTGCGGTGGCCAGGGCGCGAGCGGCGATCTGGCCACCCAGCACGTTGTCCGACGCGATATAGGAGAGCGGGAAATCGGCATCGCCGGCGCCGGTCTGATAGACGCCGGTACCGATGAAGGTGTCGACGGTGATAACGGGTATTCCTGCGTCATGGGCTTTTCGCAGGGGTTCGACCAGTTGGGTCGTATCGGTCGGCGCAATTAGGATGGCATCGGGGGCGCGCGCGATCACGGCGTCGAGCACTGGCACCTGGGTCACCGGATTGAAATCGGGCGCACCCTGAAACACTAAGTTCACCCCCAGGGCATCTGCCGCCGCCTGGGCGCCCTTTTCCATGGTGATGTAGAACGCGTCGGTGGTCAGACCAGGAACCAGGGCAATCGTAAACTTCTTGTCCTGAGCGAACGTTGGCGCGGCAAGCGCCGATGCGCCAATGGCAATCACTGCCAAGGCGGAAACAAGCTTCTTCATAAGACCCTCCACATTTGCTGCCGAAGCCGGCTTGACGCAGCGTCCTTATCTCGGGCGCTTGCATGCTTCGCCACTATTTAAAACGTTACATGCCGGTGGTGTGTCAAGGCATCATCGGACAGACGGCGAAAAGTATAGGCTAACATGTTGTTGTACAAACGTTAAATCTACGGTCGGCAGTGAGGCGATCATATCGGAGTGAAGAAATTTAAAACGTTTCCGGCAAGAAGGGCAGCGTTGCCACAATTTTTGGACTGCTATATTGAACCAGCATGGAAGCGAAAAGACCGCAGAGTTCTGCCAGCCAAACAGTGCTCTCGCCAAAACACGGCAGGCCGACTTTGCGCACCATTGCGGGGTTGACGGGGCTGGCCGTGACGACGGTGTCGCGAGCGCTTAGCAACCATGCCCAGATAGCGCTGGACACCCGCGAAAACGTGCAGAGGGTGGCGCGCGAAGTCGGCTATCTGCCAGACCGTGCGGCGCAACGCCTCAAGACCGGCCGGACCCATGTCATCAGCCTGCTGCTGGACCCGCATGAGGAAATCCTGGGCTTTGGGACATCCCTGCTGCACGGGCTGACCCTGGCGCTGCGCGGCACGCCTTATCACCTGATTGCTACGCCCAATTTTCAAGACGAGCCCGCTATCGATCCGGTCAATTTCATCATCCGCAACAAGCTGGCCGACGGCATAATCTTTTCGCGCACCGAACCGTTCGATCCCCGCGTGCGGTTGCTGATGGAAAACGGCTTTCCCTTCGTCAGCCACGGCCGGACCGATTTTTCAACCCAGCATGCCTATGTCGACTTCGACAATTCCGCGTTCGCATATGAGGCCACGCGGCGCCTTATTTCCAAGGGGCGCAGTCGGGTAACGATAATCCTACCGCCCAAGCGGCTGACCTTCGCCCAACACATGCTGCACGGCTTCATGACGGCCGTGCGCGAAGCCGGGGTCGAGTATGAAATTCCCGAGGCGGTGACGCTGGATAGTTCGGCGGGCATGATCCGCGACTATGTAAACGCGCGCGCGGCCGAGCCCAATCCTCCCGATGGGTTCGTGTGCGGCGGTGAAGTTTCGGCGTTAGCGACCATCGCCGGGCACAATGACCGCGGCATGGTACTGGGCCGAGAATTCGATATCGTGGCCAAACAGACGTCCCGATTGCTCAGCCATATCCAACCGCGCGTCGAAACGATCTACGAGGATCTGGCGGCGGCAGGCGAACAGATGGGCCAACTGCTTATTCGCCAGCTCAGCGGTGAGACCGGCACCGATCTACAAATCCTTCAAGCTCCGCGGTTCGGCGTACCCACGTCTAAATAACCGGTGTCTTCGGCATTGCTCGAGTGTTCCTTTCCGAAGGACCCAGAGCGGCCGCATAATTGCGGCCACACCACTCGCGCTCTCGGCGATGTATCGAAGCGCAATTCCTGCCACAATGGTGTGTTGCTGGGCTAGCCACCTGCGGACGAGCGTCGTGGAGGTGACCCGTTCGAAAACCTTATTGCAGCCCTCCGGGGCCAATGTCTGACGACAATCAACACTGATAGGTACCGAGGATCAACGAGGCCAGTCCCGACTATCGTCACTCGGCCAAGCGGCACCGGCGGACCAATAATAGCCGTCCATGTCACACGCTGCCCCCGCGGGCCGGCCGGTGGCGTCGTCTAGCTTGGCAAACGGGCGCCTGTTGTTGGCGACCCCCGGTGGCGGGATCGAAATCCCATACGTCGATCCAGGGGCCTCGTGTGTCCGAATGATACATGGTCCGCCCGTCGGCGCTCCAGGCTAGGCCGTTGGAAATCTTTATGTCCCCCGTAATCTCCTACAGGGGGCAGCGTTCCGGTTCGGTGACGGTCGCACGACACGGCTACGGGGGGACGGCCTTGTTGCCCCGGCTCCCGAATGTTAGATATAGTCCGACATTCATAGGAGTTTGACGATGGCGGTAAGGAAACCCGGTAGGCCGGGAGGGAGTGTCGGTAAGGCTGCTGCTGCCCGGACCGGCAAGTCTGTTCGCTACATGGAAGTCGCGCCCGCGCCCGCCAAGGGGCGCTCGGTGAAGACCTTAGCCGCCTCGGTGCTGTCGTCTTCCCCCGCAATGCGCTTGCCCGGAGTTGGTTTGGCAGATGTCGGCGCCAAAAAGAAGGTGGACGTTTACAACAACGTGATCCGCGCCCAAAATAACCAGATCAGGGCCAGCGCCGTCCTCAAGAAGGCGGGCGGTTCGCTGGTGATGACCTTGCCGGCTGCTGTCCGCAAAGCGCTCGGTCTGACGGAAGGTGCGGAATTGTCCTTGGCCGTTGAGGGTTCGCGCGTCGTCATGGAGCCGGTAACGGCAACGGTGATGCAACGGGTCCGGCGCCCGAAATATACCCTGGATGAATTGGTCGCAGGGATGAATCCTGAAGCGCCAATGACTGAAGAAGAACGGTCTTGGTATGATGCCGCGCCGGTCGGGCGGGAGATTTGGTAAAGCCGGATATCCCTGCGCCGGGCGAAATCTGGTGGATGAACATGTCGCCGTCTGCCGGGAAGGAACAAAAGGGGCAGCACCCCGCCCTGTGCCTGTCCGACTTCCGGTTTAACAAGGCGACCGGCTTTGCCTATTTTGCCCCGATTACAACTGTCGGAAATGCGGCTCGCGGCACGGGATTCGCCGTGTCCCTTACCGGCGCCGGCACTGAAACAACCGGCGTCATCCAAGTGGACCAAATCCGTTCGTTCGACTGGCGCGACCGGGGCGGGAAGCGTAGCACGGACGTGGTGCCTGCGGCCATTCTGATTGAAGTGTTGGAACGGTTCGCGCCGGTGCTGGGCCTCGGGGTTCTGGAATCTGAGGAGGAGGGGGACGACCATGCGTAGGTTCATGGCGGCTGGCATTGCCGCGACAATGCTTGTGGGAGCTGGCCGGTCGCGGCTCAAGCGGATGCCGAAAAGGTTCTGGCCTGCGTAGGCAATTTGAACGGAAAGACCCTGACCAGGTCCGAGGCAACGTGCGATTGCCCTTCGATGTGGAGCGCATGGGAATCCGGTGCAACGGCTGGGCGCCCGGCGAAGGCGACGTGTTTTTCGTCAGTGGAAAGGGCTCTTACGCACTGAACGGCAACGCCAAGGCCACGTTCGCGGACCGCGTCCAATATGGCTGGATTCTCCGGAGGGCGGCGGCGCCAAAAACAATGTGGGGCCTTGGATCAACGTAGGCCTCGTGCTTTGCCAATAGAGCGCGGCCTTTGGCGGGCATGGATCGTGGGTACGATCGTATGGGTTGTCTGGGGGTGCCGGGCAAAGCGATCTCGCATGTCCGCTGCGGGCTGTCGGAATCGACGCTGGGGGCGGGCCTTGGTGCAACGCTCAGCTAGCTTACCCGCTTAATATTACGGTGGGTGTGGAACAAAAATTCCCCGGCATTGTGCATGGCCGGGGTCAGAACTCTGTGGAGATGTCCGGGGGGGAACCCCTAGAGAGATTAACGCGGGTTAACGAATGTGATGCCATGTCTTGGGCCAACTGCCATCGCCGGCTGAGCTGGAACTCACTAGCTTCCGGAGAAAAAATTGAAAATCGAAAGCCAGCTTGAGCTGTCTCGCTGGTCGGCCAAGCTCAGTTTGGTTTCCGGGGATCGCGACCGGCGACCGTGCCGGTAAAGCTTGGCCTGTGGCAAGATCGGCACTCGAGCCGACGCGGCCAATAACCTTGGAATGGATCGACGAGTGAGATTGGTCATGGCATTACTGTTGCGGTTGGCCTTTTCGCCTCGCCTCATTACCTGACGCAATATGGCAGGCCGGAGAAGAAAGAGGACCTGGCAACGCACAGGCTCATTGGACCTGATCGAGATGCGATAGACTTGGCGATCGCCCAAAAATTAGGGCCCATCTTCGCGCTCGATCGCTATACATTGCGCACCGACAGCCATGCGCAGATCGCTGCCGCTCGGTCCGGACTCGGTTTGCTGTCTGCCAGGCCCATGTAGGCGAACGGGATTCGCGACTTGTGCGTGTAATCCCGACGTTCAATGTCGGTACCCTGGACACTTGGATTGTCGCACACGAAAACCAATCAAGGGCACCGCGGGTGCTCGCTGTTGTGGACGGTCGATGGAGAAACTGCTGACGCCGGCCTGCTCAATGCGGTGATCGATCTTACCACGACCGAAGTGCCCGATATGCTGATCGGCAGGTTTTTGCCGCAACCGAAGATCGGTTTTGATTAGTTCAGGGCCTATTGTTGAGCTCAAATCGCCCCTTGGGTCCGACCATCGTCGTCCATATCGATCCAGCCCGCATCCACCTGTTCAACGCGGAAGGCAATGCCATAACGGCGTGAACTTGCTGTTTCTGTTGACTGCCGGTTGCCCCGGTGGCAGACGGCCGGGCGTCGGTCGATCGGCTTGCGGGTGTTTTAGGGTGCCGGTGCGGAACTAAGCGGCGTATAGAGCGGCCGATCCGTGTCCATCCGAATTCTATTGCCGTTGGAGCTGAATGTGCCGCCGATTGTTTCCAGCATTGACGACGTTTTTCCGTCCGCTCGCCTGTCGCTCGGCTGCAATTATTGGGCCTCCCATGCCGGCACCTTCATGTGGCGCAACTGGCAGCCTGAAATCGTCGATCAGGACCTGGAAAAACTGGCAAAGGCAGGGCTGACCTGGCTGCGGGTATTCCCGCTCTGGCCAGACTTTCAGCCGATCACCCAGCTTCGTGGCCAAGGCGGCGTACCCGTCGAAATTCGCTTGGAGGAAGAGCCGTTACCCGAAGATCGCATCGGTCAGGCGGGCCTGTCGCTGGTCATGCTGGAGCGTTTTGCTGAATTCTGCCGCATCGCTGAACGACATGGGCTCAAGCTCGTCGTGGGGCTGATAACCGGATGGATGAGCGGCCGGCTGTTTGTGCCGCCGGCGCTTGCAGCGCTCGACCCGATCACAGACCCCATCAGCATCACCTGGCAAGTGAGGTTTGTCCGCGAGTTCGTCAATACCCTGCGCGACCAGAATGCCATTGCCGCCTGGGACCTGGGGAATGAATGCAATTGCATGGGGGTAGCCCCAACGCCCGAGGCGGCCTATCTCTGGACCGCCGCCATTGCCAACGCCATCCGCGCGGCCGATCCTTCCCGCATCATCGTGTCGGGAATGCATTCGCTTTCGGTGCCTCGCAACGGCATCGGCAATCCATGGCTTATAACGCATCAGGGCGAGCTGACAGACCTGATGACAACTCACCCCTATCCGTATTGGATCCGTCATACCAACCTTGACGCTGTCAACTCCTTGCGGGTCACCCTACATGCGACGGCAGAGTCGCGGTTTTACGCCGACATTAGTGGCAAGCCTTGCATTGCCGAGGAGATTGGCACGATGGGGCCCATGGTGGGCGGCGATCTGGTGTCGACCGGCTTTGTGCGGGCCAACATGTTTTCGCTCTGGGCAAACGATTGCCGCGCCATGGCGTGGTGGTGCGGGCATGATCAGACCGAATTGTCCGCCGCGCCTTATGACTGGAACGGCGTGGAACTGGAACTGGGCCTGCTGCGCAACGACGGGACGGCCAAGCCGGTACTCGAGGAAATGTCGGCGTTCCGCAAGTTCGTCGATGAGCTGCCTTTCGACACGCTGCCCAGCCCTGCTAGCGAGGCAATCTGCCTGCTGACCCACAACCAGGACGATTGGGCCGTGGCCTATAGCAGTTATGTGCTTGCCAAACAGGCCAAGCTCGAGATCGCCTTCAGGCATATCGAGCAGACCATTCCCGAGGCCAAAGTCTACCTGTTACCCTCGCTTCAGGGCGCCAATGGCGTGCCGCGCCGCAAGTGGCTCGAGTTGCTGGAGCGCGTAAAGTCGGGGGCGACGCTGTACGTCTCGCTTGGCGACGGCATTGTGTCGGGCTTCAATGAAGCGACCGGCGTCGTGCTGCATACCAGAGCGAAATCGGCGGGTGGGGTCTCTATGGCTTTGTCCGACGGCACGGTGATGGTGCTGCCCGGAGGTGACGAGCTTCACATCGAGGCGCAATCGGCTCAGATATTGGGCACGCGGGGGGACAACGGTTCGCCACTTTACTGGAAAAACCAGTATGGCCTCGGGACCATTTTCGTTGTCGCTGCGCCGCTTGAATCGCAATTGACCACGACGCCTCGCGCCTTTGGCGATGGATCGCCGGACTACTGGAAAATATACGCCGCAGTTGCCGAAAATGCCGGCCAAAGTCGTCCTGTCCGGATTGTCGATCCCAATATCGCCGTTACATGTCATGACGTTGGGGCAGGACGGTGGATCATCTGTGCCATCAACCACAGCGGCCAATCGCGCCATATCAGCGTTGAACTCGATGCGGGGATGACCGTAACAACGATATGGCGTGGGGCAGCAGCAGACAAAGCAGCAATGGTGATCGGTGCGCATGATGCGGCTTTGTTTGAAGTGTCGGGTGCGCCGGCACACTAGGGGCTCCCAGTTTTGAATCGACCGCAAATTGATTTCAGATACGAACGCCGGCCGCATCATCGCCACCGGCGGATCGGTGCGGCCGTGCGCGCTGTGGGAGCGACATCTCACGCCAAATTTGGCTTGAGACATACCCGGCGGTCCCCTGTCTGAGGATATCGCCGTGGCAGATCTGCCGTGCGCTGGGCGCTTCGGGAGCTCGCAGGGTCAGGCGGGTTCGAGGAGGCGCTGTCCCCCATCGAGGATGTGCTGGCGGATGGCGCTGCGGGCCCCGTCAGGTGAGCCGTTTTGTAGCGCCTCGATAATCGCCTCGTGCTCGGCGACGAGCTTGGCGATATCGGGAATGCCGCGTCCATGCAGGGCCTGCATGATGCGCTGGTGATAGGCTAGCTTGCGGTAGGCATCGATGATGAAGGGATTGCCAGACAGGCCGACGACCTTTTCGTGGAACACCGCGTTGAGTTTAACGAACTCGACATAGCCTTCGAACGTCGTCCCGTAGGTGCCGGCGCCCATCTGCTCGTTGATCTTGCGCAGTTCGGCGATCAGTTGCGGATTGATCAGGGGTAGGGCGGTCTCCAGCGCTCCGACCTCGAGAATCAGCCGGGCGCTGAACAGGTGCCGCAGCTCCAGTGCATCGGGCGGCGCGGCGACGCGATAGCCCTTGTTGGCCTCGAATGACACCAGCCGTTCGGCATGCAGCCGCGCCAGCGCCTCCCGCACCGGAATGAGGCTGGTGCCGAATTCCTGCGCCAGGGCATCGATTACCAGGCGTTCGCCCTGGGGGATTTCGCCATTGGTGATGCGCTTGTGGATTTCCTCGTGCGCCAGATCGACTAGGCTGCGGCTGCGAATGAACGACTCCGGCTTGGTTTTGCTCGCTATCGATTTGACCATTTCGGCATTCCTTCGTCACGAAACCGCAGGGGTAGGCAGACTCCGCTTGCGAAATCATCGCCCAGCTCATAATCATATATAATCGATTATTTATGATGCGGAAGGCGTTCCGCTCAAGGAGTGTTAGCATGCCGGACCAAATATTGCTCGAACGCCATGGCGATGGCATTGCCGAACTGGTGCTCAATCGCCCGGAAAAGCACAATGCGATCAGCCCGGAAATGGCTGCTGCGATCCGCGACGCGCGGCGACAGATCAATGACGATGACGAGATCCGTGCGGTGGTGGTGCGTGGCGCGGGCGAGCGGGCTTTCTGTGCTGGCACCGATATCGCCCAGCTCGATAGCTTCAAGGACGCCTGGGCGTTCCGCAATCGCATCTGCTACGCCACCGAATTCCGCCGCATCAAGAAACCGACGGTGGCGGCGCTGAAAGGCTGGGCGGTCGGCGGTGGGCTGGAAATCGCCATCAACTGCGATATCCGCATCGCCGCGCCATCGACCAAGATCGGCGCGCCTGAGGTCAAGCATGGCTGGCTCGGCGGCGGCGGGCAGACGCAGATGCTGACGCGGCTGGTCGGCTACGGCAAGGCCATGATGATGTGCCTGACCGGCGATACCTATGGCAGCGACGAGGCCTACCGCATGGGCGTGATCGAGCAGATGGTGGGCGAGGGCGAGGAAGTGGCGGCCGCACGGGACATGGCGGCACGGATTGCCGGCCATACGACGATCGCCACCATGACGGTCAAGGAGGGTATCCGCGCCGCACTGAACGGCACGCTGGACGGGGCCTCGCGCTATGAGAACGACCTGATGGTACTGGCATTCGCCCTCGGCAACCAGCGCAAGGGCATCGACGAGTTCGTCGGCCGCAAGGACGCCTGATGACCACGCTCAAGGGGCTGAGCTGGGGGCATCGGCGGGCGACGGGACCGTTGCAGCCGCTGGTCGAGCGGTTTTGCCAGGATAATACCGATATCGCGGTGGAGTGGACGGTTCGCCCGCTCAGCGATTTCGAGCATCAGGGCCTGGCCGCAGTCGCCGAGCAGTTCGACCTGATCATCTACGATCATCCGTTCAGTGGCGATGTGGTCGCCAGTGGCGCTTTCGTGCCGCTGGACCGGAATCTGGCCGGGTTGAACCCGTCCGATGACCGGCATTTTGCAGGGGCCTCGCTGACCAGCTATCGCTATGCCGATGCGGTCTGGGGCGCGCCGATCGACGGGGCGACGCAGCATGCGCTCTATCGCGGCGACCTAATGGCGGATCGGCCGCTGCCGGTATCGTGGGACGACGTGCTCAATCTCGGACGTATGCTGCGCAAGGACGGGTTGTTCCTCGGCATGGCCTGCGAAACGCCGCACGCCGTGCTAACGATCGCGGCGCTGATGGCCAATGCCGGCAAGCCGTGGTCAACCGATCCAAAACAGCCGTTTAGGATTGATCGCGTGGGTCTCGGCGAGGCGCTTGAACTGGTTACAGCAGCGCTGGAATTTTGCCCACCTGAGGCCATCGGCTGGAACTCGATCGACCTACACGACCAAATGGTGGCGCGCGACGATGTAGTCTACGCCCCCTGCGTTTATGGCTACGCCACCTATGGCGAGGCGGACATGCGCAAGCGCCTCAGCTTCGCGCCGTTTCCCGGCACCACAGCACCCCATCAGGCCGGGACGGCAATCGGCGGCACCGCCGTTGGCCTGTCGCGGCATTGCAAGGATCCGACAGCGGCGCTGCGGTTCATCGCTTTCCTGTTGTCGGATGTCGCGCAACGCGAGATCATTGCGGCCCATCACGGGCAGCCGGCAATAGCCGCGGCTTGGGACGATGCGGTGACCGATGCGCGTTTCAACGGCTTCTTTTCGGCGATCCGCTCGACCATCGACACGGCCTGGATCAGGCCGCGCCTGCAGGGTTATCCCAATTTCCAGAAGGAGGCCGGGATCGTCGTTCGCCGTGTGCTGGCGCGCGAGATCGCCACCGAGGCGGGGCTCGATGCGATCATGGCGCTGGCCGACAAGGTCAACCGCTAGCCTTCAGATGCGCTCGGCATTGCCCGACTTTGCCGAGCGCAGCATGGCTTCGACCACCTCCACCGCCCGGGCACCGACCAACGCCGGACCGGCATTCTCAACCGGCAAGCCCCTGCACAAGTCGACGAAGCGGTTGACCGGCTCGATGCACGCATAGGCACCGGTGCCCGGTTCGATTGGAACGGTGATGTCGTGACCATCAAGGCGCTGCACCACACAACGCTCGCGCTCGACGTCGAGCAGCAGCATGCCCTCGCTGCCGTAAAACCGCAGATCGACCTGGAACGGCTTGCCATCGGGTACCGTCGCTGCGCCGGATAGGGCAGCGGTCGCGCCGCTGGCGAACTGGACCGAGACGGCATTGAACAGGTCGGCCCCGAGATCGGACTTGCCGGTAAAGGCAAACACCCGCTCGGGCGCCAGATCGGCGAGGTAGAACAGCCCACCGAGCAGATGCACCAACTGCCCCCAGCCATAGCCGCCATTCTGCGGATTGGCCCAGGTTTCGGGATTGGGGCGGAACAGTTCGTTCTCAGTGCCGGGCATGGCGTGACCGGACATCAGCTCGCCGATCGGTGACGCCATGACGGCCGAGACGTGCTTGATGGTGCCGATGCTGCCCGATGCGATCAAGCGTCTCGCCTCGGCGAAATACGGGCGGAAATTCCAGCCATAGGGCACCACGACATGACGCTTGCGCTCCGCCGTGAGCGCAACGATGGCGCGGGCCTCGGCGGCATCGACGGTCATCGGCTTTTCGACGAGGACGTGCAGGCCTTGGTCCAAAGCCTTGAGGGTTTGCTGTCCATGGAAGCGGTGCGGTGAGGCAACGATGATGCCATCCATCGGCACGGCGCCGAGCAGCTCATCGAAAGACTCGGTGCCGTAGGCGATGCCGAACTGCTCCTGCACCTGGTGCAATTCGGCCTGGCCGAGGCGGCAGACGCCGACCAGTTCCACATCGCTGCGCGCCTTAAGGATCGGCAGGTGATTGGACGCCGCCCACCAGCCGACGCCGACAATGCCGATCCGGGTTTTGCGCTCAGTCATGGAAGAAACTCGCCAGCGTGATTGGAGGCAAATTCATATATGATCGATCTTTGTAGATCAACGCGCGGTATGAGCCGATAAACGAAAAGTGCTGGCGGACGAACGACTGGTCGGCCGCTATGCTCAAGCGAAATTCCGGGAACATCGCATGAAGATCACCGCCATCAAGACCTTTGTCGTCAACGCCAGATTGCGCAACTGGATTTTCGTGCGCGTCGAAACCGATCAGGCCGGGCTTTATGGGCTGGGCGAGGCAACGATGGAGTTCCAGACCCGTGCGGTGATTGGAGCGGTCGAGGATATCGGCATGCTGATCATCGGCGAGGACCCGCGCAATATCGAGCATCTCTGGCAGATCATGTTCCGCCACCCATTCTTCAAGGGTGGCATCGTGACCATGTCGGCTCTGTCCGGCATCGACCAGGCGCTGCATGACCTGAAGGCCAAGAGCCTGGGCATTCCGCTATGGCAATTGATCGGCGGGCTGAGCCGCAAGCGGCTGCGGATGTATGATCATCTGGGTGGCGGCGACTCCACTGCCGTCTATAACAGCGCCGCGTCGGCTTCTTTCGCCGAAAAGGTCGCGCGCTCAAAGGCCGATGGCTTCTCCGCGGTCAAGATCCTGGCCGTCGGCAAGACCGCGCCGCTTGATGGCAACGCCGCGCTCAAGGAGGCCGAGGCGCTGATGGCGCGCGAGGGCGCGGGCGACGACATGGATATCATGGTCGACCTGCACGGCCGCACCACGGCGGCCATGGCGATCGAATATGCCAAGGTGCTTGAGCCATACCGGCCGTTTTTCCTCGAGGAGCCGTGCCAGCCCGAGGATTGGCAGGGTACGGCGCGCGTGGCGGCGTCCACCACTATTCCAATCGCGGCGGGCGAGCGGCTGGTGCATCGGCACGAGTTTCTGCACCTGTTGCAGGCGGGCGCCATCGCTGTGGCGCAGCCCGACGTGTGCCATGCTGGCGGCATTACCGAGACGCGGCGGATCGCGACCCTGTGCGACACCTTTGGCGTATCGATGGCCCCGCATAACCCGCTCGGGCCGATCGCCACCATGGTCAATATCCATCTCGGTTTCGCCACGCCCAACTTCCTGATCCAGGAGGTGATGCGCTCGGATGTGCCGTGGCGCGACGAGATCATTTCTGGCGTGACGCCGATCGTGGGCGGTTATGTCGAGCCCAGCCAGGCGCCGGGCATCGGCGTCGATATCAACTTCGAGGCGGCGGCAAAGCACCCGTTCGAAGAGGTCAAGCCGATTCAGTGGTATCACCATGATGGCAGCGTGGCGGACTGGTGATCTAGCGGCCGTAGGGGCCTAACGCGGCTGACCAGCGATCCAGTGCCGCCTCGAAGAACGGTTCACGCATGATAGTCGGCGCGCGGCAGGCTCCTGCATTGGCGATGCCAGCCCGGCGGGCGAACATGGTCTTGCCATAGAGGATCGCCACGTCCAGCGATTGCATGGCATAGACGATGTAGGGCAGGGCCAGCCCATACAGACGCTGCGCGGTTTCCAGATCGCCGGCTTTGACCGCCTCATAGATGGTGATTTGCACATCGGCGCAGTCGGGAGCTGGGATCATCCCGGCGCAACCGGCCAGCAGGTTGTCGGGCAGTTCCAGCCCGCCGCGACCGTTGAAAATCACAAAGTCCGAACCCAACGCATCGATGAACGGTTTAACCTGGATCATCGGGCCTTCGCCCTTCATCAGGGTGAAATTGGCATGGCGGCGGCGCAGTGCTTTGACCTCATCGGGGCTCAGCCCGACGCCGAGATATTCCGGTGCGTTTTGGATGCCCACTTCGGCGGTGATCTTGCCCATGGCCGACGAATAGAATTCGAGCAGGTCGGCGCTGGCCGGCTTCTGGCCCAGCGGCGGTTGTAAGATGAGATAGTTTGCACCGGCCGCCTCTGCCGAAGCCGCCAGCGCCCCCACTTCGTCAAGCGTCGCCCCCGCGATCGTTGCCATCAGTGGCACCCGGCCGGCAATGTCCTCTACCGCCCATTGCACCAGCGTTTCGCGCTCGGTCGGGGTCAGCGTCTTGACCTCGGTGATCAGGCCGAGCAGCGCGATGCCATGGGCGCCCGAAGCGATGCAGACCTCGACCTGCTGGCGAAACGCCTGTCGATCCAAGGCGTTAGCCTCGTCGAAGAAGGCATAGAGCATGGGGAAGATGCCGTGTGGAGCAGACACTTTTGGCCTCGTTCGCGCGGACGATTGCCTTGCGGGTCATCCTGTTACTTTGTATGATAATCTGACATGCATAAACACCGAGGACAATCGGGGAGGGACAAGGGGCAAGTGCGCTCTTGACGGGGAACTTCGAAACACGGATCGAATTGGTATGGCAAGAAGCGCAGTCGCAAATCGTGAGGAAGCCCATCTCGGTGGGCTGATGCAGGTCCGGGGAATTCTCGGCTCTGTAGTCAGCGGCTTGGGCCGGCGCATCGTTGCGGGCGAATGGAAATCGGGTGAAGCGCTGCCGACGGAGGCGGAGCTGATGGATGAGCTCAATGTCGGCCGTTCGGTGGTGCGCGAATCGATTCGCATTCTCAACGCCAAGGGCTTGGTACGCAGCCGGCAGATGGCAGGGACCACGGTCCTGCCGCGCGCCGAATGGCGCCTGCTCGATCCGGACCTGATCCAGTGGCGGATGCAGGCGGCGGACCGCAAGGTGCTGCTCAAGGATTTGCTGCAGGTGCGCCTGACTCTGGAGCCCGGAGTGGTGTGGACCGCGACGGCCAATGGCAGCGCGTCCGCCAAGGAGCGTATCCATCGCGCCTGGCAGGCCAAGATCGAAGTTCTGCACGAGCGAAGCACTCCCGAACAACAGCGCTTACATTTCATCGAACACGATCTCGAATTTCACCGCGCCTTCCTGGCAGCGGTCGGGTCGGAAATTCTCGAGCAGCTCTTTTCGGTGATCGAGGCGGCCCTGTCGCTGATGATCGACGTGCAGATGCAGGCGCGCGGATCGACCACGGCGCTGGTCGGGATGGAGGAGACCAACCAGCTGCACCAAGACGTCTATGACGCCTTTGCCGCTGGCGACGCCGACAAGGCCGAAAAGGCTATGCGGTTCCTCATCCAGAGCGCCATCATCGACGCCAATCGGGGCTTTTCGCTTACCGAGTAAGCGCCCCACACAGGACGCAAATGACACAACCAACGGAAGCCGAACGCCAGCTGTTCAAGCGGGTGGCCGAGCGGCTGCAGCAGCACGACTTCAAGGGCTGGTTTTATGGCGACTCGGTGGGCTTCGAGGGGCTGATCGCCGCCGGCGACCTGCTTGGAATTTCCACATGGCAGGATTTTTCCCAAGGGTTTTTCCGCGCCTGGTCGACGCGCATGCGGCCGTTCCAGCTCGACGACAATACAGCGCCCGGCCACGTCATGTGCGAGATCGTCAAACGCACCGGCGACGAGGTGTTGCGCAAGGCGGTAATCGAGCTGGCCGAGCATCTTTATTCACGTCGCAGGGTGCGCGGCGTGGCGATCACGTTTGAGGATACGCTGCGGGCGCTGCGCGAACCTTATGGCGGGGGCGGACTCGATGCCGAACAGCGAGCGCTGATGGAGGATCCGGGCGCCGGGACGTGGCTCGACTGCATGCATTTCGATCCGCCATTCTATGCCCATCTCGCCAAGATCGGCGGCGGCACGGAATGGTCGCAGCGGGCGGTGGATGAAATCCTCGCCTATCGCGAGTTGTTGTTCGATGCCGAACTGGGCATGTACAACCATTTCTGGCTGGAAAAGACTCAGCGCTCCTATATCCGCGGCTGGGGTCGCGGGCAGGGCTGGGGCCTGCTCGGGCTGATCGATGTCGCCGAACATGCCGACAAATCCAGCAATGGCTACGACACCGTCGTGCGCAATGCGCAGGATTTGGCCGAGGCCATGCGCAAGTGGCAGCTGCCGGATGGCAATTGGTGGGCCATGGTGCACGAGCCGCAGTCGGGCCCGGAATCCTCGACTGCCGCCTTCATGGCCTGCGCCTTCTACCGCGGTATCAAGCTCGGCTTTCTGCCAGCTGAAACCTTCCGCCCGGCCGCCGATAGGGCCTATGACGCCATGTTCGTCAATCTCGATGCCGAGGGCAACCTGACCGGCGTATCCGCCGCGGTCTATGCGGCGCTGACGCAGGAACACTACTGGAACGTGCCGCTCAACTACATCGTGCCATGGGGGCAGGGCCCGGTGCTGACGGCCGTTCTCGCCCGCCAGCAGGTCGATTTGTAGGAAAGAAGGCGGGGCTTTGCGCCCCGCCGCTTACCCGAACTCGGGCGCGATCAAGCCCTTTGCGCCGGGGCGGCAGACAAACAGGTTGCCCGAATGCGGCGCCGCGGCGAATTCGGCGTCGCTCATGCCATAGCGGGCGGTGGTGATGTAAAGCTGGTCCAGATTTGGCCCGGCAAAGGCGCAAGAGGTCACCTTGTTCACCGGCAGATCGATAACGGTATCGACTTCGCCGCGCGGATTGAACCGAACGACGCAGCCGCCATCCCAGCGCGCATTCCACACGCAACCATCGGCATCGACGCAAGAGCCATCGGGAACGCCACGATCGAATTTGGCGAATGCCCGCTTGTTGCTGATGACCCCGGCATCCAGGTCGAAATCATAGGCGAAGATCGTTTCCGACGCTGTATCGCAGAAGTACATGGTGCGGTTGTCGGGGCTCCAGCATACGGTGTTGGACACCCAGATGCCGCCTTCGAGCGCGGTCAGTGTCATGTCCGGATCGAGGCGGTAGAGCGAGCCGGAACCGCCGATCAGATCGATGCCGGCGCCATTGGGCGCGATATTGTTCTGCATGGTGCCAAACCAGAAGCGCCCACGCGCATCGGTGCCGCCGTCGTTGGAACGGTTATAGGGCAATTGCGGCTCTGGATTGAGCAGATGGGTCAGCGTTTCCGTGGCGAAATCGAAGCTGCTGATGCCGCTGTGGCAGGCGACGATCAAACCGGTGCCGTCCTTCTTGGCACGCATGCTGGTGATCATTTCGGGCATTGGGCAGCTTTTGACCTGCCCGGTGGCCGGATCGAGCGACTGCAGCAGCGACGGCATGGGTACGTCAAGCCACCACAGCAAGCCGCGTTTGGCGTCCCACCAGGAGCCTTCGCCGAGGACATTGTGGCAGGCGACGGCGGTCGATACTTCGATGCTCATGGGTTTTCTCCCTATTCGTACATGCGGATGGTGACACCGCCATCGACCACGATATTGGCGCCAACGATGAAGCGCGCCTCGTCCGAGGCCAGCATGGCGGCGACCGCCGCGATCTCTTCCGGCTTGCCCAGCCGGCCGACCGGTTGCTTGGCCTCGACCTTGGCGCGGGCCTGCGGATCGGGGTCCTCGTCAAAGAATTTTCGGTTTAGCGGCGTATCGATATAGCCCGGCGAAATGGCGTTCACGATGACGCCGCGATCAGCATATTCGAGTGCCAGCGAGCGCGTCAGCCCGAGCAGACCATGCTTGGCAATCGGGTAGGGAAAGGTGTTGCGGATGATCTGGAAAGAGTGATTGGAAGCGATATTGATGATGGCGCCATGACCCTTGGCCAGCATATGCGGCAGCGCGGCGCGGCAGCAAAACCAGGCGCCATCGAGATCGACCGACATGCACCGCTGCCAGTCGGCATCGGTAATCGACAATGGGTCCCCGAATACGGCGATCCCGGCATTGTTGACCAAAATATCGGGCGGGCCGAACTGCGAAACGGTTTCCGCCATCATTTCATCGACGCTGTTGGCGTTGGCGACATTGGTCGGGATGGCGATGGCTTCGGCGCCGGCAGATCGCAGACTTTCCGCGATCGCTTCACCGCGCGAAGAGTCCAGTTCGGCGATGACAACACGAGCGCCTTCTGTGGAAAACCGACGTGCAATGGCTTCACCAATGCCCTGTCCGGCCCCGGTGACAATGGCAATTTTGCCCGTAAGACGCTGCATATTTCCTCCGTACGCAACTCGATGTTTCGATGGCGCGTTGACTTTGTATGATAAACAGATAATCCTATTCTTCGTCAACCGGAAGCGACCCACCCATAGGTGGAGAATAATCGCCCGGCTGGATACTTATCGGTCAGGGAGGACCAAATGACCAAGTTTACGCGCCTGCTCGGTTGCACAATCGTAGCCGCCAGCCTGATCGGCACGGCTTTCGCCGGTGGTGCCGCCGCCCAGGACAAGCTAATCGTCAACATCAACAAGAGCGGCACCCAGCAGTACTTCATCGACCAGGGCAACGGCTTCACCAAGGCTGCCGAAGAGCTGGGCTACAAGGCATCGGTGATCAACGTTGAACTCGACGCCAACCTGGCCATCAGCGCTATCACCGATGCGATTGCTGCCGGAGCCAAGGGCATCGCCATCACCGTCCCCGATCAGGCCGTCGGCCCGGCAATTGCCAAGGCCGCCGCTGATGCGGGCCTGTTGCTCGTCGCCACCAACGACAATATCGCCGACGCTGCCGGCAACCCGATCCCACTGGTCGGCTTCGACGGCAAGGACATGGGCACCAAGGTCGGCGTCGCTGCCGGCGACCTGCTCAAGAAGTCCGGCTGGCTCAATGGCGGCAGCTACGGCATCCTGTCTGTCGAAGTGCAGACCCTGTCGGTTTGCAACGACCGCACCAATGCCTCGCGCGATGAAGTGACCAAGGCCGGCGCCGATGCCGCCAAGATCTTCCCGATCACCTATGATGGCACCACAAATTCCGCCCTGGAAGCGGCGGGCCCCGTGATCACCGCGCACCCTGACGTCGACAAGTGGGTCGTGTTCGCCTGCAACGACGAAGGCGCTCTTGGTACGCTCAATGCGCTCAACAATGCCGGCTTCTCGCCGGATGACATCATCGGTGTCGGTCTCGGCGCCTATGAAGCCTGCCATCCCTGGGCCGCCGGCCAGCCGAGCGGTTTCAAGGCCGCGCTCTATATTAGCGGCACCGATGTGGGCGCTGGCGCCGCCAAGGCCCTGATCGCTTCGCTGGAAAACGGCACGCCTCTGCCGCTCAACACGGTCGCCGATACCTCGATCGTGACGCCGGAAAACTACAAGGATGTGATGCCCTGCCCGTAAGGGCCTGAGCCTCGCCGGGACGGACTTCCTGCTGTCCGTCCCACCCTTGCTTTGTCCAGCAACTGGCCATGACCATGACTGATACACCCATTCTTGAAATCCGCGGCGTCGGCAAAGCCTTCCCCAATGTGCGGGCACTGGCCAATCTGGCCTTTGACGTGAAGCGCGGCGAAGTCGTGGCCTTTGTCGGCGAAAACGGTGCTGGCAAGTCGACGCTGCTCAAAATCCTCTCTGGCGACTATCGTCTCGACGAGGGCACTGTTCTGCTCGATGGCCAGGAGGTCAGTCACGTCGGCCCGCTCGAAGCGCGCCGTGCCGGCTTTCGTCTGGTGCGCCAGGAACCCGAGATTGTTCCTCACATCAGTGCCGCTGAGAACATCTTCGTCGGCGAACTGCCGCAGAAGCGCGGCATCATCGACTTCAGCCAATTGCGCAGCGACGCCAGGGCGCTGCTGCAAGAATGCGGCTTTGCCGGGCTGATCGACCCGGAAGCCATGGGCGATACCCTGTCGCCGGCGCAAAAGCACGTGGTCGAAATCGCCCGCGCGCTCAAACCCGGTGTCAAGGTCATCGCCTTCGACGAACCCACGTCGTCGCTGACCGCTGACGAAACCGAGCGATTGTTCACGCTGATCCGCGCACTGCGCCAGCGCGGGCTCGGGGTCATCTACGTCACCCATCGTCTGCATGAAGTGATGGAGATTTCCGACCGTATCGTGGTGCTGCGCGACGGACGGCTGGTTGGCATCAAGGAAACTGCCTCGGTTACGCCGGACGAAATCATCCGCATGATGGTGGGCCGCGACCTGTCCTACGGCTTCAGCCGCAGCGAGACGACGCGGTCCGAAGTGGTGCTGGAAGTCACCAACCTCACCAGCCGCTATCACCGCGACATCAGCTTCAAGATTCACGCGGGTGAAATCCTCGGCTTCGCCGGGCTGGTCGGTGCCGGCCGCACGGAGCTTGCCAAGGTCATCTTCGGCGACCTGCACAAGCGCAGCGGCGATGTGCGGATCATGGGCGAACTCACCCGGATCAAATCCCCCTCGGATGCCATTCGCGCCAGCATCGGCTTCGCCCCCGAAGACCGCAAGGGCGAGGGCCTGATCCTCGTGCGCTCGGTGATCGAGAACGCCTCGATGGCGGTGTTTTCCAGGCTGAGCCGCTGGGGCGTGCTACGCTCCAAGATGATGGTCGATACGGTGGCCCCATTGATCGCCAGCCTCGAAATCAAGACGCCGTCGCTGGAACAGGAAGTCGGCAAGCTGTCGGGCGGCAATCAGCAGAAGGTTGTGCTGGCGCGCTGGCTGGCGGCCAAGCCCAAGGTGCTGATCCTCGACGAGCCGACGCGCGCTGTCGACGTCGGCGCCAAGGCCGAAATTTACCGGCTGATCGACAACCTCGCCAAAAGCGGTATCGCCATCATGCTGATCTCCTCGGAAATGCCTGAATTGCTGGCGCTGGCCGATCGCATCGTCGTGATGCAGGGCGGCCTGCTGTCAGCCCCAATCGAAAAGAGCGAGGCCTCGGAAGAGCGCATCCTCAATGTCGCCCTCGGCCAGCAAGCCGCGTAGCGACCATCCCATCAAGAGGGCGTCCATGACCCATATGACCCAGACCAATACCGAACGCAGCACCGATAATCCGCTCAAGGCCGCCACCCGTTTCGTTGGCGCAGAGAACTTGTCGCTGATCATCGCGCTGATCATTCTGGTGGCGCTGATTGCCAGCCAGACGCCGTTCTTCTTTGCACCGCGCAACCTGATGAATATCGGCATGAACCTAGCCGTGGTCGGCCTGCTCAGTGTCGGCATGACCATGGTCATCGTCTCGGGAGCGCTGGATATTTCCGTCGGCTCGATTGCCGGCGTCGCCTCGGTGGTGTCGGCGATCTTCGTCACCTATGTGGGTACCGTCTGGGGCGGCATCTTCATGGGCATCTTGGCCGGGGCGCTGCTTGGCGTGGTTAATGCGGCGATCATCTCATACCTGCGGGTCAATGCCGTGGTGGCGACTTTGGCAACCTTGTCCGCCTACCGAGGCCTGGCCTTTCTCGTGGCCCCCGAAGGCCGCCCGATCGGCGTGCTCGACCAGAATTTCGCCTTCCTTGGCTCGGGTCGTGTGTTTGAAAGCGGCGGCTTCCCGGGTATTCCCGTCGCGATGCTGCTGCTGATCGTCATCGCGGTGATCGGACATTTCGTCATGAGCTCGACCGTGTTCGGCCGCTCGATCTATTCGATGGGTGGCAATCCCATCGCCGCGCGCCTCGCCGGCATCAACCTGACGCGGATGAAGTTCTATATCTTCACCATCTCCGGTGCACTGGCCGGGCTGACCGGCGTGCTGGTGACGGCGCGGACTAGCTCCGGGCAACCCTCTTCGGGCACCCAGGGCCTTGAACTCGAAGCCATTACCGCGGTGTTTCTCGGCGGCGCCATCCTTGCCGGCGGCAAGGGCACCATCGTTGGCACCATGCTCGCGGTGGTGCTGCTGGCGACGCTGAGCAACGGCATGAACCTGCTCAATATCCCCACCTTCTACCAGCTTGTGGCCAAGGGCTTCCTGCTGGTGGTGGCCGTGGCAATCGGGCAGTGGCGCATGGCGCGGGCCGAGCGGGCCCAGGCCCGCGCCGCAGCAGCCGGCTGAGGGCGCGATGGCTCCCCTCGCAATAGAAAACGCGGTTGTGCGCGTCGTGATCGATCCGGCTTTCGGCGCCCGGGTGCTGAGCCTGCTCGACCGGCGCTCCGGCCGCGACTGGATGGCCAAAGGCCCGCAAACCGCCAATTTTGGCGAGGGTGCCGTCTATCTGGCCGACGAAGCGGTGGGCTGGGACGAGTGCTTTCCCACGGTCTCGCCATGGGACGCCAGCGGCACCGCATGGGGCCGGACCTTGCGCGACCATGGCGATCTGTGGGGTCGGCGCTGGAGTGTCGACGCGCACGCATCCGACCGGCTCGCCTGCAGCTATGGCGATGCCGACTTCCGTTTCAGCCGTGAGCTATCGCTGGCCGGCGAAACGCTGACTGCGCGGTATTGCATCGAGAATTTGAGCGATGACGCATTGCCCTTCATGTGGGCATTGCACGGACTGCTGGCAGTGACGCCGCAGGATCGTATTGCCATGGCCGGCGTCGACAAGGTCAGTGCCAGCTATCTGTCACGGAATGGCGAGACCTTGGTGTCGCCCGAGCTTGCCTGGCCCGGTCCGGGCGCGCCGCTCGACGTGCCGCTGGATGCTGTCCAGTCTGCGGCCAGCCATGTCGCCGCCAAGCTCTATGCCAGCCAGGTGCCGGCGGCCACGGCCTCTGTTGGCGGCCGCAATGGTTGGCTCGATATCGGCTGGGACAATCGCGAGATCGCCCATCTCGGGCTCTGGCTCAATTATGGCGGTTGGCCGGAGCCCGGCAACGGGCATTGCATCGCGCTGGAGCCGACAACCGCACCCGCCGACCACCTCGGCCAGGCGCTGGAGCAGGGCACGGCGGTCCTCTTGGCAGCCGGCGCAAGCAAAACCTGGAGCGTGACGCTGACTCTGCGCGCGCCCGACACTTCCACCAGTACGGATACGACCAGATGACCGACGAAGCCCACATTCTCTACACCGTCGAAAACGGCATCGCCCACATGGTGATGAACCGCCCGGCTAAGCTGAACGCCATCACCGCCGCGATGGGCAGTGAGTTCGTCCGCATCTGTCGTGATGTCGATTTTCGCGACGATATTAAGGTGTTGGTGATCTCGGGCGCTGGCGACCGGGCCTTTTCCGCCGGCAGCGACGTCAACGCGCTTGATGACCTGGGCGAGCCATGGGAACAGCGCAACCGCGCGGAATATGACCGCGACTACATCGCGCCGCTCCTCAAGCTGCGCAAACCCTCCATCGCGGCCATCGATGGCTATTGCCTGGGCGGCGGGCTGGAAGTGGCGATGAGCTGCGATATCCGTGTCGCGACCGATCGTTCGCGTTTCGGCGCCCCCGAAGTGCAGCGTGGCTGGCACGCCGGCTCCGGCAATACCTCGATTCTGCCGCGGCTGATCGGCTACGGCAACGCTGCGCGCTGGATCCTGACCGGCGACGTTTTCCCCGCCGCCGAGGCGCATCGCGTCGGCTTCGTGCAGGATCTGGTCGGCGTCGACGAGCTGTTCCCGCGCGTCATGTCCATCGCGGCGCGGCTAGCCAGGAACCCGCCGATCGCCGTGCAGTCGGCCAAGAACATTATCAAGCAGAGCCAGGGTACCTCGATCGCCCAGGGCCTCGCGTGGGAGAATGATGGCTACACGTTTTGCATGTCCACCGAAGACGCCGCCGAAGGCATCAAGGCCTTCGGCGAAAAGCGCGAACCCGTGTTCCGGGGGCGCTGAATGAACCAGATCCAGTCCAACATGAACGGCCAAGCCATGTCCAAATCCGGTCCCCTCGCGGGCCTCCGCGTCCTCGATCTCACCATTGCCCTGGCCGGTCCGATGTGCACCCAGCGCATGGGCGAGATGGGCGCCGATATCGTCAAGATCGAAGCGCCCGGCGGCGGCGACTTTTCGCGCTACTCGACCATGGCGGGGATCACCAAGTTTGGCGACGCCACCACCTTCGTCACGCTCAACCGCAACAAGCGCTCGCTGATCCTCGATCTCAAATCCGATGCCGGCCGCGAAGTCCTCTATCGCATGGTCAAGGACGCCGACGTGCTGGTGCAAAACTTCCGCCCGCGCGTCGCCAGCAAGCTTGGCATCGATTACGCCACGCTCAGCGCCATCAATCCGCGCTTGGTCTATGGCTCGATCAGCGGCTATGGCGAAGACGGCCCGCTCAAGGATCGGCCTGGCCAGGATCTGCTGCTGCAGAGCTTTGCCGGGCTAACCATGAACGCCGGCCGCTCCACCGAACTGCCGCATCCGTCGCCGCTTTACATGGTCGACGTTTCCGCGTCTCATCACCTGACTGAGGGCGTGCTCGCGGCATTGGTGGCCCGCGCGACGAGCGGGCGAGGCCAGGAGATCAGGGTCACCATGGTGTCGGCGATCATGGAAATGCAGGTGCAGGAGCTGACCTCTTTCATGTCCAGCGAAGGCCCGCCCCGCCGTTCGGCCAGCCCGCAGGCCTCGATTTATATGGAGCCGCCTTACGGCATCTATCAGTGCAAGGATGCACATCTGGCGCTGGCACAGGTCGATCTCAACGTGCTGAGCGATGTCATCGAGGTGCCGGTGCTGAAACAGCTCAAGGCCTCGCGGCCACGACAGACCGATAGCGACCAGCTGATGGCGTGGCGCGATGACATCTACAACGCGGTGGCGACCCGCCTGCGCGAGAATACCGCTGCGCATTGGGACGAATTGCTGACGCAGAACGGGCTGTGGTGCGGTCCGGTCAACGATTATGCGACCTTCCTCGCGCATCCGCAAACGCAGCGCTACCTGACCACGATGACCCATTCCAAGGGCGGTGAATATCGCACTGTGGCGCCGGCCATCCGCTTTTCCGAAGACCCCACTCCGTCGCTGCGCGGCTCGCCCCGCTACGGCGAGCACAGCCGTGAAGTGCTGCTCGAAGCCGGTTTCAGTGTGGCCGAAGTCGACAAGCTGTTCGCCGACAATGTCGCGGTCTCGCCAGTGGTCGACGCCTGATGGTCCTGCGCCTACCCAACCAGCACATCATGGTCACTGGCGGCAGCCGGGGCATCGGCGCGGCCATCGTCGAGAAGGCACTGGCCGAAGGCGCCTCGGTGTCCATCATCGATGTCGAGGAGGGAACCGGCCGCGCTTTTGTCGCCGGGCTTGAGGCGAAGGACAGGGTGTATTTTGCTCGTGGCGACATTCGGCTTGCCGCCGATATCAAAGCATTTCACGTCGAAGCAGTGAAGCGCTTTGGTCCGGTGACAGGCCTCGTCAACAATGCCGGCCGCAATTCCAACGCCGATCCGGTGACTATGACTGAGGAAGAGTGGGACGCGGTCTTCGCGGTCGATCTCAAGTCGGCATGGCTCTGTGCTCGCGAAGTTCTGCCGGCGATGATCGCGGCAAAGTCGGGCTCGATCGTCAACATTGCCTCGGTTCATGCCGATCACACCTTCATCGGCTACTTCCCCTATGCCGCTGCGAAATCAGGCCTCGTCGGCCTGACCCGTTCGCTGGCGCTCGAAGTCGGCGCCCACCAGATCCGCGTCAATGCCCTCTCGCCAGGCTGGACCGAGACTTTCCTCGTCGCCGAATATTTCTCCGGACAGCCTGCGGACACCCGCCAGAAGGTCCTCGACGTGCATCCGATGGGCCGCATCGCCAAGCCATCGGAAATCGCCAATTGCGCGGTGTTCCTGCTGTCCGACGAAGCTTCCTTCGTAACCGGCGCCAATTGGCGCGTGGACGGCGGCATGGGCGCGCGTTTCGCCGGCTGAGCCATTTGGGCTTATCCACGTCAACGTAAGCGATATCCGACGTCCAAAGTTAGGCGCCTTGTTTCGCGATCACCCCGGATTCCGCGACCGCCCAAACACGAACACGCCAGAGCGATTTCCCTTGACCGGACCGGCGCTTTGCGGTTGATACGTATCACTGATACGTATCAGAGGAATCGAAATGGCGCGCCGGGCAACTCAAAAGGACGTAGCGCGTGTCGCCGGGCTGTCCCAAGCGACGGTGTCGATGGTCCTGAGCGGCGCCGCAGGTGAGACGCCTCCCGAAACGCTGGCTAAAATCAACGATGCCATTCGTGAACTCGATTATGTGCCCAACAGATTTGCTCAGGCGCTCAAGACCAACCGGACTATGACGATCGCCTGCATCGTTCCCGATATCTCGAACCCGTTTTACCCATCGTTGATGCGAGGCATTCAGTCCGTCGCGGAAGCGCTGCGATACGACGTTATCGCAGTCAATACGGATGGGCTTGCCGAGCGTGAGCGGCACTTTTTGGACTGGTCGCGACAGGGCCGGGTTGATGGAGTGGTCGGCGTATTCTGGACGTTAAGGGCGCCCGACTTTGCCCCGCTGATCGGCGAAGGCATACCGGTGGTGCGCCTCGAGAACGCCCGCAAGGAAGGCGGCGATATCGCCATCGACAATATCTTCGTCGATAGCCGGCGCGGTGCCTACGAAATGACCCAGCTCCTGTTGGCAAAGGGGCATCGCAACATCGCAATGATCGCTGGCCATGGCGGCCCGCAAGGCGTGCGCGTCCAGGGCTACAAGGCCGCGATGGAAGAGGCCGGGGCAGTCCCCTTCGTGACCATCGACGAAGATTTCAACGAAACTGGCGGAGGCAGGGCCGCTATGGCGGTCCTGGACAATCCCACGCGATCAACCGCGATTTTTGCCGCCAACGACCTTATGGCGATCGGCGCCATGCAAGCCATCCGCGAGCGTGGCCTGTCCATACCCGAGGACATCGCCGTTGCTGGTTTCGACGATATTTCAGCGGCCCGCCTGGTTTGGCCGGGCCTGACGACCGTGGCGCAGTTTCAATACGAGATGGGCGTCAAGGCGGCAGAAATCCTGATGGAGCGACTGCACGGAAAAGGTCCGACAACGGGCACGGCGCACGAGATGCCATTCAGAATCATCGAGCGGGGATCTGCCTGACAGTCAGGTGGGCGAAGCTCGACTAGGGAGGAGACCTTTATGACGAAACATACAACTCTTGGATGGACCGCAGCCGGTCTGGCTTTGCTTTTGCTCGGCTCGACTGCCATGGGGCAGGAGGCCGCTCCGGTCAACTGGTGGTATGAGACCGCTTCGCCCGCCAATCAAGAAAACCTGAAAACAATTCTGGTCGATCCGTTCAACGAGGCAAATCCGCAATACAAGTTGTCCATCGATTTCCGCGGGGCCGAACTCGACAAGCAGCTACGCATCGCGATGCTTTCGGGCAGCGGCCCTGATGTCGTCTACACCCCCGGCCCCAGCTATGTGGCGTCGATGGCCCAGGCCGGTCAGCTTCTGCCCCTGGATGACTACGCCGCCAAACTGGGCTGGAATGACCGCATTCTGCCGGTGTTCTTGGAGCTGGGGAAATATAACGGCAAGCTCTATGCCTTGCCAAAGACCTATGAAACGCTTGGCCTCTTCTACGACAAGAAATTCTTTGCCGAGAACGGCTGGGCCGCCCCGAAAACGATACCCGAGCTGGAAACCTTGGCTGATGCCATGCTCGCCAAGGGCATCGTTCCCTTTGCTGCCGGCAACGCCGACTGGCGTCCGACCAACGAGCACTACGTCTCGATCATCCTCAATTCCATTGCTGGTCCGGACAACGTCTACAAGGCCCTCAAGGGCGAAATCCCGTGGACTTCCGAACCGTTCGTGAAGGCCATCGATACGCTGGATAGTTGGTGGCAGAAGGGTTATTTCGGCCCGAACTACTTCTCGCTGACCGGCGAACAGGCATTTGCCCAGGTGGCGACGCATCAGGCTGGCATGGCGCCAACCGGGACCTGGAACTTCTCGAACGTCCCGACCTACTTTCCGCAGAACAATGCCGACCCCGCTTTCGTTGGCTTCCCGAGCGGCGAGGGCGTGCCCTATCCCATTTATGCGCTCGGCATCGGCTCGACTTTCTCCATTGCCGCAACCTCCAAGCAGCCTGATGGCGCCGCTGCGGTCATCGACTATGTTTTCAGTCCCGATTTCTACGGGAAAATGAATACTGTTTGGCAAGGGGAGTGGAACACGCCCCTTGCGGATTTGAGCCAGGTCAAGATCGGTGACAGCGTCACCCCGCTATACGGTGAAGCGATGAAGAGCCTGGCCACTGCGGTAGACGCCAACCAATACGGCTATACCACTTGGACTTTCATGCCGCCGGCCACCGATACCTACTTGGTGAGCGGCATCGAGGAAGTTTGGCTCAAAAAGATCACGACCGCCCAGTTCCTGGAAACCCTGCAGTCGACGTTCAAGGAAGAGTTCGACGCCGGCAAGGTTCCCGCCGTTCCTGCGCGCCAGTAATCCTCCCGACCACGCCGGGGTGATGGCCTAGGTCGTCACCCCATCATCGGAGACCTTCATGCACCGGCTCTATCTCGTCCCCACGTTGGCGATCAATTTCGCCATCATTCTTGTACCCGCATTGTTGACGGTAGCCTTGGCGTTCTTCCGCTGGGACGGCATTGGTAAGCCTGTCTTCATCGGCTTGGGTAATTTTCAGGCCCTTGCCGCTGACAGCGTGTTCTGGTCGGCGTTGACGAACAACATCATTTGGACCGCAATTTTTCTGGTAATTCCGATCGCCATGGGGCTGCTGGCAGCAACCATGCTGCTGATCGTCCCCAGGGGACGCACGTTTTTCCAGGTCGTCTACTTCCTCCCTGTCATTATCGCCACGGTCATCACGGCTCGTATCTGGCAGGGTATGATCTACAGCCCCGTGACGGGCCTGTTTGGTTTGCTGCAAAAGACCGGGCTGCCAGTAACCAACCCGCTGTCCCAGCCGTCGATGTCGCTGTTTGGCGTGGCGACGGTCGATCTGTGGCATTGGTGGGGCTTCCTGTGCGTCATCTTCTTCGCCGCCCTGCGCCAAGTGCCGCAGGAGCAAATCGAAGCAGCGCGGATTGAAGGGGCAACGTTCTGGCAAATGATGCGCTACGTGCTGCTGCCCGGCATCCGACCCACGATAACCCTGATGATGATTATGACGGTCATCTGGTCATTCCTGGTTTTCGACTTCGTCTACATCCTGACCCAGGGCGGCCCGGCATTCTCGAGTGAGGTGCTGTCAACGATGGCGTACCGAAAAGCCTTCTATGACCTGAACGTCGGGCAGGCGGCCGCGACCGCGCTGGTGATCAGCATCTTCGGTCTCGTCGCCACATACTTCTACATCCGGGTCCAATCGAGCGAGGGCGAGCAATGAGACTGGTCGAGAGCCGCACGACGCTTACCATCACCTATGTCATCTTGGCCATCGGCGCCTTTACGGCATTGTTTCCGATAGCTCTGCTGGTCTTGAATGCTCTCAAGTCGGCGCCAGAGATTATCCAGAATCCGTTGGCGCTTCCTAAGGCCATCCGCTGGGACAATTTCGCCAGGGCCTGGACAGACGCCCGGTTCAGCCAATCGATGGTCAACTCGGTTGTCCTCACCGCCCTGACCATCGTTCTAGTCTGCACAACCGCGTCAGCGTCGGCCTATGTGCTCGCTCGCAAGAAGATAAAGTCGTGGCGGCTGGTCACCGGTTACCTGCTAGCCACCACCACCGCGCCGATTCAACTTTTCCTATTCCCGCTGTATTTCGCCTTCGCCAAACTGGGCCTGATCAACAACGTCTTTGCCGTGGCAGTCGTATACACCGCGATCTATAGCCCGTTCGCCATCATGCTGCTGCGCACCTATTTCCTAGCGGTACCCAAGGAACTGGAAGAGGCAGCGCTGATCGACGGTGCTACCCATTGGCAAGTTTTCACCAAGGTGATGCTCCCCATCGTCTCCCCGGGCATCCTGACAGTCGCGCTGATCATCGGCCTCTACTCCTGGAACGAGTTCCTGATCGCCACGACCTTCCTGCAGCAGCAGGACAAGCTCACGGCCGTCGTCTCTTTTTTCCTGTTGAGCGGGCAATACAGTTCGGACTGGGGCGAGATCATGGCTGCCGCGCTGATTATCGTCCTGCCTGTCGTCATCTTCTTCGTCTTCCTGCAGCGCCGCTTCATCGAAGGCATGGCCGGCGGGTCGGTCAAGGGCTGACACCACAAACCAATCGGAGCATTGCCTTGACCATTCCTGCTGACTACCTCGAACGCGTTTATGCCGGCGTCCTCGGCAAGCTGATCGGCGTCTACCTGGGCCGCCCGTTTGAGCAATGGACCCATCAACGCATCATGAAGGAGCTCGGACCGATCGAGTATTACGTCCACGAGCGGCTCGGTGATCCGCTGGTGGTCACCGATGACGACGTGGCGGGCACGTTTACCTTCATTCGCGCTCTCGACGACTACGGCATTTCGCCAGACCTCAGCGCGGAAGACATCGGCAAAGCGTGGCTGAACTATATTGTGGAGGATCGCTCGATCCTGTGGTGGGGTGGCAACGGCAACTCCACCGAGCATACCGCCTGGCTCAATCTCAAGAAGGGTATTCCGGCGCCGGCCAGCGGGTCGATCCAGACGAACGGCACCACGGTTGCCGAACAGATCGGCGCCCAGATTTTCATCGACGGTTGGGCGCTAGTCGCCCCAGGGCAGCCTGAACTGGCAGCGCGACTTGCCGGGCGGGCCGGCAGCGTCAGCCATGATGGCGAGTCGGTTTATGCTGCCCAATTGTGGGCAGCCATGGAGGCCGAGGCTTTCCTGTCGAAAGACATCGACCACCTGCTCGATGTCGGTCTCTCCGTTATCCCGGCCGATTGTCATATCGCTGCGGTCATCGCCGACATCAGGCAATGGCATCGCCACAACCCTGACTGGCTGGTGACGCGCCAACTGATCGAAGACATTTACGGCTATGCCAAATATCCCGGCAACTGCCATGTCGTGCCGAACCACGCACTGATGATCATGACGATGCTCTACGCGCCCCATGATTTCCAGCGCGCCCAGATGATCGTCAACACCTCTGGCTGGGATACCGATTGCAATGCCGGCAATGTGGGCTGTTTGATGGGCATCATGCTGGGACTGGACGGGCTCGATGCGGGTCCCGATTGGCGGGGCCCCATTGCCGACCGTCTCCTGATCTCCTCGGCCGATGGTGGCAATTCCATCAATGACGCCGTCCGCATGGCATACTATATCGCCAATCTTGGCCGGCAGTTGAACGGACAGCCCAAACTGCAGGCACCCAAGGATGGCGCCCAGTTCCACTTCGCGCTGCCCGGCAGCCAGCAGGGCTTTAGACCGCAACAGGGCTTTGGCCTTAACCTGCCAACGACCGACAATGTCGAAACCAGCAATGGCCGGGCGCTCAGGATCGGTTACCGGGCCTTGGGAAGGGGGCAGGTCGCGGCAGTGACCACCCCGACATTCTCGCCGCCGGAAATGCTGAAAATGCGGACCTACGACTTGATGGCGACACCGCTGGTCTATCCAGGTCAGGCCCTGCGCGCCACGGTTTCCGCTCCCGAAAGCAATATCGGCCCGGTGTCTGTGTGCCTGCGGCTTCGGGCCTATGACAGCGCCGATCAGCTGGCCGATCTTGACGGCCCGCCGACGCTGCTGGCATCGGGCGAAACAACGACACTCGTCTGGGTTCTGCCGCAACTCGATGGCCAGCCGATTGCCGAAATCGGCATTGCGATCGTTGCCGCCGACAGCGTGGCTCATGGTGCCGTGCTCCTCGATTCCATGGCATGGGACGGCGCGCCAGCGTTGGTATTGCATCGCCCAGGGGGGCAGGGCGATTCCTTTCGGAATCTTGCGCCCGGCGAAGGCTGCGATTTTTGGCGCATGGCATGGGTCAACGGCGCCAGCCTGTTTTCCAAGCGGTTCCCGCCCGACTTCCGGATCTCCCAGGAGACCGGGGAAGGCATTATCCTTCATGGAACCCGGCAATGGACCGACTACCGCGTGGGCTGCGCGGTGACGCTGCATCTGGGCGAATATGGTGGGGTGGCGATCCGCGCCCAGGGTCTGCGGCGATACTACGCCGCACGCATCACCCGCGAAGGCAAGTTCCAGTTGGTGAGACGCCAGGATGATACCTTGACCGTGCTGGCAGAAGCCCCATTCCCGGTGGAACTGGAAACTCCGGTCGCCATGATGGTCGATGCACGGGGTCACCGCATCAGGGCCGTGGCCGGGGACATCATCATCGAAGCCGATGACGATACTTTCGCGGACGGAGCGCTTGGATTGCTCGTTTTCGAAGGGGCCCTGTCCACCGACGCCGTGCACGTCACTGCCAGCACACCCAGCCTGCAAGGAGAATTTTAATGGCCTCGGTTTCAATTGCTGCGGTTGAGAAGAATTATGCCGGCCATCCCGTTATACACGGCGTGACCATCGACATCGACAATGGCGCTTTCGTCGTCCTTGTCGGCCCGTCTGGGTGCGGAAAATCCACACTGCTCCGTATGATTGCCGGGCTCGAGGATATCTCTGGGGGCACCATCAGCATCGGTGATCGGGTGGTCAACGATCTGCCGCCCAAGGCGCGCGATATCTCCATGGTGTTCCAGAACTATGCGCTATACCCGCACATGACAGTGGCTGAAAACATGGCGTTTTCGATGACCTTGGCAAAGGCGCCCAAGGCAGAAAAAGCGGCGCGCGTTGCCCGCGCCGCGGAAATCTTGTCGCTGAAACCGCTGCTCGACCGCTATCCGCGGCAGCTCTCCGGTGGACAGCGACAGCGTGTGGCTATGGGCCGGTCGATCGTACGAGACCCCCAGGTCTTTCTTTTTGACGAGCCGCTCTCCAACCTGGATGCAAAATTGCGCGTGGCCATGCGGGCGGAGATCAAGGCCCTCCACCAAAGACTGAAAACCACGACGGTCTACGTAACCCACGACCAGATAGAAGCCATGACCATGGCCGACCAGATTGTCGTGATGAACGGCGGTCGGGTCGAGCAGATCGGCACGCCTCTTGGTCTCTACGATTACCCCGCTAACGTTTTCGTCGCCACGTTCATCGGCTCCCCATCGATGAACCTGATCCCTGGTGAAGTTGTGGAGCACTACGGCGCGCTGGCTGTCCGGGCCAGTGACGGAACGCATTTCCCACTGAGTCCTCATAGCGCGGTGGCGAAGGGCAGAATGGTCAACTACGGGTTCCGCCCAGAGCATTTGTCGGTTGCCTCGCCGCACGACGGAGTGGCGGCCAGGGTCGATGTGACCGAGCCGATGGGATCCGAAACTCAGGTGCACCTGACGATCGCGGGAACTCCCGCCGTCGGTGTTTTCCGGGAGCGTATCAACGCCAATCCAGGCGAGATCATCCACCTGCGCGCTGACGTCAGCAAGATTCATCTCTTCGACTACGCGACGGGACTTGCCATAACGTGAGTTCAGGGCGTCGGTGCCGCGAGACCCCAATCCCCCGGGTCATCTGCGTAACCAAGGTATTTGAGCTGATACGGGCGAGAAGAGTCATCTGGAGCACCGGCTTTCGCCATTGCACAGCTTGCCCACATTGATTTGCCAGCCATCGAAAATTCCTGCGGCGTGGCACGAACGCATAATACAGAGCGACGCGGCCCAGTGGTTGAACAGAAGGGCCCACATGACGGAGGAGTCCTCACCGCTCGCAAGATCGGCTATGGTTTCGATAATGAAGTGTTATCGAAACCGTAGCGAAAGCAACGAGATGGTCCGACATTCGGGAACGGTCTTTTCCTGAATTTCGATCGATCGCGTGCGCTAATCGCAAAACTTCAATTTCGATAGTCTCACGCGGAATGGCGACTGATATTCTCGCCTTTTTCAGAGACTTAAGCTCGTCTTCGGTCTTTTTTGGGCATCGAAGGTGCGTAATGTGTGAAAGAGATGGCGCCGACAAAGTGGCGACATCTCTTGGTACGACTTCGACACGACCGTGAAGAGCGTTTGACAAATCAGCGCAAGAAAAAGCCAGTCCAACCACGCAATTCAGGTAGCCATTGCGGGGCAGAGAAGTCTGCTCCGGCAAGGCCTCGGTAAGCGCGACAAAGTTCGAAATGGGCACTCTTAACAGCCTGACGGGTGTGAGGGCAGGGAACGCTTCCCCCGTTCCAGGCACGCCAGGCCCTGCTCGTCGACAATGCACAGCGACGAGGACCGCGGGCCGACGTCCACACCTGCAAAATAGCCCATCACAATCTCTCCCGGCTTTGTGTGGCCAGAGCGACCACAAAATCAAATCAGGATGCCTCAGACTCAGGGTAAGCCCCGATTACAGGTGCTTTCGGGAACAGATAACACGTGACGGAACGATTGGAATGGGCGCGAAACCGACCGGCCGTTTCGGGCCGGCAGCGGCCAGACAGATTTTAGGCAAAGGAGGTCGAAGACAGTCGCGACTTGTGTGTACCACTGACGAATATGGCGCCGTTCGAGGACCGACGGGGCTAGCCGTGTCCGCATCGTGCTCTCACCCCGCCGAGGCATTTGCCTTCGCGCATTGGCTGGCTGGACGCGCAGTCCAAGCCGGCCCCTATGTGCCGGCAGCCGGTCAGCCCGGCCATGTCGCGGCATGGGCGTCCGAGGAGGCCAATGCAGTGACCGGACAGTTCTTTCGCGCAACACGGAAAACGCTCGAAGGCGCCTGGATACGGCCACGCCATGCCGGTTTTATCGAGCTCCAGTCAAAGGCCGCCGAACTAGTCAACACCGCACTGCTCGCCAAACGTTCGGGCGACGCTGTCGTGCGTCAGCTCAACGATATGCTCGGGAGGTCTATCGATGGATGATACGGCTGACCTCGACGTGTCGATCGAGAACGACGACGAGCCAGCAGCACCGGCTCAAGACTTCGAGCTGTTGTCGGTCTGCCCTGACGACGAAGCCGCGCGCACGCCATGGCGCAAAGCCCTCTGGACTTGGCGGGAGAACGCCAGGCACACGCTGGCCTATGATGGATCACGCTACCATGCCGAGCCTGCTGCATGGACCCAGACTGCTTTCGTTTGCGGTTTGGTGATGCTTTGGGAGGAAGGCTTCTATAATCCCGCCACACGAGAGTTTACCGTCGATCGTTTTCTTGACCAGGCGGAGAAGGCATTCGGCGGTTCGACGTGCTGATCCTTTGGCACGCTTATCCTCGCATTGGTTTTGATGAGCGCAACCAGTTCGATTTCTATCGCGTTATTCCCGGCGGCCTCGACGCGCGTGCCGCGATTATCGAGCGCCTTCACGCCCGCGGGTTGCGGGGACTACAATCCTTGGGACATCGGCACGCGAAGGAGCCGGGCTCCGACGAGGTCGCACTGGTCGAAATGGTACGCACCGTTCGCGCCGATGGTATATTTCTCGATACCCTGGCCAATGCATCCCAGCCGTTGCGCAATGCACTCTAAGCCCAATTGAATACCGACAAAGTCTTGGCATCACGGCATAACCGGTCCAAGTTTTAATCCGCATCCCCAAAGGGTCAGATCTCAGTGGCAATCAACAGATATCCATCCGCGCAAAGCGATAGCACCGCAGGTAAAACGCCAGCCGGACTCGAATTAACGCTATTCAAGTTCCTCTGGAATGTTTTCCCGCAGAATGACCTGGGTGCGCATTGGGTGAGCATTCCAGCTGTCGCCGTGAATAGAGCGAACTAATTGTTCGATGGCCTCGCGGGCCTCGATGCGCGGATTTTGATCGATGACCGCGTCCATCACACCCGACATTAAAAAGTCCCGCGTATCGTCGGTCAGGTCATGTCCGATGAACACGACATCCTGACGCCCCAGTTCGGTCAAGGCGCGAGCTATGCCGCGACTGCCGGCGCCGATATTGTAAATCCCTGCAAGATCGGGATGGTCATCGAGATGAGCGATGGCTGCCGTATAAGCCATTTCGTCGTCGTCCCTGATCTCGGAGAACCCCACGACCTCGAGGCGCTCGCGATTTTCGCCCAGCATCTGCCGGAACCCCATCTCGCGTTCCTCATGCCCGCGGTAGGAAACCGAGCCGGCAAACAGCGCCACTTTCCGTCGGCCGGGCGCCAGGAAGCGGCTTAAAAGATAGCCGCTAAGCCGGCCCGCCGAGCGATTGTCGATCCCCACATAACCCACGCGTGGCACGTTTTGCACATCGGAAACCAGCGTCATCACCTTGGTGCCGGTGCGGGCAAGCCGACGAATGGCATTACGCACGGCCGGATGATCGATGGCCACGATGCCGACGCCTTCGCTCTTGCCCTCCAACTCTTGCAGCTTGGCAACGAGGCTGATCGGGTCGATCCCCTCGATTGCATGCAATCGCACTAGGGCATCCGTGCGCATCATGCCCTGCGCTTCCAACTCGTCATGCAGCTTTTTCATGAACCGGTTGTCGTCGGCTGGCAGGATGAAATCGAGGAGCGTCTTTTGTGTTGAGGCCAAGTCGTCCTCTTCGCCGGCGATATAGCCTAGTCGGGCGGCCACCGATAGGACGCTATCGCGAGTTCGGGCATGGACACCCGCGCGGTTGTTCAGCACCCGGTCCACCGTGGCATTCGAAACACCAGATTCACGCGCAATATCACTTAGGGTCGAGCGCATGCCCGCGCCTCCGTAAATCGTCACCGCTTGCCGCAGCCCGGCTGATTACCGCGCCAAACCACAAGCTACCAAGCACATTATGACGCAACATCCGCGCCTATAACAGCGTCGCGTACTGTCATCGCATAATTTGATGTGTTTTTTGATTTGTTTTGACGTACCGATTGACATCATCTGATTGGGTCGACAAGATGACACTATTCCGCATGGCAAGCCGTGCGGTTGGCCGATGGCAACTGCAACAGGCATAGACCTGTCGTTGCGCGTCAGCTGTTGGAGGGCCGTCGGTGCATAACCGAAACGGGTCGAGGGGCATCTGGTGGTCGCACTTTTCGGACGAGAGTTCACACGACGGGAACTTGCGGGGCATGCCGGTTCGCAAAGTCAGTTTGCCGGCGTGCGGCTTATGACGCTCGGCGATGGTCTGGAGCGTGGCATCCGTATGCTGGAATTTCGCACCGGCACGGGCCTGCGCTTCACCGTGTTGATCGACCGCGCAATGGACATCGCCGACTGCGACTTTAAGGGGCGCTCGATCGGCTGGCACTCCCCCTCGGGCTTTCGCCACCCCGCGCTGCATGAATATGAGGGCGAGGGTGGGCTAGCTTGGCTCCGCTCGTTTTCCGGCCTGCTGGTGACCTGTGGGCTCGACCATATCCTGTTCATGGATGAAGCCCCGACCCCGCAATATACCTACAATCCGCGCCAGACCGCCCCCCAATCCATCCACGGCCGCGTCTCGACCATCCCCGCCCACCTCACCGGCTATGGCGAGCGCTGGGAAGGGGACCGCTGTTTCATGTGGGCCGAGGGCGTGGTGCAGCAGGCTGCAGTGTTTGGTGAGAACCTGCATCTCATCCGGCGCATCGAGGCCGAGGTCGGCACCAACGAAATTCGCTTAAGCGACCGCGTCGTCAACCAGGGCTTTTATCGTACGCCGCACATGTTCTGTTACCACATCAACCTGGCTCATCCGCTGCTGGACGAAGGTTCGCGCTATGTGGCGCCAATCCGCGACGTCGTTTGGGCAAGCCATGCCGGAGAGGGCTATCGCAGCCAGGGGGTTGGCTACCAGTATCTACCGGGGCCACAGCAATCCTTCCACGAACAGGTCTGGCAGCACGACATGGCCGCCGATGCCGATGGTCTCGTCCCCGTGGCGCTGATCAACGACGCGCTGGGCCTGGGTCTGCAGGTGACCACGCGGCAGGATCAGTTCGCCTGCCAGTATGAATGGCAAAATTTCCAGGCCGGCCAATATGCGCTCGGCATCGAGCCATCCACCCATCACGTGTTGGGCGCCAAAGCTGCCCGCGAGCGTGGCGAAGTGATCTGGCTCGAACATGGCGACGAGCGCCGCTACGACACCCTGTTCACCATCCTCGATGGCGCCGATGCCATCGCCGCGGCCGACACCCGCATTGACGCTATCGCTGCGCAACCGATCGATGACTATCCGACCCCTTCGGGCCATCACCGCTCTCTCGGAGGCCGAGCATGAGCGGCGACCTCTTCGGCTCCATCGCCGGCAAAACCATTCTCTACACCGGTGCCGCCGGCGGCCTTGGGCATGAAACCACGCTGCAAATGCTGCGCAGTGGCGCCCGCGTCGTCGCTGTAGATAACGACGCGACCAAGATCGCGGCCCTCAAGCAGGCCGTTGCGGATGAGGCGCTGGACGGACTGAGCATAGAAGCTTTGGACCTGTCGGACCTGTCCAACCTGCGCCGCGCACTTGAAGCGGTTTCGGCTCGCGTCGGGGGCTTTGACATCGTCATCAACAATGCCGCCATTTACCCCAGCAAGCCGTTCGAAGAGTACACTATCGAGGAAATGCAACGCGTCCAGCTGGTCAATGTCGATGCTGCCATCGTCTGCGTGCAGGTGGCGCTACCGCATATGAAGATGGCAGGGCGCGGACGCATTATTAATATCGCTTCAATCACGTTTTCCGGCGGCTGGGCCAATCTGACGCCTTACGTGCAATCCAAGGGCGCGCTGATCGGGCTGGCCCGCGCCTGGGCGCGCGAATTCGGCAAGCACGGCATCACGGTCAATGTCGTGTCGCCGGGCGCCTTTCCCACCGACGCCGAAAAGATCCATCCCGATCTTGAAGGCTATACGCGGCGCATCTTCGATCACCAGGCCCTGCAACGCCGCGGCACCAGCAACGACATCGCCAACCTGCTGATGTTTTTAGCCTCGGACGCCTCATCTTTCATCACCGGCCAGACCATCAATATCGATGGCGGCTGGGTCATGCAGTAACGCTGGAGCTGTTTTACCTATGGGCATCCTGTCCGGCTATCGCGTCCTTGATTGTTCCATCGCCATGTCCGGCCCGTTCGCGGCGCAGCGTCTCGGCGACTTGGGCGCCGACGTCGTCAAGGTCGAGCCCGTTACCGGGGAGTGGCAGCGCCATGTTTCGGCCGGCAGGGCGACGGGCAACAAGATCAACGTGTCGTTCCTCTCGCTCAACCGCAACAAGCGCTCGCTGGCGGTGAATCTCAAATCGTCCGGCGGCAAGGAAGTGCTGCTCGAACTGGTCAAGACGGCCGATGTCTTCCTGCAAAACTATCGCCCCGGTGTCGCAAAGCGTCTCGGCGTCGATTACGAGACGCTTTCGGCCATTAATCCGCGCCTCATCTACATCTCCATCTCAGGCTATGGCGAGGACGGCCCCTATGTGAACTATCCCGGCCAGGACCTGATCCTGCAGGGCCTATCGGGCGCCATGCTCAGCACCGGTCGCGATGGAGAGGCGCCCACTGCCGCCGGGCAATATCTCGTCGATGCTATCACCGCCTATACAGCTTTCGAAGGAGCGCTCGCAGCCCTATTGCATCGCGAACGCACCGGCGAAGGCCAGCAGGTTCAGATCAACATGCTCGACGCCATCACCACCCTGCAGATGCAGGAGTTGTCGGTCCATACCGTTGGCGGCAAGCCGCAGACGCGCTCGGCCGAACCCCATGCTCATGTCTATATCCGTGCGCCCTATGGCGCCTTTGCCACCAGTGACGGCTACATCATCGTCGCCTTCCCCAAGCTGGCACTGTTTGGCGAAATCATTGGCGAAACCTCGTTCCTCTCCATGCAGGACGAGGTGGATAGCTGGACCCGTCGCGACGAAATCTTTGCCAAGACGCGCGAGCGCCTCAAGACCAAGACCTCGGCCGAATGGCTGGCGCTGCTGCGCGCCGCCGATATCTGGTGCGGCCCGGTCTATGGCTATGCCGATCTGGTCGACGATCCGCAGATCAAGCACAACGGTACCTTTATCGAATATGACCACCCCACTGAAGGACGGGTGAAGACGCCGGGCTTTCCGATCAAATTCTCCAAAACCCCGTCGCAGGTCGAGCGTGGCGCACCATTGGCTGGCCAGCACACGCGCGATGTGCTGGCCGAAGCTGGTTTTGACAAAAACCGCATCGAGGCGCTGGTCGCATCCGGCGCTGTTAGCGAGGGTTCAGCTTGAGCCAGCCGTCGTACATGGGCCTGACCTGGGATCATCCGCGCGGCTATCGCGCGCTGGACGCGGCGGCGGCGTTGGCGGGTGAACAGGGCCTGTCGATCCGATGGGATCGCCAGCCGCTCGAGGGCTTTGAGTCCCGCCCGATTGCCGAACTGGCAGCGCTTTATGACCTTTTAGTGCTCGATCATCCCCATCTCGGCGATGCCCTTGACGCCGATTGCCTCGTGCCGCTGGACGAGGTGCTGGGTGCTGAGGTCATTGGCGAAATCGTAAAAGCCACGATTGGCCCCTGCGCTGAAAGCTATCGCCTCGACGGCAAACTTTGGGCGCTGCCGCTGGACGCCGCGACCCAGGTCATGGCGTATCGGCCCGACTTGCTCGAAGGCGAACCGCCGGCAACCTGGGACGCGGTTGCAACCTTGGCCGAACGCGGTGGCGTGGCGCTGTCGCTGGCCGGCCCGCATGCCCTGCTGACGCTGATGTCGATCTCTGCCGCGATCGGAGCGCCAGCCGATGATGACGCGCTTTTTGAGCCCGCTTACGGGGCTGAAGCCTATGGGATCCTTGCCAGTTTCTATGCCAATGCAGTTTATGCAGCATTGCCGCTGAACCCCGTTGGCCTGCTCGACCATATGGCGATTAACAACGATATCACGCTGTGTCCGCTGGTCTTCGGCTACGTCAATTACACCGCGCCGCAGCATGGTCGCCCTATCGCTTTTGCCAACGCCCCGGCCACTGCAGCAGGAGGCCGCCGCCCCGGCAGTGTGCTGGGCGGCACCGGCATCGGCATCACTAAACGCTGCCAGGTCACGCCAGATTTGGTGACACATTTGGCCTGGCTGCTGGGAGCCGAGGCGCAAACCCGGTTCATCCCCAACCATAAAGGGCAACCCAGCCGCCGCGACGCGTGGGCCGATGGCGCCGTCAACGCAGCATGGCCCAACTTTTACGCCGCGACTGCCCGTACCCTCGAATCTGCCTATGTGCGGCCACGCCTACAAGGCTTCGTGCCGCTGCAACTAGAGGCCGCGGCAACAATTCGGGCCGCCCTAGCTGAGCGGTCAAGCGGACCGGCCTTGATCGACCGCCTCAATCGCCTCTATCGTAGGCTCAAATCCAGTTCGGAGGGTTTCACACCATGACCGACAATATCCTGGTCGAGCGCGACGGTGCTGTCGGCATCATCACGCTCAACCGGCCGGAAAAACTCAATTCCGTCACGCCGGAAATGGCGGATGCGTTGATTGCGGCTGTGAACGATTTCAACACTGACGACGCCGTTCGCTGCATCGTGCTGACCGGTGCTGGCGACCGTGCCTTCTGCGCCGGCTCCGACATCAAGGTGCTCGATAGCTACATCACCCCGTGGAATTTTCGCAACCGTCCAGACTATTGCGACGCTATCCGCGCCCTGCTCAAGCCCTCTATCGCCGCCGTCAACGGCTATGCCTTTGGCGGTGGGCTCGAAACCGCGATGTGCTGCGATATTCGCATCGCCTCGAGCACGGCCAGCTTTGCTTCCCCCGAAATCAAGCTGGGCTGGATCGGCGGTGGCGGCATGGCGGCCAATCTCAGCCACGCTATGGGCCCGTCCAATGCCGCGTTGATGATCCTGACTGGGGACCCCATCGACGCGTTGACGGCCGAAAAGTGGGGCCTGGTATCGGGGGTGGTCCCGTCGACCGAACTGCGTGCGGCGGCTATTGCCCTGGCGCAGACCATCGCGTCGAGGGCGCCGATCGCGGCCGAAACTGCCAAGGTCAATCTACGCGCGGCTTGGGGGATGAACGTCGAGGACGCCATCACCTATGAGCGCGATCTGCAAACCATTTGCTTTGCGACCGAGGACGCGGCGGAAGGGCGCCGGGCATTTGCCGAGAAGCGCCAAGCTGTGTTTCGGCGCAGGTAAGCACCAAACCGGGACGTTCGCACCGGATAAACCAACAATGGCGGACATAGGAGGAATACAGTGAAAAAGGCAATCAAACTGCTATTGGCCGGCGCGGCCATGATCGTCACCGTATCGGGAGCGTTGGCGCAGGAGGCGCGTACGTTCTACTGGGTGTCGCATGGCTCCCCCGCCGATCCGGTCTGGACGTATTTTTTGGCGGGTGCCGAACAGTGGGCCACCGATACCGGCAACAAAGTGAATACCTCGTTCCACAGCGGCGACGTGCCCTCGCATCAGGAAGCCGTTCGCGCTGCGATCGCCGCAGGAGCCGCCGGCATCGTGACCAGCAGCCCCGATCCCGGAAGTCTTGTCGAAGTCGTCTCGGAAGCCAATGCTGCAGGCATTCCGATCATCAACATGAACACGTCCGATCCCACCGCGAACTTTGATGCCTATGTCGGTGGCGACAACGTCGTTTTCGGACGCGCCTGGGCGCAGTATCTGGTCGACAAAAAGCTGGTGAAAGCAGGCGATTTCGTCTGGATGCCCGTCGAAGTTCCTGGCGCCACCTATGGCGTGCAAGAGGAAGAAGGCATCAAGAGCGTCTTCGGGCCGCTCGGCATCACCTATGAAGTGACTGAAGCAACCCTCGATCAAGGTGAAATCATCACCCGCATGACCGACTACATGACCGCCAACCGCACCAAGATCAAGGCGGTTATCGGCATGGGCGATCTGGTCATGGGATCGATCAAGCGCGTGTTCGACCAGGTTGGCATCAAGCCGGGCGAAGTCCCAGTGGTGGGCTGGGGCAACTCGACCGACACCACGCAGGAAGTCCTTACCGGCTATGTCAACGCCGCCCAGTGGCAGGATCCGCAGGCCACCAGCTACGTCGCGCTATCGCTTGCCGCCATGGCCGCCAGCGGCATTCCTCCGGGTTTCAACGTGATCACGGGCGCCCTGTATGAAAAGGACACTGCGAAGGTCTACGACGACATCCTGTCTGGGAAAAAATAAGCGTCTCGTCCTGCTCCGCGGCGCTCAATGCGTCGCGGAGGTTGGCGCCCAATTATGACCTTTTTTGCCGGGAGTGCATGACATGCAGTCGAACTCTGCCTCGCTAGAAAAAGCACCGCCTGCGGAAAGCCACGGGTCGCTGCGCCGCTTCATCGGCCGCCCCGAGTTCGGGCCTCTGGTCTTGCTCGTGCTGGAAATTGCCATCTTTACTGCGATCAATCCCAATGTCATGTCGTTGCAAAACATCAGCAACACTTTGGCATTCACCGTCGAACTCGGCCTCATTGCGCTGGCGATGACGCTGCTGATGACGTCCGGCGAGTTCGACCTGTCGGTTGGCTCGCTGTTCGGCTTCGCGCCTGTTCTGATGTGGACCTTGTCCAATAGCGGGGCGACCTCGCTCGAGGTGGGTTTTGTGATTGCCCTGGTGGTTGCCGCGCTGATCGGGCTCGCCAATGGTCTGCTCGTGACACGGATGAGGATACCGTCATTTCTCGTGACACTCGGCATGCTGCTCGTCGTGCGCGGCACCGCGCTGTTCATCACCGACGGCTTTCCCCAGCGTACCTGGAGCGCCGAAGGCGTCTGGCTCGCCGAAGCCTTGGTCGGCGATTTCTACATCGGCTCGTTTCGCGTCTACATGTCGCTGTTCTGGTTCATTTTCGCCGCCATCGTCCTTGGTTACGTCCTGACCAAAACCAAGGCCGGAAACTGGATTCTCGCTTCAGGCGGCAATCCCGGTGCAGCGCTTGCCCGCGGCGTCAATGTCGGTCGCACCAAGATTTACCTGTTCATGCTGAGCGCCGTGCTCGCGGCATTTGCGGGGATCATTTCCTCGATTCGAACCTCTGCCGCAAATCCCAACAGCGGCACCGGATACGAGCTCGAAGTCATCGCCATGGTGGTGATAGGGGGCACGGCGCTGGCCGGCGGTCGCGGCACCATTATCGGCACGGTGCTCGGCATCTTCATCCTGCGGTTCATGCGCAACGGTATCGTCATGATCGGCGTGCCTGGCCTTGCCTACAACATCTTCATCGGCGCAATTATCCTTGGCATGATGGCTCTTCATTCATGGCTCGATCGCCGCCACCAGGCAGGAGTGTGAGCCATGGCTGAAGAGCTCATCCGCATGGAGCACATCCACAAGTCGTATGGTCGCATCCAGGCGCTGACTGATGTCAATCTCACTGTAAGGCAGGGTGAGATCGTCGGTCTGCTCGGCGACAACGGCGCCGGCAAATCGACCCTCATCAAGGTCTTGTCCGGGGCGGTGCCGATCACCAGCGGCGATATCTATATCAAGGGCAAAAAGGCGGCGATTACGAGCACCACCGACGCCATCGCTCACGGCATCGAAACCATCTACCAGGACTCGGCGCTGGTGCCGCAACTGTCCATCGCCCGCAACCTGTTCCTCGGCCGGGAGCCGATCAAGGGACCAAATTTCCTTGGGCGGCTCGACGAGGCGATGATGAACCAGGTGGCCCGCGACCTGCTCAAGCGTGTCGGCATCTCCAAGAATATCCCGCCCACCACCAATATCGGCTCGCTTTCTGGCGGCGAGCGCCAAGCGGTCGCCATTGCTCGCGCCATGTATTTTGATAGCGACCTCATCATCCTCGACGAACCCACCAACAATCTGGGCGTGGCCGAAACGCAAGGCGTGCTGCGCTTCGTACGAGGCGCCCGCGACTCGGGACATTCCTGCATTTTCATCGCCCACAATATCCACCATGTCTTTCAGGTGGTGGACCGCATCGTGGTGATGCGACGCGGCACGGTAGTCGCCGACGATATCGACCCCAAGACCTCGACGGTCGAATCTGTGGAGCGGGTCATCACCGGCGAAGACCATTGACCAGGGAAACGACTATGACCAGGTATCGCGTGGCCGCGATCAATTTCGACCATATGCACATGGGCGATCTGCTGCGGGAGGTGGCTGAACATGAGGATGCCGAAATCGTTGGTATCTGCGACACCAGGCCGGAACGCATGGCCACCGCGATCGACAATTTCGGCATCGCGCCGGAGCAGGTCTTTACCGAAGTGTCCCGCTGCATTCAGACTACCCGGCCGGACATGGTCATTCTCTGCCCCGCCACCGCCGACCACGCCGCGGCCGTCGACGAAGTCGCCGCCCATGGCGTCAATATCCTCATTGAAAAGCCGTTCGCGGCCTCGTTGGCCGACGCCGACCGCATGTCTGCGGCAATGGCGCTCGGGGGCGGACGTCTGGCGATTAACTGGCCGCTAGCTTGGTATCCGCCGCATGTAACCACTAAAAGATTGGTCGACCGAGGCGCGATTGGCGATGTCATCGAAGTGCATTTTTATGACGGCAATCGCGGTCCACTCTATCATCTTGCCGACAAGGTTGAAGTCTCCGACACCGGTGTGCAGGACGCCAAGCCCGGCTCCTGGTGGTACAAGGCTGCATCCGGCGGCGGCAGCATGCTGGATTACCTGGGCTATGGCGCGACCCTGGGCACTTGGTACATGAGCGGCCGCGCGCCGCTCAGCGTTACCAGCGTCGCCGATCAGCCAGCCGGGCTTGAAGTGGACGAGCACTCCATCACCATCTGCCACTATGACACGGGCCTGTCCAAATTCGAAACCCGCTGGGGCACGCTATCCGACCCCTGGACCCTGCAGCCACAACCCAAATGCGGCTTCGTCGTCGTTGGCACCGAGGGCTCAATTTCGAGCTACGATTTCGAATCCTACATTGGCCTGCAAACGCGCACCCATCCTGAGGTCCGGTCCATCCCCGTGGACCAGTTGCAGGCCCCGTTCCGCAAGCCGGTAGAATATGTGATCGACCGGTGGCGCCGGGGTATGGATGTGCAAGGCCCTTTGAACCCCACATTGAGCCGGATTGGCCAGCGCATCGTCGATACCGCAGCCCTGTCCGCCAGCCAGAAGCGCACGCTCGAACTTTTGCCATGAGCCATACGCCGGAGGGCCTGCCAAGCGAAGACGCCTATGCGCTGGTCGCCCGGGAATCCAAACTCATTGCTGCGCCCGACCTGCCCTATCTGCCGCCCATGCCCCGGGATCGCTCGATACCGATCGGCCTGATCGGCGCTGGCGGCATCAGTTTTGCCCATCTCGACGCCTACCGGAAATACGGGCTGAATGTCGTCGCCATCTGCGACCGCCATCTCGACCGCGCTGAGGCCCGGCGCGATCAATATTTTCCCCAAGCTCTCGCCACCGGCCGCGTCGATGACATCGTGGGCAACGCGGCCATCCCTGTCGTTGATCTGACGCTACACCCGCAAGGCCGGGCGCCCCTCATTCGCGGCGCGCTGGAAGCAGGCCAGCACGTGCTGTCCCAAAAGCCGTTCGTGCGCGACCTCGCGCTCGGCGAGGACCTAGTAGCTCTGGCCGAAGCGCGTGGGCTACAACTGGCGGTAAACCAAAACGGTCGCTGGGCGCCACACCTTTCGTGGATGCGCGAGGCTGTTGCCGCTGGTCTAGTGGGTGAGGTCACCTCGGTGCACGTCAATATCCAATGGGATCACTCCTGGATCGCAGGCACGCCATTCAACGAACTCGACCACGTCATTCTCGACGACTTCGCCATTCACTGGTTCGATTTCCTCGCCAGCATCATCGGCGATCGCGCCGAAACAGTTTTCGCAACAGCCGGCAAAGCCCATGGTCAGCGCCCCAAGGCCGGGCTGCTTGCTCACGCCCTGGTGGGTTTTGCCGGCGGCCACGCCAGCCTGGTCTTTGACGGCCATGCTACTTTTGGCGCGCAGGACACCACGGTGATCGTTGGCACTCAAGGCACGATACGCAGCGTCGGCCCAGATCTGGGACATCAGCAAGTGACGCTGCATACCAAATCCGGACATGCCCAGCCAGAGCTGGTTGGCACCTGGTTCAACGACGGTTTTGCCGGCGCCATGGGTGCTCTGCTAGTCGCCATAGAAACCGGCGAGGTCCCAAGCAACGCGGCGCGCGGCAACCTTCTATCGCTGCGCCTTGTCGACGCTGCTATCGCCAGCGCTCGATCCGGGCAATCGACGGCAGTTGCGCGCTGATCGCTGCCCGCCCGGAAACCTATTCGCAGCGCCCCGGAACAGCGCCCGTCACGAACAACATCGACTTGAGCCGTCATATGGATGATGCTGTTCCCTCACTACGGATTTGCAGCGCGGGCTACGAATGTGCGCGCACCTGCGAGCCCGTAAAACTGCAGGAGCCGCATTGGCAGACAAGACGAGGGACAGGCCGTCGGCGACCGAGTTTGCAACCTTTATGGCCGAGCTGACCGAGCGCGAGAGCAAGCTCAGCCGCCGCCTGCAGCAGGTGGCGCGCTTTTTCGTCAATAATCCAGAGGATGTGGCGATCCACACCATCGTCGAACTGGCGCGCCAGGCTGGGGTGCAGCCCTCCACCATCACGCGCTTCGCCAAGGAAATGGGGTTTGCCGGCTTCAACAGTTTGCAGAGCGTGTTCCGGCAGCGCCTGCTCGGACCCCGGATGACTTACGACCAGCGCATGAAGTCCTTCGCCGATGCGCCGCGGCCCACAAAATCCAAGGTGTTGCATCTCGACGAGCCGAGCCTGGTTTTCGACACCTTCGTGCAGGCCGCCATGGATACGCTAATCCGGTTGCGCGAAGACGTGGATCGCCTCGAGCTTCAGGGATTTGTGGATGTGCTCGCAAAGTCTGGCGCGGTTCATGTCCTGGGTGCGCGCGGCGCCTACGGAGTCGCCACGTACTGCTATTACAGTCTGTCCCGCGTCGGCAAACGCGCCCACCTGATCGACAATGTCGGCTCGATGCGCGAGCAACAGCTCGCCGCCGTCGATGCGAATGACGTGCTGTTGGTGCTGACATTCGACGACTACACGCCCGAAACCATCGAAATCGCCCAAGCGGCGCACCAGAGGGGGCGAACGCTCCTGGTGATTACCGACAACGAGCTCAGCCCGGTGGCAAAGCTCGGGACGCACACGCTGTTCGTCAAGGAAGCCCGGCTCGGTCACTTCCGCTCGCAGGTGCCCGCCATGGTCTTGTGCCAGTCGATCATCATCAGCCTGGGAAAGCTGATCGAGCGCGCCTAAGACGAGTAGCCATTCGGCTCGGGATGACCGAGAACCGGGGCGTACATTTGGGTACGTGAGGACTGGAAGCGCAGGGAACCGGCATTTGCAGGCTAGCATCACTTGAATGGCGATGGTCCTAAAGCCTGGTCCAGGCGGAGCCCGTCAGGCTCGAATTCACCGCCGCCTCGATGAACCGCATGGCGAGCAGGCCATCCTCGACGCTGGGCACATGCCCACTGCTGCCGTCCCCCGCCCCGCTCCGCCGCCGCAGGATCGCGTCGACCGCATCGCGGTAGAGATTGGCAAACCCCTCGATATAGCCCTCGGGATGCTCGGCGGGAATGCGCGACACGTCGGCCGAGGCTGGGCCGAGGCCGGGGCCGCCCCGGACGAGAATACGGGTCGGCTTGCCGAACGGGGTAAAGCGAATGACTTCGGGCTCATGCGCCAGCCATTCGAGGCCAGCTTTGTCCCCATAGAGTTTGAGCGCCAGGCGATTGCCATTGCCCGGCGACACCTGGCTGGCGATCAATACGCCGCGGGCACCGGTCGCGTAGCGCAGCAGCACATGGGCATTGTCGTCCAGCCGGCGGCCCGGAACGAAGGTGGTGAGGTCGGCCGCGACCAACTCCGGCGCCATGCCGGTGACGAACTGGGCCAGGTTGAAGGCGTGTACACCGATATCGGCAAGGCAGGCCGAGCGGCCGGCGCGCTCCGGATCGGTGCGCCATTCCGCCTGCTTCTGGCCGTCAGCGTCGATCGGCTGGGTCAGCCAATCCTGGATATATTCGACGCGGACGACGCGCAGGGTGCCGAGCTGGCCTGCCGCCACCATGGAGCGGGCCTCGCGGACCATCGCATAGCCGGTATTGTTGAAGGTCACGGCAAATACCAGGCCGGAGGCCCTGGCAAGGACGGCAAGCTCCTCGGCCTCCGCCAGCGTTGCCGAAAGCGGCTTGTCGCAGATGACGTCGATGCCGGCGGCGAGGAACGCCTTGGCGACCGGCGCGTGCAGATGGTTGGGCGTCACGATGATGACGGCCTCGATGCCGTCAGGACGCGCGGCCTCGCGCTCGGCCATTTCGGCGAAGCTCGAATAGGCGCGGTCGGGCGCAATGCCGATATCGGCCGCCGAAAGGCGGGCACGGTCCGGGTCCGATGACAGGGCGCCAGCGACCAGTTCGGTGCGATCATCGAGCCGCGCCGCCATGCGGTGCACGGCGCCGATGAAGGCATCGCGACCGCCCCCGACCATGCCGATCCTCATGCGTCGAGTGGCGCGGGCGTCGCTGCGTGCATCAACCATTTTTACTACTCCCCCTGGCAGACTGGCTTGCTCTAAATCAGCGCGGCAACGACTTCGATGGCTGGCGCGGCGCGCAGCTGCCCGACGAACTGGGCAAGCCTGGCTTTGACCGGCTCATTGTCTACCAGGTCTGTGCCGAAAATGTCCGCAAGCTTGAGCATTTCAGCGACGAAGGCCGTCGGATCGCTGCCGTGGCGGAGACCGATCTCCGTGGTCACCGAAGCCTTGGGGTCGCGCACATCGACAGGCTTGTTCTGCCAGTGCAGGCCGGCGGCGTAGCACATCCATCCGGCCACGCCGAGCAGCAGGCCATTGGCCGAGCGACCAGCCGTGAGGCAGGCGCGGAGCGGTTCGAGTAGGCGCTGCCTGATCTTCTGTGAGCCGTCGGTCGAAATCTGCAGCGTGCCATGCTTGAGGTCCGGATTTTTCAGGCGGCGGATCGATTGCTCGACATAGGCCGGCACCTCGATGCCGGAAACCTGCGGCAGTCCGGGCACCACTTCATCGATGATGGTGCGGCGCGCGAACGCCTCGAAAGTCTGGCTTCCCATGACTTCGGACATGAATTGCAGATCGGACAGCAGGCCGAGCTGGCAAACATTGGACTGGATACCGTTGAGCACCCGCATCTTGAGGATTTCATAGGGGCGCACGTCATCGACCACAAGCGCGCCGACCCGGTCCCATGCCGGCATCGCGCACCGATGCGTGTCCTCGATCACCCACATGCGGAACGGCTCGCCGACGACGAGCCCGAAATCGGCAATGCCGGTTTGCTCGGCAAACCGCGCGATATCGCCAGGCTGGGTCGCGGGCACGATCCGGTCGACCATGGTGTTGAGAAAATGTACCTGCTGCGCGATCCGATCGGCAATTGCGGGGTCGACGCGCTGGGCCAGCCCGAGTACCGCCCGCCGCAGCGTCGCGCCATTGTCCGGCACGTTGTCGCAACTCATGATCGCCGGCAGGTCAACCTCGCGTTGCAGCCGCAGCGTCAAGGCCTCGAGCACGAAGCCCGGCACCGAGCGCGGCACATGGGGCTCGGCGATATCGTGCACGATATCGGGATGATCGACGTCCAGTTCCCCGGTCGCGGGAATGTGGCAATAGCCCTTTTCGGTCACCGTCATGGTGATCAGCCGGATCGCCGGATCGGCAGCGGCTTCGAGGGCCGCCTGCAGCGACAGGCGATAGGGGTCGTAGGCTTCGTCCAGCACCGAAATGTGGCCCAGTTCCGAGCCGACCAGCCGCCTTGTGACGGCGCCGTCCTCGCGCAGCTCGCGGCAGAACAGCCCCGACTGGACCCCGAGCACGTTGGCGATATCGGGGGCGCGCAGGTTGACGCCGACAATGCCCCAGTCGCCGAACGCGACCTGCAGCGCATCGTCGGTCCATTCGGCCTGGTGGCAGCGATGAAAGGCGCCGTCGCCGAGGTGCAGGATGCCGGGCTTGAGTTTTTCGCGATCATAGCCGGGGCGCTGCACGGATGCCGGCAAGTGGGCCGCCGTGGCGGCAGTCAGCCGCTGGGCACCGGAAAGCGACAACAGGCTCATTTTGGGCTTCGAGGCGGCGCGCCGACCACAGTCTGTTCGAGATCGACCAGCGCGCCGGTCATCAGCCCCGAACTTGGGCTCAGCATGAACAGCGCGAGCTGGGCGACTTCGTCATCGGTCAGCATGCGTCCGAGCGGCATATTGGCGGCCACTTGCACCGCCCAGTCGGCGCCCTTGCCCAGCGTAACGCCCTGCATCTGGTTTTCGCCCGGCGTCGCGGCCCAACCCATCATGATGCCGTTGACGCGGATCTGGTCGGGCAAATGGGCATGGGCAGCATTGCGTGTGAGGGTCGCCAGCGCCCCCTTGCTCGCCGAATAGATCGCCAGGTCGGGCGAGCCGCAATGCGCATTCATCGACAGGATATTGACGATGGCCCCCGGTGCCTTACGGCCCAGCATGTCGCGGATGGCGGCTTGCATCAGAAAAAACGGCGCCTTGGCGTTGACCGCGAAAAGCCGGTCCCACAACTCAGGCGAGCCGTCAAGGAAGGACGCCCGGTCGGTAACGCCGGCCGCGTTGACCAGCGCATCGATGCGGCCGAACCGCTGGATTGTCGCCGCGGCAACGGTTTCCGCGGCCTTTGGCCCTGCGAGGTCCGCGGCAATGAAATCGACGGCGCAGTGGGCGGTCGTCAGGTCACGGGCCAGTGCAACGCCGCGCACGTCATCCCGGCCAGTCAACAGGATGCCGGCAGCGCCGCTGGCGGCGGCGAGCGCAGCGACCTTGGCCCCCACGCCCTGGGTCGAACCGGTCACAAGAACGACCATTCCATCGAGCCGAACGTCCATCGTATCCCGCCACAATTTCAAATAGCGCAATATGGAATTACATTTCCAACCGGCGCTGTCAAATTCCGCCGCCTTGAACACGCGGCCAGCGAGCGGCCGGGAAAAGCTGGCTTTTTTCTATATCGTTCAAACCATAAAGCAGAATATGCTCAATTGACGTTGTGAAAACTACCATCCATATTGATGGAAATGGAAATCCTGTTCCGACAGAAAAGGTCATAAGACCCGCGGGAACAAGGGGCGAGGAACACTGATGCAGCTCGGCATTCTGACCGCGCCTTTTTCGGAAACGCCGCTCGATGACGTCGCCGACTGGGCGGCTTCGGTCGGGTTTGAAACGCTCGAAATCGCCTGCTGGCCGAAGTCGTCGGGCGCCATTCGCCGCTATGCGGGGACGAGCCATATCGATGTCGCGACCCTCGGCGCATCCGAGGCCAAGGACATCGTGGCTTCGCTCAAGGAAAGAAAACTCGCCATCTCGGCGCTGGCCTACTATCCCAACCCGCTGCATCCCGACCTTGGCCACCGCCAGGCGGTGATCGAGCATCTCAAGGCCGTCATCAATGCCGCCAGCCTGATGGGCTTGCCGGTCGTCAATACCTTCATGGGTGGCGATGCGGGACAGAGCGTCGAAGCCAACTGGCAAGAGGCCGAGAAGGTCTGGCCCGAGATCATCGCCTTCGCGCGCGGCAAGGGCGTCACCCTGGCATTCGAGAACTGCCCGATGTTGTTCAGCGCCAGCGAATGGCCGGGCGGCCATAACATCGCCTATTCGCCAATGATCTGGCGCCGCATTTTCGAGGCCTGGGGCTCCGATGTGGGCATGAACTACGATCCCTCCCACCTGGTCTGGCAGATGATCGATGGCGCACGCTTCATTCGTGAGTTCGGCTCGCGCATGCTGCATGTGCATGCCAAGGATTTGCTGATCGATCGCGACGGCCTTTACGAGCGCGGTGTCATGTCCGCAGGCATCGGTTGGCAGATTCCACGCATGCCGGGGCTTGGCGAAGTGAACTGGAACGTGTTCTTCTCCGAACTCTATCGGGCCGGATACGATGGCCCGGTGGTCATCGAGCACGAGGATCGGCAATTCGAAGGCAGCGACGACAAGGTGAAACGTGGCTTCCTGCTGGCCCGCGACGTGCTGCGACCATTCGTAAAATGAAATCCTGCAACGAGAGTCCATAAGGACCGCAGACATCAAGGGGCCGGAAGGCCCACAAAGGGAGAGGAAACCCCATGCGACTTGCGAAGACTTCTGTCATCTCACTGCTTGCCGGCGCGGCCATCCTGGCATCGTCCGGCATGGCCTTTGCCGCCGGTCCCTACACGATCGGCGTCTCCAACACCGTGCAGGGCAACGGCTGGCGCGAGGAAATGATCTGCGCCATCAAGGCCCAGGCCCTGGCTTCCGGCGAAATTGCCTCGCTGAATATCGCCCACCGCAATACCGATGCCGCCGGCCAGTTGGAAGACATCCGCAACCTGATCAGCGCCAAGGTCAACGCCATCATCGTCAATCCGTCGGATCCTGCTGGCATCGCGCCCGCCCTGCAGGAAGCCGAGGCCGCCGGCATCACCGTCGTCGTCGTCGACCAGTCGGTCACCGATCCCAATATCTACACCATCCAGAACAATCAGTCGGACTATGCCTATCTGGGCGCCAAGTGGCTGTTCACGCAAATGGGCGGCAAGGGCGGCGTGGTCTATATGCGTGGCGCCGCCGGCGCTTCGGCCGACACCGATCGCGACGCCGGCTTCAAGAAGGCCCTTACCGAGTTCCCCGACGTCAAGGTGGTGAGCGAGACTTTCACCGGCTGGCAGCAGGACCAGGGCAAGCAGCAGATTCTCGATTTCATCGCTTCGGGCGTGCCATTCGACGGCATCTGGACCTCGGGCATCGACAACGTCATCGTCGATGCGCTGACTGAATCGGGCGCCAAGCTCGTTCCCGTCGTCGGCGCCGACAATGCAGGCTTCGTCGAGCAGCTCAACACCGTCGCCGGCCTTTCCGGCGCCGCGGTGACCAACCCCGGTTCCGTCGGCGGCGCCGGCGTGACGCTGGCGCTGCAGGTGCTGGACGGCAAGGCTCCTGCCGAAAAGAGCAACTTTGTCACCCCGGTACTCTGGGAGAACGTCACCCCGGAGGGCAAGGCCAATCTGCTGGCTGCCGCCGATCCGTCGCTGAACAAGGAATGGCCGGTGTCGATCTCGATCCCGAACTGGACCACCTATACAAAAGAACAGATCATCGCGTGCAAAGGCCCGGGCGAATAAGCTCGGGTCGCAAACACTTGTTGGGCGGGGACACCGGTCAGGCACCGGCGTCCCCCTTCGTTACCACGGATTATTGCTCGCCATGGCCGTGACGACCAGCCCACTGCTTGAAGCCACCGGCCTGGTGAAGACCTATGGCGCAGTGCGCGCGCTGCGCAACGCGTCGCTGTCTTTGCGGCCCGGCGAAGTGCATGCCCTGATGGGGGCCAACGGCGCCGGCAAATCCACCATGGTCAAGATCCTGACCGGTGCGCTGCATCCGACCGCCGGCAAGATTGCCATTCGTGGCGTGGAGCGAAAGGTGCGCTCGCCCGCCGATGCGCGGCGTGCCGGGCTGGTCTCGGTCTATCAGGAACCCTCGCTGATTCCCGACCTCGACGTGCTGTCCAACCTGCGGCTGACCCACACGCCGGTGGCAGCGTTCCGCCATTGGGTTGATGAATTGGGCGTACCCGAGCTCGACCTCGGCGAGAGGGCGCGCGACGTGCCGCTGGCGATCTTGCGCATCCTCGATCTTGCCCGCGCTCTGGCCATCGAACCCGATGTGCTGCTGCTCGATGAAATGACCGCGGCATTGCCGGCCAACCTGGCCGAAAAAGTGCTCGAGGTGGTGCGCAGGCAAACCCAGACCGGCCGATCGGTGATCTTTATCTCGCATCGGTTCCTGGAAATTTCAGCACTGTGCGACCGGGCCACCATCCTGCGCGACGGGGAAACCGTCGGGGTCGTCGATATCGGGCCTGATGTCGAGGACCGCATCGTGGAGCTGATGCTGGGCGAGCGCATTCTGCGCAAGCACGGCGCGGCGGTCGCCGCGGAGGCCCGTCCGCAAGCGCAGGGCAAAACCCGCCTCAGCGTGCGCAACCTGCGCGTCGGCACCAAGCTCAACGACGTGTCGTTCGATCTGCATGATGGCGAGGTCCTCGGTGTCGTCGCCCTCGAAGGACAAGGGCAGGACGAGCTGTTCGCCGCGTTGGCGGGCTCGATCCGTCCGAGCGCGGGCGTCATCGAGGTCGCGGGTGAAGCGGTGAAATTCGGCAAGCCGCGCGACGCCATCGAACGGGGCATCGCCTACGTGCCGGGCGACCGCAGCGACGCCTTGCTGATGCACCGCTCCGTGCGCGAGAACATCGCCCTGCCCTTCAGCGCCGGGGTGCGGCGCTGGGGCCCGATCAATATGGGCAACGAGCGCACCACCGTACTGCGCGCCATCGAGCGGCTGCAGATCGACACCCGCGCCCAGGGCGAGGTGCGGCGGCTCTCCGGCGGCAACCAGCAGAAGGTGACGATCGCCCGCTGGATCGCCGCCGACGCCAAGACCATTCTGTGCTTCGACCCGACACGTGGCATTGACGTCCGCACCAAGACGCAAATCTATGCGCTGGCCCGCGAACTGGCGGCGCAGGGCAAGTCCGTCCTCTACTACACCTCCGAACTCGAGGAAATTCAGCTGGTCTGCGATCGTGCGATCGCCATTTTCGGCGGCAGGGTTGTCGATGTGCTGCCGGTCGAGATCGCCGACGAACTCGCCTTGACGCGGGCCGCCTATGGCCTGCCGCGCGATGCGGCTGCCGATCTAGGCATCCTGGCCGACCCAACCCGTCCGAAGGCCGCGCCATGATCGCCTTTTCGCTGCGCCAGAGCTGGGTTATCGGGCTCGTCGTGCTGTTCGTCGCGCTGTTCGTGATCACCCGCTTCATCCAGCCGGCCTATGGCGCGAGGGACTTCGCGTCGCTGACGCAGGCCGCGCTGCCTTACGCGTTCGCAGTGGCGGCGCAGACCGTCATCGTGCTGGCCGGCGGCATCGACCTGTCGATTGCCGCGATGATGGCCGTGACCAGCGTCACGGCGGCGCTGTTGATGAAGGACCAGAGCGCGGCATCGGCGCTCTACGCGGTGCCGCTGGTGCTCGCCTTCGGCTTCGCGCTGGGCGCGCTCAACGGCATTCTCATCACCATCTCCCGTGTGCCCGACATCGTCGTTACGCTGGCGATGATGTTCGTGCTGCAAGGCGTCGCCCTGCTCATCCTGCCATCGCCGGGCGGCGGCGCCGCCGATTGGCTCAAGGCGCTGGTCGTGGGCTCGTTGTCGGTGCCGGGCATCCCCGAGAGCGTATCGGCCTGGATACCGCATGCGCTGCTTCTGGTGGTCATTGCGGTGTGCGTGGTGTGGATACCCCTCAAGCGCTCGCAACTTGGCCTCAGCATCTATGCGATCGGCAGTAGTGAACTCGCCGCGTTCCGCAGCGGCGTTCCCGTGGCGCGAACCCGCATTCTCGCCTATGGCATCGGCGGCATCTTCGCCGCGCTGGGCGGATTGACGCTGACCATGAGCACGGGCATCGGCGCACCGATCCCCGGACCCTACCTGCTGGCGAGCGTTGCCGCGGTCGTGCTCGGCGGGGTGGCGCTTACTGGTGGGCGCGGCGGACTGGTCGGCCCCATCGTCGCCGTGTTCGTCTTGCGCCTCGTGCGCACCGACCTGACCTTGCTGTCGGTCGATCCCAACGTTACCACCATCATCGAGGGGGTGATCATGGTCACCGTCGTCATGTTCGGCGCCCTGTTGGCCATGCAGGCCCGCTCGACATGAGCGAAGTCGCCAGCCCATTGCCGCAGCCTCACCTGGGCCGACGTCTGCGCCGCCTCATGGCGGATCAGCCGATCATTCCGCTGATCGTGCTGCTGATCCTGCTTTGCGCGGTGCTACAACTGCTCAGCCCCGGCATCATCAACCCCCTATGGGTTGCCAATACGATAAAATTCGCCATTCCCCTGGCATTACTGGCGGGCGCCCAGACCTTGACCATGCTCACCGGCGGCCTCGACCTGTCGGTGGGCACCGTGGGGACCATGGCGGCCTTCATCATGGCGACGCAGATCGGCCACCACGACCCCGCAACGACGCTGGCGCTATCACTGCTGCCCGCAGTCTTGATCGGGCTTGCCAACGGCGTCGGCGTCGGCATCTTCCGGGTGCACCCCCTGATCATGACACTCGGCACGGGCCTCGTGGGTTCAGGCATCCTGCAGGTCTATCAACGCACCGTCATCGCCTCCGGCTCGGAGATCCCGCCCTTTATCGTCTGGCTGGGCACTGGCCTTACCTGCGGCGTGCCTAATGCGCTTCTGCTGTTCGTGCCGATCGCGGCGCTGATCATTTTCGTGCTGCGCCGCACCGGCTTCGGCAGGCAGGTCTATGCCATTGGCGATAACGAAAAGGCCTCGCGCCTGTCGGGCTCGACCTATTGGCAAGTTATCCTGGCGCTCTACGTCGCCTCCTCGCTGCTCGCCGCCATTGCGGGCCTGCTCTATGTGGGCGTGATCCGCACCCCGTCGCTGACGCTGCTCGAGCCCTTGGTGCTGCCCTCGGTGGCGGCAACCATCATCGGCGGCACCTCGATCTTCGGCGGCCGCGGCAGCTATGCCACCGCGATTCTCGGCGCCCTCATCCTGCGCGTGCTCACGACGCTTCTGACCGTGCTGCAAATGCCCGAAGGACTGCGGCAGGGGCTGTTTGGCCTGGTGATCCTGCTCGTCACGGCCATCTACTTGAGGATAATCGAAGACAGTTAGCCGGTCGAACACGTGCTGCTAACGGGTCGTCACGGCGCGGGATCGATGAAGCAGATAAACCAGCCATCATTTCCGTAAGCCGGCGCCAAAGCATTGCTTGGAGGCTCTGCCGACGTGGGCGGCTTCGGATATGATCCCGTCAATGGACTCGCGACGGCAAACTGAAAGGGCAGAAGTGAACTAGGCCGATAATCTGGCGTCGATCGAGCGTCACGAAAGTTCTGCCACCAGGTGCCCAGCTCCAACATCGCGGTAAATGGCCGAAGGTGGCTCAAAGGAAAATGGCCGCACAGAGCTGGGAATGTCGCCTGTGAGAAGGCTGAAGGGTTTACGCGCCCGCTCCTGAACGCACTGCTGCAACGGATCGCGCCGGGCGATATCCGTCTCGCGGAGGTCAGCTTCCCCTGGCACCGCAGCTTTGAGATCAATTTCGTTCTGACCGAGGTTGGCCCATGAGCGTCCTGGACCGCCTTGCGGGTAGACTGATCGTGTCGTCTCAGGCGATGGACCCGCGCAGCCCGTTGGGGCGTCCCGAAACCCTGGCACTCCTGGCGCGGGCGGCAGAACTCGGCGGCGCGGGCGGCTTTCGCGTCAACGGCGCCGACGTGGTCCGGGCTTTGCGTCCGGTAACAAAATTGCCGATCATCGGCATTGTCAAGGACACCCGCGAGGGGTTCGACAATTACATCACCACCAGCCTTGAGGATGTCGAGGCCCCGTGCGCCAGTGGTGTCGATATGGTGGCGATCCAGGCCACCGATGGCACCCGTCCGGGGCCCGATTTTGCCGCGCTTGCCCTGGCGGCTCATGCCAGAAATGTCGCGGTAATGGCCGATATCGACACGCTTGATGAGGCTCGTGCCGCGCGCGAGGCTGGCGCCGATGTGGTTGCCACCACCATGGTGGGATATACCAGGGCGACCGCAGGCGTCGAGCGGCCTCCCTTCGATCTGGTGCGCCTGCTCTGCGCGCAATTGACCTGCCCGGTGATTGTCGAAGGTGGCGTGTGGACCCCCGAGTACGTTTCCAGCAGTTTTGCGGCCGGTGCGCACGCGGTGGTCAGTGGTTCGTCCGTCACTGCACCTGATCTGATTACGCGTCGTCTGGGCGAGGCGATACCGTTAGAACGTCACTAGGCGTGGGATAAGGCCCTCGTTTTCGGGGTAATCGGCTTCCAAGATGTTTTATCCGACGCCGATTGACAGTCGATCGTCATGTGCCCCCGTCAAGCGAGTGTGTCCTGTCGGTGAACAGCGCAACACCCGATCCCACGAACGCGAGAGCGGTTAGAGAAGTGATTCATTTAGGTGTTTGATCCGGAGTTTGATGGTGCCCTGTCTTGCCTGATGCGGCACGATTAGGAGTTTCACGATGCGCTCGCAATGATTGCCAAGCTTGCTTCTGGCGGGCCACATAGTCGATAAGCGGCGTTGACGGTCGCCCCAATAGAGTCTCCAACTCGCCTGTAGTCTCTGCGGCGCCACCGAATCGCTGGACGGTATAAAGGGCGGTCATGATCAGGGCCATGGGCAGGGGAACACCGTTGCGATGCTGCTCCCAGATGAAACGGACCACGTTGGGCCGACGATAGCTGATCTGGCGCCCGAGTACCTGCGACAGGACGTCAGCGACTGCGTCCCAGGACAGGGCTTGCGGGCCAGTCAGGACATATCCCTTGCCGACATGACCGTCCTCTTGCAGCGTTTTGGCAGCGAACACGCCGATATCATCAACATCGATGAAGGCGCTTTTGCCGTCGCCGGCGGGTACGGCAATCTCGTCGCGATCGCGGATGTCGTCGCGGTGGACCGTTTCGAGGTTCTGCATGAAATCGCTGGGGCGCAGAATGGTCCAGTCGAAGGCGGGCGTCTGAACCAGCTTTTCCAAGCCATGATGGGGCAGAATTGGATTTGTGTCGGCGCCTTTCACTGACAGGAGCACAACACGCTGTATCTTGCGCTCCTGCAGAGCGTCCAAAAACGGGATGAAGGCCTTGGCATCTGCCATCTGGGGCGGGCGGATCAGGAAGACGGCGGTCACCCCGTCAAGGGCCGACGGGTAGGAGGAGGGGGCCGTGAAGTCGAACTTGACCCATTCAACCGGTCCATCGGCCTGCCTTGTCTCGCGGCCAGCCGCGCGCAGCGCGTTTCCCCTCATTGCGGCAATCAGCGCCGCGCCGACCCGTCCCGTCGCGCCTGTCACTAGCAGCATTATGCCTCGCTCTGTTCCTTGAGTACCTGTTCCAACGCGTGCCGGCGGCGGATACTTGGCCACCAATCATTGCCCCAACAGGGTTTGGCAGTCTCACTTATTTGACTTAGCGAGGGTGGTCGTGGCGGAAGAATTTCGAGTTATAGACTGCCGAACGGTGGTCGCCCAGCCGGCCGGATTTCGAATAGTAGCCGAAACTGCGGAAGACGCCGCACGACTTGTTGTTGGAGAAGACCTTGTGCGCGGCCTAAGCCAACTTACCCATGGGGCGATTGAACAATTGGGGCCAGATCTGTGAGAAAAAAGAGGTGGTGTCAGAATTTATCAGAAGCCGTTGGCGTCACCGCCGGCGGTGGAAGGAGCTGCCGAACTCCTGTCGGGAGGCGAAGGCCTCGCCGTTCAGGATGGCAGAGGATGCAAGTAATGTGTTTATCACGCGGTTAGAGGATCAAAACCAGGCAGAGTTGCTTGTGCTGCCGATGTCGCCTTAGGTTGCGATACCGCTACAATATCGGATCACATACTGTCTTGGCTTTGCCTGACGCCGTCATCAATTTCAATTCGAAACGCTGACGACGGAAACTCGAGTTTGCGATAAAACTCGTTGAGGCGCAATAACGTCTGGCAACATTGTTATACAATGATATAGCTTGGGTCAGTTCGGAAGACGGTAGCAACGTTGAAACGTCTTGTTATTTGATTCGCAGACTTGGAATAATCAATGTCTGATCTATTAAATTTGCAAACTGAAAACAGACTGCTGGCAGCTTTACCGATTTCCGATTTACACGCGATTGCCCAAGTACTTGAGCCGGCTGTCCTAGGTCTGAAAACGCCCATCGAGATGCCTGGCAGGGTCGTCGATCACGTGTATTTTGTCGAGTCAGGCTTGGTTTCCGTAGTCGCGAGTGAACATGGAAAACGGATAGCCGACGTCGGGATGATTGGCTATGAAGGCGCAACAGGCTCAGCGCTGGCCCTCGGCGATGACCTTCCATCACTGGAAACAATTGTTCAAATCCCCGGCCGAGGCTGGCGCATGACGGCAAACGAATTCCGCAATTGCTTGCATAAGTATCCGTCTTTCAAGGAACTGATGTTACGCTACGCCAGGGTGCTGTGGATTCAGGCGTCATGTACCGCGCTGATTCAAGGCAGCCGTCGGGTCGAGGCTAGGCTTGCGCGCTGGCTGTTGATGGTGCAGGACCGGATGCGCTCTGATGAAATCAGGGTTACCCACGAACTTCTCGCTGCAATGTTGCACTGCCGTCGACCTAGCGTGACAGTGGCGCTGCACTTTCTAGAAGGCGAGCACCTAATTGTGTCCCGTCGATCGATGCTCCTGATCCTGGACCGCGAAAGACTCAAAAAATTCGCTGAGGGCGCCTATGGCACCCCGGAGGCAGAGTACGAACGTCTCATCGGCTCGGTGGGCAAAGCAATTACGGCCAGAGAGCCGCTGCCTGTAAGTGACGGGGACGAGGCGGCCGCGTTGCACCGCCCGGCATCTCTGCCAGTACATCCGCTCTTGAAAAAAGGGTAGTGGGTTCGGCGCAAATACTCAAATTGCTCAGGCCGGTGCCGAAATCGTCCAAGCTTATAATGAGTTCCCGGATTTTGCAGACCGAAACCCGGTAGGCAACCACCTCCCATTTTGGAGGTCGCCTTGCGCTGCGACGGCTCTTGGGTGAAAGAGCGCAGCGCATTCGCAGGCCAGACGGAGCGGCGACGGTTAGAAGTCCGCTCAGCCGCATGCATTTTGATCGCGAGACCTGCGGCAACCCGCACTAGACTAGTGCCGGGCCACCGTGCTGCGCAGCTGCATAACTCCAAAAATGATGGTGCAGATGGCGGCAACTCCGACGACGAGCGTGGCCAATGCGTTGATCTCGGGCACAAAACCCAGCCGCATCATTGCCCATAGGCGGATCGGCAGGGTGTTGGTGGAGCCTGACAGGAAAAGCGTCACCATGGTTTCGTCGAACGAGATGGCGAAGGCGAGCAAACCGCCCGCCACGAAGGCCGTGCGCAGCTGTGGCAACAGGATGAAAAAGAACGTCTGGCTCTGGCTGGCGCCCAAATCGAGCGATGCCTCGGTCAGGCTGGGGCTCAACGAGACCAGCCGGTTGAGCACTATTCGATAGACCACGGGCACCACGAGAATAACGTGGCCCACGATGATGGTCGGCAATCCACGCGTCAGATCTAGCTCCCGGAACGCGATGAGCAGTGACAGGCCGACGATGATCGGCGGCAGCAGGAATGGCAGCAGGATCAGCGCCTGCATGAGCTGCCGCATCCAACCACGGGTTCGCAGGTAATAGAGCGCAAAGATCGTCGCCAATACCACTGCCAGTACGGTGGCAATGAACCCCACCAGGAACGTGGTGCCGAGTGCGTTCAAGATGTCCTGGTTCTGTGTGAGCTTGGTATAAGAATCCCAGGAAAACGCAGACAGGCCAAGCTTGCCGCGCACACGTACAGGCTGCCAGTTGGAGAAAACCCACACGACTGCCAAAGGCGCATAGATGACGATCAGTGCTGCCAGCGCGGTGAGGCCGGTAAGATGGTCGACGAAATGAAATTCCCGTTTCAACGCGCGGTGCTCCAGCGTGACGATAAGCCGGCCAGCCCGACGGCAGCCAATGCGGTGAATAGCAGGACCACAGCCAGCGCCGCGCCGAGCGGCCAGTTGAGGGCGACTCCGAACTGGGTAAAAACGATGCGCCCGAAGGTAAAGCCGCCGGTGCCGCCGACCATCTGCGGGGCGACAAAATCGCCCAGTGTCATCACGAAGGTGAAAACCGCGGCAATCACGACGCCGGGCATGCTGAGCGGCAAGACGATGCGCCACAGTTCATCGAAGGCGCCGCCGCCGAGATCAGCCGAGGCCACGCCAAGGTTTTCCGGAATACGCTCGATTGCCAGATAGATGGGTAGAATGGCAAAGGGCAGATAGAGCACCACCAGGGCGATGAAGATCGCCGTCTGGCTGAAAATGAAGGCTGTGACGGGCTGGTCGATCAGCCCTGCTGCGAGCAGCAACTCGTTGAGCACGCCACGATGGCCCAGAATACCACGCACGGCGTAGATCTTGATGATGTAGCTGGTGAACAGCGGCAGCATGAACAACAGGATCATGGCAAAACGCAGTTTGGGGGACCGGCGCGCGGCGAACAGCGCGATAGCATAGCCGGTGACGACATTGACCAGCGTTGCGCCAAGGCACAGGGCGATGGTTTGCACAAAAACGCCGAGAAACACGTTGTCGCTGAAGAATGCCTGATAATTTTCCAGCGTCAGTTCGCGGACCAGTTCTCCGTTCTGATTTTGCCAGAAACTGTACAGGATGAAGGAGCCGATCGGCGCCAGCACAAACAGTGTTGGGACGCCCAGGCAGAAAAAATTGACCAGCCAGCGCTGCGGGGAAATTGTGCGGTTAGCCATGAGCTGACCCGGCGGGTAGGGCAAAGGCGTCCTCGACGGACCAGGTCAGGTTGACCAGATCGCCGGCCTTGGGCAATTGCGCGGTCTTGCCGCCCTGAATGCGGAAACGCAGCGGCACCGCACCCGTGGCAGCGTCTGCGGCTTCCACCATGATGGAGGGGCCAGAAAACTGCACGTCCTTAATAGTGAAGCTGTGACCCTCATCCGGACTGATCCCGATAATTTCAGGGCGCAGCGCGACATGTACCGGCCGGCCCGCTGCCAGTCCCAGCGCACTGAACCGACAGTTTAACCGCCCGATGGCGGTATCGACCAGGCAATGGTCGACATCGATCGACACCACCGTGCCATCGATCAGATTGTTCTCGCCAAAGAACCCCGCGACAAAGCGCGAATTGGGCGACGCATAGATGGTTTCGGGCGTTCCGATCTGCTCGATGCAACCGTCACGCATCACCACGATGCGATCCGACATGGCGATGGCTTCTTGCTGGTCATGCGTGATGAAGACGAAGGCCACGTCGAGCCGACGCTGCATGTCCTTGAGGAAGCGGCACATCTGGGCGCGCAGGGTGACGTCCAGCGCTGCCAGCGGTTCATCGAGCAGGATCACCCGCGGTTCGCAGATGATGGCTCGAGCCAGAGCGACGCGCTGGCGCTGACCACCGGAAAGTTCATGGGGCAGGCGGGTGGCATAGCTTTCCAACCCGACGATCTTGAGCGTATCTTCCACCCGTTTGTCGATCACGGCGCGCGGAAGGCCGCGTACGACCAGGCCATAGGCGACGTTGCGCCGAACCGAATAATGGGGAAACAGCGCGTAGTCCTGAAACACGGTGTTAAAGGGTCGGCGGTTGATCGGCAGTCCATGCAGGTCCTTGCCATTGAGGGTAATGCGACCGCGCGTCGGCTGGTCAAAGCCTCCGATCATCCGCAGGATCGTGGTCTTGCCGGAGCCGCTCGGCCCCAGAATGGTCAGGAATTCGTTGGAGGCGATCTCCAGATCGATGCCATTGAGCACCGTGACGGGTCCGAAGTCCTTACCAATATTTTCGAGGCGCAGCAGCGCACTATCGTTCATGGATTGTCCAAACGCGAAAGAGAGATGCAGCGGGCGGCCGAACCCGTCCGCTGCATTGGCCGCAAGATGATCAGTTAGCGCCGGAGCGAACTTCGTTCCAAACCTTCTGGCGCATCGCCAGGTCTTCTGGTGGCTTGGCCCAGATCAGCCGCGAGGTGTAGTTGGGGGCGTTCTCGGCCGACGTGGTGCTGCCATAGCCAAACTTGTTGGTCATGGCAGCACCGATCCTGGCCTGGAGGAAAAAGTTCATCCACGCATAGGCACCGTCCACATTTTCAGCGCCGGCGCTGACCGTCAGGTTGTCCATCCAGCCCAGCGCGCCCTCCTTGGGAATGGCGTAGCCGACATCAAAGCCCTTTTTGGTCAAGGCGATGGCGCTGGGTTCACCCATCGAGAACATCAGCACCACGTCGTTTTCGGCAAACAGCGTCGTGCCTTCATCGAATCCGGCGAAATAGCTCAGCAGGTTTTCGCGCAGATCGGCGAGCTTGGTGGCGACCTTGGGGAACTCGTCTTGCTGCACATTGAACGGGTCTTTGAGCCCGATCATGATCGCGCCCAGGTTGATGTTGTTGTTGGCATCGTCCTGAGACAGCACGCGGCCTTTATATTTCGGGTCCCACATGACACCCCACGAGTCCGGGCCGTTGGGAAATTCTTTTTTGTCATAGACCAGGCCAAGCGAACCCCAGGCTAGGGGAATGCCGTAGCGGATACCGTCAAATACCGGTGCCTGCACGGTCTTGAAGTCGGGCAGCACGTTGTCGAAGCTGGGCAGCCTGGCCAGATCGAGCGGGGTGATCAGCTTCTGGTCAACGAAGGTCTTGATGCTGGCACTGTCGACGGCGACCAGATCATAGTCCTTGCCACCGCTCGCCTTCATCTTGGCGATCTGCTCGTCAGCGCTGGTGGCGTAGGTGGCTTCCACCTTATAGCCGGTCTGGGCGGTAAACTCGTCGATCCATTCCTGCTCGGCGTACCCGTCCCAGATCAGCATTCGCACGGTGCCCTTTTCCTGCGCGAAAGTGGTGCGGGTCAGGGTGGAGAGTGCCAGTCCCGCACCCAGAACCAGTGAAGTTCGCCGTGATATGTTCATGCCCATGCTCCATTGCCAAAGATGCGGATCGATTAAATCCAGTAATTGGACTATTATAATGTATCGGCAGTGTGTCAAGGGTTTTGCGAAAGCAAAGCCAGTTTCTATTTAATAATTACGCAAAAGAATTTTTACGACAGCGAAACAATATTCAAAGTTGTTAAAATGAATTATCATCGATGAAATACAGATATAGTCCAATACTTACTTAGTATTGGATTGTGGATCGATGGCAGTCGCTCCGGCCCAGCTGCCCGGCCGTTTTAGGCGATCGCGCGCTCCGTTTCGGGATCGAATAGCGCGGTCTTCTCGGCGTCCACAGCCAGCCGAATGGTCTGACCGAACACCACCTGTGCATCAGGCGGCAATCCTGCCAGGAACTTTTGATCTCCGACACGGGCGACAACCAGCTTTTCAGGGCCAGTCAGCTCCACGACTTCGACTAGAGCCGAGAATGCTGGTTCACCCGCTGCCGCAAGCCGCAGGGTTTCGGCGCGAATACCGGCGATGACAGGTCCGTTTGCCGCTGTGCCTGGTAGGCTGATCGCAGCATCGGCTCCGTCGATCAGTAATTGCCCGGCGTTCAAATTCGCGGTGAGCAAGTTCATGCCCGGCGAGCCAACAAAGCTTGCCACGAATGTACTGGCGGGGCGCTGATAGACTTCTTCGGGCGTGCCCAATTGCTCGATCTGGCCGTCCTTGATCACGGCGATCCGGGTCGCCAGGGTCATGGCCTCGATCTGATCATGGGTGACATAGACCATGGTGGTGCCGAGCAACTGGTGCAGCCGCTTGATCTCGGTTCGCATCTCGGTCCGCAACTTTGCGTCTAGGTTGGAGAGCGGTTCGTCGAACAGGAAAATCGCTGGATTGCGCACCAAAGCGCGGCCGATGGCAACGCGCTGACGTTGTCCACCCGATAGTTCGGCAGGCTTGCGATCCAGCAATTTGCTGATCTGGAGCGTATCGGCCACCTTGGCAATTGCCATGTCGCGGTCGACCCTGGCGACGCCGCGCATTTCGAGCCCGAAGCCGATATTGCGGGCCACCGTCAGGTTTGGGTAAAGCGCGTAGGACTGGAACACCATGGCGATGTCGCGGTTCTTGGGATGCAAGCCGATGACCGAGCGCTCGCCAATCCGCACATCGCCGCTGCTCGGCTCGATCAGCCCGGCGATGATGTTGAGAATGGTGGACTTGCCGCAGCCCGATGGCCCCAACAACACGAGAAACTCGCCATCGGCCAGCGACAGATCAATCGATTTCAACGTCTCCAACGCACCGTAACGCTTGTGCAGGCCGACAAGGCTGAGCGATCCCATCAGTGAACCCCCGGCTGGATTGCCAGGCTGGCATAGCGCCGTGGCGAGGACGAAATGGCGGTAGAAGCGATGGCAACGCCCGCTGACAATGCCGTGAGCAAGTCCTCGCCCCTGGCGATCCGGCTGACATAGCTGGCATTGAACACGTCACCAGCGCCGATCGTATCGATCACCACCACTTTGGGAGCAGGGGCATGCAGTGTCTGGCCATCGCGGCGCGCATAGGCGCCGAGCGGCCCGGCCTTGATCAACACGGTTGCGCCCTTCGGCGCCAGAGCTTCAAGGGCCTCGAGGGCGCTGCCGATCTCTAGGGTGCCGGTCAGGGCAAAGGCTTCGTTTTCGCTGACCAGCAGGTGGCTGGAGCGGGCAAACCAGGCTTTGGTCAAGGCGATTGCCTGCTCGGTCCAGCCCTCCACCGGCCAGCCTGTGTCCAGTACAATATCGATCCGGTTTGCAGCGGCCCAGTCGAACAGCAAAGCATAGTCGGTAGCTAGGCGACTGGTGATGAAGCTGCCGCACAATAGCAAAAGCCCGCCAGCGAGCGAGGGCGTATGGATGCCGGCCTGCACGTCGGCCCAGCTGAAATCGGGCAAATGGCCCCGCGTGGTAAAGAAAGTGCGTTCGCTATTGGGATGGGTGATGCCCACCGAAATGGTGGTCGAGGTCGGGTTCACCGGCCATTTGTCGCTGCGCGAACCAAAGGCCTCCGCCAGCCATTTGCCAAAGGCATCCGAGCCCACATTGGCGGCAATCTGGAAATCGATGCCAAGCGCCTGCAAGGCCAACGCGGCATTGCCTGCCGAACCGCCAACACGCAGCTCATCATGATCGACCAAGACTTCGGTGCCGGGAACCGGCCATGGAGCGGTTGGCCCCATGATCAGATCGACATTGACGTTTCCAACGACGGCGAGGGGACGCATGGACTATTCCGTTCGGGTAATTTTGGTGGAGCGGCACGGCGTGCCGACATCGGCAATGCGCAAGGCGGCGAAGGCGACCATGAAGCGCTGTGCATTGGGCAACAGCGCAAACACCGCCGTCGGACCGGATGCGGCCGGTACACGCACCGACACCACATCAGGCAGGGCGGGCAGGCCGGAGGCGTCAAATACGACGACTTTGGAGCCTGCTGCATGGGCAGAGGCGGCCATGCCCGCGACGAGGCCGGCAGTGGGCTCGCCACCACGGAACAGCACCACGCCGATTTTGGGGCCAAGCATTTCCATTGGTCCATGCCGCAGCTGGCCGCCTTCGAGCGAGAATGCGGGCAGGCGGGACAGTTCGGTCAGCCCCAGCGCAATCGCCTCGGCCACGCCCTGGAGCATTCGGCCGGAGGTGACGATCGCGGTAACGCCATCGAGCGCGGCAACCGCGGGCGCAACCTCTACTTCGGCCGGGTGCTTGAGTAAATCCAGGGCGCCATCCGTGTCGACCCCAAGCGCTGCCAGAACGGCCAGATGCAAGCCGAACGAAACTGTCAGGCTTCTAGTGGCGGCAAAAGCCAGTTCCGGGCCGCCGACCCCGACAAGCGACGGTATGGCGCGGGCCAGTGTGGACGTGCCGTCAAGCGTCAGCCCGAAGGTTTCGGCGCGGGTGCCGGCTTCTTTCAGCCAGCGCAGGATTTCGGCGCTCTCACCCGATTGGGACGACAGCAGCACCGTGCGGCCATTCAACGGCAGGGGCATTCCGAGTTGTTCTGAAATCGGCAGCGCCACGGCGTCCACGCCTGCGGCCCGGTAATAGGGTTCCATGGCGCGGCCGACAGAGTGGGACGCGCCCATGCCAAGCATCAGCAGACGGCCAGTACGGCGCAGGGATGCGGCAATTTCCAGTGCGCGGCCTTCGGCGCCGGCGAAGGAGGCAAGGGCATCGCGCTCCTGCACGGCCATTTCGCGCTCGATAGCCAATTGGCCGGCAGGTTTGACGTTAACGTTCATTGGATCACCTGAAATGGGCGCGGGTCATCCTTTGACCCCGCCAGTGGTAAGGCCTGCCACGATGGCGCGCTGCAGGAACAGCCCGATCAATACGGGTGGCAGGGAAGCGAGTACGCCGGCGGTGGCGATCATGCCGTAGTCCGACACGCGGCCGCCGGCGAGATCGGCGATGGCGACGGTGAGCGTCTTGGCGTTCTGATCGGCGGTGAACAGCATGGCGTAAAAGAATTCGTCCCAGGCGAGCAGGAACGCGAACAGTGTCACCGTCGCAATGGCTGGTGCGGCCAGTGGCAGGGTGATCACCCGCAGGATCTGATCGAGCCGTGCGCCATCGATCATCGCCGAGCTTTCGATTGCCGTTGGCACAGCGTCGAAACCCGATTTCAGCAACCAGGTCGTGAATGGGGCTAGAATGGTGAGGTAGATGAAGGCAAGCCCGAACAGGTTATTGAGAAGGCCGAAATGAGCCAGCCCGAAATAGAGCGGCACGCAGAGCGCGACGGGCGGCAGCATATAGGTAGCGATGACCACATAGAGTGACCATTCTAGTTTCGGTGTGCGCGATACGGCCCAGGCTGCGGGGATTGCGATGACAACAGCGGCCAGTGTCGCCATGCTCGCGACGAACAGGCTGTTGCGCATCGCGCTCAGAAACGCCTGGCCGGACGTGTTGCCGGCGATGGTCAGCAGCATACCGTAGCGCGACAGATCGAGATTGCTTGGCCACCAGCGCAGCGGCTTGGTGGTCAGGTCCGCCGCTGGCGAGATACTCATGATGAACAGCCAGAGCAGCGGCGCCAGGATACTGGCAGCCAAAACGATAGCGCTGGCATAGATGAAGATAGTGAAGGCGAGGGACTTGCGTTCCATTTACTGCACCTTCGCCGAGCGCCGCATGATCGCGACATAGGCAGCACTGAGCAGCGCCACGATCAGAGTAATGATGAGCGCCAGCGAGGCGCCGGACCCGGCACGCTGGAATGAAAAGGCCTCCTGATAGACGAGGATAGACAGGGAACGTGTCGCATTCGCCGGCCCGCCGCGGGTCATCACCCAGACAATGTCGAAGACCTTGAAGGCCTCGATGGTGCGCAGCACCAGCGCCACGATCAGAGGGCCTGCGAGATAGGGCAGGGTGACGAAGCGAAACCGTGCCCAGGCGCTGGCGCCATCGACCAGCGCCGCCGCCATCGTATCCTTGGGCACCGATTGCAGCGCGGCCAGAGAGATCAGCGCCACCAGCGGAAAGTTCTTCCAGACGTCGGCAATGATCAGCGCCCACAGCGCTTGCCCCGGTTGGCCCAGCCAGGAGCGGTAACCGTCGATCAGGTGCAGTTGCAGCAGAGCGGAATTGAGCGCGCCATATTCGGGATTGTAGATCAGCCGCCAGAGAATGGCGTTGACCACCGTTGGCAGCGCCCATGGCAGGATCATCAGCGCCCGCAGCGCCATCCGGCCACGAAAGTCCTGGTTCATCAGCAGTGCGGCCAGAACGCCGGCCACCAGTTCCATGCCGACTGAGGCAAAGGCAAACACGGCTGTATTAATGAATGCGCCGCGAAATCCGGCATTGTTGGCCATGGCGATGAAGTTGGCGGCGCCGACGAAGCTGCCGGAATTTCCGACCAGCTTGGCATTGGTCATCGACAGGCCGGCGGTCTGCACCAGCGGCCAGCCGACCACGCCGAGAACGACGATCAGAAGCGGCAGCAGCATCAGCCAGGCGCGGGTGGTGATCCAGAACGGAAACAAGCAATTCTCCTCGGCAGTCAAGGTCGCCGCTCAGGCGGGAGCGGGTTGGTGGCGGGCAGGGGGGTGGGCCCGGCCCGTCACCAAAGGATCAGAGGCCGCTGTCGGAGACAGCCTGGTTCAGCGCGTCCTGCGGCGAGGCAATGCCGAGCAGCGCCTGCTGGATTGCCACCTGCAATACCGTCGACAGCTCCTGATAATTCGGCGTGGTGGGACGTGGGAACATCGCGGCGAGCGCGGTTCCGGCAGCGGCGAACAGTTCCTCACGCCCGCCGGTCACTGCCTTGTCCTGATAGGAGGAGGCCCAGATCGGTACGCTCAGCTTGGCATAGGCGTTCTGGGTCGACTGCGAGGTGAGGTAGGTGACGAAATCCCAGGCCTGGTCGGGATGCTTGCTGGTGGCGGCAACGCCTAGTCCCATGGAGCCGTTCATCGCCGAGATCTGGCTGACACCCTCGACGCCGGGTGCGGGTACGATGCCGACCTTTCCGGCCACTTTACTGTCGACCGAGTTGTTCGCCAGATCGTCCATATAGGTCCAGTTTAGTGCGAAAGCGGCTTCGCCATTTTCGAACACGCGCCGCACGTCCTCTTCCAGATATTCCTTGGAATTGGGGTTACTGAGACCGGCAGTGGTGGTGTCGACCATATATTGCAGCGCAGCGAGGCCACCGCCACTGGCAAAGGCTGGCTTGCCGTCAGCATCAAGGAACTGGCCGCCAAAGGCGCTTAGCAGCGTGGTGTAGTCACAGATCACCGCCTCGGCCTGGGCCCAGCTCCAGACGATGGGGAATTCGACCAGTCCCTTGGCTTTGATGATGGCGGATTGATCGGCCAGCTCTTTCCAGGTTTTGGGTGGAGCGGCGATGCCGGCTTTTTCCAGAATATCGCGGTTGTAAAACAGATATTTGGTGTCCAAAATCCAGGGCATGCCATAGCGTTTGCCCTGATATTCAACTGTCGACCAGGCGCCCTTGAGCACGCCCGAATTCATCTCGGGGGTCACCCTATCGGTGACATCGAGCAGGATATTATTGGTAGCGTATTCGGCGGGCCAGATCACGTCGAACAGGATGACATCGTAGCCATCGCCAGAGCCCTGGGCCAAAATCGTCTTGTCGCGCAGACCTTCGTAGGGGACGAATTCGAGCGTCACTGTCGTGCCGGGATGTGAGGCAGTGTAGGCATCCGTCATGGCCCGAACGTCGGCTTCGCTATACGCCGATTGTGACATGAACAGCGCCTTCAGCGCGGTGTCCGCGTAGGCCGCGGTGGAGCTCAAACCGAGGGCGATTGCGGCGCCCAGTAAAGTTTTTCTTGTTGTCACGACAAAATCCCCCTGTGTTGCTTTACGACGGCTCCGATGCACAAAATCGCAGGTTGCGTATTAAATCCATCTAGTGGATTATATGCATGGGCCGAATGCGGGGTCAAGGGACACGGAATATGCGGCAACCGAAAACCAAACTGGGCGCGAACAGCGGCGGGGCAGGGACGCACAACCGGCGCGTGCTCATGCAGGCCCTGCGCCTTAACGGCCATTTGACGCGCGCCGAGATTGCGCGTGGTACGGGTCTTGTGCCGCAGACGGTCTCCAACATCATCGAGGAGCTGGAGCGCGACGGGCTGGTGATTGCTGCCGAGCCGCTAAAGGGCAAGCGTGGCCAACCTGCTACACCGTACAGTATTTTCCCGGGCGGGGCTTACGCATTGGGGATGCAGATCGACCAGAACGGCACGCGAACGGTGGCTGTCGATCTGCTCGGTGACGTGGTGGCGGGATATGAACTGGCGTTCTCGTCCGGCACGATGGAAGAGAATTTGCCGGCCGTCCGGACCGCAATCGATAAAGTCATGGCGCCAGTTCGGGCCAGAGCCGGGAGCGCAACGCCTCGTATCATTGGCATGGGCGTGGCGATGCCGGCGGCAACGGGCGTGCACGCTGTTCAAGGCGATCCATGGATGGATGGCCCTCGAAACATGCATCCAATGATTGAAGCGCTTGAAGCGATGACCGGATTACCGGTTAGCCTCCACCATGACGCCAGCGCCGCAACCGTTGCGGAGCGCCTTAACGGCTGCGCAGTTGGCATGGAAAATTTCATCCGTGTCTTCGTTGGCTACGGTCTGGGAGCCGGACTTTATGTGAAGGGCGAGCTGATGGTTGGCAGCAATAATCTGGTGGGCGAAGTCGGCCAGATAGCCATCTACGGCAGCGACGGCCTTGAGCCCATCGAACAGCGCGCTTCGTTGGCGCCGCTTTATGCCGAACTTGGGCTGCGGCCGGAAGAGTCGGTCATGTTTGACAAGATCGACAAGGCGCTGGATCTGCATTCCACGGTGGTGCAGGAATGGCTGGATGCGGCGGCGCCCCGCCTCGCCTGGCTGGTCGCCATGCTTGTGCGCGTCATTGATCCGGAATGTGTCGTGCTCGGTGGCCAGATGCCGCAACGGCTGATGAAGGCGCTCTTCGATCGCGTCAATCGCACCGTCACCGAAAATGCTGCCGCGCCGGGCATTGCCACGACAAAGCTGTTGATGGGTTCGTCAGACGTGTTTTCGGTGGCCGCGGGGGCCGCCGCCTATCCCATTGCCAGGGCGTTCGATCCAAGTCTTTCGGCGATCCTAAAATATGCCTACGACGATCCCGCAAAGCGCTATCTCGGCGAATAATTGCAACGACAATCAAGGCCATCGCACCATGACGACCGCGTCCACGTTCAGCTTCGGCGCTGACGGCATTTCCATCACACTCGATCTCGAAATCGGTCACCTGGCTTTGTTCGAAATCGAACGGGACGGGCTCCGCATTGCGCCATTTCACCGCGTTCCCTGGGCCGACGACGCAGTCGCGCCAGCGGGCTTCGATTTCGCCACAGCGCCGCATCTCGAAAGGATGTCCGGCGATTTTTTTTGCGCCCCGTTCTGTGCATCCGACATCGAGCCCGCGCCGTCGCATGGCTGGCCTGCCAACAGCCCGTGGTCATTGCTCAGCGATGTCACCTTTGTCGGCGGGCGCACCGTGATATTCACGCTCGGCCAGAAGGTGTCGGGCGCGACGGTCCGCAAGGAATTGACGGTGCGCGATGGCCATCCGTTCCTTTATCAGCGGCATGTTTTCGTTGGCGGCAGCGGGCGGCTTCCGGTTGCCAATCATGCCATGTTGCAGGTGCCCGACACCGGTCTGTTGTCAACCTCGCCCAAACTGCGCGCCGAAACGCCGGGTGCGCCGCTCGAGATTGATCCGGCCAAAGGCCGCTCGCTGCTGAGCTATCCGGCAAAATCGACAGACCTCAAACATTTTCCTTCCGCCAATGGCGGCAGTATGGACCTTACCACTTATCCCCTGGCCAGTGCCCACGAAGATTTCGTCATGCTGATCGAACAGCCGGGTTCAACATTGGGCTGGACCACCGTCGTTCGCCCTGAACAGGGCGACATGGCGATTTTTCTAAAGAATCCAGCCCGCCTGCCGGTGACTAATCTCTGGTATTCCAATGGGGGCAGGCACTATTCGCCTTGGAACAGCCGTCACACCACCGTCCTGGGCGTGGAGGACGGCTGCACCTATTCGGTCGAGGGACATCGCGCTTCGATTGGGGACAATCCCCTTAGCGCCGGCGGCATTCCAACAGCGATCGAACTCGATCGGCATGGCGAGGTGGATGTCCGCCATGTCATTGGTGCCGTCCCCGTATCGGATGGTTGGCAGCGCGTGGCTAAGGTCAGCGCCTTAAAAGATCAGTTGATCATCGCTGACGAGGCCGGGGTCAGCGCCGTTTTCAGATTTGACACGAGCTTCCTTTGATTTATCCGATAGTGAATAGACCTTGGATCAATAGGCGAGTTGAAATGCCTTGATGCACGCTCGCTATGCAAAGTCCTTGTCATTCTGAATCAGGCTCACTTGACCGCTCCGCTTGTAACCCCGGCAATAATCTGGCGCTGCGCGACAAGGAACAGGACGACCATCGGCAGGCTCATAAGCACTATGTAAGCGAACACGAGATGCCAGTTGTTCTGGTAGAGCTGGGCGCTCGCGACCTGAAGGAGGTTGAGAGGCAGCGTAGCGCGCTCGCCGCCACCCAGAACGAACGACGCATAAAAAACGTCGCTCCATGAAAAAAGCACCACCATTATAGTGGCCGTAGCGATAACGGGGCGCAGCAGGGGCAGGATGATCCAGAAGAAAATCCGGGTCGGATTGGCTCCATCGATCCGCGCGGCCTCTTCAAGTTCGATCGGCAGCAATCTGATAAATCCTGTCATCAGGAACACTGCGAGGGGGAGATACATCGATGTGTAGGTGGCAATCAGCCCCAGTTGGGAATTTGCTAGCCCCAGCCAGCGGAGTTCGAGCACCAGGGTAACCACGGCAGGCGGCAAGAGCATGCCGGCTATCACGAAGTAATATGCACCGGACGCCGCTTTGCCGGATCGCCGCGCAAAGATCCATGCGGCCATGGCCCCTAGCACGAGGATCAGAATAGTGGATGGCAGCACAACAAGCAGGCTGTTCAGAAGGCCTTGAAGGATGCGTCCCTCCGACAGAACCTGCAAGTAGTTCTGGATGGGTTGCCAGACCTTGGGCAAGTCAAGATTGGGGCGTTGGGCCTCCCCTTGGGGCTTGAACGACGTGACCAATACAAGCCATAGCGGCGCCCCGATAAAGACAGCGGTGACCAAAAGCGCTACCATCGGCTGCAGCCACCCACCGCGCCTGCTCGCCCCATTGGGGCTGCGGCCCCCGCTCACAGGATGTTCTCCCGTCGGCGCAGATAGGCGATGAGCGGGATCGCAATCAACACGACGACGATGAACAGGGAAAGGCTGGTGACTGTCGCTTGCGCAAACAGCCCCTGCCCAAAAATCTTGAACATGTAAACGTTGAGCACTTGGGTCGAGTCGGCAGGGCCGCCCTTGGTCGTTGCCAGAACGATGTCGAAGCTGTTCATGGCCCCGATCATGGCAGTCGCGACGTTGAAAGTGACCGCGGGTGCAATCATGGGAAAGCGAACCCGCCAGAAGGTCTGCCATCGGTTGGCGCCATCAATACTGGCTGCCTCGACCACATCGACCGACACGGACTTCAGGCCGGCAATGTAGATGATCATGGTCAGGCCAACCCATTTCCAGGTGTGGATCAGCGTCACCACGATGATGGTCCAGCTCGTATTGCCGAGCCAGGCGATGCTGATCTGTTGCCCGGTGATCGCCGACAGTGTGCCATTAAGCGCCCCACCCGTCGCCAGCAGGGCCTGGAAAATATATCCCACCGCGAGAGCGGAAATCAGTACGGGTAGGAAGAACATGGCTCTGCAGAACCGGTTGAGGGCCGTGTCGCGCTCGAACAGCAGGGCCAGTGCCAACCCGAAGACGTTCTGGAAAACTGCGACCAGAGCCGCGTAGATCAGGGTTGCCCGCAGAGCCTTGAGCACTGTGCCATCGGCCAGAACGTCGGCAAAATTGCTGAAGCCAACGAAATTTATGGTGTTCTTGAAGCTTGACCAGTCCGTAAACGGGTAGACAAAATTCAGGGCGTTCGGGACGACAAAGAACGCGGCCATAACCGCAATGGCTGGCGCCGCGAACCACCACGGATGCGACGAGCCGTGCAGCTTGCGCGTCGTCAGGCTGCGCTGCGCTAAAGAATATGTGTTGGCGGTTTCGGCTGAGCTCATGGAACTGCTTTCGTGACGTTTTCGGTCGGGCCCCAAGAAGGAGCCCGACCGGTGGCCTTATCGAGGAGGCCTGATGCTAGAAGCCCGCTGCGCCTTGAGCCTTGGCAATTTGAACGAACTGGCGCTGCATTGCGTCGGCTACCTCTTCGGGCGTCTTGGCGCCGAACAATAGATCGTTGAGGTAGAGATGAATGTCTGGCGCGGTCAGGACATAGAGGTACCACATGCCGGTTGCGCTCGACAGCGAGGCGGACTGGGCCACGGTGATGTCAGGCAGGCCCGCTGGCGAGGGCACTGCCGGCTCGATCGAGGGGTAATTGTTGGTCTGGATGAATTTGGCATAGTCATCGCCCAGCCAGAAGTCGATAAACTTCTTGCTTGCCGCTTCCCTCGCTGCGTCGCCCGTCTTGAAGGCGACAACCCCATTGGTCTGGTCAGCAACGAACTGCGATTGGGGAGCCGTCGCCGATACCGGTAACCAGCCGATCTTGTCGTTGAGTTCGGCGACGCTGAGCTTGGACAGAAGGAGCGGCGTCAGTGCATCGACCTGGAAGATCATTGCCGCCGTACCGTCAATCAGGCTGCTCGCCTGTTCCTCGAAAGTGCCAGTCTGGTAATTGGCCTGAGCCAATCCGCCGTCGATGATGTCTGCCTTGTACTTGGCGACGGCTGCTACGAAGCGCGGATCGGTCCAACTTGCCTCGTTGGCATTCACATCCTGCCAGAACGCCTGGTCTAACCCCGATAGCAGGGCATGCAGATGCCACTGCACCGGCCACTTGTCGCCACCCGCCTCATAAAACGGCGCCACGTCCGGCTCCGCGGCCTTGATGGACTTGGCTAGCGCTACCAGCTCATCATAGTTTTGCGGCATGGCGGTTATGCCTGCCTTAGCGAAAACTGCCTTGTTGTAATACACCCCCGAAATAGATGGGCTCTTGACGATCGCCGCGTAGCGTACCCCGTTTATAATGCCGAGGCCCTGTTCGGTCGTACCGATTTTCTGCACCCAGGGCTCGCCATCAAGCGGCAGCAGATTGTTGGCGGGCTGGATCACCGGCAAGGCGCTCACCGTGGGCTGGTAGAACGCCAGATCGGGCTTTTCGCCGGTGGCCAGCTTGGTCGGAATATTGCTTTCGTAGGGGTCTGGCACCACAACCAGGTCGACATGTGCGCCGGTTGCTGCCTCGAAAGCTTCGGCAGGTTGTTTTGCCAGCGTTGCGCTGGCTTGTGCCACCCACATGGTCAGTTTGACCCCGGCAAGCTCTTGCGCGGCGCTCCCACCCACCGCGAGCAATGTCAGGGACATTGCGGCAGCCATCAGCTTAGTCCTGTTCGTCCGTCTCATCTTCGTCTCCTCCATGGGCCGAATTCTTCGGCATTTATTGAAATCAGCGTTGGCTTCGAGCCAGATCTACGACGCAGCGGAATCCCACCGTTGAACACCGGTCGAGACCCGGCGCGAACAGGATGAACTTTGCGCTACGCTCCGGACCGAGGGGACCGCTTTCGGCGTACCAGCCGGATCGATGGCCTTTTTCGGTGGCACCACCCTTAAGGATGCAAAAACGGGTGTGCCCGTCCGACTGCTCACTCTCTGTCCATTCCCAGACCCGGCGCAAACCATAGCCGACCGAACTCTCGGTCATGGCGATCTGCCACTCGTGTTCAGTTGGCAGACGGCGGCCTGACCAGGCCGCGAACGCACGGGCATCATCAAGATTCACAAACACAACGGGATCATCGACCTCTGCCGGAGCGGGGGCACCGTCGATCCAGTGAGCAAGGAAGTAATCCGGGTCGGCGGGCGCATAGGCGGTTTGATTGACAAAGCGTTGATATTGCCCGTTGGTTACCGTCGCCCAGTCAAACCCTAAATCCCCGATGGTGACCGAGCATTTTTCGACAATGTCCTGGTTGAAGTCGGGGTAGGCAATATTGAGCAGAGGTGCACGGTGGTAGGCTCCGCACTCGCGCAGTTGAAACTTGCACTCGATTGTGCGCCTGCCGCCCGCGACCAAAGCCATCTTTTCCGGAAGTATTGACTGCCAGATAGCTGGCGCCGGACGAACGGTGTTATCCCCTTCAACCTGCGGCGGCGAGACGCGGCGCGGGGCGCCGAAAGCGTCCAGAGCAAGCGCGCAATCTGCCAAAGCCTCGGGGTCTTCGGCGACAAGCAGACAGGCAATCCCATGCGCCGGAATTTCAAGGGACGGCGTCTCCGCTGGTATCGTCTTGCGCGCTATCGCGTCGAAAACCGTCACACCCCTCCCCAGACCCAGTCCTGAAAGCTCAAATGAGCAATCGGAAGACGAGCGGTTGACGATTGTGAACGCCCATAATTCTTCAAGCTGCCACGAGGACGCGTCAATGGCGCCGTGACCGGTGGAAACGAAAGGCTTCCAGTCGCCTTGGGCAAAATGCTTGGCCAGCAGGCGCTGCAACGGCCGCATGTCCGCGAGCGTTTGCCGGTCGGCGGTGTTCCAGGCAAACCAGGAGCCGAAAACGTTCTCCCACACGACGATGCCGGTCCCGTTGAGCCAGGCAGCATGCAGCTCATCGCGATGGTCGTCATGCCAGCGACGGACGATGTGCTGCATTTGCCGCGGTTCGAACCATTTATTGCGGAGCACGAGCCTGCGATCGAGGTTGGCGGGCCATTGAGCCCAACTGATCAGGTGATCAGCCACGTCCTCCAGCGGGACGAAGGCTTCCGACTGTAGCACCGTTTCAAGACTACTGGCGACAAGTGCACTCCGCAACGGCTGGGAGGCGTTGGCGAGTGTATCGAGGAATATGCCGTCGGCGCCGACTGTGCGAACCATCTCCACAAGCGCGAGCTCGTCGGCCTTTGCCTCCGTCCGCGTGCCTGTGTCCCAAGGGTTATAGTCCAGGATGGCGCGCACGCCTCGGGCGTGTAGCCGATCAATGATCGCGGTGAGAGCGCCGATTCCGCCGGGAATGTCCCGGTAAAAGTCGAACTGGTTGCGTTCGTCAAAGCCGATCAGGGGATAGGCATGCCAAAGGATGAGCGCGTCATAGCCACCAAACGCCGCCTCCGCCTTGTCGAGGTAATGGTCCACCGTGAAACTTCGCGCCGTGGGATCATAAAAATCTTCCTCCCAAAGCATCACCAAACCGCAGACGAACGTCTCTGTCGTCCATGCCGTCGCCGGTGCGGAATACCGTTTGCCGTCGTAGTTAAGTCCAGCCCGGCTATCCTCCCGCCAGCGCCGCATTCGGGCGAGCCAGTTGGGGCGCTCAGCGGGATCTACCGGGACAATCGACAGTTGGTCAAAGTCGTCAATCATTGGACTGCAACGCCGAAACGGGTTCCGCCATGGACCGCTGGAACATCAGGTTGACCGCTGCAATCACCGCCTCGCTTGATCGACGCTGGATCAATGCCGTGTTCACATATTCTGCGGCCTGGGACTGGAACTCGATAAACCCCGCATGGCGAGGCCGCACCCAGGCACCTTTAAGCGTTTGCCTTGTATTCTTGAAAAACTGCCCTGCCGCCGCATTCGCGATCTCCGAGTCCCAGGCCTCGGCATGGGCTGGCTGCCCCTTCGCTATGACATAGGGACCACGCTGGGTCTCCTTGCCCGCAAGCCAATGGGCGAACGCGACTGCTTCGGCGCGGTGTTCGCAAGCGGCGGAGACCGCTATGCCCGTTCCACCCAGCACCGAACCACCTACGCTCGACCCGTTGACGACGGGCAAGTCTGCGAAGGCCACCGCATTTGCCCTGTAGTCAGGCATGGCATAATTGACGTAGCCAAAGATCAGTGGCGACGCGGCGATCGTTGCGCCAGGGTCCGCCAACGCCTCAAGTGCCGCTATAGGATCGGCTGTATGGCACCAGGGGTCTATACGATCCACCATTGCAGCCAGCAACTCGAATGCCGCAGCGCCAAGACGCGGGTCGAGGCCATCGCGGCCCAGCACAGCTCCGGCCTGATGATAAAGAGTAAAGAGGCTCAATAAGCCATGCGGCGGCAGCAAAGGAATTGCCAGCTCACCCGGCGCGAGTTCGAGTGCGGCCCGATAGGTGGGCAGGAGGGCCTTCAGGCGTCGAGGATTGAAGGCCTGGACCTGTGCCGCGGCATCAATCGGCAACGCCCATAGCGTGTTCGCCCATACGTAGCTTTTCAGCGACCGCCCCACGTATGAGGAGGCTTGAACGCGATTTATGTCCAGCGGCAATAGGGATCCCGCATCGGCGGCTATTCCGACGTGGGGATGGTCAATCACCAGCAGGTCGTAGCGGGCCGCAAGCTCGCCGACGGGAAAAGTCTCGAAATCCTGCAGCGATCGGGCTTCCCAGGTGATCCTGACGCCGTGCTGATCTTGCCAAAGCCGCGAACATGCCTCGAGCGGGGCGACGGCGCGGTCGTGTCTCCAGGTCATACCGCGCAAGTGAATTGGCTCTGCGGTCATGGCCGGTGCTCGATGGTTACCGGTTGGCCAGATTTGTGTGAGCGATGCATTGCTTCCACAATTTGGACGGTCCGTAAGCCAGTCATGGCATGGCCGGCATTTTCGACCGGTTTGCCCAGGCAAATATCGACGAAACGCTCAACGGGCGTCACGCACGAATAGGCGCCCGCGCCGGCCGGAATGGGATACTCTTCAACGTCGCCATCCACCCGCCGCAGCACAAGCCGCTCGCGTTCGGTATCAAGCAGCAGCACGCCTTCAGTGCCGAACAGTCGGATATCGATCTGGAAAGGCGAGCCGACCGGCAAGCTCGCGGATCCCGATATCGCCGCCGTCGCACCGCCGCGTAGGGTCAAGGTGAGCGCATTGAACAGATCCGTACCGATGCGCGACAGGCCAAGGCGCGCGTAGACGGTCTCGGGTTCGAAATCGGTCAGGTAAGCCAATCCCCCCAGCAGATGCACCAACTGGCCCCAGCCATACCCGCCGGTTTCCACTTGTGCCCAGGTCGCCGCGTCGGGCTGGAACAATTCACCAGTCGCTTCGGCGAGGCTTCCCCCCGACATAAGATCTTCGATGGGGGTCGCCATCTGCGCGCTGATGTGGCGCAGCGTACCGATGCGACCCGCCGCGATCCATTCCTTTGCCTTGCCGAAATAGGGCTGAAAATTCCAGCCATAGGGCACGAGGATCGGCTGTCCCACAGCTTCTGCCGCCTGGTAAATCGAGAGCGCATCAACCATGGAGGTGGCCATAGGCTTTTCCACCAGCACCGGCAGATTCTTGGCCAGTGCGGCACAAGCGTGCTCTGCATGCAGGTGATGAGGCGAGGCTACGATCACGCCATCGAGTGGCACGTCGTTCAACAGGGCGCGATAGTCTTCGGTGATATAGGCAAAGCCGAAATTGTCTCGCAATTGCTCTAGCTCGCTTCGACCCAGGCGGGCGACCGCGCTCAGCTCGACATCATCGCGCCGCAGCAGGATCGGCAGGTGGTTGGCGGTGCACCAAAAACCGGCGCCGATGACGCCGATGCGGGCTTTGCGTGTCCCCTCAGTCATGATGTGCCCCGGGAATGAATGTCGAGCGGTCGATCAGCTTGCGGAAATTGTCCGGAACGTCGATTGCCGGATCGCTGAAATAGGCGCGGTAGTCAACCCCGCCGACCAACGCGATATTGCCCCACGGATCGAGTGCGCCCGTGCGCACTATGACCTTGGCGCGCGCTCCCATCTCACCGATGATTCTGGCGTGATCGACAGATTCGAAGTCGCGTTCATCGAACCACTGGCGCAAGGCTGCGTACATCGGATGGTTATGCAGTTTTACCTCGTGGGCAAAATGGACTTTCTCGACGATGAGCTCGGGCGCAACCGCCGCATAGACCGTCTTCAGATCGGGCACGCCGGCGACGATCGACAGGTCGATCTGCCATGTCGCCGCAGGCACAGGATAGCCAGCATCGACGATCATCAGGATGTCGCCATGGCCAATCGATACGATGGCTTCAGCCAGTCCGACGTTTAAAATTCCAGCACGTTTCATGACGCTATCCCGTGATTTTTCTGTCGAGCAGTTCGTATTCCACTCCACCCTCGACATCTTCAAAGACCCGACCTTCGCGGAAGATCAAAATGCGGTCAGCTAAGCCTGACAACTCGATGGAGTCCGAAGAGGTAAAGACGATGGACGTCCCCTGGTCGGCCAATTTCCCGAGGAGATGGTAGATTTCGGCCTTGGAACCGATGTCGACACCTCGCGTAGGATCGTCGAGCAGCAGCAGCGAAGGCTTCATCATCAACCACCGTGCCAGCAACGCCTTTTGCTGGTTGCCTCCAGAGAGTGCGGTGATGATCTTGCCTGGATCGGAGGTGCGCACGTTGAGGGTGGTGATGCTTTCAAGGGCCTTGATGCGCCGCGCTGCTGTGCTGCCATCAGCCATGGCTGCCGAGGTCGCCTCGATGTTTTCGACGACGCTCATCAATGGCATGATCCCGTCTCGTAAACGGTCGGACGGCAAGTACGCCATGCCAGCGCGAATGGCACCAGGAACGCCGGCGCGCTGCCCGTCCCTTTGCGGCAGGGTTATGGAGCCCGAACGGATATCGTCCAGCCCGTACACCGCCCGCAGCGCATTGGTCGGCCCACCGCCCGGCAAGCCAGCCAAGGCGACGATTTCTCCCCGCCGGACCGAAAAGCTGACACCATTCATGTTGATGCCATGCAGATCGCTGACGCGCAGCGCCACCGGTGCATCTTCAGCTGCCGTCCGTTTGGGGAATATCTTGGCCGGGTTGTGGCCCAGCATATCGGCAATGAGGGACTCGTAACTGACGGCGCCGATCTCTCGGGTACTCACGTGGGCGCCGTCGCGCAACACAGTCACGCGGTCGGCGATATCAAATACTTCGCCCAACTTGTGCGAGATATAGACGACCGTAACGCCCTTGGCCTTCAGCGCCCTGATCTGGGCATGCAGCCGCGCTGCATCGGCGCTGTTAAGGCTGGAGGTCGGTTCATCGAACAGGATCAGCGAAGAATTTTCCGAGAGCGCCCTGGAGATAGCGACCAGTTGCTTGTCGGATGTCGACAAGGTGCCGACCAGGGCGTCCGGGTCGATGCGGTTTTCATCGAGCAATGCCAATGCGGCCATTGCCCTGGCCCGCATGATGGATTTGGCAGGGCGCATCGCGTGGCCGGTTGCCGGCCCCAAGGCAATGTTTTCGGCCACTGTCATGTTGTCGAACAGGTCCAACTCCTGATGGACCACCCCAATGCCTGCGGCAATCGCGGCGCGCGGGGACATCAATTCGAGGCGCTGACCGAGGGGGCCGAACAGGGCCCCCTCGGTTGGTTGGTGTACGCCGGCGATGAGCATCACCATGGTGGACTTGCCCGCGCCGTTCTCACCCATCAAGGCGTGAACTTCGCCGCGCGCGAAATCGATGTTGATATCGCGTAGGGCCGAGAAGCTGCCGAAGCGCTTGCTCACATTTTGCAGACTGAGAGCGGGTTCCACTTCAGCAACTCCTTTCCGTTACTCGGCTTCGTGTTCGGCCACGTTGGCCTTGTCGATGACCTCGACGCCGGTGTCGGTGTGAGTGGGAGGCATCACGCCTTTGGCGTAGATCTGGTCGAGCACGAGGACGGAGTCGTGGCCTTGGCGCTGAGGATTTTGCGTGATCGTGGCCGTCAGGGCGCCAGAGATGATGAGATCGCGGGTCTGTGGCAGCAGGTCAGAGCCAACGACTGGGATGACGCCCGATTTGCCGTTGCGTTCGAGATACTGCCCGATCGCGGGGAAGCTGCAGCAGTCGAGCGAAATGATGCCGGTGATATCGGGATTGGCCAGCATCGCGTTTTCGATGGCAGCATAAATCTGCTGGGGTTCGTTGGAGGTGTTGACCATGGCGGCGATCTGGATGTCCGGGAATTTGCCCAGAGCCTCACGGGCGCCCTTTTCGCGGTCGAGCGACCACTGGGCAATTGCGTCGACCGAGAAGATCAGCACTTTTCCCTTGCCGTTGATGAGCTTGGCCAGTGTGTCACCCATCACCACACCCGAGTAGACCAAATCCTGGCCAACAAAAGTGAGACGATCGGACTTTGGATTGTCGGTGTTGAAGGTCACCACTGGCACGCCCATGGCCAGGGCTTTGTTGATAACGGGTGCCAAAGCATCGGAGGTGGAGGACGAAACCGCGATGCCGTCGACTCCCTTGGTCAACCAGTTTTCGAGCTCGGCCACCTGCTTTTCGGCGCCCCCGCCCACTGGCCCGATAAACTGCGCGTCGACATTCAGCTCGGTGGCGGCCGCTTCAACGCCGCGCCGCATAGGAACGGCCACGGTCAATGCCGGGTCATGATAAGACACCACAAATACCGGCTTTTTTCCCGCTGCGGCATGCGCCGCAATATCGGGCGATAGCTTAAACTCTGCCGCAAAACCCGAGGTTGCCGCCAGCAGCGCTGCGACGCCCACCGCAGCAATAATCGCATACTTCTTCATAGTCATAGTCTCCTCCATTGTTATTATTTGGATCGATTTTTCGATGTCACACCACCGATCAGGGCAGCGGCCAGGACCACGGCTCCGATTAGCGTTGTTTGCCAGAAGGGTGTCACCCCGAGCAGCACTAGCCCGTTGCGGACAATGCCGATCAGCAGGACGCCCAATAGGGTGCCGGCAATCGAGCCCTGGCCTCCACCAAGGCGCGTACCGCCGATGATTACGGCGGCGATAACGTCCAGTTCCAAGCCCGAGCCGGTCACCGGCTGGACGTTTTCCAGAAATCCGAAATTGACCATGCCGGCGAGTGCCGCAAGGCTCCCAGCGATGGCAAACGCCGTCACTTTGACAAGGCCCGTTGGCACGCCGATGATCCGCGATGCCCGCTCATTGCCGCCGACGGCAAAGACGTGAAACCCAAATGTCGTGCGGTGCAGCAGGACGAATCCGACCAGGGCGACCACAATCAGCAACACAACCTGGATCGACAGACCGAACACCTGCCCTTGCGACAGAAATTTGAGCACCGGGGCCGTTCCGCTGCCATATGGCAGTGAAACCGCCATGCCATTGCTGATGACAAGCGTGATGCCGCGGATGAGATAGAGCGTGCCCAGCGTCGTGATGAACGAGGGGATACCGCCCAGAATGGTAATTCCGCCATTGAGCGCGCCGATGCCCGCCCCCAACAGCAGCACCAGAACGATCACCGGGACTTCCGGAACGCCGGCCACCAACAGGCTGCCGGCGACGAGGCCTGAAAAGCCGTAAAGTGATCCGACCGACAGATCGACCTCGGAAATAATCAGGACAAACGTTGCTCCAATCGAAAGAATGCCCAGTAGCGAGATTTGGCGCAGCAGGTTGATGATGTTGGGCGCGGTCATGAACACCGGGCTCATCGCCGTGAAAATCACTGCCAGCAGCAAGACCGCACACAGCACGCCGCCTTCGCGCGTCAAAAGCAGTTTGCGCAGCAAAGCGGCTGGCGATCGCTGGCTGGAGGTTTGGCGAAGCTGCGGATTGATGTCCTGGACCATGGCTAAGCCCTTGTCGCTGTGGCGGATGGAATGACGGTTTCAGCAATCGTATCGCCCACAAGAAACGACTGGATTTGCTCGCTCGAATAGCCGATTTCCGCCAGAATCTCGCGGCTGTGCTCACCCACGAGCGGCGCGCCACGTTCAATGCTGGCTGGGGTCTTTTCGAAACGGATTGGAAAGCCTGGAGTCCGCAAGCGCCCTTCGGTATGGTGGTCGTATTCCACCATGCTGCCATTGTGGAGCACCTGCGGATCCTGCAGCATCGCCTCAAAATCGTGCACCGGCCCGCACCAGATATCGCGTTCGCGCATAACAGCGATCCATTCGGCCGTGGTGCGTTCCGCTAACTTGGCGCTGGTCAGGCGGTGGATGCTATCGCGCTCGGGGAAGCCATCGCGCTCCTCCTGGAACTGGGCTAGAGCGGGCTCGCCGATGACTTCGGCCAGGACAGCTAGCGGCGGCATGGACACGATCATGAAGCTGTCGAGCGTGCGGAAGACCGCATACGGAGCGCGGATATGCACATGAGCATGGTTTTCTTCCGTACGGATCTGACTGCGCCCGCCGATCGTCGTCACGGAGATTTCCTGCATTTGCAGAGCGATCATGGCGTCGAGCATATTGACCTCGACTAGCTGCCCTTCTCCGGTCCGCTCGCGATACAGCAAGGCAGCTAGCACACCTTCGAACGCGCAATAGGCCGTCGTCGCATCGGCAACGAACATTCCGCTCGGCACTGGCTCATCGTCCACATTGCCGGTGCTGAACATCGACCCGCTGAGGCCCTGCAGCAGCAAGTCCTGGCCGGGCAGGGAGGCGTAGGGACCGGTTGCCCCATAGCCGGAAATAGAGACGTAGATCAGTCTTGGATTGAGTTTGCTCAGCGTGGCATAGTCGACGCCCAGCCGCTCGGCGACGCCATTGCGATAGTTCTGCACGAAGACGTCGGCGCTGGCCGCCAGCTGCTGGACGATCTTGCGACCCTCGGGCGTCTTCAGATTGACTGCAAGACTGCGCTTATTGCGGTTGAGCGACAGGAAAGAGGCATTGATGCCGGTCCGGCCCGCCCCACCCGCCGAGGCAAAGCGCTGCCATTCACCAGTGACCGGTTCTACCTTGATAACGTCGGCACCGAGATCGCCCAGGCGTTGGGTAGCAAATGGTCCGGCCATGGCAACGGTGCAGTCGACGACCTTGTAGTGCGATAGAATAGCTTTGGCGCTCAAGCGGCGCTCCTTCCTTATGCAGCGCGCATCGCCCTGTCGCGTGATTACGCGATCATCGGTCGAAACGACGCAAATAGGCCATAACTCAGCCAAAGATGTGAGTTAGTGTACCAAAAAATGTCTCGAGAGCCTCCCTCTCATGCAATTATTGTTAGCGCTCTCATTATTGATCGGTCAAGGCCAATTTTTGGCTGATGTCTGGTTGCTTCGGCGCTGACAATCCGCCTATCGTCTATTTTTCAGAGGGCGGGGTGCGTCGGTGATGCGGATGACGAGAACCGGTGCTAACGGAAACGGCGTCACCATGGGGAAGGTGGCCGAACTCGCTGGCGTGTCGCCGCAAACGGTCTCCCGCGTTCTTGGGCACCCCGAACTGGTCACGGAAGTCACGCGCCTCAAGGTGCAGGCCGCAATCGATCAATTGAACTACATTCCCAATGGAGCTGCGAGAAATCTTGCTTCCAACAGTAGCCGCATGGTGGCGGTGATTATTCCGACTCTGGCAAGTTCGGCCTACTCCGCCCACGTCAACAATGTCATGGCGCTGCTCGACGAGCGAGGCATTTCGGTGCTCATCGGCAACAGCGAGTATTCCATGCAGCGGGAGGAACAACTCGTGCAGTCGCTGCTCGAACGCCGTCCCCAGGGGTTCATCATGACCGGCCTGCAGCACACCCAGCGGGCCAGCGACTTGCTGCGCAGTTCCGGCGTGCCAGTGGTTGAAACCTGGGATACCGATGCGGCACCAATCGACCTATGCGTAGGCTTTTCCAACATAAATGCGGGTGCCGATGTCGGTCGGCTTATGGTTGCTCGCGGCGCCAAAAAAATCGCCTTCGTCGGTGGCAATAGAGATCAGGATTCACGCTCGGATCGTCGCTTCCGCGGCTTGCAATCGGTCGTAGAGGCCGCTGGCTTGGCCGCCCCGGTACGCGTCGAACTCCCTATGCCAATGCGCACGACCGACGGCATCACGGGACTCGATCAAGTGCTTGAGCTTGAGCCAATGACGGATGCAATCTTGTTTTCGGCGGACAATTTGGCGCTTGCTGCCCTTCTTGAATGCCGCCGCCGCGGGATCGACGTCCCCCACCAACTGGCGATTTGCGGCTTCGGTGACTACGATCTGTCGGCGCTGGTGACGCCATCGCTGACCACGGTGCGCATCCAGCCCGAGGTCATGGGACGTCGCGCCGCAGCCATGATTCTGGCGAGCCTTGAAGGCCAGGTTCAGGAAAGCACCGTGACCCTGGAACACCAGCTCATCCGTCGCGGAAGCTGCTGAGCACGTGAGGTGGTCTGATAAACTGGCTTGATCAGCGGCGATGTTAGCGCTATCTTTCAATGAACGCGTATTGAAGTTGACTCGATGCCAGGGAGGAAAGATGGCGCTTTTTCTAGAGGATTTCCAGCAGGGCGCTATGCACTGGACACCCGGGCGGACACTCACTGAGGCCGACGTCATGTCGTTCGCCGGGCTATCGGGGGATTACAACCCCGCTCACACCGACTATGAGTTCGCTCGAAAGGGCGCATTCGGCAGGCCAATCGCGCATGGGTTGTTAGCGCTGGTCGTGTCCGCCGGGCTCGCAGATCGCGATGGGAGCCTTGATGGCTCGGCCATTGCGTTGCTCGGGGTCAATTGGAAGTTCGGCAAGCCGGTGTTTTTTGGCGATACGATCCGGCTGAAGCTGACCATCGAAAGCACGCGCGCCACCAGTAAGCCCGACCGCGGAATCGTGGTGCGGCATATCAGTGTCTATAATCAGCACGACGACGTCGTTCAGGAGGGGGCGTTCACCACCATGGTCAAGCGCCGTCCTGTGCAGCAGGAAATGCCGGCATGAGCGAGGTCTTTGAGTTCGTCGATGCCCACCACCATCTGTGGGATCTTGAGCGGCTGTATTATGGCTGGCTGACGGACAAGCCGTTTCTGGGTCATCCTTCCGGCGACTATTCGGCAATCATGAAGGATTATCTGGTAACCGACCTCAAGCGCGACGGCGCTCCGGTCAACCTGATCAAATCAGTCCATATCGAGACTGCGGACGGCGAAACAGACCCGGTTCGGGAGACGGAATGGTTGCAGGAGCTTGCCGATCGTAGCGGCATGCCCAATGGCATCATCGCTCGCGTCGACCTGGCGGGATCCGATGCTGCCGCCCAACTCGACCGGCACGCGCAGTTTGCCAATTTCCGCGGTGTACGAATGCTGTCATTCGTCGGCCTCGATTTTCTGGACGCCCCAGACTTTCGCAGGGGTTTTAATGCTCTACAGCAACGCGACCTCATCTACGACATGGATGCCGGCTGGCCCCAAATGGGCAAGGCTTATGACTTGGCGCTCGCCTTCCCGCGTTCCACCATCATTCTTGGCCATTGTGGATTCCCGAAGCAGCGTACGGCGCCCTACTTCAACGAATGGCGCAAGGGCATTCACAAGCTGGCACAAGCGCCGAACGTGGCCTGCAAGCTGTCGGGGCTAGCCATGGTCGATCACCAATGGACGGTCGAATCCATCCGTCCCTGGATCGAGGTGTGCATCGAGGCGTTCGGTCCGAGCAGATGCATGTTCGGCACTAACTGGCCTCTTGATGGCCTGTTCAGTGATTATGCGACCCTTATCAAGGCTTACCGAACGATAGTATCTGGCTATACGGCGGAAGAGCAGCGGCAATTATTCCGCACTACAGCAGAAGGGTGGTACCGAATCTGACTGAAATTACGCACATGGCCGGCATCTAGGGGCGCCAAAGGCCGACCAGAGCCTCTAAATTCATCCAGCAGAGAGCGTGATCCTCTTTCCATTTGCGCAAACTATATCAAAACGTCGGATATGGAACGTCGGCATAAGCGTGAAACGCTCCAGGTCAGTCGGCGCAGATTGGCTTCCGCCCATCTTGGTTGTCGCCAACGCGCCGGCGGCGGCACCGTGCCGGAGCGCTTGAGAGAGGGGAAAACCTCTGGTTATTGCCACACCGAACCCGGCGTTGAAGCAGTCGCCTGCCGCGATCGAGTCGCTCGCATCGACCGGGAAAGTGGGCACCATCTTGCCTTCACCCGCCGCTAGTACAAATACGCCGCGCGCACCGAGTTTGAGGATTGCGACTTTGGCTCCGAAGCCGATCAGCCTCTCGGCTGCCTGGTGCGCTCGTAGCTCGTCCGATGGATCGATCCCGGTCAATTCCAGCGTTCAGTCCCGTTCGGAGTGACGAAGTCACTCATCGCGATCAGTTCGAGAGCCTGTTCCGGGTCTCTCACAGGCGCAGGATCGACGGGCAGGCGAGCATGGCCGAAATCGACCAAGCGGCCGGGGTCGGCCGGGTGACGCTCTATGGCCATTTCGCGTCCCGGGAAGAACTCATCGACGTCCTCTTCGAGCGCACGATCAACTGCGCCGAGGCGCAACTTTCTACCCTCGATCTCGCGGGGGACCCGGATGACGCGCTCGAGCTCCTGGTTCTAACGTCGTGGCGCATTGTCGATTCATTCTATTTGTAGAACGTCGCGCTGCTCACGCCGTGCTTCCGGCACACATCAGCAGTCGGCATCCCGGCCTCCTGCTCCTTGATCATGCCGATAATCTGTTCCTCGCTGAACCGAGAAGCCTTCATCGTCCGTCACCTTCAGTGGACGGACTCTACTCATTTTTGGAGGAAATCTAAGGGCTCACGTCACGCCAAATGCGCGTAGGTGATAACGAGGCAGAGCCGGGCCATGGCGAGGTGACTAGTTCGATCAGATGAAATTGCCGCTTCATCGTGCTGTGCTTCAGCGAGAAGAAACCCTACACATGAGTCGCACCCTAGTATGGCAGCCCACAACGAGCCAAACGGGTGCGCTTACCAAGGTGTACCGGCGGGCTGAAACATCGATCATGGAAGCGATGGGTCCTTTGCACCCTCAAGCATGGTGCCCATCGCCGCTACATTTGAAGGACCTTGGGAAACAACCCGTCATGGTCGGGAGACGGAACTCCATGGCGTTGATCGGCTCGGCCACGTTAACCGCCGACCTACACGGCAAGCAGAGGGTCCCACTTGTCTTAAGGGGGGGGGACTTTCGGTGAATTCGCCGAAGACTGCAATTTTGAAATCCGTAGTGAGCGGGAAAAGTTCAAACCCCGTCATAAGTAAACGACCCAATCGCTCGGCTGCATAAGAAAATTGGTGCCTACCGCGTTCCGTAGCCGCGTGCGTAACACCGTTAGTCAAGACGGAGAGCGTCTCCGGGAGGCATCTCGGTATCTCGACGGCTTAAAGCCAGTTTGCCGCAGAAACGTCCGGTTAAAATTCGATATGTTGTTGAAACCGGCTTCGAAACAGATGTTAGTGACTGGCATATCCGTGTCTGACAATAGCTTGCGAGCGGTCCAGACCCGCAAAATATTGACATGATCGGAAAATGTGTTGCCGACTTGGGCTTTGAATAGCCGCGAAAAGGCGCTGTCGGACATACCCACCATCTCTGCAACGTCCGTGAGGGAAATGCCGGCCAAGAAATGGCTTAAAATGTAATCTATTGCGCGCTCGATCCGTTCGGCTTCATTTGCCGACCCCGGTCGAAACTGGCTCGCGAACTCGGGACTCGATAGCGTTCGATATTCCTGTGAGTTTGAGAGCACATCGAGCAATCGCAGAAACTCTGCCAGCGCAGCCAATCCCGATTTATTGCCTAGGTCTTCGAGAATCGCTGCGGCACGCCTTGCGGTCTCCCCCATGAATTCAACGCCATCTGCAGCAGCGCGGAAAAGGCTGCCCACTTGCGCAAGCTCGGGAAGTATTGTGATCGCCTGGAGAGTGCGCTCGGGGTCGAATTGTAACACGATATCGCGCTCGGCGAGGCGGGCATTGCCAATGCCGGGGGTGACCCAGTTATGAGGTAAATTGCTGCCGACCAGCACCAAATGTCCAGGTTCAAAGTGGCCTACGTAGTCGCCGATGTAAGCCAGCCCTGACGAATGCCTAATAAGATGTATTTCGAATTCTGGATGATAGTTCCAAACGATCCGGCGCCAAGGATAGTCGTCTTTGCGCCACAGAAACGTATGCTCCGGCGGCACCAGCACATGTTCGTAATATGCGTTGTTTGGCAACGTATGCGAAGCAGCGTTCGTCATTTTGGCGAACCATTTTTAATCGGGCGGACTGAAAAACCGCGGATTGTCAAAATAGTATAGAATACGCGCATCCATAGCGCTAGTTGGCCGCTTGAAATTCGCCCAGGCTATGTGTCACGAGCAACGGACGCCCAGTCGTTCGAGCATCGTAAGACCTTGGAGGAGTTCAAAATGAAGACTAAGTTCGCGGGGCTTGCCGCCTCGACGGCGATTGCGCTTATTTTCGCTTGCACCAACAACGCATTTGCCCAATCCCCTATCTGTGCCGACACCGTCCATGTACTCGCCCAGCCGCGTGACGGCCTGACTTTGTTGGAAGATTACAGGGACGAATTCAAGCAACTGTCGGGTGCCGATTTCCAGATCGACTACCTCAATGAAGGAGATCGTCGCTCCAAGTCGCAAGCTGACGCGTCCACCATTGGTAAGTATAACGTGTACTATGTTGACGAAGGCAATCTCCCGCTGTTCGCATCGTCGGGTTGGTTGGTTCCTTTGATGGACCATTACCCCGCCGCCTATGACTACGCCGACTTCGATGCAGGCCGCCAACAAACGGCGACCTATGATGGCAAAATCTGGTTTGCCCCAGTTCTCGGCGGTGGCGACATCATGGTCTATCGCAAAGACCTGCTGGATGCCGCCGGTATCGCTCCTCCCGCGACGCTGGACGAGCTCAAGGCCGCAGTCGAGAAACTAAATGATCCGGCGAAGGGGATTTATGGTATCGCGCTGCGCGGAAAGCGTGGATCCGGCGATAACGTCTGGCGCTGGATGACCTACTTCAAGGGTATGGGCGGCGAGTGGTTCAAGGACGGAAAGCCGGCCTTCAACAGCCAGGCTGCGGTCGACGCCACCAACACCTATCTCGATCTGTTCAAGTATTCGGCTCCGGGCACCCAGACCGGCAGTTGGGACGAAGCCACCGGGGCGTTCCTCTCCGGTCAGGTCGCGATCATCATAGAGTCAGCGCCTTTGGCCGGAATGACCATCGATCCGGCCGTGTCGCAGGTGACCGACAAGGTAGCCTTCCTGCCGCCGCCCGCGCCGCTGACCGGTGGGGGTTTCGCCCATGGCTTTGCCATTGGTTCCAAAGCCAATCCGGACAAGGCCAGCCAGGATTGCGCCGGGTTGTTTGTCGCCTGGTCGACGTCCAAGGAAAACGAGGCGCGGCGGCTCGCCAAGGGCCAGTCGGGTGAACTCAATCGCTCGAGCATCTTCGCCAGCGTCGAATTCGCCAAAACCTTTGGCGACGCGCTTCCAGCAGCGTTGGCCGCAACGGCCAGCCACACGGCGGTCAATTTCTGGCAGGACGCGCGTTGGCCTGAACTGGGCAACCAATGGGGCATCGAACTCGAAGAGTTGATCGCCGGTACCCGCACCGATGTGAAGGGCAGTCTCGACGAACTGAACGCCTTTGCTACGAACCTCGTCGCGCAATAAGCCTGGCCTTTCTAATAACAGGTGGCGGCAGCCCTTAACGGCTGCCGCCTTTTCCACAATCGCTCTGGGAGGGGACGATGAAGCAACGGCAAGCTCTGCCCTATACGTTCATTCTACCCACATTCGTGGTTCTGGCGATCCTGGCATTCGTGCCAACGATCTATGCCGTGATCATCTCGCTACAGGACCGCACCCTGAGTGCCCCCGGCGCCGACTTCGTCTGGTTCAAGAACTACCTGCAATTGTTTGGCGACCGGCGCTTTCTCAATGCGCTCTGGGTATCGCTGAAATGGGAAGTCATCACCGTGACGGCCACCATGGCGGTGGCGATTGTGCTGGGCATCCTGATGTTTGATGCCACCGGTCCCCGAATGCGCAACACCCTGACCCTGATTTTTTTGATCCCCGTACTGCTGCCGCGCGTCTGCGCCGCCTTCGTCTGGAAATTCGCCTTTCACCCGCTCTATGGACTGGTGACTTATCCATACCGGGCCTTGACCGGCAAAACCCTCGATCTGCTAGCCGATCCTAACGCTGCGATCTTTGCCATCGCGTTTGTCGACGTCTGGCAATGGGGCTTCTTCTTTGCCGTCATCATTTTGAAGCTGCTCGAAGCATTGCCGCCACAGCCACTAGAAGCCGCCCGGCTCGACCATGCCAAAGGCTGGCAGATCCATTATTTCGTCAGCCTGCCGATGCTGCGGACCGCGTTGATCAGCCTAGTGTTCGTCAAAATGATCGAGTCGTTGCGCTCGTTTGACCTCGTTTACGTGATGACGCGCGGCGGGCCGGGCGTAAGCACTGAAACGCTGGATATGTATGCCTTCTCCCAAGGCTTCATCGAGTCCGGCAAGATTTCTTACGCCTCCAGCATGGCGGTGATCATGATGATCGTGACGCTGGTCGGGTTCACCCTGCTTTGGAAAAAGGTGAAGTGATGGGCCGCACTGTCTCGCGCATTGTCCTGTGGCTGATGGCGGCTTTGGTGCTGGGGCCGGTGGTGTGGACCATTATCAACGCCTTCAAGCTCAACGTTGATCTGCTGACCCCGACGCCGAAGCTGTTCTTCAATCCAATTATTGATAACGTGACTTATGTGCTGGGTCGCCCCAGCGTCTTGCAAGGCCTTATAAATTCGCTGGTGATCTGCATATCCTCGGTGGCGATCGGCGTCGTCTTTGGATTGCCGACAGCTTATGCGGTGGCGCGCTATCCCAATCGCTGGACCGAAGAAATCCAGTTTTTTGTGCTTTCGCTGCGTTTCATGCCGCCGGTGGCCGTCGCCATCCCGCTAATGCTGATCTGGCTCGGCATTGGCCTCTATGACAGCCAGATCGCGCTGATCATCACCTATTCGCTGCTGACCATCTCCATCACTGTCTGGCTGGCCATCCCTGGATTCCAGAGAGTACCCAAAGAAATAGAGGAAGCGGCGCGTGTCGACGGCTATGATGCCTATGCTGTTTTCTTTCGGGTGGCGCTTCCGGTGGCAATGCGCACCTTGCTCGGGGCGTTGGCCTTCAGCTTCGTGCTGGTCTGGAACGAGTTCCTGATGGCGCTAATGCTGACCACCAGCAGTGCTAAGACTCTGCCGATTGTCGCGTCGGAAATGTCCCAGCTCGGTATGAACGTGCCATGGGGGATCCTTAATGCTGCCGTGGTGCTGCTCTCGTTGCCACCGCTTCTGTTGCTTGGCTTGCTGAGCGGCTTCATGAATTCCATTTTTTCCAATAAGTCTCGGTAGGAGAACGACATGCAGGCTCTGGTCCTAGAACGCATCGGTGAATTGACTCTGCGGGAAATCGAACTGCCACAGGCTGCAGGTCCAGGTGACGTTAAGATCGCCGTCCACACCGTCGGTATCTGCGGAAGCGATGTCCACTATTATACGCACGGCGGAATCGGCGATTACCTCGTCAAAGAACCAATGGTGCTAGGTCATGAAGGTGCTGGCACTGTAATCGAAGTTGGCTCCGCCGTAACCGGAATTGCTGTGGGCGATCGGGTCTGCATGGAGCCGGGGATACCCGATCTGTCGTCGCGCGCCTCCAAACTTGGCATTTACAATGTTGATCCAAAGGTGAAGTTTTGGGCGACACCGCCGGTGCATGGCATCCTGACGCCATTCGTGGTGCACCCGGCCGCCTTTACCTATCGGTTGCCGGACAATGTCAGCTTTGCCGAAGGCGCCATGGTCGAACCCTTTGCCGTCGGCATGCAGGCCGCGGCGCGCGCGCGCATCGTGCCCGGCGACACCGCAGTGGTTACGGGCTGCGGCACCATTGGCATCATGGTGGCGCTGGCGGCATTGGCCGGCGGTTGCAGCAAGGTAATCATTTCCGACATCAGCCCCGACAAGTTGGCCCTGGCGGCAAAATATCCGGGCCTGGTGCCTGTCAATGTGAAAGACGCGAGCTTGATCGATGCAGTTTCTCGGGAGACCGAGGGATGGGGTGCCGATATCGTGTTCGAGGCCAGCGGCAGTCCGCGTGTATATGGCGACATCCTCAAGATCGTGCGGCCTGGTGGCGCGCTGGTTCTGGTCGGCCTGCCGCCTGGCCCGGTTGACTTCAACGTCAACAATGCCATCGCCCGGGAAGTGCGGATCGAGACCGTGTTCCGCTACGCCAACGTGTTCGACCGGGCCCTGGCGCTCATCGGTTCCGGCAAGGTCAACCTCAAGCCGCTGATCACCGAAACCTTCAAATTCAAGGATTCGATCGCCGCGTTCGAGCGAGCGGCCAAAGGCCTGCCTGCCGACGTGAAGCTGCAGATTGTCGTCGCGGAAAATGGGGAAGCGTGATGGCTGGGATCATTTGCCAGAATCTCAATAAGAAATACGGCGTTACAGAGGTGGTGCCCGATTTCAATCTCGAGGTGTCTGACCATGAATTTGTGGTGTTCCTCGGTCCGTCGGGCTGCGGCAAATCCACTATCCTGCGGATGATCGCGGGACTCGAAGATATTAGCGGTGGTAGCCTTTCGATCGACAGCAAGGTGGTCACCGATTTGGAGCCGCGCGACCGTGGGGTGGCCATGGTATTTCAGAATTATGCGCTCTATCCACATATGACCATTCGGGACAACATCGCTTTTGGGCTGCGCCGGCTGAAGGTGCCTGAGCCCGAGATCGATAAGCGCATCGATGGGGTGGTTGCCATGCTCGGCCTGGGTCCGGTGATCAACCGAAAACCCACCGAATTATCCGGCGGCCAGCAGCAACGCGTCGCCATTGCCCGCGCCATGATCAAAACTCCCAAAGTGTTCCTGTTCGACGAGCCACTGTCTAATCTGGACGCCAAGCTGCGTGCCCAGATGCGCTTTGAAATCGCGCGTTTGCACAAGCAGCTGCGCACCACCACCATCTACGTAACGCACGACCAGATGGAGGCAATGACCCTCGCTGACCGCATTGTGCTTCTCAATGCTGGTCGGATCGAGCAGGTCGGGGCGCCGCAACAGATTTACGAACGTCCCGCCACCCTGTTCGTCGCCGGCTTTATCGGCACACCGGCCATGAATCTGTTGCCAATGACAGTCGAGCGCTCCGCGAGCGGTTGGAAACTGGAGGGTGCAGGGGCCCAGATTGGCATAAGCGGCAACGTCTTCGACCTAAAGCAAGACCAACAGGTGGTGCTCGGCGTGCGGCCGGCCGATCTGTTGGCAACCAAGCCAAATGCAGATGGCAATCTACTCGCCGGCACCACCGACATGGTGGAGTTCCATGGCGATCATACGCTTGTCGGGTTTGCCGCCGGCAATGTTCGTGTAAATGCATTCGTGCCATCTCGCGACCGTCCGGCCGAAGGCGACGAGGTGGCGTTCACGGTCATGGAAGCCGCAATTCATCTTTTTGATGCAGCCGGTGGGCACAGCCTGTTCAAGGAGCCTGGAGCTGGCCATTGAGGCGAATAACCTACCTCATAGAGGCTTGCTAACAGTCCATTGCTTAGACGTATAACCGCGCCGGGCTCGGGCTGGGCAGGGCGTTTGCGACCTGCAAGATGTGACGGTCGCCTAAGGGAATTCAGCTATAAGAAGAGCCACTTGCAGCCTCTAACCCTACGCAGCATCAGCGCTCAAAGGAGAGTGAAATGACAAAAATCCGCATCGCAGTGGACATGGATGAAGTCATCGCCGACGCAGGCTCGGCAATGCGTTTCTGGGTCAAGGAAAATCTTTCCAAGGAGTGGCGTGACGCTGACATGACGGGCTTCAAGATGGGCGCTTTGCTTGATGAGGCGGACTACACTCGGCTGCAAGAGCACATGCACCAAGGGCATTTCTTTGGCGACCTCGAGGTTGTGGAGGGAAGCCAGGAGGCAATTCGACAACTGAGCGAGGACTACGAGATTTTTGTTACGACGGCGGCGATGGAGTTTCCCCGATCGCTGGACTTCAAATACCGGTGGCTGTCAGAACATTTTTCTTTTCTGAACCCGATGAACTTCGTATTTTGCGGAGACAAGAGCATCATCCATGCTGATTTCCTCATCGACGATAATTCACGGCACTTCGAGCGCTTCGCCGGGCAGGGCGTTCTATTTTCTGCGCCTCACAATGCCAAAGAAGAAGGTTATCCGCGCTTGTCTCGTTGGGAAGATGCGCACGCTGTACTTGAGGACCTGGTACGGAATTATAAAACCCGCCAGTAAACCATTGCCATCCTATAGCGTCCAGATCCCAGTAAAAGCGCGCTATCGACCAGTATTTTGGCCGTTAGCATGGCTCAAAAATAAGGGATGCCGCGCCGATCAGTCCTGCATTTTCTCCGAGCTGAGCGGGGCGTATCGGCACGTCACGGAAATCTTTCATCGCATTGCGTCGCACGGTTGCACTGATGCGCAGTTCCATCAAATCGAAACTGTTCGAAACGCCGCCGCCGACCACAACGATATCGGGGCTGAATGCGTGCAGTATCCCGGTAAAGCCGATGCCCAGAATAGCGGCCTCCTCATCAAGCAACGCCAGCGCTGCAGGATCGCCCCCGCGCGCCGCTGCACTGACATGACCTGCATCGACTAGGTCTCCAGCGGCGATTGAGCGCAACGTAGCGCCCGCTGGAGTAGAAGCAATTACACGAGCGCGTCGCGTCAACGCTGACCCAGCGCCGAGCGCCTCAAAACATCCCTTTGCACCGCAAGAACAGACGGCGTCGGAGTGATAGTCGATGATGATGTGGCCCAGGTGACCGGCAAAGCCTCGCCGTCCTCTAACGACCCGTCCGTCGGCAATTACGCCGCCGCCGATTCCGGTACTGATCGTCAGGTAGGCGATGTTTTGCAGGCCTTTGCCTGCGCCGAACCGCCATTCACCAATTGCGGCCGAGATCCCGTCGTTTTCAACCACTGTCGGAAGGCGAAGTTTTTTCGCGAGCATGTCCTTCAGGGGAATGTTGTTCCAGCCTGGTAGAGTGGGAATGTCAAGGACTACACCTGTAGTGGTATCGAGCGGCCCGGGTGACGACACGCCCACGCCGATATAGCGTGACCGGCCAATCCCAGTGGATATCTTGTCGAGAAGTGCATCGATCTGGGCAAAAACAGCGCTAGGACCACCTTCAGAATCGGTTCTTTCGGCGGCCCTGGCGACAATCGACCCTGCTTGGTCGACAAGGGCAACCCGCAATTGGGTTCCACCCAGGTCGATGCCGATTGCGAGCTTCTGGATCATCGAGTAACGCGATCGTTCACAAGGTGGCTCCGCACCCAACCCATCCGCTGATCCAGATCGGGGGCACTGAACGCCAAGGATCCCAATACTACTGTCTGGGCGCCGGCGGTCGCTAGCCGTTCCACCGTATGCTCACGAATTCCGCCGTCTGCTGCCACCAGGGTCTGAGGCGTTCGCCCGGCCTTATCGATGCGATTTCTGGCTTCAGACAATCGACTCTCGGCGGCTTCGTCCAATCCCTGTCCCTTCACGCCGATACGGGTTCCAAGCAGCGTGATCAACGACGCACGAGCGCTGTAGCGTTCGATGTCCGACACGGGCGTATCGAGCTGCAGCACCACTCCGCTCAAGATACCGCGCGCGTCGATTGCATCGAGCGCTGCGTACAGGTTGTTGTTTTCGGCGTGGACACTGATCAAGTCGGCGCCGGCATCGGCGAACTGCTCAATTTGGTCCACGACGATGTCGTCGGTCGCCATCAAATGAACATGGAGCGGCCTCGAGGTGCGCTTGCGAATGGCGGCGACAAGATCTGGAAAAATCAACAGGGCAGGGGAGAAGTGTCCGTCCGATACGTCAAGATGGTAGATGTCGGTGTGCCGGTCGATCCGATCCATGTCGGCACCGATCGCCAGAAGATCGGCGCTCCACAGTGAAACCTCGGCGAGCACTCGGTCCCTCGGCAGATCAGAGAACCAGTTGCTATTGGGCTGCATCTTTCACCTCTTGAAGAAACACGGCCAGTTCGGCCTGAAATTGACTGACATACTGGGCGCGCGACACCGACTTGGACGTGACCTTCACCAATTTTGCGTTCGGGATAGCCTCGGCCAGCGAGCGCGCGTGAGAAAACGGATGTACATAGTCCTGGTCGGTGCCGATCACCAATGCCGGGAGCGTCAGCGACGCTAGATCAGACCTGGTGACTTTTGGGCCATCGGCCGCGATACGCATGAGCATTTGCGCAAAGATGTCCCGGTTCGCGCGAGAAAAAAAACCGCGCAACGAGTTTAGGTTATCGGGCGAAACGCGACCGAGCTGTTCCGCCGTCGAACTGTGTTCGAAGACCTCCAGGGCCGTTTCGCTGGGGTTAGCCGCCAGGATTTGGCCAGCGACCGCGTTGGGCGCCATATTCTCGGGGCTGTCGTCGAACAGCCAGGCGGGCCGGGCGACCACGAGGCCCTTGATGAGTTCGGGACGGCGAACGGCGAGGTTCAGCGAGATCGCTGCACCCATCGATATTCCACCCAGAACCACAGGGGCCGGGAGCGATTTTGTGATGAAGTCAGCGACGTCATCAGCGAATGGCTGAATGGAGAATGCGGACGATGATCCGGCTTCGGATTTTCCATGTCCGCGACATTCAATAGTCACCATCCTGAAGCCCTGGCCTTGGGGAAACACCTCTGCCGTTTGCCTAGAGTCGCCACCGAGCCCGTGCTGAAATACGAAGGGCTGCCCAATGCCGACTTGTTCGACATTGAGCGACACGCCGTCTTGGGTGACAAACATGATCAGGCCGTCTTTACCAATGGCGCCAGATAGCGGGCGACGCCGGCAGCCTCATCGGCAGCCAGGCCATGGGTGACCAAGGTTCCGCTGAAGCCAATCGAGGCGAGCAGTTCCACATAACGTGGAAAGTCGATGACGCCTTTGCCCGCCGCCGTAAAGCTCCCGTCGGCCTTTCGGTCCTTGGCGTGCGCCATGACGATCGCATCGTCCAGAACGTGGATGGCTTCGAATATCAAGTGCTCCCGGCGGTGGTCGCTCTCAACCTCAAAAAGATTGGCTGCATCGAGCACGATTTTGATACGATCGCTTTTAAGCGTATCGATTAGCACTCGCGCCTTGTGGGTGGAACTAATGATATTGGATAGTTCCGGCTCGATACCCAGGACCAAGTCGTATTGTTCGGCGATCGGAATGATGCGGCCAAACTCTCGCAACATTTCAATCCACGCCTCCGAAGAGTCGTTTTCGGGATGGCGGCGCCATTGATCCACCGGATCCATGCTCCCTGTGCAAACCGTAACCAGATCAGTTCCCATTGTTCGGGCCTGTGAGGCAATCGCGGCAAATGCGCCCCGACCGTTTGCCCTGACTGCCAAGTCTGGATGGGTCATGTTGTAAGTTGCCGAAACGGCGGCGATCCGAATCCCGGTTGCCGCAGATGCCGCGGATACCGCTGCGGCGACTGCGTCGCTGATTTGGGTTGGCAGAGAACCAATTCCCGAGCAGGCCATATTGTACTGAACTGCCTGGTAACCGGCGGTCGCTGCTTGCTGCAGAATTATTTCCGGCGACGAACCCTCGAAGGTTTTAGCGAATATCCCCAGTTCCATTACACAGCACCGGTGACGTCGGCCAGTTTGACCGACTGCTTGCTGGCGGCCGACTGGGCGATTGCGACCATTCCGCGCACCGAGGCGATACCATCGTCGATATTCGCGCCGACCATGGGTTTGCTATCCAGAATGGTTTCCGCGAACCCTTCGAGTTGGCGGCGATAGAAATGCCCGTCAGCGCCGAGCACGCGACGGGTCTCGGCGGTGCGCTCGTCGAAAATCTCCACATCGCTGCTCTTGAACAACCATGGATTGAAGGTTTTGGCGACAATGCTCCCCATCTCCCCATAGAGCTGAAATCCTTCGTGCCAGTCCATCCGTACGGCAACGGTCAGGTCCAGATGCCCCAAGGTTCCGTTCGCGAATGCAACGTCGATGAACCAGCAATGCGCCCCGAAACGCTCGCTGTGGCGCGCTTCGACTTCGATGATTTCTCCGCACAAATGGCGGGCCGTATCAAGCAGGTGACTGCCATGAGCCAGCATGTAGTAGCGCTGCAGATCGGCCTTCGGATTGGAGGAGGGCTTTCGAGCCATTTCGCTCTTTACCAATAGGGGTTGAACCGCGTCGGTAACGGCGTATCGGTGGGTGGAGTCGCAGTACCAGGCCTTGAACGCCAGTTGTTCGCCCATAGTGGTGTCAACAAACTGCTTGGCGGCCTGGATGCCGGGGTCAAAACGCTTCATATGCCCGACCTGCAGAATTTTGCCTGAATCCGATACGGCGGCACGCAGGCCTTCAACCTCCTCTATCGAAATCCCCAGTGGCTTTTCGCACAACACGTGTTTTCCGGCTTTGAGGGCCGCAATTGCTGCTGGAACGTGAAAAGCGTCCGAAGTAGCGATGATGACCGCATCCAGATCGGGGTCCGCCAGCATGGCATCGTAATCGCTGAACGATTTTTCCGGCCAATGTGTCCATGACATGCGCTCCAACAGGTCGGGTGCAACGTCGCAGATTGCGTAAAGATCGGTGTTGCGCCCCTTGGTGGCACTTTCGAAATGGGCGGCTTGCGCAATCGGTCCCGCTCCCAGAACTCCGACTTTGAGGCGTTTATCTTCCTTTTTGGACATGCTCACTCTCTGGTTCTGATTGCGGTCTTTGAAGGCCGGTCGAGGGGATGGGGTGGGCGCCTTGGTTACCACAGCGTGTAGCCGCCATCTGCAACGACCACCGCTCCGGTCATGAAACTCGATGCGTCCGAGGCCAGGAACAGCGCCACCGAGGCAATCTCGTCGATCCGGCCGAAGCGTGCCATCGGCGTGTTGGTGAGCCACGCATTGGCCATCTCAGGCGCTTCCTGAATGGCGTAAGCGTTCATCGGGGTGTCTATAAATCCAGGCGCGATGGCGTTCACGCGCACCCCGCGGGCACCCCATTCTGCGGCCAGCGACCGGGTCATGTGATGCACTCCAGCCTTGGAAACGTTGTAATGAACATTCATTTGGGGTCGGACGACGATTTCGCCGGCCATCGATCCGATATTGACGATTGATCCGCGGCCCCGCTTCAGCATATTGCGGCCGAATGCGCGGGCGCACCAGAACACGCCATTGAGATTGACATCGATGACGTCGTGCCAGTCCGCGTCGGAGATGTCTTCGCCCCCGGCTCCTGGGCGGCCCACGCCGGCGCAATTGACCAGCACGTCGACGCCTCTATTAGCGTCGATATTTTCCGCGCAGGTCTCGACTGCCGCAATATCGGTAACGTCCAGATGGATGCCACTGGCGTTCGGGCCAAGAGCATGCAGCCCGCCGGACAGAACATCCTGGCTGTAGTCGATAATGGTCACTACCGCCCCAGCTTCCTCAAGCGCCTGGGCGCAGGCGAGTCCTATCGAGCGGCCGCCCCCGGTCACCACTGCGGTCCGGCCAGTGAGGTCAAACTTTTGCGTGTACATTACACGACTTTCTTTTGTTCATTCATTGAGCAAACAATTGAATTTTTGACGATGGACTGTCAAGCTGTTTCGACACAGGTTGATTGATCGCGATAAAAATAGGACAACTCCGGCAAGGAGCGCCATGGCGAACCAAGCATCGATCAAGCATTCAAACGGACGTCAAATTCTCGATCTTCTGCGGATTGAGGGTGCAACCACGCGCGCCGAGATATCCAGACGCCTGGGGATGACGCGATCGGCGATTACCTATCAGATCGAAGACTTGGTGAGGCGGCAGCTGGTTTGCGAGATGGAGCCGGTCGAACGGCAAAAATCTGACATTGGCCGGCCTGGGATCGGCGTTGCCCTGAATAGCTCGGGCGGGCATTTTCTGGGCGTTGAAATCGGCGTCGGCATCATGCGATTTGCAATAGTCGATTTGGCACTGGTACCTGTCATCGAGGAAGCGGTGTCGTTCGACCTCGCCCTGAGCCCCGCAGAGGTGGTGCAACTGATCGTCGCCAGGCTCGGGATGATGCAGAAAAATTTGGCGGTACCGATCAGGGGTGTCGGTCTGACCTTGCCCGGACTAGTTCGCAAAAACGGCTTCGTCGTCCATCTGCCTATCCTTGGCTGGCGAGATGTAAATTTCGCACCTGTGCTCGACGACGCGTTTTCGGTGCCATGGACGCTCTCCAATAATGCCAATGCGGCCGCCTTTGGTCACAGCTACAGTTTTCCCGAGCCGCAAACCTCGATGCTGTTGTTCCTCAAGCTCGGAACAGGATGCGGTGGTGCGATTGTGGCCGACGGACGCTTGCAGACGGGACCTGACGGCCTGGCGGGCGAGTTCGGACATATCCGCATTGCCGGTGACGGCCCGATTTGCAGTTGCGGAAAAATCGGGTGTCTCGAAACCCGAGTCAACTTGCGGGCGCTGGAGCAATATCTCGGCCGGGTTTTGGACGGGCACCAGATCGAAAAATTGGCCGCGTCCGGGGAACTTACCGGCCATCCGGCAATGACGACCTATCTCGCCCATCTGTCTTTGGGATTGGCCGATCTGGTCAACAGCCTGAACCCGGACGCCATTCTTCTGGGTGGCATGCTGGCCCCGCTGCTGCGCCCCAACGTCGAACGGCTGGCCGCTGGCGTGGCGGCCAACGTCGTGCCAGGCTTGACGGTGCCGCCGATCGGCTTCTCCCGGCTCGGCGTCTTCGAATGCGCCATCGGTGCGGCAGCCTTGGCACACCAAGCCTCCCTCGACAACGCCGAGGCCGAATGGCAGGTGCTGATCAGTATCGCCGCCCCGGGAAAAGCCTGATCAGGTATTGAGCGTTTCGATGACGGTGGTGATGGTGCGGGTTTCCTCAGCTGACAAGGTCCCCATGCGCATCCGCGCCTGCCACGATCCTCCAGGGGGGACCTTGACGCTGCGGCCGGCGGCGATTTCCTTGGCGGCTCCTTCAACGCCTGAAGTGGTCGGTAACGCCAATCCGAGACCGCGCTGATCTGGCGTGAGGCAAACCCAGCGGATCGCAGCGGGAAATTCGCAGGGCCGAAACGCGATATAGTCGGACGAACCATCAGGCAGCACTTGCAGGCTGTGCGCCCATCCCGAGCTGTCGGCCCGGTACTTCACCATAAACACGGCTTCCGGGTCGAAGGCGGCCCGGCTCCCTATCCGGTGATGAAGCGCTGGGTTGGCGGCGAGTTTGGCCAGATCTTCGAGGTAGTGTTCGTTGGGGCGTAAATGCGGCGGGATCGAGGTTCGAAGGACGACATCGGTGGGTACGTATCTGGCCGAGTATTTCAGTTCGGCATCATCTATCGGCATGAAATTGGCGTGACCCAGATACATTAGGTCCATGGGGCTGGCCTTCAGGTTCGTCGCCTTCACCTCCATGTCGAACAGAGTACCTTCGGCCGGGATGGTGACTTCGGGGTCGAAGCGATAGCTGGTCGCAAAGGCCAGGGTGTATCTAAATGCACCTCCGACCGACAGGCTAGGGTTCTGCCACGATCCGCCCAGCTCTATGTACGCGTCTTCGTAGCACGCATTGGGCAGTTCGCCGTGCAGTGGATGCCGGTCTTCCGGTCCGGGGGAGCCGATGGCGGTCAGGCCGCAATGGATGAAGAAAGCCCCATAGGCCTCTAAATAATTTTGGCTGTTCACCGGTTCGCTGTTCATTGATTTCATCGTCAGCCTCCTGCCGCCGACGGTGACGGACCAGATTTGCTGTCCTTGAAACGGCAAAATCTCCATGGCCATATCGCGGGTTTCAACCAGAAGGGCCGCGACGCCTGAAGAATAACGCTTCGCTGTAGCCTTGAAGTGAACGCCTTCGAGCAACACCCGGTCGGTATTTCCGAACTGGCCATTAAACAGGCTAAAGCGCACGCTTTCCTCCATCTTTTGCAGTGAATTAATTTAGGAAGTTGCACTAGCGCAGATTGCTATATCTTGTCATCAGGTATGGATTCAGTTTCGCAAGGAAATCTAATGGCAGCCGGCAATGACAGAGCTCCGATGCAGGCTAAAGGAAAGGGCGCCACTTCGATCTGGGTCCGTGAGGCCAATGAACGGCGAGTCCTCTCCGCCCTACGGCGCCACGGGCCCGCAACCAGAGCCGAAATCGCGGCCTACGCCGGCATTACTTTCAATACGACCTGGCGCATTCTGGACTCCCTGCAGTCTCGAGGGCTGGTCCGGGATGGAGGTCGTCGCAAAAAACAGCGGGGTATGCCGCCCTCGGTCATGGAACTGGATCCTGAAGGCGCATATTCCTATGGGGTCATGGTCGACCGCGACAGGATTGAGGTATTGCTCGCCGACTTGACCTCCCAAATCGTCGAAAAGCGCCATCATTCGGTAGATTATCCACTGCCGACGGAGAGCCTGCTGATTGTCAAGCAGTTGCTGGCCGAGATCGATGCCCGTATTACCGACGTCCAGCGCACCAAGATTGTGGGCCTGGGTCTATCGATACCGAACCAGCTTGGGGGATGGGCGGCAGAACTCAGCGTTCCCGCCGAAGCTGTGCCGGCCTGGAATGGGTTCGATTTTCCCGCTGCGCTCGCGAGGGCGACTGGGCTCGAGATTACGGTCGAAAATGACGGTACCGCAGCCGCAGTGGGCGAGATGTTTAACGGATTGGGGCGGACGCTGTCGTCATTCGTCTACCTGTTCATCGGCCCGTCCGCCGGCGGCGGCGTGGTGTTGAATGATGACTATTGGCGCGGCTCGACGGGAACCGCTGGGGACTTCGGACTGACGCCGGTGCCGCCGTCGAAGTTGGCCGCCGTCGGTTTGGGAAAATCGCGCTACCAAATCTTGGCTGGTACCGCCTCGCTGAGCGCCCTGGTCCGGCACCTGCGGCATAACGGTATTGATGCCAGCTATGGCAAGTTGCCCGGATTGTTGGCGCCACACGCCAATCTGGTAGAGGAGTGGATCGACGATGCTCTGGCCGGCTTGGTGCCGACCATGCTCGCGGCGGTTTGCCTGCTGGATCCTGAAGGCATCGTTGTGGCGGGGAGCGCACCACCGGAACTGCTTGCCCGGCTGCGGAGCCGGCTAGCGGCGGAGTTGAACGCAGCCGCTCCAGAAGGCAGGGCGATCCCCCCGATCCTGGAAGGGCAGGTCGGCGAGGATGCCCCAGTTTTTGGAGCGGCAGTTCTGCCGCTCCACCTGACATTCGCCTCAGCCAAGGCGACCAACTAGCGCCGGACCGTCGCCGCCAACGCCAATTGCGGGCCGAGCTGGGCAAGCTGGTTTTGGGCGATGGTAAAAGCTTCGGCAAAACTCGGACTGGCGTCGAGGCCAAGGGCAGAAAACGCCGAAAGTTTTAACAACGCCAAAGGATCGCCTGAGTCCAACAAGGTTTTATCAGTGGCGGTCAGCAGCGGCTCATTGACCGGCAGCGCCGATCTGCCGGTGAGATAGGTCTCAAAACACGCAAGGCAGTGGCTTACCCGCCTCAGGTCGCCATTCTCCTCGGTCAATTCGGTGAGCGTCTTGGACAGAAAGATCGGCAACTTGGCGATGCCGTTGTGCGCAATCCGCAGAAGCTGGTCCCCAACCGCTTTGTTGGCAAAGCGGTCGATCACCATGTCTTTGTATTCTTGCAACGAGACTCCCTCTGGCCCGGTCAAACGCGGAATGACGTCAACCTCCAAAAAGGCATTCAGGTAACCAACGACATTTTCATCTCTCATTGCCTCATCGACCAGCCGGTGCCCGCACAGCAGCGAGGGATAAGACATCATCATGTGGGAAGCATTGAGCATTCGCCCTTTGATGGTCTCGAACTGCTCGACATCCGGACGCAGTTCCACGCCGACTTTTTCGAGTGGCGGCCGGCCGGCGATGAACTTGTCCTCAATCACCCATTGCGTGAAGCTTTCGCCGACCACAGGCGAGCGGTCAGCTATGCCGCTCGCCGTATTGGCGCGGGCGATTTCGGCGGGTCCGACCGATGGGGCGATGCGATCGACCATTGAATTGGGGAACGAGACGTTTTCGTCTATCCACGCTGCCAGCTCCGGGTCGAGTGCCGTCGCGTAACCCAGAACGGCCCGGCGAGAAACGATGCCATTGCTTCGCAGATTATCGCAGGACATCACGGTTAGGCCGCCCATTCCGCGGTCCCTTCGCAGCCTTAAAGCCTGAACGATCAGGCCAAAGGGCGTTAGCGGCTTTTCCGGTGACAACAAGTCGGTGGCAATTGACGGCGTCGAAATCAGGAACGCGCCGCTGCTCTCGTCGAGATTGTAGCCGCCCTCGGTGATTGTCAGCGATACGATGCGAATATGAGGATCGGCAATGCGCTCCACTGCCGCTTCGGGATTGTCGGGCGCGTGCAGGTATTCGATGATTGATCCGATCACGGAACAGGTCGATGTTCCGTTCGTCGCATACTCGGTAAGCGTATAAAGGCAGTCCTGGGCGATGAGATCTTCAGCTTTTTGTGCGGACGCGGCGCCGATACCCATACCGATACCGACGATTGCCCAGTCCTCGTTCTGTCCAAGCTCCAAACACCGGTGGATGTACAGCGCCTCGTGGGCCCGATGAAAATTGCCGACGCCGATATGGGCGATCCCGGCCACGAGCCGACGCCGATCATAGCGTATCGGGTTTACCGGTTCGGGCAACCTTACCAAGGCATTGGCGTCCAGGGTGATGGTGTTGGGCATTCCTTGTCCTTCTTCAGCATTAGGTTTCACTCCACCTCCTCATTGCATCAATTGTTCATTCACTGCAAAAGAAACTTGACAGTCAGCCTGAGAAGCCGTTTTTTATCACGAAAAGCGGCTGCCAAAACGGAGCGAGGAGGCCCCAGTGCTGAAATCACCTGACATGATTCGATCGCAGCCTGAGCGCGTGCGGCGGTGAACAGCATCGCGACATACTCTGCAGCAAACCAAACGCCCAAACTCGTTGCCGCACTTTCCGGAGCGGAGAAGCGGTTCGGTGGAACTGTTGCGCTCAAGCAAGCTTCATTTGGCCTTGCGGCAGGCGAGGTCTTGGCGCTTTTGGGCGAAAATGGTGCAGGCAAGAGCACCTGCGTTAAGTTGTTGGCGGGGGTGTACCAACCCACCCGCGGACAGGTTATGCTTGACGGTGCATCGGTATCTTTCCGATCGCCACAGGACGCTCAGCGGGCCGGCATTGCCGTCATGCATCAGCATCCGGGTTTGTTTCCCGATCTAACGCTCGCCGAGAATGTCTTCTTCGGTCATTTTATTCGGACCGTGGGTGGAACCCTAAACTGGGGAGAAATGGAGAGCCGGACGCAGGAGTTGCTGTCCGCCATCGGTCTTGACGTCTCTTCGCGCACCCGGCTCGATCAGTTGCGCATTTCCGAACAGCAACTTGTCGAAGTCGCACGCGCGCTCTCGAGCGACGCTCGCGTGTTGATCATGGATGAGCCGACCGCCGCCCTGTCCCAACGCGAGGTCGACCGGCTTTTCGGCGTAGTCGACGGTCTGCGTTCGCGCGGCGTGGCGATGATGTTTGTCGGCCATCGGATGGACGAGATCTATAGGGTGGCTGACCGTATCGCGGTATTGCGCGATGGCGCGGTCATAGCCATCAAAAAGACCCAGGATCTCCCCAGGCCCGAGGCCGTGCGCCTGATGGTAGGCCGTGAACTCTCGGCAATTTATCCCGCGCGGAACGCCTCACCCGGGCGGGAAGTGTTGCGGACCACCGACCTGTCCGCTGAAGGTTTCGATGGCATTGACCTTTGCGTCAGGGCCGGGGAAATATTGGGGATTGGGGGCCTTGTCGGCAGCGGACGCACCGAAGTTGCTCGCGTGTTATTCGGAATCGACCGCTCAACACGCGGCGCCGTCGAACTGGACGGCAAGCCTGTTCGGTTCGCGTCGGCTGGCGACGCGATGCGGGCCGGCATCGCTTATGTTTCCGAGGACCGGCTGATCCAAAGTCTGGTCATGGATTTCAGCGTCCGCGTCAACGGCTCGCTGACGGTGCTTGAGAAAGCGAGCCGCTATGGTTTGCTGAACCACACACGCGAAATCGGGCTTATCGCGACGACGCTCGAACGGCTCAAACTGCGCTTCGCGGGCTTCGAGCAACCGGTCAGCAGCCTTTCGGGCGGCAACCAGCAAAAGGTCGTTTTGGCAAAATGGCTGGCCACCAATCCGAAGGTGTTGATATTGGACGAGCCAACGCAGGGCATCGACATCGAGTCTAAGGCCGAGGTTCATGCCATGATCTCCGATCTTGCGGCCGCTGGCATGGCGATCATCCTCATTTCATCGGAAATGCCCGAGCTGCTGGGTATGTGCGACCGTATCGCGGTGCTCCGCGAAGGCCGCAAGACTGCAGAATTCACGCGCGCCCAAGCCACTCAGGAAGCAGTTCTGAAAGCGGCGACCGACTCCATCTCGCCGCAGGCAAACCACCCTGGTGCTGCCTTGGTGGCCGATCACGACCCCGCGCGACGCAGATCGCTGCTAAAATCGCTGTTGCTCAAGCGTGAGGCGGGCCTTGTTGCAGCGATTGCCGTCGTGGCCGTACCGGTCACGCTGATCAACGCCAGAATGCTGAGCCCGACGAACCTGGCATCGCTTGCGATCGACGCCGGATTATTGGCCATTCTGGCCCTGGGCCAGATGCTGGTGATGCTGACCCGCAACATCGATCTTTCGGTGGCGGCGGTGTTGGGACTGGCAGCCTATGGCGCGGCCAGCCTGATGATGGCGATGCCCGATGTCGGTGTGGTTCCTGCGATACTTCTCGCCTGCGTCATCGGTGTGGCCGCCGGTTTCGTGAACGGTTGCCTGATCGCGCTGTGCGAGGTGCCCTCGATCGTCGCCACCCTTGGCACGCTGTCGGTGTTTCGTGGCATCAATAGCCTCTGGGCCGGAGGCAGACAAATCAGTGCCGACAAGGTCCCGCAATATTGGCTGGATTTCGCCACCGGCAGGGTTATCGGGCTGCCGATCATCATCATATTCGCGATTATACTGCTGGCTCTTGCCGCATTCACCTTGACGTCCACGCGCCTGGGCAGGGAGCTTTATGCAATCGGCTCCAATCCCGGCGGCGCTTCGCTGATCGGCATCCCTACTCGTCGACGCGTGATGTTCGCGTTCATTGCCGCTGGCGCGCTGGCGGGACTTTGCGGTGCGCTCTGGGCGTCCCGATATGCCACCGTCGATGCGCGTGTTGCCACTGGCTATGAACTGACCGTCATTGCCGCAGTGGTTGTGGGGGGCGTGGCAGTTCGCGGAGGGTCCGGAACCATTGCAGGCGTCGTGCTTGGCGCGTTGACACTTCTGGTCATCAGAAACGGATTGACCCTGGTCAGGCTCGATCCCTTGTGGCTCCAGGGCGTCTACGGGCTGGTCATACTGGTAGCCATCGCCGTCGACGCTTTTGTGGGAGCGCGTTCACTGACCTCGACCAACGGTCGGAGAATTGCCCCATGAAGCGCATAGGCTCTCTTCGCCGTGTCATGGGTTGGGACCTCATGATAACCGCCGCCGGAATTTTCGCACTAATCTATGGCGCCGCGGCCCAGCCCGGTTTCTTCAGCGGCTTCAATCTCTCTCAACTCATTGCCGGAGTGTCCGAACGGGCCTTGATCGTGCTGCCGATGATGCTGCTGCTGATTGCCCGCGAAATCGATCTGTCGGTCGCCAGCATACTGGCTCTGGGCAGTGTCGTGCTTGGCCTGTTGGTGGCGGCCGGAGTGTCGCCAGCGCTCGCCATACCTGTCGTTGTTGCACTGGGCGCCTGCCTCGGCGCTGTCAACGGAGCCCTGGTGGTGTTTCTTGGCTTGCCGTCGCTGGTGGTCACCCTGGGAACCATGGCCCTCTTTCGAGGTGTCGGTTACATTCTGCTCGGCAGCGGTTCGGTAAACCAGCTTCCCGAGGGCTTGACGAATTTCGGCGTCAATTCGGTCCCTTACACATGGTTGCCACTGACCATCATACCTTTCCTGCTGTTGGCACCGCTTTTCGGCGTCATGCTGCACCTGACGCCAACCGGACGGCGGATCTACGCCATCGGGGGTAATCCGGTCACCGCCCTTTATTCCGGCATCAATGTCAGCGGCATCCGGCTTTGGCTGTTCGTCGCATCCGGCGCTGTGTCGTCGCTGGCGGGGGTTGTCTATACGGCCCGACTTGCCAACGCCCGCGCTAATAACGGCGTCGGCATGGAACTCGACGTCATCACCGTCGCCATGCTTGGCGGCATCAGCGTATTCGGCGGCAAAGGCGGCATCGTTGGTGTCGTCATGGCTCTTGTTCTGGTGGCCGTGGTTCGCAATCAGCTCGGTATTGCGGGCGTCGGCGGCGATGCCCAGGGAACCGTGGTCGGCTTGCTGCTGATAGCCGCGCTTCTCATCCGAAATTTCTCCCGAGCGCTGGGTGGCGGGCGGCTTCGACGCCTGCTCAAGCGTACCGGTGAAACGCCAGCGGTCTAGGGACGCCCGCTCGGTAAACAAAAGTCCCATTGTGGAGGAAATCTAATGAAAAATTCGAATATTCGTGTCTGTCTGGCGCTTTTTGCGGCTCTGGCATTGACCACATCAGCAATAGCGCAGCAATGTGCCACCGTCCCGGTCAAGGTCGGCTTCCTGCCCAAACTTGACACCGACCCCTACTTTCAGGTCGCCGGTGACGGCGCCAGAGAAGCTGCGGCCGAAATCGGCGGCGAGGTTGTGCAGACCGCGCCTAGCCAGGCCACGGCAGAAGCCCAGATCGAATTCATCAACAATCTCGTCGCCCAGCAGGTCGGTGTCATTGCAATCTCGGGCAATGACGCCAATGCCGTGGCGCCCGCGCTCAAGCGGGCCATGCAGCAAGGCGTTCGGGTCGTCTCCTATGACTCCGATGTCGCTGCCGACGCGAGGGCCGTCTTTGTCAACCAAGCCAGCGGTGAGAGCCTCGCACAGATGATGCTTCAGGCCATGGGTGACTTGATCGACAACGAAGGTGACTTCGCGATCCTGTCCTCGACCGCCACCGCCACCAACCAGAATGCGTGGATCGACCAGATGAAGGCGGAACTGGCGAGCAATCCGGCTTACGCCAAGATGAAGCTCGTTCAGATCGCCTATGGCGAGGAGAGCGAGCAGGTCAACCAGCAACAGACGTTGGCGCTTGCGGAGGCCTATCCTGATCTCAAGGGGATAATCGTCCCCGCGGGCATCGGTCTGCCGGCCGCTGCGCGAGCCCTCGATGAAGCAGGCCTAAGCGGGAAGATCAAGCTTAGTGGCTTAGCACCCGCTTCGATGATCAAGAAATACATCGAAGCCGGGACTGTTCAGGATATCTGGTGGAACGTGACCGACCTTGGTTATCTGACCTACTACGCAGCCCAGGCCGTCGCCCAGTGCAAGATCACCGGAAAGGCCGGGGAAACATTCACCGCTGGGCGCCTAGGCGAATATACACTGGGTGAAAACGGCGAAATCATCCTCGGGCCAGCAAAGATCGTGACCCCGGCAAACGTTACCGAATTCAAGTTCTAGACCTCCCTGCACAGGTGTCGGCGGCAGAGCGCTGTCGGCACCGCAAAATCAGGTGATACTTCCGCTAGTTTTCGACGGGCGACATTTCGAAGAAACGTTGGTAGGCAACCGTGGCTGCGCCGATGGCGCATTCGCTGTCTGCGAGGCCCGAGAGTCTAATTTCCGGAATTCGGCTTCCGAATATCACCCGCCGAGCCACGTCGGATTGAATGTTTTTAAGACAAATCTCCAGTACCGGGCGCATGATCCCACTCAACACGACGGTGTTGGGATTGAAGACATTGACCAGCGACGAGATCCCTAACCCCAAATATTTCGCGATGCTCTCGACGGCGTGTTTGCCGCGCTCTTCACCGTTTCGGAATGACGCGGCGACAGTCCTAGGTAATCTTTGAAGCTTGGCCGCTCCAAGCGTGTTGCCGGCACCGAACGCGCGCGCGAGTGCCGATAGGTTTACCCAAGACTCGAGACATCCCAGTTGTCCGCAACTGCACGGATAGCCGTCGTCGCTAACTCGAATGTGGCCAAGCTCGCCGGCGGTTCCGAACGCACCGCGCAATAACTGCCCATTGATGATCGCCGCGCCGCCGCAACCCGTTCCCAGTTTCAGGAAGATCGCCGATCCGGCGGACATCTCCGGATCGGCGTAAACCGCTCCAAGCGCCGCCGCATTGGCATTATTTTCCACTGACACGGGAAGGCTAAGCCTGTCCTCGAGCAGCACACCAAATCCGATATTGCGCCAGCCAAGAATTGGCAGGTTCACGACGTGACCATCGAGATCGACGAGGCCGGGCACGGTGACCCCAACTCCTCGCAACTTGGCGTGGATCGTAGGAGCCGTCTGCAGTTGCTCCACTTTGGCGGCAATCAATTCGACCACGGCCGACGGTGACGAGGCAGGGTCGAATTCGACTTGGGATGTCTGCGCGACGCCAGCCGCAAGATCAATGACGGCGAAGCGCAACAGACCAACACCGACCTCCACCCCCAGAAAATAGGCACCACCCGCATTCAAGCCCACGCCTACACCGGGCCGTCCTGGTTCGCGCGCTGTTTGGTGCGCTTTCGGCAGAGCCATTTGAACGATTAGGTCCCTCGATACCAAATCATTCACGACGCGCGTGATACTGGCCGGGGTCAGCGACAGGAGGCGGGCAAGATCAGCCCTTGTGGTGGGACCTGACACACGCAACGATGCCAATATATTGCGCTCATTTACAAAACGTACCAGAGTTTGGTCCGCCATCATCCATGTCCCATTATTCAATCGCGCGCGGACAGGTAGCCGGCCGGCGCCGGTCGATGCAATGCCCAAGCCTTGCGCCGGCTCTATTTACACCGCGGTAGTGCCGAAATCGTCCAGCGCGCCGACCATATATCGGACGAGTTCCTGGTGGTCGGTTTCTGTGACCCGCTTGTCGCTGACCTTGCGGCCCCGATGCATGACCACAACGCGATCCGCGACAGCGAAAACATCGGGCATCGTGTGGGTTATGAGAATAACCGGCACGTTCTGGCTTTTCAGTTTGCTGATGAGTTCGAGAACCTTCTGCTGTTCTGGAACACCGAGGTTGTTGGTAGGCTCGTCCATGATCATAAGTCGAGCATTCCAGTAGATCGCCCGCGCGATCGCCACTGCTTGGCGCTGGCCACCTGAAAGGCTCTCGATCGGCTGCGTCAAGCTTCTAAACTGAATATCGAGATCGGCAAGGCCCCGTCTGGATTCGTCCAGCATGTATCTGTCGTTGAGCGTCTTGATCAAGCCTCCCCAAAACGATTTTTTCGCCTCGCGCCCTAGAAAAATATTCGCTGGGACGTCGAGGTTGTTGGCGAGGGCGAGGTCCTGATAGATCGTTTCGACGCCCACCGCCCTGGCGTCGATGGGCTTGTTGAAATTAACGGGTTTGCCTTCAAACCGCACTTCGCCTTCGTCGGCTCGGTAAACCCCGGACACGCATTTAATCAGCGTGGACTTTCCCGCCCCATTGTCACCGAGCAGGGCCACGACTTCGCCCGGATAGACATCGAGGTCAACGCCATTAACGGCAGTCAGGCCACCGAACCTCTTGGTGAGGCTTTTCACCGAAAGAATAGGTTGGTTCATTAGTTGCGGCTCCCACGGCGTCCGAGAAAAAGGTCACGTGATTGATCGATGAGCACGGCCGCAATAACGACGATTCCGACAACGATGAACTGCCAGAAGGCTTGCACGTTTAGCATCACCAGGCCCGTGGTGAGCACAGCGATAATCAGGGATCCGATAACGGTCCCGAGAATTGTGCCAGCGCCTCCAGAAAGACTGACGCCGCCGATAATGACCGCCGCAATGGAAGACAATAATAGCGGGTCTCCGATCACTGCCGATCCGGCCGTAAATCTCAACGTCGAGAGGAACCCTGCTACGCCCGCGGTCATAGAGGACAACATGTAAATCTTGATCAAATGGCGATCCACCGGGATGCCGGTTCGAAGCGAGGCTTGAAGGCTGCCGCCGATGGCATAGGTGTGCCGGCCAAACTGGGTGCGACGCAGTAGAAACGCACAAAGCAGGACCACTACTGCCGTCAGCACTACAGGCCAGGTCAAGATCCGGTCCATCTGGCGGAGCAACTCGGCGCTGACCTCCGGGCGCTGGAATGCATAAAAGCCTCCGCCATCACCATGAACAACATAGAACAACGACTCGTTGCCGTAATCCCTTATCCCTTGGGGAAGCCCGATTACTGTGGTGTTTTCAGAGAATAGCAGCGCGACGCCTCGTACGATGAACGACGACCCCAACGTGACGATAAAGGCGGGGACTTTTAGCTTTGCGATGATCACGCCGTTGACGAAACCCACGATGGCGGCAACTCCAACGGCACCCACCAGTCCGAAACACACCGAGGGAAAGAGAGGAACGCCCGCATCAAATGCGGCGCGGATGAAGAGGGCTGAAAACACTGAAGCAAGGCTCATGACCCAGCCGACCGAAAGATCGATTCCGGCCGCGATAATGACAAAGGTTTGGCCCAGGCCCAGCAACAGTACTGGCGTAATGGCGACCAAAATGTTCATGGAATTGCGCAGGGTGAAAAAACTGGCACCACCTACTGCTGGGACGGCAATTGCGAAAAAAGCAATCATCAAGCCAAGAAACACCCAGGCCCACAGGCTGCTAGCCAGAACGAGAAGATTTTGCGGTGATGAAGTTTTGGCACCCGAGGCGCCGGCATGAGAAGCGGTCACGTTATCCCCCGCGTAGCGGACAAAAAGGGGGTGCGTTGTGCACCCCCGTCTGCGTTCAAATTACTTCGTCTGGTAGATGAAGCGGGAGAAATTCGGGTCTGTAACGTTTGACTTTTCGATGATGGCAAAACCGGTTTCGACACGCCTCGGAACGCTTGTTACTCCCTTTGCGTCGGCAACAGCAAACTCCACCGCCAGATAGCCCATATCGAAGGGCTTCTGAGCCAGGGCCATCGACACGACTCCGTTGTTCATCAGCTCGATCGCGTCTTTTGTGGCGTCGTAGGCAACAACCTGAACCGCCCCGCCCAAGCCGGCATTCTGCACGGCCGTACCTGCACCCTGTGCGCTAAAAACATTGGTGCCAAAGACCCCTTTCAAATCGGGATTCTGCTCGATAACGGCGGCTGTCTGCTGCTGAGCCTTGTTCAAGTCGTCAAGGTTGTAGTCCGGCCCAATCACCTTGATCTCAGGAAATTCCGTGGCCATGACTTCTATGAAACCTTGTTCACGCCCTTCAACCGAACTCACATTGGGGTTTGTTGAATTGATATACACCGTGCCTTTACCGGCAAGGGCGTTCCCCAGACCGCGCGCAGCGATACGACCGCCTTCCACATTGTCGGAGCCCACATAGGAAATTGGAAAGGTTACGGGGCCGGTTGCGTAGTTTCCATCGCCAAGGAACGTATCGACCGTGATAACCTTTATGCCGGCATCGACGGCTTGTTGAAGCGGAGCGATCATCTGGTCCTTATCCACCGGGGCGGTGATCAGGTAACTGAGGTCTCCACGCGCGATCATCGCGTCCAAGATCGGAGTTTGGGCCTCGACACCCCAGGTCGGAGGAACTTGAGTCACGACCTCTACGCCTAAGTCCTTGGCCGCCGCTTCGACGCCAAGTTGCATGACTTGGTAGAAAGGATCAACCACCCCAGGAAGAAAGCCGATCTTGATATCGGCAGCCAAAACAGACGGCGAAGCAATAGAAAGCGCTGCGAGCGCGGCAGCTGCAAGCGCGTGAGATGCTCTGAGCATCATAACCTCCCTTGTAGACCGGACGTTGCCGGTTGCACTCTCACACTGGAGGCGGCCCAAAACGTTGTCAATTCATTTCAGACAGAAATAAATTTGGTGCCACGGCAGCTAGGCGTTTTGAGGGGGAACGGCGTTCTCAGGGCCGATTCAATAGATTTATATCTTTAAGAAAGAAATTATTGACAAAAAGGCAAGGCGCGCGCTTATTTGATTTTATCGCCCCGTTAGAGGGCAGACTTGTGGAGGTAATCTTGAAAAATTCGCTGAAGCTCGCACTGGCGGGCAGTCTCGCCGCGCTGTTTTGTTCCCAAGCAGTTGCCGATGACATCATCGGCATCATCACCAAGACAAATACCAATCCGGGTTTTGTCAAAATGCGGGAGGGCGCTGAAGAAGCTGCCGCCAAAGCCGGTCTGGAGCTGCGCTCGTTTGCTGGAAAGTATGACGGCGATAACGACAGCCAGGTCCAGGCCATAGAAAACCTGGTCGCCTCGGGCGCCAAGGGTATCCTGATTACCCCAAGCGACACCAAGGCCATCGTTCCCGCGGTCCAGGCGGCCCGCGATGCCGGCGTGCTCGTCATCGCGCTCGATACGCCTCTGGAGCCCATCGACGCAGCGGACATGACCTTTGGCACCGACAACTTCAAGGCTGGCCAGCTGATCGGACAATGGGCAGCAGGCACTCTGGGGGATAGGGCGGCAGGTGCCAAGATTGCCTTTCTTGATCTGGCCGTGAACCAGCCAAGTGTGGATTATCTGCGCGACCAGGGCTTCATGGATGGCTTCGGTATCGACATCAAAGATCCCAAGAAGTACGGCGACGAAGACGATGCACGCATCTGCGGCCACGAAATGACCGGCGGCGCCGAAGATGGCGGCCGGACCGCGATGGAAACGCTGCTGCAGAAATGCTCGGACGTGAACGTGGTTTATACGATCAATGAACCCTCTGCCGCCGGTGCCTGGGAAGCTCTCAAGGCTGTCGGCAAAGATGATGGCAGCGTCTTGGTGGTGTCGATTGACGGTGGTTGTCCCGGCGTGCGCAACGTGGCGGAGGGAATCATTGGCGCGACCTCGATGCAGTTCCTCAAAAACATGGGATCGATCGGCGTCGAAGCCTTGGACAAGTACATCAAGTCCGGTGAGAAGCCGGTCGCGACCCCCGGCCTGTCCTTCTTCGATACCGGCGTAAAACTTATCACCGACAAGCCAGTAGCCGGCGTTGAATCGATCGACACCACACAGGGCCTGGAGCTGTGCTGGGGCTAAATCTCCCGTCCTCAGCCTGCGTTCCGGAGGGCGGCGTCCTGTTGTCCCTCCGGAACGATATTAATGGAGCCCTAGATGAGCGATGATCAACTCGGAGTAGCCTCGGCCGAAAGCGGCCTCGCAGGAAGTGCTTCCAGCGTAGCCTCGTTCGATGAGGACATGGCCTCTCCGATTCGGCGGATCCAGCATTACCTGCACGCCAATCCGACCGCCATTCCATTTGTCGTCCTGCTTATCGGGACCGCGATATTTAGTGTGACGGCCGGTGCCAAATTCTTTGCGCCGTTTAATCTTTCCCTAGTCCTGCAACAGGTTACGGTAATTGGTGTTTTGGGTATTGCGCAGACCCTGATCATCCTCACCGCAGGCATCGACCTCTCTGTGGGCGCGATCATGCTGCTGTCATCTATCGTGATGGGCAGGCTGGCTGTGGTGGTCGGCGTGCCGGTGGAAGCGTCGTTCGCAATTGGTTTGGCGACCGGTCTGATCTGCGGCCTCTTTAACGGCATCCTGGTGGCGCTGATCAAGTTGCCGCCTTTTATTGTCACCCTGGGCACCTGGTCGATCTACGGCTCGATGGTGATTTTCGTGTCCCAATCCGAAACCATCCGCTCACAGGATGTTGCGGAAATCGCGCCCTTTCTGCAGTGGTTGGGAACCCGTATGCCAATCGGTGCGGGCGCAGTCCTGACGCTGGGGACGGTCGCGATGCTGCTGGTTGCGCTTGTTCTCTGGTACGTGCTCAACCGCACCGCTTTTGGGCGTCATCTTTATGCAACTGGCGATGACGCGGAGGCGGCGCGCCTTGCTGGCATAAACACCAACGCTATCTTAATAGCGGTCTATGGGGTGGCGGGTTTGATCTGCGCGATTGCTGGCTGGGTGAGCATCGGCCGCATTGGTGCAATTTCACCTCTTGGCGGGCAGAACGCCAATCTTGATGCCATCACAGCTGTGGTTATTGGCGGAACGTCCTTGTTCGGTGGTCGTGGCTCGATCGTGGGCACTCTCATCGGGGCGCTGATCGTCGGCACTTTTCGCAACGGGCTTGCTCTCGCGGGCGTTGACGTCCTGTGGCAGGAATTCAGCGTCGGCAGTTTGATCATCCTGGCGGTCGCCGTTGACCAATGGATCAGAAAGGCCTCGGCATGACACTGTCACCTCCATCTTTGAAGCCGGTTCTGTCGGCGCGGGGCTTGCAGAAACGCTATGGGCGCGTCGTTGCGCTAGACGATGCGGACTTCGATTTGATGCCTGGAGAGATCCTGGCGGTCATCGGAGACAACGGTGCCGGCAAAAGCACCCTAATCAAGACGTTGTGCGGCGCGGTCATTCCCGACAGAGGCACGATCGAGCTTGACGGCAACCCCGTACATTTCCGCTCGCCGATGGATGCCCGCAAGGCCGGAATCGAAACAGTCTATCAAAATCTCGCACTTTCTCCGGCGTTGTCGATTGCCGATAACATGTTCCTCGGGCGCGAAATCCGATCCCGAAGTCTTTTCGGTCAGATGTTCGGGTCCCTTGACCGTCGCAAAATGAGCAGCATGGCGCGGGACAAGCTGTCCGAACTTGGGCTTTTGACCATTCAGAACATAAATCAGTCTGTTGAAACCTTATCGGGTGGCCAGCGCCAAGGCGTGGCAGTTGCACGCGCTGCTACGTTCGGCTCCAAAGTTATCGTCATGGACGAACCGACCGCTGCCTTGGGCGTAAAGGAAAGCCGCCGCGTTCTCGAACTTATCCTGGGCGTTAGGAGCAAGGGCATGCCGATCGTGCTGATTTCCCATAACATGCCCCACGTATTCGAAGTGGCCGACAGGATCCATATTCACCGGCTCGGCAAACGCATTGCGGTTGTAGATCCAAAAACATTGTCAATGTCTGACGCCGTAGCGATCATGACCGGCGCCATGCAATCCAAAACCTAGTGAAGAGGACCTTCAATGTTGGAACCCGAAGGCGTATTTATCTCCAATGCGACTGGTGAACTGTCGTCAAGTACTGGACGCTATACCAAACGCCTCAGCGAGTTGCGAGCGATATACTCGGACAAGCTCGCCTTACAACGCACGGTCGAAGATCAGGGCGATCCGGTCGCCTATGAAGTGGTCGAATATCGCAAGGAAGGCAGCGACATCTTCTTTGGCACCACCATCATGCATCCGGGGACGGTAGCTGGCGAGTTCTACATGACGCGTGGTCACTTTCACGAGCGGCGCGACATGGGCGAAATCTACTATACGCAAAGCGGCCATGGGCTGCTGCTGCTGGAGTCGCGGGACGGCCATACCCGGGAGGTGGAGATGAACCCAGGCGTGTGCGCCTTTATCCCGCCAGACTGGGCGCATCGCTCGGTCAACATCGGTACGGAAAAGCTCGTCTTCGTCTGGTGCTGCAATCAGGCCGCCGGGCATGACTACGGCGACATCCTTCGGCGCGGGATGCGCAACCGCGTGTTCCAGGCTCCCGGGTCGTTTGCGGTCGTCAAGAGTCCTGAGTACGAATGAAACCGATCGACGTACTGGTTTGCGGGGAAGCGCTGGTCGACAGGTTCTACCTTCGCACGCCGCATGGGCTGGTGCTTGAGCGTTCGCGGCTCGGCGGCGCTCCCATGAATCTTGCGGTCGGGTTGGCCCGGCTCGGCTTTGCGGTCAAATTCTATTCCGGGATTTCCACCGACGAGATTGGCCAGTCGCTGGTCGCCTTTCTTGATGCGGAACACGTGGATATTTCCCCCGCGGAGCGATCTGCGGCACCGAGTATGATTAGTTTGGTGGAAGCCGACGATCACGGCCATCCAAGCTATAGTTTTCCTGTAACGAACGGAGCCGACCGACAGCTTGATGGAACGGGTGCGCTAGCACTTGCGCCTTCGGTGCTGGCTTTGGGTTCATATCTGACTGCTATTCCGGAAACGCGCGAGGTGTTCCGTCGGATTGCAACGGCACAGTACCGGCACTCGCTAGTTTGTTATGACGTCAATATACGTCTTTCCCTGCTGCCTGATCGAACGCTCTGGCTAAGTGCCTTCGAGCAATTGCTGCCGGTCACCGACATTCTTAAAGTCAGCAGCGAAGACCTGGTCAGCCTATATGGGCCATCGGTAGATATGGACCGGATGGTTCGAGATCTATTGGGACGGGGGCCGAAACTCGTTTTCCTTACCCTGGGCCCGTCTGGCTCAAAAGCTTTCTCGCACTTAGATGAAGCGTGTCAGTCCGCCGCAGCGATAACCGTCGTGGATACCGTTGGGGCGGGCGACAGCTTTTTTGCCGGGGTGCTTTGCAACCTTGCAGGTCAGGGCCTACTGGAGCGCGCTCTGCTCGACCGGGTCAATACCGAAGGACTGAAGCGCGCACTGCGTTTCGCGACCGCTGCTGCGGCCGTGACCTGTTCGCGCGAGGGCGCCGATCTTCCCAGTCGGTCCGAAATTGAGGCGTTCTTAGATATTTGGCCGGCGGGCCATCACTAACCGCAGAGCGCGTGCGGAGCTGGAGCATCTAATGTGCCTTGCAAAAAAAACTGCACTTGTAGTTGGTGGCGCAAGCGGCATCGGCCTCGCTATAGCCAAAATGGCGAAACAAATGGGGGCAAAAGTGGTTGTTGCCGATCGCGACAATGACGCTAGCTCCGGCCTGGACTTTCGCCGGTTGGACGTGACGGAACTGGATCAGATCGCCACAACGATAAATTCTATCGACACGACATACGAAGGGATAGACGTTCTTTTCAACTGCGCTGGCGTTTGGGGCATGGAGCCGCTTCTGGAAGTGACGCCAGCCGCCTTTGATCGGTTGTTTGACGTCAATGTGAAGGGCCTATTTTTTGTCATGCAAGCGGTTGCAAAAACCATGGTCTCCCGCGCCCGAGCTGGAGCCATAGTCAACATATCGTCCCAAGCGGGACGTCGCGGCGAAGCCGACTCGCCGATCTATGCCGCGACCAAGGCTAGCGTCATCAGTTTAACGCAATCGGCAGCGCTCGCGTTGGTTAAAAGCAGCATACGAGTCAATTCGATTGCACCCGGCGTAGTCGACACGCCGATGTGGAAAAGCGTCGATGATGCCTTCGCCCGACGCGATGGCGTCGAACCCGGCCAAAAGACGAAACAGGTACTGGCTGGCATTCCGATCGGACGCCTCGCTACGACCGACGAAATCGCGGCCGCCGCGATCTATTTGGCATCCGATCAGGCCCGTTATATCATTGGCCAGACGCTGAATGTAGATGGTGGCTCATATCTCAGTTAAGTGGTTACGGCATCGGACCGAGAAACTCTGCATCGATCAATTTCTTAGAAGTCATGCCCGTGCTGGGGTGGTCAGGTTGACCTGAGCCCAACATCGCTTTTCTGTCTTTTGCGCTTGCCCGACTGGGGCAAGGTGGGCCCTTTTAAACAACACCGCCGCCAGTCGCCGACCGGGCTGTGCGTCACGCCGGGTCCGGTGTGCTCAATGCTGGATCGCGATCATCGCTTCCCGGTCAACCCACCGTCCAAGGTGACAGGAATGGGTCCTGGGGATTTCATTTCGTGCATCACCGCGAGCGTTTTGAAACTGCGGATCCACTCGTCCGCCGAAAACAGGCGCTGAGCGAGTTTGATAACGCCTTCCATGTCTCGGGGCAATAATCTTGAGGGCAAAGTCGAAGTCGCCAGTCAGGTGCCAAGCTTCCAAGACCTCAGGCTCCTCCTGCAGCTTTCGCATGATCTCCTAGATGGTACGAGCACCTTCACGTTCGAACATTACAAGCACGATCATCGACCGCGACCAGCCTAAGGATCGCGGACGCATGATCGCGACCTCGCGCACGATTACCTGGCGCACCACCCGATGGCATGGAACGGCAAGCGCGATCGCGTTTGATGCGCAGGCACTCGCGACCGCACGCACTTTCTTGGGCTCGCCAACGCGCCGAGCCAGTTCGGTATAGGTGATCGTCGTGCCAACTGGAATTGCACGCAGGGCTTTCCAGACCCGGCACTGGAAAGGCGTGCCGCGCATATGGAGAGCAAAATTGAGAGTGTCGTCGGGGGAGCCGACGAACCGCAGAACCTTGCTCGTATGTGCCTTGAGCGCAGGAGCGTCAACCTCGTCTTCAAGCAGGCGCCAGTCGGCATGTCCGCTAGCCACAAGCTGACGGACTCGCGCCATCACCACGGCCTTGGCGGGGTCCGCATGGCCAACACGGCTTGCGTCGACGAAAGGCCGTCGCCCGACACCTCGGCGCCCAGCTCAGCAGGTTGATTATCTCGATCGTCGAGCCAGCTCCGCCAGGTGATAGTGACGAATTCAGTGTGTAGTCAATCACGTGAAATGCCCTGGGCATCGAACTCCCTCATTTGCGACAATTTGCGCTCAATTGGTTGGAGGATTCCAGGTCTGCAACCCGACTAAGCCGAACGCAGCGGCTTCTTGGGGGCAACACTATTCCTGCACGGCATAATGCCGCAACGCCACCGCGCGGATACCCGGCCTTTGAACGAGCGGAGGGCCGGCTCTTCGTTTTTCGTCGGGTTGGCGAACGTTTTGAGACAGTTCCGCGCGCACGCATACTTCCATAATTTCCTTGACGCCCGAAAACCTAAGTGCCAGCATCGTCCGTAACAAGAGTATATATTCCAATATTAAGGAATATGATAGGGGAACGAGGATGAAGCACTTTGTATTGGCTATCGCTACCAGCCTGGTGGCGCTGTGTTCTGCAAACTCTCTTGCCTATGCCCAAACTGCCGGCGGCGTGATCGACGTGGCGACCATTGGCGAGCCGCCAACGCTTGACCCGATGGCCTCGACCGCCGACCTCGTCGGCATCATCACCCAGCACATTTATGAGACGCTTTACACCTTCGACGCCGACTGGGGGCCGACGCCGCTGCTTGCGGCTGCGCTGCCGACGATCTCGGAAGACGGGCTGACCTACAGCATCCCGCTCCGAAGCGGCATCAAGTTCCACGACGGCAGCGACATGACCTCGGCTGACGTCATCGCCTCGCTCAACCGCTGGATGAAGCTGGCTTCGCGCGGCAAGCAGACCGCTGAAATCATCGCCAGCATCGAAGCGCCCGACGATGCCAGCGTGGTCATCACGCTCAAGAAGCCCTATGCGCCACTGATCGCGCTGCTCTCGCTCAACAACTCCGCCGCGATCATCATCCCAGAGGAAAATGCCGCCCAGGATCCGCTCGAGGCATTCATCGGCACCGGGCCCTATATGCTCAAGGAGCGCGTGCCGGATCAGTATATCCAGCTGGCCCGCTTCGACGGCTATCATCCGCTAGAGGGCGAAGCCAATGGCTACGGCGGTGCACGTCATCAATATCTGGACGAAATCCGCTTCGTACCGGTGCCCGATCCTAATACCCGCGTCGAGGGCGCAGTGTCCGGCCAGTTCGCCTATGCCGACTCTATCCCGGTTGAAGCCTACGACCGCATCGCGGGCGGCGCGACGGAGCCGGTGGTGCTGAAGCCATTCGGCTGGCCGGCCTTCATCTTCAACACCAAGGAAGGCCTCAGCTCCAACATCCTGATCCGCAAGGCGGTGCAAGCTGCTTTGGCGCCCGAAGACATGATGCTTGCGGCCTATGGTTCGGAGGATTTCTTCACCATCGACGGCGCCTTCTATCCTGAGGGATATGCCTGGCACACCGAAACCGGCACCGAACCCTATGTTCCCGCCGGCAATACCGAAGCCGCCAAGGCGTTGCTTGCCGAGGCCGGATATGACGGCACGCCGCTGCGCATCCTCACCAGCCGCCAATATGAGTTCCACTACAAGATGGCGCAGGTGGCCCAGGCCTACCTTGAGGCTGCCGGCTTCAAGGTGCAGATGGACGTCGTCGAATGGGCGACGCTGACCACCAATCGTGCCGATCCGAAGCTGTGGGACATCTACATCAGCCATAGCCCGTTCCTTTCCGAACCGGCCCTGATGGGGGTGATGAACGATACCTCGCCCGGCTGGTGGGTATCCGACGCCAAGCACGCGGCGGTTGAAGCGTTCAACGCTGAAGTCGATCCGGCCAAGCGCGTCGAACTCTTCGCAGCCGTACAGAAGGTCATCTACGACGAAGTCCCCCTGTTCAAGGTTGGCAACTTCAATGCGCTGGCCGCCCAGGCACCAAATCTCGATGGTATGGTCCCCGCACCATGGCCATACTTCTGGAACGCTTATCTGACCTCCAAGTAAGCGGGCCGTCGAGCCACCCGCCGCGGTTTCGGCCGCGGCGGGATGATCCCAGCAGGCACAGGAATTCCATGATCCGTTCCACGCTTAATCGCATTATCGGCATGCTGGTGGTGATGGCGCTGGTGGTCACCATCGTCTTTGTCATCGTGCGGGTCACGCCCGGCGATCCGGCAGCGGTGATGCTGGGGCCCGATGCCACGCCCGCCGATATCGCCAGCCTCCGCGAACGGCTGGGGCTCAACGCCTCGATCCCGGAGCAGTTCATGAGCTATGTCGCGGGGATACTGCGCGGCGACTTCGGACGCTCCATTTTCCTCAACCAGCCGGTGACGCAAGCGCTCCTGCAGCGCGCCGAGCCGACCTTCTTCCTCACCATTTTCTCCTTGGCGATCGCCACGCTGATTGCCCTGCCGGTCGGCGTGCTCTCGGCCTATCTGCGTGGCTCGATCTTCGACCAGGTCGCCACGGCGATAGCCATGTTTGCCGCCTCCATTCCCAGCTTCTGGCTCGGGCTGGTCTTCATGCAGATTTTCGCCGTCCAGTTCGGCTGGTTCGATAGCTCCGGCTATGGTGGTCCGGGCGCCAACTTCGGCGAGCGCATGCACCATTTGGTGCTGCCCGCGGTGACGCTGGGGCTGATCAGTTCGGCGCTGATCACCCGTTTCACCCGCGCGTCAATGCTCGATGTGCTGAACGATGATTATGTCCGCACAGCCCGCTCCAAGGGCATGAGCGAGTGGCGCGTGGTGACCAAGCACGCGCTCAAGAACGCACTGATCCCGATCCTGACCGTGATCGGGCTGACCGCAGCATTGCTGATTTCCGGCGCCATCGTCACCGAGACGGTGTTTGGCCTGCCAGGGGTCGGGAACCTTATCGTCTCCGCGGTGCTGCGGCGCGATTATCCGGTGATCCAGGGCGCGCTGCTGGTGGTGGCTGGCCTTTACGTACTGGTTAATTTTGCCATCGACATGCTCTATCTGATCGTCGATCCGCGGGTGCGCTACTGATGAGCGCCATTGCCCCCGCCGCATTCCGCGAACCCAATCTGCTGCAGAAACTGGCCACCAGGCCCGCCGCCATGGCCGGGTTGACAATATTGGTCATCATGATCGCGCTAGCGCTGCTCGCGCCGTGGCTGTCGCCCTATGATCCCGCCAAACTGGCCGTTCGCGACCGCATGCAGGGCCCGAGCCTGCTCCATCTGTTCGGCACCGACGACCTCGGACGGGACGTGCTGACGCGCGTGCTCTATTCCGGCCGCACTTCGATCACCGTCGGCTTTGCGGTGGTCATCTTCGCCTCGATCATCGGCGTTTTCCTGGGCCTGATGGCCGGCTTCTTCCGTCGCCTCGATACCCCGGTATCGCGGCTAATCGATGCGATGATGGCTTTCCCCGATATCCTGCTCGCCATCGCCCTGGTCGCGGCGCTCGGCGCATCGGCCACCAATGTGGTCATTGCCCTGGGCACTGTCTACGCCCCGCGGTTGGCCCGCGTCGTGCGGGCCTCGACGCTGGTGATCCGCGAACTGCCTTATGTGGAGGCGGCGAGGGCGCTCGGCGTGCCCACGCCGGTCATCCTGGTCCGTCACGTGCTGCGCAACGTCACCTCGCCGCTGCTGGTGCAGGCCACCTTCATTTTCGCCAACGCCATTCTCGCCGAGGCCGGGCTGTCCTTCCTCGGCGTCGGCATTTCGCCCGATATTCCCACCTGGGGCACCATGATCTCCGTCGGCCGCCAATATCTGGAGCAGGCGCCCTGGATCATGTGGTTTCCGGGTGGCGCCATCATCGTCACTGTCCTCTCCTTGCAACTGGTCGGCGATGGCCTGCGCGACTTCCTCGACCCCCGTCTTGCCAAGGATGTCTGATGTTCGATAACCGCTTCAAACCGCAGTCCGACAGGCTTTTGATCAAGGGCGCCAAGCCGGTTGGTTTTGGCCAGCCAGGTCTGCCATCCAGCCTCGACATTCTGGTCGGCAAGGACGGCGCCATCCTCGATTTCGGCTCCGACCTCAGCGTCAGCGACGCTAAGACCATCGAGGCCAACGGCGCTTTCATTTCGCCCGGCTGGACCGACCTGCATGCCCATGTCTGGTATGGCGGCACCGATATCTCGATCCGCCCCGAACAAGGCGGCGCTGCCCGCGGCGTGACCACCATCGTCGATGCCGGCTCGGCTGGCGAAGCCAATTTCCACGGCCTGCGCGAGTTCATCATCGAGCCGGCGCGCGAGAATATCTACGCGTTCCTCAATCTCGGCTCGATCGGGCTGGTAGCGTGCAACCGCGTCACCGAATTGCAGGACATGCGCTCGATCGATCTCGACCGCACCATCCGCGTCATCAAGGAAAACCGCGACGTCATCGTCGGGCTGAAGGTGCGCGCCAGCGCGGTGATCTCGGGCGGCTGGGACCTGGTGCCGCTCAAGCTTGCCAAGAAGCTGTGCCGCATTCTTGACCTGCCGGTCATGGTCCATGTCGGCGAGCCACCGCCGCTTTATGATGACGTGCTGGGCCTTTTGACCGAGGGCGACATCGTCACCCATTGCTTCAACGGCAAGCAGGGCGGCTCGATCATCGAAGATGACGATCTCTACCGCCTCGCCGAGGACGCCGCCAAGCGCGGCATTATTCTCGATGTCGGCCATGGCGGCGCTTCGTTCTCCTTCGACGTCAGCAAGGCTGCACTGGAGCGCGGCCTCAAGCCCAATACGATCTCAACCGACCTGCACAACCGCTCGCTCGACACCGCCGTGTGGGATCTGGCAACGACGATGAGCAAGCTGCTCTCGCTCGGCATGGCGTTCGAGGATGTGGTGATTGCTTCGTCCACCGCCCCCAAGCGCGCCATCCGCAGGCCAGCCGACAACCTGCTGGCCAAGGGCAAGCCGGCCGAATTCACCCTGTTCGATCTGGAGGACGGCGAACTCGTCGTCACCGATAGCCAGGGCGTCGCCAGCACGCTGCATCAGACCTTCGAGCCACGCTTCGCCATGCTCGGCGCCGAGGCGGTCCCCGCCAGCCGCCACCATCCGCATCTGCCGGGCGCTCCGGGCCACAAGTGCCCTCATTGCGGGTGGACTTCATGAGCCTCGACCTGCCCGCCGATACCATCCTGTCGGTCCGCGACCTGCGCACCTGGTTCGCCAGTAAGCGCGTGACCGCCAAGGCGGTCGATGGCGTCACGTTCGATCTCAAGCGCGGCAGGACGCTCGCGGTGGTGGGCGAAAGCGGCTCGGGCAAGTCGGTGACCAGCCTGTCGATCATGGGCCTGCTGGCCAAGCCGGGCCGGATCGTCGATGGGCAGATCCTGTTCCGCGACCGGGCCGAGCGGGTGCACGATCTGGCGCAGTTCGCGCCCAAGCAGTCCCGTTCCCTCCGCGGAAGGGAGATCGCCATGATCTTCCAGGAGCCGATGACCTCGCTCAATCCGCTGTTCACCGTGGGCGACCAGATCGGCGAGATGATCGCGCTGCATGAGCCGGTGAGCCGAGGCGAAGCGCGGGCCAGGGCGCTGGAAATGCTGCAGCGGGTGGAAATTCCCGATGCGGCGCGGCGGTTGGACGATTATCCCCATCATATGTCGGGCGGCATGCGGCAGCGGGTGATGATCGCCATCGCGCTGGCCTGCAATCCATCGCTGCTGATCGCCGACGAGCCCACCACCGCGCTCGACGTGACCATTCAGGCGCAAATCCTTGATTTGCTTGGGCGACTGCAGCAGCAGTTCGGCATGTCGATCCTGTTCATCACCCACAATCTTGGGGTGGTGGCCGAGATCGCCCATGATGTCGTGGTCATGTATGGCGGTCGCGTCGTCGAACAGGCACCCGTGCTGAACCTCTTCGCCCACCAGACCCATCCCTATACCAGGGGCCTCCTGGCCTGCACGCCGGACACGACGCGCGATCTGGGCACTGATGGAGCGCGGCGGGCGCTTTATTCCATTCCCGGCTCGGTCCCCTCGATCACCAATCTGCCGCCCGGCTGTGCCTTCGAGCCGCGCTGTTCCATGGCGATCGAGGCCTGTCGCGTGGCATTGCCGGCGCTGCTTCCAGCCGGGCCGGAGACGGCGTCGCGCTGCATTCGGAGGAGCGAATTATGAGCGAACCTCTGCTCAGCGTGCAGGGCCTTACCAAGCATTTCGTCGGCCGAAATGGTCGGATTGTCCACGCGGTAGAGGACGTTAGCTTTGATATCCGACGCGGCACTACGGTTGGCCTGGTCGGCGAATCCGGTTCCGGAAAAACCACGGCCGGCCGCTCCATTCTGCGGCTGGTCGAGCCGAGTGGCGGCAAGGCGATCTTCGACGGCACCGACCTTTTTGCGCTCAAGCCACGCGAGATGCGGGACTGGCGCAAGCGCCTGCAGATCGTGTTCCAGGACCCCTATTCGAGCCTTAATCCTCGGATGCGGATCGACGCAATCATCGGCGAGGCGCTCGATGCACGCGGTTACCCAAGAGGCGCCAAACGCCGCGAACGTGTTAGCGAATTGCTAACATTGGTGGGACTTCCCGTCGACTATGCGCACCGTTTTCCGCACGAGTTCTCCGGCGGCCAGCGTCAGCGCATCGGCATCGCCCGAGCGCTTGCGGTCGAGCCGGATTTCATCGTCGCCGACGAGCCGGTCTCCGCCCTCGATGTCTCGGTGCAGGCCCAGGTGCTCAACCTGCTCGGCGAGCTGCAGCAACGACTTGGCCTAACCATGCTCTTCATCGCGCACGATCTCAGCGTGGTCGAATATCTCTGCGACGACGTGGTGGTGATGTATCTGGGTCGCGTCATGGAGCGTGGCCCCTCGCGGCAGGTCTATGCCCGGCCGCGTCATCCCTATACCAGGGCACTGCTGGCGACGGCGCCAGTGCCCGATCCGACGCGCAAGCGCACGCATGTGCCGCTGCAGGGTGATATTCCTTCGCCGATCAATCCACCCTCGGGCTGCGTGTTCCGTACCCGGTGTCCGGCCGCCATCGAGGCCTGCTCGCAAATCGTCCCGCCGGTCGAGCACATCGGCGGCGATCATCATGTGGCCTGCATTCGTCAGGCCGAACTAGCCTAGTTGGAGTTATAGTCTATGAGCATTTCCGAGCTAGCCAAGCGGCCGGATGCCAATCCCTACGAGCGGCTCAAGGCCATGGGCATCGTCTTGCCCGAGGCCCCTTCGCCGATCGCCAATTTCGTCACCCATGTCGTCGAAGGCAAATTGCTGTTCTTGTCGGGGCAGGGACCCAGCGAGGCCGACGGCACGCTGCACACCGGCAAGGTCGGGGCCGGCGTCTCGATCGAAGAAGCCTATGGTCATGCCCGGTTGACCGGGATCAACCTGATCGCGGTGATGCATGTCGCGCTCGGCGATCTCAGCCGGGTCCGGCGCGTGGTGAAGCTGCTGGGCATGGTCAATGCCACGCCCGAATTCTCCAACCACCCCGCCGTGATCAACGGCTGCTCCGACCTGATGAATGTCGTCTTCGGCGAGCGCGGCATTCACGCTCGTTCGGCTGTCGGATTCAGCTCGCTGCCAAATCAGATCACCGTCGAGATCGAGGCCGTCGTCGCTTTCGATTGAGGCAAGTTCCCAGACAAAATCGAGCGGCAACGGTCCGCTACCTATAGGGCAAAAATCATGACTCAGGATATCCGCGCCGATTACGGCCTCCGTCCAGTGATCAATGCATCGGGCACCATGACCTCGCTTGGCGCGTCCATTGTCGTCCCGGCCGCCGTCGATGCCATCACCCGGCTCCTGCCGCAATTCGTCGAGATCGGCGATCTGCACAAGCTGGCGAGTCGGACCATCGCCGAATTGACCGGGGGCGAGGCCGGTTTTGTCACCGCATCCTGCTCCGCCGCGATCAGCCTGGCGGTGGCGGCGGCGATCACTGGGGACAACCTGCTGGCCATCGAACGACTGCCCGATACCGGCATGCTCAAGAACGAAGTGTTGATCCAGTCCGGCCATATGGTGGGCTATGGCGCCCCCGTGGAACAGGCGATCCGCATGGCCGGCGGCAAGGTGATACCAGTAGGGCAGGCGACCAAGGCCAATGCCTATCAGCTGGAACTGTCGATCACCGACAAGACAGCGGCGGCGGTCTTCGTGGTCTCGCACCATGTTGTCGATTACGGCCAGATCCCGCTGACCACCTTCGCCAGGATCTGCCGCGCCAAGGGGGTCAAGGTCATCGTCGATGCGGCATCTGAATATGACTTCCGCAAATTCCTCTCTGAAGGCGCCGATGTGGTCCTCTATTCAGGCCACAAATTCCTTGGCGGGCCGACCTCGGGAATCTGTGCCGGCGAGAAAACCTTCATTCGCGATATCTACCTGCAGAACCGCGGTATCGGCCGCGGCATGAAGGTGGGAAAGGAAGGCATTATCGGTGTCATCGCTGCGCTTGAAGCTTGGAAGACCCGCGATCACGAGGGCATCCGCAAGCGTGAGCAGGCAGCGCTGGATGTCTGGGTCGAAGCCTTGGCGGGCCGGCCCGGCGTCGATGCCGTCATCGTCCCGGACCCGACCGATAATCCGCTCGATCGGATCAAGGTCACCATCGATCCCGAGGTCGCCCGCATCACCGCCTGGGACCTGGCGAGCGCGCTGGCCAGTGGCGACCGCCCGGTCGTCGTGCGTGACCATGAGACCGAACACGGCCACTTCTTCCTCGATCCCTGCAATCTGCATCCGGGCGAGGAGCATGTCGTCGCTGCGCGGCTGGTCGAGGAGCTCGAACGCGCCCTGCGCTCGAACGAGCAGATCCGCACCGATCTGCACCAGCGCTGGCTCGATGACGAAGCGGCGATATTGAATTGGCCGGACTGAGCGCGTAAATGGGCACCATGCCACGCAGGGTGGTTGGAGCGCATCCCGTGACAGAAGTCCAGACCGAGCCCGCCCGCAGGTCGCGCACCAGCGGGATCGATCGTGCCCTGCAGATTTTCGACTATCTGCAGCAAGTCGAGCAGGCCACGACGGCCTATGAGATCGCCCGCGCAGTCGGTGCGCCGCTATCGACGATTTATGCGATCATCGATGACCTGGTCGACAAAGACCTGCTCAACCGCGACAAGAACGGCCTGATCTGGCTCGGCCCGCGGCTTTATCACTATGGCCTGTCCTATGCGCGCAGCCTCGACCTGCTCAGCGCCGCAACCCACGAAATGCATGAACTAGCCCGGCAATCGGGCGAGACGGTGCAGGTTTGCGGGCGCGACCAGGAGACCATGGTCGTGCTGGCGATGGAAGAGGGGAGCGGGCAGTTCCACGTCACCTCGCGCGTCGGCTCGCGTTCCCCATTGAACTGGACCGCGTCGGGCCGTCTGCTGGTCGGCCATCTCCCGGAAGCCGAATTGCTGTCGATCTTCGCCAGCTCGGCGCGGGTTTCGCCGACCGGGCGAGCCGTAACCGACCCCGAAGTGCTCGCGGCCAACGCGCAAGAAGCCCTGGCCCAGGGCCTGTCGATCCAGGCCGGAGAGTCCGATTTCGCCGTGGCATGCATTGCCGCGCCGATCCGCGACGCCGCCGGCGTCTGCCACGCAACCATGTCAATAGTGGTGCCGGAACCCAAAGTCAGGCAGAAAGACCCTGACCTGATTGCGTTGGTCAAGGACAGCGCTAGGCGCGTGGAGGAACGGCTCGGCTGGGGCCGAGCAATCACGAAGCGACACCCCCACGACTAGGTGGCGTCGAGCCTGTGAACCCACGTTGTCCTACCACCTGGTACTGTCGACGGCGCGCTTCAGGGAGGTGAGGCGGGCTATTCCGAGCGCAGACCTTCGATCAGGCAACGGTTTGAAAATTCGTGGCGACGACAAGCGAGCGATCGTCTCCGCTACGGCACATGCGCAGCGTGCATGTGGATCTCCACAGCCGATGGCTAAGACAGTGTCCAGGTCAATTGACCATATTGTCTGACCTTTAAAGCGCGCCAGGCGCCACCTGCATGCCGGCATTACGGGCAGGCATCCCTGCAGCACCTGATCATACTGTGAGATACCCATTAGATTTATCGCGCGGCTGTTTTGACTTCGGGTTCAAGAACGCGAAGTAACGCGCCCTTTTTCGTCAAGCTAGTGAACGAGCACTGGTCCCTATTTTGGGTGTTCGCTTAGCCGTGCGGACTGGGCGCGTCAATTTGGGGCTTGCTTAGATGCAAGCTAGGCGTCGTGGGCGAACGCGTAGCGGTTGCGCCCCCTGTGTTTGGCACGATATAGGGCGAGGTCAGCACGTTGAAAAAGGCCGGCGTCAAGAAGACTATCGTCTTCAGAACACGCAATACCGATACTGGCTCCAACGTGGAGGTCTCTGCCGTTGATGGTAATGGCTTTTCTCAATGCCTGTATGATGTGAGCGGCCGTGGAGCGTAGATCGTCCGCACCGTCGCTGTAGTGGGATAAAACGATAAACTCGTCCCCACCGACACGGGCAACGAAATCATCGGGTCGTACCCTGTTCCTCAACACGTCAGCGACGTGACAAAGCACCTGGTCCCCCGCCGCATGTCCGAACGTGTCGTTGACCTTTTTGAAATGGTCGAGATCGATGTGGAGGATCGCCAGGTGTTCTGTATCGGTACGGTGTCGCGCCCTGACCTCCAGCAGTTTCATTTCGAGATACCGCCGGTTAGGCAAATTCGTGAGATGGTCGTGCAGAGCTGCATGTTGAAGTTGTTGTTGGGCGCGCTGCAATTCTGAGTACTGCGTGTCCGCCAATGCCTTTGCAACCTCTAGCTCATCGGCCCGTGCCACGTCGTTGGATATGTCCCAAATGGCGCCTAGAAACCTACCTCCTGCGACTTGGTCGGGAAAGTAGCGGCCGGCGGAGCGCACGTGCTTGGTCTGGCCGTCCGCAAGAACGATACGGAAGGTGGAATTATAATTAGCCTCGACGGCCACCGCCGCTAAGAAGTCGGCTTCGGCACGTGCTCTGTCTCCGGGATGAATGAACGCTTCCCACTCCGATCGTATCACGGCTTCACCGCGATCTTCGGTGCCGTATATCTGACACGTCCTTGCATCCCACTTGAAGATACCTGTACTTGGGTCAAGCTCCCAAACGCCGATCTTGCCCGCCTGGAGCGTTACGTCCAGCCGACCGGATAATAACCTGAGCTGACGCTCGGCCTCTTTCCGTTCGGAGATATCAGTATCGGTACCAAGGGTCCGTGTCGCGTTACCGTCGCCGTCCCAAGAAACATGCCGCCCGCGACTTTGTATCCACATGTAGCGTCCGCCTCGGTGCCGTTCTCGATATTCAAACACCCATACCTCGCGTTCGGAGGGGCCATGAGCCCGTGTAGCCTGAATTACGTGCTCATGGTCGTCGGGGTGAACTCTTTGCAACCAGGACTCCAACGAGCCGTCGACGGGGTCAGATGGCTTCATACCGCGCATTTCGAACCAGCTAGGGGAAAAATACAGTTGCCGGTTTTTCAAATCGTGATCCCAAACACCTTGCAGCGCGGCCATCAAAGCAAAATTCAGTCGGGCCTCACCGCGCGAGGATTCGCGCGGTGGAGACAAGGCCCGTCCGGCTGGGGTGAATTGCAAGACTAGATCCGCCATGCCTGCCGTCGCTGCAAGCGACGGTATTACGTGAGCGTCCACAGCCAAGCCGTCTTGCCGTTTTATCTGAATGTGAATGCCGGATACATTTGCGTCGGGCAAGCTGGCCATCACCCGAAGTATTTCGACCATATCGATCGTGATGAACCGGGATATGTGGGTATCCACGGTACAGCCGCCAACCATCTTCTCGAACGCGTGGTTGTTGAGGCACAGCATCCCGTCTGGCCGGAATGCTGCAATCGCATAACTGCCGGGCAAAACATCAGAATTTTTCGTCATTATGTGTTGCCTCCGATCTGCCCTTTGGCGCTAGCCATCTGATCACTGGGCTAAGATCGGCGCTAAAACCTAAGAAGTCTGCTTTAGGCCGCAGCGAATGCAAAAAAATGTTAGAAGTTAACAGTGCGAAAACCTAGTGACCGCAAAAATCTGCCGGCGGGCAAAAAAATCCCAATAGGAATTGCGCTGACCCTTTGAACCTTTTCTGCTGCTCGTCCTTTATGGCGATATTGCCAATGGCATGACTTCCCAAGCCAACTCAGGCGTGTTGATTTCCGCCGAGAGGTGACCCTAGGGGGATGCGGACGAAAACTTGGACTATCAAAGGAGATAGTTCATGTACTCATACGAAGATCGGGTCCGAGCGGTCGAGCTCTACATCAGGCTTGGTGAACGTGTCAGCGCGACCATTCTGCAGCTGGCTTACCCGACCAAGAATGCCCTAAAGGGCTGGCACCGCGAATACGAAAAACGCCTCGATTTGCCAGTGGGTTTTGCGGTCCGAGTCCCGAAGTACACTCAAGCACAGAAAGAGGCCGCCGTTGAGCACTACCTGTTTGATCCCGGACTTTGATGGTGCGATATTTTCCATCGAATGGAAGGAAGCACTATGGGCCAGGTTCTTTATGGCAGCGCCACGACGACGGAGGCAATCCGTCGAGCAATACAGAATAGTCAAGAGAGCCTGAGGGCGCTGTCGAAGCGCTACGGCATCACCCAGAAGACCATCGCGAAGTGGCGCAAGCGGACCTCGGTTGCCGATCTGCCGACCGTGCCGAAGGATGCCAAATCCACTGTGCTCACACGCGACGAGGAGGCGATGATCGTCGCGTTTCGACGCCACACGCTAAAGTTCATCCGAAGCTCGGGCCATTGTCTCCCGCGCCAGACGATGTTGCCCGGGCGCTCGCGCGGGAGACTGGTTCGCAGGCGCAGATCGCCGGCGCCCATGCTGCCCATGCTCTTGGCCTCTCCATGCAGGTTCCCGCAAAGAGTCTCTATCTCACCGACGGTCCTTCGCGCCGGATCGTGCTGGGCAAGCGTGTGGTCGATCTGCGGCATGCATCGCCTAAGAACCTCATAGCGTCGGGCAGCCCTGCCGGAAAGGTTGTCCAGGCGCTTCGCCATGTCGGTCAAGTGCGGGCCGCAGACGTTACGCAAATTGCCAGTCGTCGGCTGTCAGTAAGCGACAAACGGGTATTAGCATCCGACGCTGTTCAGGCGCCCGTCTGGATGCGCCCCACGCTGCTCTCGATCGGCGGATCCGCCTCGGATGCCTCGAATGGATGAAGTTGCCCGGCTTCCTCTTACCGACAGAGCCGCGCTTTTCGGCGAGACTGGCGCGGGGCGCGGTGTCGCCAACACCATTATAGAGAAGGACCTCTGGGTCTGCTGGAACTTAAAGCGCCTGTTCGACCTCCCGCAAGCCGCGGCGGCGAGCCTGGTGTTCAAGGGTGGGACGTCTCTTTCCAAGGCCTTCGGCATCAACTTCCTCTTCGAAGGTCACCGTTGCGGTATGTTGTGGCCGGGGATTGCCGCGCCAGACTGCACCATCCGACACGGCGCTGCGGTAGGAGATGCGCTCGGCGGCACGATCTGATCAAACGTATAGCCGGCGGGATATTCATTTCCGTCTGGGCTCCGCATGACAGTGTACCACTCCCCTCCCACCCGAAAATCCAGTTCCAGGACCGGCACGTGAAGCCTTCCGGCCCCCACCATTGGGCAAGCAGGTACGGATCCTCGAACGTACGCCAGGCTAGCGGGCGCGGTACTTTCAAGGTTCGGGCAATTACCAGTTCTCGCTGCTCGCCCGCCATTTTCACGACCGGGTAGTACACTTATGTCTCCCCCCTGGCGGTCAGTTGGACTTGGCTTCCTCGTCCGCGGTTTGAAGACGGTCGAGCAGACCGTCGAGGCGAGTAAGGCTTTCGTCCCAAAATTGGCGATATCCGTCGAGCCACTGCGCGGCCTCCCGCAATCGTTCGGGTTCTAACCGACAAGGCCGAAGCTGAGCATTTCGCCCTCGACTGATCAGGCCCGCGCCCTCGAGAACCTTCAGGTGCTTGCACACAGCCGGAATGCTCATATCGAATGGCAGAGCTAACTCCTTCACCGACGCCTCACCCTGCGTCAGCCGTGCCAGAATCGCCCGTCGCGTCGGGTCTGCGACCGCAGATAACGTGAGGCTCAACTGGTCATGAGCCATGCTGTACCTAACCATATGGTTTACTAACTTATTGGTTTAATACCGGCACCAGTAGGACCTGTCAATTGTGGTTCTTCGCAGCCATTCGAATTTTCTTCTGTGGCTGAGCAGCAGCGACCGCAGAGAGCAGCACAAGACTTGCTTCACTCCTTGCAGCCGCTGATCGATGGCCCTAGCCAAGCTGCAAACTCGACAATGCTATCCTAACAAAGTTGACGCCATAGAGATGAAAGGTCCGGTCAAAGCCCCTGCAGATTCATTAGCACCGCGCCGGCAATGCCAAGGCCGATCAGAACCAGATGGGTAATCTGCGTGGCTTCCTGGCGGATGTAATAGGCGAACCAGGCGCCGCCAAGCAGCATGATCAGGCTCATGGTAATGAAGCCGCAGAGCGCAAGATTTGCCCAGACCACGGCGGAGGCGGCGTCCGAGCCGCCCAGCAGAATGCCGACATGAATGATGGCGGCAGTTGCCAGCAGCAGGGCTACTGCAGCCTCCACCAGCACGATAATGCTGAAGATCAGTCGATGCCAGGCAGCGCTTTTGACGCGACGGGACAGGAGTGGCGAAACAATCGCCGGTTCCTGGTTGAAGAGCTGCATGCCCATCAGCGCGCCAATTGAAAACACGCCGTTTCGGAAGGCAGTGACATTGTTGAGAACGACTATGGCAAGCCAGAGCGCGAGGCCGGATAGTAGGACAGTCTTGAGGAGGACAAGCGAGATCAGTTGGGTCACTTCGATACCATCACGTCAAAAGTTGAAAGAGCGCGGAGCTTTGTCCAACGGCCACAGGTCGGTTCTGCTGGGCTCCACGCTCAACTGACGATCCGGCGGGGTTGTTTGTGACGCCGGGCATGGATTTTCTGCGGGTGCCGCGCCTGTCTTTTTTCGGCGATGGCATGTCACAAATGGCGGCGCCGGATCGTCGTAGGGGCAGAAGCACGATCTGATAGGGAGGTAGCCTGATGATAGGGACGGATAGAAATAGCGAGGGGGCCGAGCTTTTCGAGAGTTCGCGGCGGACTTTGCAGGGGCTGGCCTATCGGATTCTCGGATCGCGCAGCGACGCCGAGGATGCGGTGCAGGATACTTTCCTCAAATGGCAGGCGGCGGAACGCGGCGCCATCGATAAGCCGGCGGCGTGGCTGACGACCATCTGTACGCGGCGGTGCCTCGACCTGTTGCGCGCCGCGCATCGCACGCGGGTCAACTATGTCGGCACCTGGCTGCCCGAGCCACTGCACACCCCGGTCAATGACGATGTGGAGACGAGTATGGACCTCGCGGCAACGCTGAGCACGGCGTTTATGCTGATGCTGGAACGGCTCACGCCCAAGGAGCGGGCGGCATATCTGCTGTATGAGGTGTTCGATCAGTCCTATGCCGAAGTCGCGTCTGCGCTCGGCCTCGCCGAGACCACCTGTCGCAAGCTAGTGTCGCGGGCCAAGGCCAATATCGATCAGGGTAAGGTGCGCCATAGCACGCCGCTCGAACGGCAGAACGAGCTGCTGGCAGCGTTCCACGCTGCGCTGACCGGGAATGGCGCGGCGGCACTGACGGCATTGCTGGCCGATGATATCCAGCTGCGAGCCGATGGCGGCGGCAAGGTGACGACGGTCAGCGCCACACTGCAGGGCAAGGCCGACGTGGTGCCGTTCCTCATCGACAAGCTGCGGCTGTATTGGGCGAACTTCGAGTGGAGCGCGGCCGATCTCAACGGCGGCCGGGCGTTTATTTTGCGCGACGGCGACGCGGTCGTGGCAACCGTCACCTTTGCCTTCGATAACAACGGCCAGGCGACTGACATCTTCATCGTACGCAATCCCGACAAGCTTTCGATCCTGCAGCGTGCGTCGGCATTCTAAGTCCGGCGCCAATCGGCACCTGCACTTCGCTCACAACCTCAAGGACGCAAAATGTCTGCACAAGACAGTACTAGCCCTTTGCCCAAATCCGGCGACTGGGGCGATCTCTTCACCGGTAATAACGGAATCTTCTCCATCGCCTTGGGCGGCAGCGTCGCCCTCCACGCGCTGAACATCTACATCGCCACCACCATAATGCCCTCGGCGATCCGCGAGATCAGCGGGCTCGACTACTACGCTTGGACCACGACGCTGTTCGTCGTCGCCTCCATTTTGGGTGCGGCACTCTCGGCCAGTCTGATGGTGCGGGCCGGCGCGCGCGGCGCCTACACAATTGCTGCACTGATCTTCGGCATAGGCACGCTTTGCTGTGCCCTGGCGCCAACGATGCCGATAATGCTGTTTGGCCGCCTGGTTCAGGGCCTGGGCGGAGGATTCCTTTATGCTCTCGCCTATGGCGTCATCCGACTGATCTTTCCCGAGCAGCTGTGGGGACGGGCTATCGGACTCATTTCGGCGACCTGGGGCATAGCCACGTTGATCGGGCCGGCTATCGGTGGAATTTTTGCCGAGATCGACGCTTGGCGTATGGCATTCTGGTCGCTCATCCCATTCGCCGTGCTGTTTGCAGGCATGGCATTCGTCACGCTGCCCAAGCGCGGCACCGACACCGACAAACCCACGCGACTGCCTTTGATGCAACTGCTGCTGCTTTCGGCGGCCACGCTTGCGCTTTCCCTTGGCAGCCTGGCCAAAACCCCGATCTGGAGCCTTGTCAGCGCCGGCGGCGCCATCGTCGTGATCGCGCTACTGCTCGCCGTCGAACTGCGCGCCCAAACGCGCATTGTGCCCAAGAACACGTTTGCCCGGGGTTCCAGGCTGGGTCAGCTCTATGGCGCCATCGCGCTCCTCGTCATCGGCATGCAGCCGGAAATCTTTGTGCCGTATCTGCTGCAGGTGCTGCATGGCCAATCACCGTTGATCGCCGGCTATCTCGCCGCGCTGATGGCGATCGGCTGGACCCTCGGCTCGATTAGCAGCGGCAACTGGCAAGGCGCAGCCGCGAGCCGTGTCTTCGTTTTAGGCCCGGCTCTGGGCTTGGCCGGTCTTTGCCTGTTGGCCATCTTCCTGCCGAAGCAGTCTGCTGGCGACTGGATGGTGCTTGGCCCCATCTGTCTCGGTCTCATTGCCGTAGGCTTCGGCATTGGCATGGCCTGGCCGCATCTGGTGACGGCGGTGTTCCAGAGCGCGCCCGTCGCCGAGCAGGAATTGGCCGCTGGCGCGGTAACCACGGTTCAGCTCTTCGCAACCGCCCTCGGCGCCGCAGCGGCTGGCACCATCGCCAACCTCGCCGGCATTGCCAACCCAGGTGGCGTCGATGGGGCCGCTAATGCGGCACTGTGGCTGTTTGCAACCTTCGCCGTCGCGCCGCTATTCGGCATCCTCATCGCGAAAAGGGCGACGTGAAGCGGCTTGACTTTGTGTTCTATGCCCTCGCCGACGGCAAATACCAGGAAGTGGCGCTCTAGGCCGATCCATGTGGCTTCGGGTGAATTGCCCGGAGCCAGCCATGGCCGCTCCTCGCGCACACGGCCATCACAGACTCTAATGGGCTGGATGCTCCCAGGTGGGATGCCATAAAGCAAACGCTGTGCTGAGTGGACCGGCGGAGATTTCGGCCGACATGACCGGGCCATATGGGCAAACCGCTGATAGTCTTTTCAACAGACGACGCGCTGGCGCTGCAGCCGACACGATGGATATTCGGCGGCGAGACCTCGAGACCCGTGATATCGCGGGCGCCAGCGACATATTGAGGGCATCTGCCGAGCTGCACCACGGTCGACTATTCGCACAGCTAGGTGCGTCGCATTTCATAGCTGATAATGCCCATTGCGGACCGGCGAGTCGCGATTTTAGTGCACGCTCTCATACACTAGACTAGAGAAAATCTTTCTCATGGAGGTCTGCCCAGGACCGAGCGGTCATTGCTGGGCGTCAAATCAGCATTTCAACGGTATCGGCTACGCGCTTAGGCAAATGCGCGAACGAAGCCGCCAGGCCTGCAATCGACTGTCCACAAAGGCGGCATTGCCCAACGCCCGCGTCAGTTCGATACGGGCGACGTCTGGCGCCAATTCTTTCCATTCTATCGTCCGCCTGATGGCATCGCCAATGCTGCGCAGGAGGTTATATGGGTAATCGCTTCCGGACCGGTCAGCAGGTGTTTATGGTTGTGACGACCCTCTGAAGTGCACGCGACCCGCAAGGTTAGCAATGTCTTTCTCTTATCGGGGGGTGAAAACGAGCCGTTGACGGGGAACTGACTGATTTAGGATTTGCTCGCCCCCAACTGCGTATCGGGTCTTATGCGTCTGCAGCCAAAATTCGTCGAGCGCGTCAATGGCGGCGGCCCGGCATGGCAGATAGGTGATGCCGGACCCATCACCTCTAGATTCGCAGTTAGCGCATCCACAAAATATTCACTGATGGCTCAAAGCTGAGCCATCAGAATGTCACAGAGTGCCTCCGGTCGCTCCCTTGCAATATTGTGCCCACAGTCAAGGGAGTAAGTCGACCATGCGGCATCCGCTATTAGGTTTTCATAAAGGTCGAGAAATGGGCTCCCTTCCCATCCGTGAGCACCGATGAAGGTCTTTTGTGGCACGTCGCGCCAACGCCCGCTTAGAGCAATAGCTTGGAGAAACGTCCCGATTGGATGCGGTCGGCATCGCACGTCCATGGTTGGTGACGGTAAACAATTTAGTCCATCCGCCCTGGTACCAGCGATGAACGCGTCGCGAAACCGAGGAGTAGTCAACGACCAAACGGAGTCGCCGTTAGTCGGCACATAAGCGTCCACGTAGACTAGCGCTTTGATACTGGATGGTAAGGTGTCTGCGGCGCCACTCAGCACCATCCCTCCGTAAGAGTGTCCGACAACGACTGGATCGTCGGCGGACGCTTTTACAGCGTCGACAAGCTCGCCAATATGAAGGTCAAGATTAGCCTTGGGCGCCGGGGTGTCGCCGAGCCCTGAAAGGGTCAGCTGCAGCGCTTGATGCCCGTTATCAGTAAGGATCTTGGCCACCTTGTCGAAGGCCCAACCACCCTGCCAGCCGCCCGGCACTAAAATATACGTTGCCATGTCATCAATCCATTCTTATGTGCCTTAGCCCTGTGGCTTGCCCACTATTGCCAGTGAAGCTCCGATTACGCACAGCCCGACGCACAAACTGAACAACGACATATAACCAAATAACTGCCCGCATATTCCGGTGCTGATCGCCGAAAACAGAAGTCCGACACTTCCGCTGTTTCCAAACAGTGCACTGGCCATACCCGGCCGGCCGGGCAAAAATCCTTGCAGGTGAGCCAGCCCGACGATGCTAATAATGGCTATGCCGATAGCACGGGGTATTTGAGCCACGTAAATACTCGGTAGAGTCGGCCATAGTGCCGGAAGCACAAAACACATTGCGAAGAACAGAAAGCCAATGGCCAACCAACGTTTTTCGGCGCGGCGAACGGGTCGAATTACAAAGAGACCCATCACGAACACTTCAAGGATGGCGCACACGCTGGTCAATATGCCGACATCTACCTCAGAACCCAACTGCTGGGCGACCACGATCGTCATGGCGTTAGAACCGGTAAACATTGCCGCGTGAAACGCCACGAGTGCGCCTACCGCGGGAGCTGCCGAGAAAAAAACCTTCGGCGTCAGCAACTGCCGATTGCTGGGGATCGGCACGACGCGGATACGGCTCAACAACACTACTGTAAGCGCTAGGCCAGCAAGAATTGCTGCCCCTAGGTAGATTGTATCGAGACGCCAATAGGCAACTAGGCCCACCCCTATAGCGGGCCCAACGGCCCAACTAAACGAATTGCCCATTCTGAGAGCTGCCATTCCCCGCGCGGCCGTCTGCTCATCACTTCCATCCAGATAGCTTTTGGCCATCGCGGACAACAAAGCGAATGAAGCGGAACTCACGCCAAATAGCAGAGCGCCATTTAGCAGCAGCATCCACGTCTCGGTTGCCACCGCGCAGATCGCGAATGCGACTATCTTGGCCAGCAGGGAAACTATTAATGGCCAAGTCACCCGCGTCCGGTCATGCAAATGACCGAAGATGGTTGTTCCGATGATGCCGGAGATCGCCGATACGGCAATGAAGGAGCCTAGTTCCAGTGGCGCCATGCCGATTTTATCTACGGCAAGTATGGCCATATAGCTGACCGCCATTGCTTCTGCGAGCATGGCGAGAATGATAGTCAACAATACTGGTGTAAAAAATGGAACGCGTAAAAATGCGACGGCCGAGCCATCGCTATGACGGAAGGTTAGCAAAAGTCTCTCCATACAAATGAAGGACGAGCAACCTAAATCGTGGAAAACTCGTCCGAAAAATCGGGCGAGGTTCTCTGGCTAACGGTCTGACGTTTTACGTCACCGAATGCCGGCACCCCGCTGAGGAAGGGGACCGGCCAAACGGGAGACAAAAGGTATATTATCCTTTGGAAGCATGCTCGGCTATTGCCACAGGAATTATCGCGCGTCAATACGTTGATAGCTCAGGCGTAGGTATGGCCGTCGTAGGCTCTGCTGCCGGCCAATTTGTCTCCCGGCCCTGCATTGCGGCGGTGAGCGCGGCGACTGCATCACGTCTCGATTTCCCAGCACCTGCTGAACACGGCCTTCAAGAAGGGCAAGTTCGGCTACGCGACATCGATGGGTGCAACGCTGGCGGTCATCACGCTGGTCTTCGCAGCGCTGGTGTTCTTCGTATTCTGGTGGACTGGTCGTCCGCCCAAGACGGTTAAGGTGAGCGCTACGGCCGATCCTGTCGTGCGGGTGGCTCCTGTCGTTCAGGTCGCGCATGTCGCGACGCCGGCAAAGGCTGCGGTCCCGTTCAAGCGCGCGGTGACGCGCGCAACCATCTGGACGGACACGACCGTCGCCACGATTTCGCAGATCGTCCTGATCGTCTGGGTTCTCGTCATCTGCGCCCCATTGTTGTGGGTGCTGATGAGCTCGTTCAAGACGACCTCGCAAATCTTCCAGTCGCCCCTCACGCTGCCCACCAGCTTCAACTTCGACAACTACGTTTCGGCCTGGACCTCGGCGAGCATCGGCACCTATTTCGTCAACACGGTCATCGTCGTTGGCTGCGCGCTCGTCATCGTCATGCTGCTCGGCTCGATGTGTGCCTATTACCTGGCGCGCTACGAGTTCAAGGGCAGCAAGGTGATCTATTACCTGATGCTGGCCGGCCTGACATTCCCGGTCTTTCTAGCCGTCGTGCCGTTGTTCCAGACGCTCAAGGGCTTTGGCCTGCTGAACACCTTTCCCGGCCTGATCATCACCTATGTGGCCTTCGCGCTGCCATTCACGGTGTTCTTCCTGTTCGCCTTCTTCAAGACACTGCCGCAAGAGGTCGCCGAGGCGGCCATGATTGATGGCGCAGGCCCGTGGCGCATCTTTTTCACCATCATGCTGCCCATGGCCAAGCCGGGGATCGCGTCGGTGGCGATCTTCAACTTCCTCGGGCTGTGGAACCAGTTCCTGCTGCCGATCGCGCTCAATACCAATTCCAACAATTACGTACTGTCGCAGGGCATGGCGTCGTTCGCATCGCAGGCCGGTTATGCCGTGAACTTCGGCTCCCTGTTCGCGGCGGTGGTGATCACGGTGCTGCCGGTGCTCGTCACCTACATCATCTTCCAGCGCCAGTTGCAGGGCTCAGTGTCACCCGGGCTGCTGAAATAGCCTCTCAGCGATCTGCACGTGTCAAGGTCGTCGACGTAGCACTGCCTGAAATCTGAAGGCCTGATGGTGCGTCAGGCTCTTCCAATCAAGCTCGAGAAAGTAGCTGATCACATCGGCAGTGCGTCCATTGCGCAGCTTGGCCAAGCCTCGGCCGAGTTGCTCGACGGCGTCCATGTCCAGTCGGCTCGGCAGGGTGCCATCGGCGATTGAAGCGAGAAGATGGTCCTGAGTAATAGCCAGCGCCGCCATAGGTATCTCCCGCGTCAGAATCAGGGGCTTGTGCTGCACTAAACAATCTGCCGGGACGCGGCATCCTTGAAGAAAGCGCACTTGACCTACAGCGATAGCTGAACCCGCGGCGCGCACGCCGCGAGCCGGTAGTCGTTCGGTGCGTCTTCGATTGGACGGAGCACGGGCATTGACCTGTCGGATCTTGGGGAAGGACCCACTTGATGACAATGTTGCTATCAGCAATGTAAGTCACATTGGGTGCGAGCAATCACAATCAATTCAGTCGTTGTTCAGTCTCGGGATTCATCGAAATTAATAGCGCCAACCGAACAATTCGATCGCGCCTATATTCTGCATGCTTCCCGCCCAACAAGAACAATGCCAAGCGAATAGCGCGACGCTTGTCGTCCCCTCGCCGATAATAATCACGGCAAGACGTCAATCATCAGGGCCCTCGTGTCGCGGGCCGAGGGCCGCCTATAAGCCCTCGCATCCCCACAAGTCCGAGCGGCGACTGGTGACGCCATGGGGCCGGGTTGTCGACGCCTATGTGTTTGGACGTTCATTCCAAAAGCTCAATTCCAGCAATTAGGCGATACTCAGAGTGCCTCGGTTCCGGCGATAACGGCTTGGAGTTGACGGATGATCTTGCCCATTTGACCTGATGCGAGCAGGCCTGGGCCGAGAGGGCCTGACCGGTCCTCGCCAACTGGAGGGAGTGACCGAAGCGCGACCCGGACGTCTGCCGCCATATTTGCGAATTGCCAGCGAAGCTCGCCCTCGGCAGCTTTCGGTGGGTCTAGAGCCGCAAGGCTTGCGGCTTTGACAGCATATGCTGCCGCACCGAGCGCATGTGCGCCCATGTGGCAGACAGCCGAGGCCTGTCCGGCGGCCCTTGCTGCTGCGGCAGCGGCAAGAGACGTCGCATTAGAAGCGGCGCTGCCACCCCCAAACCGACGGCGTATTTCTGAAGCAGTGTCCAGTTCTCCGCGAGCAAACGCCCACGTTCGAGCAATGGCGTCACGAGGGCGGTCATCATTGGGGCATTCAGCTTCAAACAACGGCAGTACGCGCTCGGCGCACGCTGCTGCCCACTCAGCGACCAAGCGCCGGTCGGCTTGGCTTAGCGTCTGTACTGAAAGTGTCATTTGCCTCCATCCTGTGGTGCATTGGTGAAACTGACATAGTGGGGCAGCTTACAGTATCACGCCGCCAAATCCAGACAGGCTCCTACCCCTTTGCTGACCGGCTGCTAGTAACCAATCAGGAGGGGGTAAGCGTCGCTGGCTCATCGCTGTTAACTCAGCCGATAGGCGCATGGCGATAGTCTTCGTAGCTGTGATTACGGCCGGCATTGTATGGCCAAACGTGCGTGCTGGATTAAACCTCATTGCGCAGGTGTGGGCGCAGGGCCGGACAGGCTTTTCTTGTACTGCACCGGCGTTGCCCCCAGCACTGTCCGAAAGTCGGTGATGAAGTGCTGCTGGCTGGAATAGCCCAGATCGTAAGCGATGCCGACCCAGTTGGGTTCTTCGCTGTCCCGGATCTGCTCGGCCGCCAGCAGCAAGCGCTTGCGTTGCAATAGCCATTTGAGGTTGATCCCCAGATAGTCGCGAAATACCTGCTGCAGCCAGCGCTCGCTCTTGCCATAGGCTGCGGCCACTGCTGCCACCGTAGTCAGCTCCTCGTCGGTCTCGACCTCACCGATGATCTCGTTGATCAAACCAATGGTCTCGTCCGGCCCCGGTAGCTTGCTCCGGATCAGCGCTTGCAACTCGGTTATCGCCGCCTCGTCATCCAGCGCTAGTATCGCCGCTATGCCCGGCGCATCGGCCCAGGCGAAAACCTGCGTCAGCGGCACCACCTTGTCCTGTAGGTCGGCCATCTCGCCGCGCCAGAACGCATGGAATGCCCCTGGCCGGAAGCGCAGGCCGATGATCCGCCCGCTGCCCGCCGCCGAATAGGTGCGCTTGCCGCGAAACGTGCCCTGGATGCCCGATTCCTGCGCCGACAGGAACACATCGACGTAAGGCCGGTGCATCACCTCGCTGGAGTCATAATGCCCCTTCGAGCTGTCCCAGCGGATCACCCAGAAATGCACGATGAACGGCGCGAGGTCCGTCGGCGCCGGCTCCATCCGGAATTGCACATGTCGCTCGAATCCCGCCGGATCGAGCCTGCCACGCGGCTCGTATGCCTCTGCGGGTTTTTGAAATACGGACTTGGAGGGATGCGTCATTGTGGTGTCATCAACAGGGAAAGGAACTACCAAATGACCAACAACAAGCACTTTCTGCGCGGCATGGCCACCGTCAACTACTTCGCCGATGACATGATCGCTGCGCGCGACTGGTATGCCGAGCTTTTCGGCGTCGAAGCCTACTTCCAGATGCCCAGCCGCGAAAACCCGGCCTATGTCGAATTCCGCATCGGCGACGACGAAGACGAGTTCGGCATTATTGATCGCCGCTATGCGCCCGAAGGCATGCAGGCCGGCCCCGGTGGCTCCATTCTGCTCTGGCACGTCGACAATCTCGAAGCCGCCTTCGCCCGCCTGATCGCGCTCGGGGCCAAGGAATATGACCCGATCACCAAGCGCGGCGAAACCGGGTTTGCCACCGCCTCGGTCGTCGATCCCTTCGGCAACGTCCTAGGCATCATGTACAACCCCCATTACGTCGCCCTGCAGAACGCCCGCGCCGCCGCCGAGGCCGCCTGATCCCGCTCACCCGCCCGCGCCTTCTCCCAAGGCGCGGGCGGCTGCCCGACCAACAGAGCAACAGCCATGCCATCGTTCAATGTCGACCCCGCCAAGACCCACGAATTTGCTACGCAGGACGCCTTCTATAGCTGGTTGGCGCTCAACCGCACCGAAGACGAAGTCTGGATCAAGATCCACAAGGTCAAATCCGGCCTCCTCTCGATCAATCCCGCCCAGGCCATCGAGGTCGCCCTCTGCTGGGGTTGGATCGACGCGATCCGCAAGGGCCTCGACGAGACCAGCTTTCTCCAGCGCTATACCCATCGTGGGCGCAGGAGCACCTGGAGCCGGATCAATGTCGGTACCGTCGCGCGCTTGATTGCCGAGGGTCGCATGACCGAACATGGCCTCGCCCAGGTTGATGCCGCCAAGGCCGATGGTCGCTGGGCACGCGCCTATGCCAGCGGCAAGGACATGAAAATCCCCGATGATCTGCAAGTGGCAATCGACGCAAATCCAGCCGCCCGGCAGATGCTTGGGCGTCTCACCGAGCAAAACCGTTTTGCGCTGGCATTCCAAACCCATAACATGAAAACCGAGGCCGGCCGCCAGCGCAAGATCGCCAGCTTCGTCGCCATGCTTGCCTTGGGCCGCACGGTTTATCCGCAGGCTAGTAAGACATCACCGTAGAATTTGCGTTCCGAACCTGCTTTTGACCCCCTTTCGAGGAGACGAAGCCGAAAGTGCGCATGTCAGGGACCCCCCACTCGTTCAACTGCCGGCGCTTTGAATAAGGCTTTTTGCCAGGTTTGAAATTCTATCGATTACTCGCGCCGCCGCCAGGGTCGGTGCCTTTGTTCCGACGACAATGTAGAACCTTCGAGGCAGAGCATGGTCGGGCATGGTCACTGGCACGAGCGCCAGGGCTTCAGACATCCTCAATCCATAAGGCTTGCGCAGCAACGCGATACCCAGACCCTGTGCAGCGGCCTGAAGGGTGAGATCATAGGCTTGAAACGTTCGGTCTTGACCCCGATGCGCATAGGATACCCCTGAAAGTCCCAGCCAATGCGTCCAGTCAGACGATGCGGCATCGTGAAGAAGCGGCCAGCTCAAGAGCTCTTGCGGATCGGACGTTTCTCTGAGTGTTTCAGCGATTGCACGGCAGGCTACGGGGACAGCTAACTCTTCGAACATGGGAACTGATCTGACATTAGGCCAGTCACCCAATCCATACCGGATGGCGATGCGCGCCTCCGATAGTGCCATGAAGTCATTGTCGATCTCAGGCTCAATTCGCAGGTCGGGAGGCGTGCCTTCCAATCGCGCCATGTGAGGAAACAGCCACATTCTCGCGAATGAAGGGACAATGCCCAAGCGAACCACATCGAGGGCCTGAGCATCTTTGCGCAGGCTTCGGCCATCTTTAAGAAGGGCAATGGCATGCTCGATATGGGCGATGAGAGCGTGTCCCGCTTCGGTCGGCTTCACGCCTCGTCCGTGACGCTCGAATATGGGGTATCCGGCCCAGGCTTCAACGGCGGCCACCCTTCGACTCACGGCGCCGTGGGTCAACTCAAGGCCGGCGGCAGCTCCGGAAAACGATCCGTGTTTGCCAGACTCGATGATCGCTTCCAACGCTTCGATCGGCGGGAGTTGCAGCATGTGATAATTCCGCACATCTGATTATCTTTTAACTGGATATGACACACATTGTGAATGTGGGACACATCCTGCCATGTCAACAATACCCAGCACGTCAGTCCGCCCGACCTCCTCGCTTCCAGCTTTTGCTGTTGCCGGAACGGTTGTGAGTTGGGCTGCTTCTTTCCCTGCGATTGGCTTGGCACTGGGAAACATGGACCCACTACCCATGGCGTCCGTCAGGTTTGCCCTGGCGGCGGTAATCTCAATATCCTGGCTGCTCTGGCGACGACCAGCGTTGCCTGCCCGCGGGGATATCGCTGTTCTAGTTGTCTGCGGCGTCTTAGGTATTGCAGTCTACAACGTCCTGTTAAATCTGGGGCAGAAGAGTGTCTCTCCGGGCGCCGCGAGTTTCATCATCAATTGCCAGCCGATCTTGATGGCGATCCTCGCGGTCGTGTTTCTTAGGGAAACCTTCAATCGCTGGAGCTGGCTTGGTGCAGTGCTTGGTTTTGCGGGGCTTTCAGTCGTTGCCTGGGGTCAGCCCGGAGGCCTGCACTTCGGCGCGGGTTCCAGCCTGATTTTTGGCGCCGCCTTTGCCACGGCGATATTCTCAGTCTTACAACGACCGCTGCTTGCCCGGATCGAGCCACTTTCGGTGGCGTCTATGGTTCTGACCATCGGCGCTCTGGCACTGTTACCCTGGCTGCCTGCAGGGATAGCTCAGTTTTCGGCAGCAGGAGTACCTGCGAAATCTGCGGTATTATTCCTCGCAATCGCACCGGCCGCGATTGGCCAGATGTGCTGGAGCTATGCAATCAGGCATTATGGAGCGGCGCGAGCCGGTCAATTTCTGTATCTCATCCCGCCGCTCGCAACATTGTTGACATGGGTTCTGCTTGGCGATGTGCCCGCTTTAACCACGATTGCCGGCGGCCTGATCGCGAGCTGGGTGTTTTCATTGTGAACAAATGGGGTCGACGCTAGGCGCGCCGCTCACGTCCTTAAGCTACTTCCCACCAGCGGCTTGTTAGCCCCAAAACGGATCAAAAACATGTATGGTCAAAAGCCCAAATCGGTATGGGCTAGCCACGTTTTGTGGGTTGGTGCGATCGTTGCAGCAATCGTTGAGCTACTGACGCGCCTTATGTCTGCGCCCGCCGGGCTCTGGATGGCGCTGAGCGAAGGCGCGACGGAAGTTACGGTGCGCTGCACGGCGTATGCCGTGCTGCTTTCGCTTAGCCTTTTGATGCTCAGTGGCCGCTCTTGGTCCCGATGGGCACTTCTAGTCATCTTTGGCGGGCTGGGGACGCTGTCTCTAGTTGTAGAGCCGGTTCAATGGCTGCTCGAAGGCGGCTCAATCTCCCATTTTATCGCCACGGCCGACATTAGCATCTGGGTAATAACCGTCAGCCGTGTCGCCCATGTTGCCTGCGTTTGGGCGGCTGTCATCGCGATGTTTGGACCCGATACAGCAGACTATTTTGTGGGCCCCCAGAAGAGCTCTGCCTAGGCCCTCTCGCCCGATCGTCATTGATTGGGCGCACAAGACCGATGCCGGCTAAGTGGCGGTGACAGGACTATCGGAACTATATGCAAATCAAAGGCCGCTGAGGCCACCTTGAAAATCTCTTCAGTCGCAAATTAATGGTTCCCGCATTTTGGCGCGACTCGAAACTAAAAATGACGGAAGACGAAATTGCGGACACTTCTGCAGATAGTGCTATCAAGGGTTCGGCGCGTAGGTGGTGACCATGTGAATATCAATTTCATCAATCGTCATCTGTTACGTGATCTCGGGCTTGAGGACTTTTCGCTCGACCAGTCTCATCCGGAAACAACACCTGACTCGCTGCAAGAAAAACATCTAAACAATAGTGTTCGATAGTGAAAAGCATTAATAAAGACTGAAATAAATTCAGGAAGCGGTGTATAAAAGCTGGATCAATGCTTGAAATTAGTTAAGTCATTAATGCTGCTGATCAGCGTCTGGGCGTGTATCGGTTGGACCGCAGAGCGTCTCGATGCTGATCAGTTTTGCATAGGTCAACGGACGTCGCGTTGTTCGAGCGGAAAGGGGACGTCTTGGAATATTTTTTTTACAGCCGCGACAAACCCGGCACTCTCGTAGAGCGCATGCGGGTGGTAGAGTCCCATTGGGCATTCATGGACAACTACGCCGAGGGCATGATTGCCCGTGGGCCGACACTGACCAGTGATGGCGTCATCCCAACCGGCAGCATGCATATAGTAGATTTGCAGGACGCCGCGGCGGCACGCGTATTCGCGTTTGAAGAGCCGACTTTTCGGGCCGGAGTCTTCGCGGACGTTATGGTCAGGCGCTGGCACAACGTTATCGGTCGCAAGATGTGGGATTTTCGAAGCACCGCCCACGCCAATCACCGCTTCCTCATTATTGCGCACGGCAGATTTGGTTCCAACACCACAGACGCGCTGAAGAAGTCCTTTGACGGTTACGTACTTGAAAATCACTACCAGGGACGCCTGATTCTCGGCGGGCCGCTCTTAACGGATGACGGGCAGAACTGGCTCGGTACTGCCATGTTGGTTGAACTACCGTCGCGCATGAAGGTCGAGGTGCTGCAGACCGAGGACCCCTACAATCAAGCCGACCTCTATCAAGAGATAGAAATCCATCGATGGCGCTTCGGCGGACGGCCAGACGAGGACAGGTAACGCCGGAATTACCCGCTTCGCGCCCGCGAGACGGCTGGATGCTCGGCGCGCGCCAGCCGCAAAAACCGTTTATGAAGCAGGTTGCCGTAAACAGCTGTTGTGAGGCTGCGCTTCGGCGGCGCTGCCTTGGTGAGGAACGGCGACTGACTAATTGCCGAATATGAGATGCCGAAAAAAACGCAGATCACTGGAGGCTCAAGCCATTTCCAATGATGTCTAGAAGCGAACGCCTGCTTGCCTTGCTTCAGTCACTCCGCACTCGGCGACAGCCGACGAGCGCCGCTACTTTGGCTGCTGAATTCGGTATTTCCGAACGCACAATTTATCGGGATATCAGTTCGCTTGTGGGGCAAGGCGCGGCAATTGAAGGCGCACCAGGTCTCGGGTACGTGCTGCGACCCGGTTTCTTTCTTCCTCCATTGATGTTTGATGATGTTGAGGCCAGCGCCGTCCTGCTTGGGTTGCGCTTCGTCATGCGACGCGGCGACCCTGCATTGACGACCGCTGCGCGCCGCGCTGCCTCTAAGATTGCAGCAATTCTACCGGAGACGGTCGAGCGTCGCGTGCGCATCAACGGCTTGGTCGTAGCGCCATCGGAAGGAAGCGCCTCGCACCCATTGAGTGAAGTCCGGGACGCTATAGAATCGGAACGCAAGCTTCGCATCCGGTACCTTGACGCTGCCGGGGCCGTCACTGAGCGAACCATCTGGCCTATCGCGCTGGGCTTTTTTGATAGCGCTGAAGTGCTGGCAGCCTGGTGCGAACTCCGGGGCGACTTTCGGCACTTTCGCCTGGACCGGATTTCGACCTTTTCTCTACTCGACGATCGCGTACCCACGCCGCGTCGGCTCCTGCTGGCTGAATGGGGCAAAATCGAGAGCGGTGTGGAGCTTTGACCCTGACGGAAACTGACAGAGGGCCGGTGTAGGCTGACCTCTGAAAGGAGAATCTACATGTACATAATTATGGGTGGCACGGGACACGTGGGTGGTGCGGCAGCTAGCTTTTTGCTGGACCGGGGAGAACAAGTAACCATTATAACGAGAAACGCATCCCGAGCTGGAGCTTGGGCGCGTCGTGGCGCCGTGCTTGCCGAAGTCGATGTTCACGACGTCACGGCGTTGCGCCGGGTGTTTCAGACCGGTAAACGGGCGTTTCTCTTGAATCCCCCGGCCGATCCTGCGACCGACACTGATGTCGAAGAGCGCGCCACGGTAGCATCTATAGTTGCAGCGCTTGATGGATCGGGTTTGGAAAAAGTGGTCGCGGAATCGACCTATGGGGCGCAGCCTGGTGAGCGGTGCGGTGACCTCAATGTCTTGTACGAGCTGGAGGAGGGCCTTCTTGCCCAACCCATCCCTGCAGCGATCATCAGGGCCGCCTATTACTTCAGCAATTGGGATGCGATGTTGGAACTCGCTCGCAGCGACGGCAAGATCGCCACTATGTATCCGCCGCACCTGAAGATTCCAATGGTCGCGCCGATCGATCTTGGAAAGGTGGCAGGTGAACTTCTAATGGCGCCGCTGGAAGAGATCGGCACGCACTATGTAGAAGGGCCTGAACCTTATTCCTCGGCTGATGTCGCGCAGGCATTCGCCGATGCGCTGGGCCGCGAGGTTTCGCTCTCGATCGCCCCGCGCGAGAGTTGGGTGGATGAATTCAAAAAACTAGGGTTCTCCGATCCGGCCGCGCAATCCTATGCTCGCATGACCGGCGTTACCTTCGATGGCGATTATGATATGCCGCAAAATCCGATACGCGGATCAGTGCGACTGCAGGATTTCATGCGCGAACCCGCGGGTTAGACTGAATTAGTCGGCATTGGCGCTCGAAGTCGATGCCGACGCTTTTAACTGGCCTGTCTTGCACTTGCTTAATTATGCCCAAAATCGGCGCGACGCCGCCTTACACGAGGCCTTCAGAGGCATCCTTATGAGGGGCGGCGCACATCGCGATGGCCAATCCGCCGCGCCCGAACCGGAAATGCTATGAAGTCGCAATAATGTCATGAAAGCGGGCCAGGCTGCCAGACTGTTTGAAACTGGGTGAGGAGAACCGGTATGACTTCCGCGGTCCGTCTCGACAGGCCATTTTTGTCAGTGCCCATGATCAACTTGTTTTGGACGGCGATTCTGGGCTGTTCGGCATGGTCGGAAGAGCCACCTGTTTTGCCACCCGAGGCCGCGGGCATCACCCAGCCCGCAGAATATTCGTTTGGCTCGGTAACCCAGGCGGCGGACTGGCGCGCAACGGTCACGGTGCTCGACCAATTGGAAAGCCGGTTCGGCGAGAAGTCCATCCGGATACTCCCCCGAAATCTCGACGTGCGGATCACCCCCCAGGCCATTAAGGCCCACTACTCCGATCGTCTCAGCCAGGAACCGAGCTGGACAGAGATTCCCCTCGCGTCCTTTGGGCCTGCCAACAGTGCATGGGCTTTTGCGCTTGTCAGTTCGAACGGAAACTGGGTTTTTGCCGTCGAGGCGCTGGAAGCATCGGAAAGTTCCGGCGGAATCGTGCCCCTTAACATTCTAACAAATATAAGGAATTAACGGGTCGAGCTAACGCTTGAGGCGGTTGGATCTTCTGGCGAAGCTCCGCGCCACCCTGGCTGTGGGCCCACTGGGCAGGATTGCGTCCCACCTTTGACGGGCGGCCCCGCACCCCCACTCCTCCTGCAAGCACGGTCATTCGTAACGGGCCGTTGCGGGGCGTCTTAGCTCACCGGTATCGAGTGCCTGGATTGGGCATCAAGCGGGGGAGCCAGTATCTAGGTTCAGCCCGATAATGCCCGATACGATTATGACGAGGTAAGTAATTTTCTGGGCACCGAGCGGCTCGTGAAAGGCTGCAACGCCGACAACTACTGAACCGACAGCACCAATGCCCGTCCAAACTGCATAGGCCATTCCCAGCGGCAATACGGAAAGCGCCTTAGTCAGGGCGATGACGAACGCAGCCAGGAGCGCGATGGATAGAGCAGTCCAACCCACATTTGCAAACCCATCGGCCTTCTTGGTGGCGAATGCCCAACCCACGTCGAGCAGTCCCGACAGAACAAGCAATAGCCAGCCGGTCGATGCGGTCATGACAGCGCCCCCCGAATATCGGGCATGACTTCGGCGAGCCGCGCTTCGACGCGGCTTACACCATTGGATATTTTCTCATGCTCGCCGACGGTGGGGCCGACCAACATCACCTCGGGATCTAAAAAGCCAATGAACTTGAGAGCCTGCTGCAAGTGCGGCCCCGCAAGATTTGGACGTCCCCAACTCGAGCCGGTCGAGAAATCTCCCGATGTGGCGATAATTGCGATTGCAGGGCGCGACCGTAGCAGAGGGCGGTAACCGGCTTCGGGATTGAAGGCGAAGCTCAAGCCAGGTTGTGTGACCAAATCCAAATAGTGTTTGAGCCGGTAGGGAATGGACATGTTCCACATCGGAGTCGAAATCAGCAGCGCGTCCGCCGCGTCCAATCTGCGCACCATTGCCTCCACAGCCTGCCAGGCCAACTCCTGCTCCGGGGAGAATTTCGTTTTCCCGAGCACAGCATATTTCGCATCCAGCAACTCTCCGTCGAACGCCGGAAGGCTCACTTCCCAAAGATCCAGGCGGTCGATACCGAAACCGGGTTTTTGCTCGACCAGTTGGGCGACAAACTTCTCAGCCGCGCGGGACGAGTGGGAACGCTCGCCACGTGGCGACGCGACAACATGCAACAACGTTTTCATGGACACCTCGGATTGTGAGAGCCATGGTACTTCGCGGAAGCGCGAAAGAATTGTGCAATTTTGCCAATCTGATTCGCATAGGTGCGAAATGCTGACGTCCGACGACTTGAAGTTCATCGCTGTCCTGGCAAGGTTTTCAAGTGCCAGCAGTGTTGCACGTGCGCTCAACACCCACGTAGCGACCGTGTATCGCCGACTTAGATCGCTCGAATTGCTGGCCGGGCAGCAGCTATTCGTAAGGGTTCAAGGTCGCTACGAGCCGACACCACTCGGAACAGCTCTTGCTGCTTCATCAGAGTCCATCGACCTTCATCTCGCCGATGCCAACCGTCGTCTCGCGGGGGAGGACGCCCGGTTGGATGGGCATATCACCATAACCACCGCAGATTCCTTAGTGCCTTTGGTCTCGCGCCTTCTGGCCAGTTTTCGCGAGCAACAACCGCGAATTGGCTTTTCGCTCGCGGTGTCAAATAGCTTTGCCGATATGACGCGCTATGAAGCCGAAGTCGCCATTCGACCGACCAAGACGCCGCCAGAAGCATTGGTGGGAAGGCAAGCAGGCAACTTCTCCTACTGGCCGTTCCGCAGCGGCGACCACCCTGTTTCAAGGGGGTGGATCGCCCTGGAAGGGAACGTGGCCTCGATTCCGGCAGCACGCTGGATTACCGACAACGTGGATGCCGATGACATCGTCTTACGCGTGGACAGCATGTGGGCGGCGGCGCAGGCGGCCTCCGCCGGGCTGGGACAGGCTTTACTCCCCAGCTATCTCGGGCGCGAACTGGACCTCGTCCCTTGTGGCGAAACGATCGACGTCCTGCAATCAGAGGTCTGGATGTTGATTCATCCCGATCTTCGACGTACTTCCAAGATCCGCGCTTTCCTCGGATTTGGCGCTCCCTACTTGCGCGCGTCCCTGGACTTTTGACGGAGAAAATAATGACCGTTTGGCCTGGTGCGTACGACGGGTTGCCACGCCTTGCATTCCACCCCGTGCGAGCCACCGTATCCGGCATAACTACGCTCTCGTCCGTTTTTGCCAGCGCCACGGCAGCTACGATGTCGCGATAAAGGGGATTACCCGGACCGATGAGATTTGCAGTCTGGGGCGTGCCGCGGAAGTATTCCGCGAGAACGGATTCGGCCCGATGACTGAGCAAGAAAATGCAGCGGCGGTGCGCCGGCGTGGGAAGCGCTCCGACATGATGGTGGCGCTGCAAACAGCGTTCGGCGAGGTGGTTGATGCGGCCATTGCCGGCGATTTCTCAAAGCGCGTGTATCGCAATTCCCGGATGCCGAGCTCAATTCGCTCGCCAAAGGACCGTGACGGCGGCTGCCCAGCCAGTAGCCGCCACCCTGAATTTTCGCCCACAATATTTGGTCGTCTCCGGGAGCGGCGCCGTACCCTTTCAGGGTCCTCCCCTCGTCCGACGTCTAGTGAGCGAAACGCGGCGTGCCCGCCGCAGGCTTGCCCGGTGGCACCAGCAAGGCGCCGGTGACTGCTGTTGCCAACGCGACCACGGCGGAGATACGGTGGGCCTGGATGAAGCCGCTCTCGAGAAGGGGCGAAGCCAAACTTGATGCTGCGATCGCTGAGACAGCGGCAACCCCAAGTGCGCCGCCCACCTCATGGAAGGTGTTGATCAACCCCGACACCACACCGGCCTTGTGATGTTCGACATGCGATAGCGCCGTCGTCGTCGACGCCACGAATGCGCCGCCAAGGCCAAAGGCAGCGATCGCATAAGCACCCGGACGCAGTGGCCCGTGCTTCGGATGGCTGCAAAGCAACCAAGCGCTGCACTCTAGAGGGCGCATTCGATGTCCTTCCCATCCTGTTCCTTCAGCTCAAGGCGGGCGCACTGCGCTTCAAAGACGGCGGCTTCCTCCGCCGTGAACTTTTCACCTGCGCTTAGAGGATCGAGTTGCGATCGGCAGAGTTGGGAGTCTGGGGCGGCGCCGGTTGCTGCCGGAAACGGCGTTGACGTCCCAGTGTTCTGGCAGCGGAACGGCATGAAGGTGCTCGCGGCACCTGCATTCATCTTCTGGATAGTGAGCGCATTTGCGATGTCGAGCTCTTGTCTCGATTGCGCGCAGACCACAGGTTGCGCGGTGCAGCCACTCGCCATAAAGGTCTCGTTCTGGCTAATGAAGGCTTGGCTCACGTTCTCAGTGTCGAAAAAGCCGAGGGCCTTCTCCCAGCTTTGCCGATACACATGGCATTTCTCCGCCTGCCAGGCCGATAGAGCCGTGTCATCCTGCGCAGCGCTGACGTCAGGAAACAGCACAAAGAAAACAAGAGCGGCGGTGGCGAATGTGCGCAAGATCTTCCGCCTCGTCACTGTTTCGAAACGGCTTCGGCGATGATTCGGCCCAGCTTCGCGATCGCGGCGTTGCGCTGATCCATCGATGCAGTGGTTTCTGTCAGGAAAATGGCCGCCACGATGGGGTCTGGTTGCCCAGGCCACATGACGGCGACGATGCCTCGCGTGCCGTTGCTGCCGGCACCGGTGCGAGCCGCGACGATCCAATCTTTTGGCACGCCTGCGCGCAGCAGCGGCCCGCCCACTTCGTTGGACCGCATCCACGTAGTCAACATTGCTCGCTTTTTTTGTGCCGGCAACGCATCGCCGAAGATTGGGGCGTGCAGCGTGGTCGCGAACGCCCTTGGCGTCGTGGTATCGCGCGGATCACTGGGCGTGCCCTGATTGAGTTCTGGCTCCATACGATCCAACCTTGTGGTCTCGTCGCCCAGCCTCCGGACGAATTGCGGGACAGCACGCGGGCCCCCAATCGCCTCCAGCAGAGATTGGCGGCCGTATTATCGCTGGTGCGCATCGTGGCGTCGCAAAGCTGGTAGGGAGAAACCATTTGCCCCACGAGGTCCTTGGTCACCGGGAATAGTCCTGCAAATTTTGTACCAGCAAAGCCGGTGTGTCAGAGACATCGCTGTCGAGGAGCGTCGCGCAGGCCAAAACTTTGAAACTACTGGCCATGGGAAATCGCTGATCGGCATTGTGGAGCCACCAAGTGTTCCCCGCCGGCATGTAGACCGCCACGCCGACCCGCGCGCCCAGTCGTGCTTCTATTTTCTGGGCTGCGTCGGCTATGCGGTCGTCGGCGCTGATCGCACGCCGGCACCGAAGACGAGCGCGGGAAGCAGTGCCAGAACTGAAAATTTCCTTACCATGAGCTATGTCCTTGCGCGCCAAGTGGGCGGCTTTCGTGCAATCAGATCGACCCGATGATCGTCCAATCTCGGGCAAACGCAGGCCGATAGACCGAGAATGCGGTCATTGTTGGCGTAGTGTCTCAAGTGGCTACAGCATGTCTGGAGCGCTCCAACCCGTGGCTTCATCGATCCAGGTTTTTCGCGTCAGCTTGTCGTAGATGCATAGCACCTTGCCCGTAGCGCCCTTCATGAACGGCTGGGGATAAATGCCGGTCACCAGCGTAGCCACCTTGTTCAACGTGTCGTCGAACAAGATGAGCTCGGACACACGAGCGTGGTCGAGCCCGCTGGACGCTGCGCACGTTTCCGCCACGGCAAGACTAAATTGCGCCTGCGCTTCATCGGAGGAGGCGTGAGCCGCAGTTGTTGCGAGCATGAGGCTTAAAGCGATCGCGAGAGCGCGCATGGGAATATCCTTAGAACAGAAAAAATGGTCACTGATGATAGCGAAACGATGACTGGCGCAGAGACTGGCAGCCCTGCGCTCATTCTGCGTCAAGCCTAGGTGGCTCAGTAGCCGTCCTGGCGATTGCGACGGCTATCGATGATCTCCTGGCTGTTTCTGGAGAGTTCAGTAGCAAGGCGCGCCTCCTCCAAGGATCTCAGGGTCTCGTTGTCGCGGCGCTGCTGTTGAACCAGCATGCATTGTGAGTACTCGGAGGAGCCGTATTGCGCTCCAAAGCTTTCGCAGGTGCCATAGTCCTGACTCAGTTGCTCCTGCGTTGTCGCGCAACCTGCAAGGGCGGTGCTGAGCGCCATAAAAAGACCGAGCGACAGTGCGGACCGCGAGCGGCCGGCGAAAAAATGCGTATTCATGGTGTTCATTTCAGTTTGATGTAATGATTATTCGACCGGTGTGACGGTCAGACCCGTCCACTTGGCGGCGAAGGTCCACATGTCGGCGTAAAGGGCGACGACCTTGTCGCGCGGCATGCCCGCGCCGTGGCCCGCCCTAGTTTCGATACGGATGAGGCGCGGCTTGGTCCCAAGGTCAGCGGCCTGAAGGGCGGCCACATATTTGAAGCTGTGCCCGGGAACGACACGGTCGTCGGTGTCGGCCGTGGTCGCCAGAATTGCCGGGTAGTCCTGGCCAGGACGAATATTGTGGTAGGGCGAGTAGCTCAGCAGGTTGTTGAAATGCCGCTCTTCGGCGGGATTGCCGAAATCGGACATCCATACCTGTCCGCCGGTAAACTGGTTATAGCGCACCATATCCATCACCCCGACGCCCGGCAGTGCCGCCGCGAACAGATCGGGGCGCTGATTGACGACTGCGCCCACCAGGAGGCCGCCATTCGACTCGCCCTGGACCGCCAAGCCGCCTTCGGTTGTGATGCCCTCGGCTTTGAGGAATTCGCCGGCAGCGGTGAAGTCGTCTAAGACGTTCTGCTTGTTTTCGAGCTGCCCGGCCCGGTGCCAGGCACGGCCATATTCACCGCCGCCCCTGATATTGGCCACGGCGACGACGCCACCCTGTTCGACCCAGGCCATGTGCGCTGGATTGTAGAAGGGGACCTGGCTGATGCCGAAGCCGCCATAGCCATAGAGTAAGGTCGGCGCCGGAGCGATGACGTCGTTGCGGCGGATGATGAAGACGGGAATCTTGGTTCCGTCTTTGGATGGGTAGAAGCGCTGCTCGACTACGGTTCTGTCGAGATCGGCGACAACCACTGGCTTGGCCCAAGCCGTATAGCCGTTGGTCGCCACATTGTAGCGATAGACACTGATCGGCGTGTCAAAGCTGGAATAGATGAAAAAGGCCTCGTCGTCGCTTCCTTCGCCACTGAAGCCGCCGGCGCTGCCGATGCCAGGAAGTTCGACGATGCCATCAGGCGCGCCGTCGGTCTGGAAGCGGCGGATTTCGGTATTGGCATCGACTAGGTAAGTGGTCAGCAGACGCCCTCCAAGGAGTGCTGCGGTCGTGAGGACCGCTTCGTCTTCCGCGACGATTTCGACGGCCTTAGGTTCGGCCTGCGACAGATCCAGGCTGACGATCTTGCGCCGCTCGGCATCATGGCTCGTCAGCACATAAAGCGTTTCGCCTTCGCTGCCGATGACCGACCATTCGGCATCAAAGGTTTCGATCAGGATGCGCGGCGTCCAATCCTGGCTGGTCAGTTCGACAACGGCCAGCCCGTTGACGCCTGCACCAGGTGTGGATGCGATTATTAGATAGTGACCGTCCTCAGAGATGTCGGCCAAATTCAGGAGTTCGGGCCGTTCGGTATTGGAATAAATCAGGCGATCCTCGGCTTGGGGTTTACCCAGTGCGTGGAAATAGATCGCATGATTGGCAATGCCCGCAGTGGACCGTGCCCCACCCTCAGGTTCTGGATAGCGCGAATAAAAGAAGCCAGAGCCGTCCTTGGTCCACGTAATTGAGGTAAATCGGGCCCACTGGACCTCATCTTGCAGCACCACACCGGTATCGACATTAAGAACCTTGATTGTCCGCCAATCCGTACCGCCCGTCTGAACCGCGTAGGCGATCAAGGTGCCGTTGTCGGAGGGCGACCAATCCGCCAAGGCGTCGGCGCTGTCCTGTGACCAGGCATTTGGGTCGATGACCACATGCTCCTTGCTGCTATCGCCATCGCGCACGAAAAGCGTCGGCTGGTTGTCCTGACCGGGATTTTTTGTGAAGAAATAGCGATTGCCGCGCTTGATTGGTGCGGTCACCTGCTCATAGTCCAGCATCGCCGCCAGCCGCTCGCGGAAGATGTCGCGGCCGGGCAGGGTCGTCAGGTAGTCTTGGGTGACCGTGTTCTGGGCCGCGACCCAGTCAGCCACCGCCTTATCCTGGCTGATATCGTTCTCGAGCCAGCGATAGGGATCGACGATGGTGCGGCCGAAATGGTTTTCCTCGACGTCATTGCGCTTGGTCTCGGGGTAAGTAATGGTTGCCATGTTTTGAGCCTCATCTGCGTGGGCGGTAGCTGTGCCCAATAGAACGAGTGAAAGAATTGCGAGCACTGCGGTGTTCTGCATGATTGTCCTTCGATCAAGATGTTCGAATTCTGCGGAGATAAATCCGTCATTGACCACCGAACAGCGCGGCGATCTGCTGCTTGGGTAGACCGCTAAGCTTGCGTCAACCTTGCAACTGGCCGGGCCACCAGCCGGCTAAACGCCCTGTCGTCGGGATGACGACGCAATGTTGAGGCAAGCCTTCTCGTTCATAAGACCGTTTGTCACGAGAGGCTGGTGAAAATGCGACTGCTGCTGGTTGAAGACGAGCCCGACATGGCGGCGCTCCTGCGCAGCGTCCTGGAGAAGCACGATTTCGTCACGGACAGCGCACCGTCCATCGAAATTGCCATCGAAGCCATCGAGACGATCTCGCACGACCTCGTCCTGCTGGACCGTCAATTGGGCGATGGCGATGGAGCAACGCTCATTGCCTATCTCCGCAAGCGTCGACCGAATGTGCCGATCGTCATCCTGTCGGCGCGCGGTGCCGCCGCGGATCGGGTCGAGGGCCTCAATCTTGGCGCCGACGATTATATCGCCAAGCCCTTCGTCATCAACGAACTGGTGGCGCGGCTGCGAGCGGTATTGCGCCGGCCAACCCAGATGGCATCCGAGCGCCTTGAAGTGGGCAACCTCAGCTTTGACCTCAACCAGGCCGAAGTCTTCATCGAGGGCACGCGTCTCGACCTGCCCCGAAAGGAATACCTGGTGCTGGAAAGCCTAATGCGAAGAGCTGGTCGCACGGTGCGGCGGGCCGTTCTGGAAGAGGAAGTTTATGGCTCCGACGACGAAATCCAGTCCAATTCCCTTGAAGCCCATATTTCGCGGCTGCGTCGAAAATTGAGCGAGGCGGGCGCGCTCGTCTCGATCCAGCCGGTTCGCGGCGTCGGCTATTTCTTGAAGCGCACGCCATGAAATGGACGAAAACCAACAGGCTGGAGCGCAAGCTCACGTTTCGCATGGTCCAGGTCCAGATCTTGGCGCTGCTACTGTTCTTCGGCGCGTGCGTCTTCCCGCTGGTGGTCTATCCGATCTTCAACGAACTCGGCGATGCCAAGACATTGGACGTCACCGTCGCCGAGCAGTTCGCGCAGAGCCTGCGCTCGGCCGATGGACGCACCATTGTCGTGGCCCCGAACGCCCGGCTGCAGCAGCTCTTCGCCGAATTTCCCCGTATCTGGTTCCATGCAAGCACGGAATCGGGCGCCTCGGTCAGCATTGGCGAGATGCCCGCGATCTACCGTGAGGTTGCTCAGCGATCCTGGGATTTCGAAAGCTTCGACGCCAGGACGTTGAACAGCGGCACCGGCGGTATGGGGTTACGAACCGAAGAATCCCCCGTCGGCACAGTACGCGTCATGACGGGCAACGGGCCGGTGGTCAGCGCGGCCAGCCTGATCGGATGGATATTGGGCGCGCTGGGGGCGGGAATTGCCGTGACGGTGGTCATCGTCAGCGCCGTGGTCATTCCTATCGTCGTGAGACGGGAAATGCGCGGCCTCAAGGCAGCTGCCGCCCAGGCAAGACTGATCCACAGCCATGCTCGTGGCGCCCGCCTTTCCCTTCACGACGTGCCCGACGAGGTTGCGCCGCTGGTGCTATCGGTCAATGACGCGCTGTCTCGTCTCGACGAATCCTATGTCGCTCGTGAGCGTTTTCTTGCCGATTCGGCCCATGAATTGCGGACGCCGATTGCCATCATGCAAACCCGTATAGAGGCGGAGGATCCCTTTCCTGCCCAGACGCGGCTACTCGTGGACGTGGCTCGACTATCCAGCCTAGCCGATCAATTGCTGGACCTGCAACGCATGGATCTGACCGGCACGAGCTTCGTCGCTGTTGATCTGAACGAGGTTGCGAGCGAAGTGGTCGGAGATCTCGCGCCGCTGGCCAGTGCGGCTGGCTATGAACTGTCGCTCATTGCCGCGGCGGATCGCGTGGTTGTTGACGGCGACATTGGTAGCCTCGTGCGGGCCCTGACCAATATCGTGCAGAACGCAGTCGCCTATGGTGGCCAGCGCGGAGAAATCCTGGTGCAGGTGGATCGCAATGGCAGCATTTCCGTCAGTGACGAAGGCCCTGGCATCTCCGAGCACGAACGCGATCGGGTGTTAGAGCCATTCTATCGCGTGACCCACACCACGCGTGGAACCGGTCTCGGGCTCAACTTGGTCGATATGATCATCCGACGCCATCTCGGCCATCTTTCCCTGGGCGATTCTGCCTCGGGCGGTGCCATGTTCGTCATCAATCTGCCGCTGAAATCGGCGTGAGAGAAAAAATCGTTACAGAGCTCAGTCCGCAAGCCTGAGGCAAGCTTCGCACAGCATCTTTGCTCTCGACGGTACCCATCAGGGTGTCCGTATGCGGGCCGTGCATGGCTCGCGACATAATGTCAGGAGCTTCTCAATGCCTACTCGCCGCCTCCCCCTGGCCACCTTGCTCGCAGGTGTTGCCGCTCTTTTTTCCGCAGCGGCAACCCAGGCGTCAGATCTCGGTTTCTCCGCCCGGATGCCTGTCTCGTCGTACAGCGACGCCGGCTTGGCGATCGCCACCGACACCTGGTCGGGGTCTTACATCGGCGCAAGCATAGGGGGCCGTACTGCCGGCGACCTGGATCTTGATTTCCACGACTACGGCCTCACCGCCGGAGCCCAGATCGGCTATCTCCAGCAGCTTGGCATGTTCGTGCTGGGCGCTGAAGTTCAAGGCCTATGGACGGACGAGCTACACTATGCCCTAACCCCCGGCGCCGGATTGGAGCAGGACTGGTCGATCGCCGCCAAGGGCAGGGCAGGCGTGGCGTTGGGCAATCTGTTGATCTATGGCACGGGTGGTGCCGTTTTTTCCGAACTCAAGCCCACAGGCGGGGCGTCCTCGCAGGCCGACTGGCATACCGGAGCCGTGTTCGGCGGCGGCGTCGAGCATAAGCTCGGCGACAACCTCAGCCTGCGCGCCGAGTATCTGCAGACCCGTTTCTTCGGCGTCGATAGCGTGGCGGGTGTCGCTCGTGATGATGATCTCGTCAATCACTCCGTGACCGCTGGCTTGAACTACAGCTTCTAAGGCTAAGGCGTTTTTTTTCCCAGCATCCGGCAGGTAGGGCTCGACTCCCCCGCTTATGGGGACATCACCGTGAGCCAGACCTGTCCGGTCCTCACTGCCGCGACACCACCGGCGACGCCCCGAACGTTTGGAGCAAATCGGGAATATAGGACAGATGCACGACGCCGCTTTTGTAGAGCGCAGGTTCAAGATGGACGGGGCCGAACTGGTCGCTTGTTTTTATCAACCTGCCCCGGCCCCCGGCGGAGAGTTCCGGTGTCCCTGGTCGCTGGTGTGGCCGGATCGAGGGTTTAGTGGGTACGCCTCCGGCAAGGACGGACCAGCCGCTGATGCTCGCGATGCGAACTGTGCATTCCGAACTCGTCGAGAGCGATGCATACCGGACCGTACGGCACACCCTGTGGGATCAGGCGGATCTGGATCTGCCGCCGACATGGGGCGCGGGGCCGCTCTATGAGGTGCCGCCGCCAAAGGAAGCGTGGTCGGCCTCTCAGTCACGGCCCCGCCTGGGTTGGTCCGACATCCTGGTTGGCCTGCTTGCATCCGCCGTCGTCGGCCTCGGTGGCAGCTCTCAACTCGCTCGGCTATACCTTGATCCAATGATGAAGGCTCTGATTTTCACCGCCTGGTCTGGCATTGCCGGCATGGTGGGCTATGCGGCCGCGGGGCTCGCGGCCGGCCAACCCATGTTTACTCTCTGGCCCTGATAAAAGGAGACGTGCTCAATGCAAACAGATCCCATCCTGCTCATCGGCGGTTCAGGCGTCATCGGTCGCTGGACGGCACGATTTCTTCGCGCCGCTCATCCGAATGCGCTGATCCTGATCGGAGGCCGCGATCGCGCGAAGAGCGACGAAGCCGCAGCAGAGGTCGGCAACGCGGAGGGAATGGCGCTCGACTTGAACGCCGAGAACCTTGGTCTTGGCGATCGCGCGGTCAGCGCCGTCGCAGTCCTTCTGAAGGATGACGCGATTGCAGCACTTCGGTTCGCCCAATCGCGCGGCGTGCCCCATATCAGCGTCTCTTCGGGCATCCACGAGATCGGACCCGAGGTGGCGAGCTATATGCACAAGCCGGATGCGGGCCCGGTCGTGCTCGGCGCCGAATGGCTCGTTGGTGCTACAACGGTTCCAGCCCTCGAGTTCGCCAAGGCATACGGTAGGGTCGACGATATCGTCATCGGGGCACTGGTCGATGAGCACGATGTTGGCGGACCGGCGTCAGAAGTGGACGTCGAGCGCCTGACGCGGGCGATGCCCGCCGCGTTGACCCGTCGCGACGGTCGCTACGTCTGGCGTGTCGGCGACGATGCCAAGGCGTCGTTCCGTGCCATTGATGGCAGGAGGATGCAGGCATCCGCCCTTGCGCCGTATGACGTGGTCGCTTTGGCAACGGCGACTGGCGCGCCAAATGTTCAATTCAACCTTGCGACGGGGATGAGTTCAACGCGCCGCCGCGGCGAGCCGATGTCGACCGAGATCATCATCGAACTCGCAGGAGAGGATATGGAAGGTCGGCCCCTTCGCACCCGCCACGCGGTCGTCCACCCGCAAGGGCAGATGCCGTTGACGGGGCTCGGGGTTGCCATGGTTCTGGAACGGCTCATCGGTCTCGATGGCAATCCGGCAACCCCGGCAGGGCTCTTCTTCCCCTACCAACTGCTCGAGTCCGCGACCTATCTCGCCCGCCTCAAGAAAAGTGGGGGAACAGTGCTCCAACTGGAGGTGCTCTGACCTCGCGCCTCCGGCGTTATCCCGGCAGACCCAATGGGCTGCGTTCAGTTCGCCGGAATGCGCGCGATCACCTTGATTTCGAAGTCGAAGCCAGCGAGCCAGTTCACGCCGATGGCCGTCCAGTTCGGATCGGGCTGCTGGACGAAGTTCTGGCTCTTGACCGCCATGATGGTCTCGAACTGCTTTTCTGGGTCGGTATGGAAGGTCGTTACGTCGATGATATCGCCGAAGTCGCAGCCTGCGGCCTTGAGCGTTGACGCAAGGTTTTCAAAGGCACGTTGCACCTGCCGCCCGAAGTCGGGTTCGGGCGTTCCGTCGGCCAGGCTGCCCACTTGTCCGGAGACGAACAGGAGATCGCCGGAGCGTATCGCAGCCGAGTAGCCGTGGGTCTTATAGAGGGCGTGCCGGTCGGCAGGAAAAATTGCTTCGCGCTTGGCCATTGTTCGTTCCTTCTCTACGCAACCTTGATATACGTTGCGTATGTCACATCGCACATATACCGTGTGTATGTCAAATCATATACGCTTCGTATGTAGAGAGGTAGGCCATGGCTGCGAAACGACGCCAGGAAACGATGGAGGAGAACCGCTCCAAGCTGATCAAAGCTGCGAGGAGAGCATTTGCCGAAAAGGGTTATGCGGCAGCCTCGATGGACGATCTTACAGCAGAAGCCGGCCTGACGCGTGGCGCGCTCTATCATAATTTTGGTGACAAGCGGGGTCTCATGGCCGCCGTGGTCAATCAGATTGACGCCGAAATGGCGGCGCGCGCGCAAGAAATCGGCGCCGGCTCGCAGGACGATTGGGAGGGACTTCGGGCCGAAGGCGTCGCCTACATCGAGATGGCGCTCGATCCGGAGGTGCAGCGCATCGTTCTGTTGGACGGACCAGCGGTTCTGGGCGATCCATCGCAATGGCCAAGCCAGAATGCTTGTCTCCAGGCGACGAAAGCAACCGTGGAGAAGCTGATGGCGCAAGGGATCGTCAAAGAGATCGATGCCGAGGCCGCTGCAAGGCTGCTAAACGGTGCCGCGCTCAACGCGGCGCTCTGGATTGCCTCCAGCGACGATCCAGCGGAGGTGTTGCCCAAAGCCGTCAGCGCATTTCATGCTATGACGACAGGTCTTCTGAAAAGCACGCCATGAGGTCACACGCCGATCGTTCCACCGCCTTTGGTCCCTCAATCAAATTAAAGACCCGGCTGCCATCCCTATGTATTGACATATCGCTTATTCTCGATATGAATTGGTTATGGATGTGCTCGAGATATTCAAAGCTCTCTCAAACCGTACACGTCTTGAAATCGTGCGGGGTTTGAAGGATCCCGTGAACAACTTTCCCCCGCAGGATGAAGGTGACGTTCATATAGTGGGGGTCTGCGTCAGTAGCATTCAAGAAGGTGTTGGACTGTCGCAGTCGACGGTGTCCGATTACCTTGCAACGCTGCACCGGGCTGGCCTGGTGGAAGTCAGACGCATCGGTCAATGGACTTACTACAAGCGGAACGAGGCGACTATCAGTGGTCTTGCCGAGATCATAGGAAAAGAACTCTGATCATTTATCACGATATATCGTCAATTCGCGATATTCCTGTTTATCGAAACGAGGATGTGCCATGAATGCGATGAAACTTAACTCTTTTGGTGGCCCGGAATCGTTCGAGCTTTGCGAGGTACCAACGCCTGCTCCACAAGCGGGACAAGTCCTGGTGCGCGTACATGCTACTTCGATCAACCCATTGGATCTCCAGGTCCGGCGCGGCGACTATCGTGACTTGGTACCATTGCCGACCATTACCGGTCATGACGTGTCTGGGGTTGTCGAAGCAGTCGGACCAGGCGTGACGATGTTCTCTCCTGGAGACGAAGTCTGGTACACCCCGCAAATATTTGCCGGGCCGGGAAGTTATGCTGAATACCACGTAGCGAATGAAAACATTATCGGCAGGAAACCCGGCTCGCTAAGCCATCTTGAAGCAGCAAGCCTGAGCCTGGTCGGCGGGACGGCGTGGGAGGCCCTAGTCGTTCGTGCAGCTTCAAGAGTGGGGGAAAGCATCCTGATCCATGGCGGCGCGGGAGGGGTCGGTCATGTGGCGATCCAGCTAGCGAAAGCCCTAGGTGCGAAGGTGTTCACGACTGTGCGCGAAGATAACTTTGAGTTTGTACGAAGTCTTGGAGCGGACGTAGTCATCGACTACAGGAAAGGAGACTATCTCAGCGCTATTATGCGGGAAACGGGTGGCCGGGGAGTCGACGTTGTGTTTGACACCGTTGGTGGCGACACGTTGTCCCGCAGCCCGAATGTGCTCGCACAACTTGGCCGCGTTGTCACGATCGTGGACATAGCGCAGCCACAGAACCTCATGGAAGCATGGGGCAAGAACGCTAGTTTTCACTTCGTTTTCACAAGACAAAACCGCGGCAAGCTTGATGAACTGAGCACACTGGTAGAGCGTGGTCAGTTGCGGCCGCACGTTGGGGCTGTCTATGCCCTCGCTGACATCCCTTTCGCCCATACCCGGCTTGAAAGCCTAAACAACGGCATCCGGGGAAAAATCGCGATCGCAGTTGACTAGCCTTGCCTACCTGGACGCCCGCCGCGCTCTCGTCTAGCGCCCGACCATATTCTGGGACGGCTTGGCGCCTGGTCGAGGCCCAGCGCCGCGTTTCGACGCTGAGGTTGGTGGAACGCCTGGCCGAGCAGCAACTGCTCGAGGAGATCCTCGACGAGAGCAAACCTGTCGTGCCGGCAGGATGTCGGGGACTGGATTACCTCTTGGCAGCGCCGTTCGGCTACGGCGCTGCCTATCCCCATGGCTCCCGCTTCCGAAGAGCAGGCAGAACTCTTGGGGTATTCTATGGGGCCGAGGCCATCGAAACGGCGATCGCCGAACTGACCTTCTATCGCGTACTGTTCTTTGCCGAGTCACCGGACCCCCAACCGCCAGAAGCGGGCGACTGTCCTTAAAACTCTTCGATCGAGGTACCCAACCTAACGGAGGCTGCGATTACGCCTTTATGCCGCTTCTGATCCGCGTTTCCGACTTTGCACGATCGTAGCAACCTCGGCGCTGTGACGTGTTCCCCATTCGCACAATGGGGCGAGCACTTTGGACAGGCTTTGACCAAAATCGGTCAGCTCGTACTCAACGTGCGGCGGTACGGTCTGGAAGTCGATCCGACGAATGATGCCATCATTCATCATTTCCTTGAGATGCTGGATCAGCATCTTCTCGCTCACATTGGTCACGAGCCGTCGGAGTTGACTGGTGCGCTTGGCGCCACTCGTCAAGTGAAAGAGGATGAGCGGTTTCCACTTGCCCCCGAGGATCTCGATCACCGCTTCCAGGCCGCATTGGAAGTTCGTCTCGGTCATTGTGATCTCCGAATTCGGATACTTACTAAATAGTCTGTACTAGATTGTTGGTATGTGCAGTCCTATCTGGATTGGACGACGATGTCGACGGGCTTCGTTTGAACTATCGAGGCGCGAACCCGCGGATAGCGCTGCCAACATCGTGAGCAGACATGAGAAATCCAAACCACCCCTTGCTGGATCCAATCCGCCTGGGCGACATCGATCTACCCAACCGCATCATCATGGCATCCATGACCCGTGCCCGAACGGACAATCCCGGCTTTGTTCCCAATGCGCTGCAGGCGCAATATTACGCCCAGCGCGCTTCGGCTGGACTTATCCTCACCGAGGGGACCTGGCCAAGCCGCGAGGGTGTTGGCTTTATCAATGTGCCTGGCCTTTACACGCCGGAGCAGGTGGACGGGTGGCGCCGGGTCACGGACGCAGTGCACGAAGCGGGCGGGCGCATTTTTGTCCAGCTTGGCCATATCGGGTCGTCATCGCATCCGGATCTGCTCGATGGCGCCTTGCCATTGGCCCCATCGGCGGTTAACCCCGGCTTGCGGGCGTTTACGCCTGACGGCTTCAAAGACACTGTGACTCCCAAGGCGATGGATCTGAGCGATATTGCCCGGACTGTGGAAGACTATGCCAAGGCCGGCCGCTTGGCACAGGCAGCCGGTTTTGACGGCGTCGAACTGCATGGCATCAACACCTATCTGATCCCCACCTTCCTCTATGAAAACCTCAATAAGCGGACGGACGACTATGGTGGCTCGGTTGAGAACCGCGCCCGGCTTCCTCTGCAGATCATTGACGCAGTGGTCGCCTCCTGGTCACCGGGACGCGTCGGCATCAAACTCAGTCCGGGTCTGACCGGTGTCGGAAATTTCATCGTCGGAGCCGAAACCTTGCCGACCTTCGAATATCTGGTCGGTCAATTGTCGAAGCGTCACCTCGCTTATCTCCAACTGATGAACCCCATAAACGATTTGACGGGGACACCCGTTGAGGTTCTCGGGCAGGACGTCACCAGGCATTTCCGGTCCCTTTATTCCGGGGCTCTGATTGCCAATGGAGGGTATACCTTCGAGACTGGCAACGCGCGGGTCCGCGATGGGTTCGCCGATGCCATCGCCTATGGGGCGCCATTCATCTCGAACCCCGACCTGGTCGAGCGCTTCAGCACCGGTCTTTCGCTCAGCCCAAGCGATCGCGACACGTATTATGGCGGCCGCGGTGCTGGCTATGTAGACTATCCGAAAGCTGCAAAAAGCGCCGTTAGCCTATAGGTCGCACACATCCCCTTTCCCACGTCCAGCGACGGGCACTTTTGGGTCCGTCGTTGCAACTCAATACTGAAAGTCGAGCCTCACCCCGGGGTCGTCTACCGACTGGGAACGTGGATTGGTTTCGCGCATGTCCGCCAATAGACCAGTGACTTGAAAAGTGGAAAATCCCTGGATGATCGCGATGGAACACGATGAACATGATCGGCCAATGTGGTCCAAGACGGAGCGCGAACAGCCCGAGATCGCCGGCGAATGCCCCGATCGAAGCGGTCGCGAGCTGCAGAGCAGAACTAATCGGGGGATGGTTTGTTGGGCGAACGGACTTTTCGTGGGATCATCACGAAAGACCGACGTCGTAGCTGAGATCAAGTCGCTGGAAGTTTTCGAGTTGCACCGGCGACGACTGGTTCATGGCGGTCGGCCAAGAGGCGCATCGGTGACGTCGATCATTTGGATCGAGCGGATGACTATTGCACGAGAATCTTCTGGAGCAGGACCAAGGTCGAGTCGCCCTGATATATCTCGGACGTGAACCCCAGTTCCTTCTCCGATTGAATCGCCGCGCCGTTCGCTCTGTTTTCGAGCGACTGCAGGCGTCTGACGCCTTTTAACTCGGCATATTTCGTGAGGTGCCCGAGCAGCTCCCAGCCGATGCCGAGGTTTTTGTGATCGGACCTGACAGTTATGGCGACTTCCCCAACTTCAAGATCGACGTAGCAGGCCAGCATAGCCGTCGCGATGAGAAGGCCTCCTGTTGATTGCCACTGAGAACTGACCCTCTGAGGGCGTAAATTTTCACTGAGATTTGACCCATGTTTTGATCGTTCCCAGGCTGTTTGCCGGGGGA
>NZ_JBEPOL010000004.1:0-503498 GCF_040546795.1 Devosia sp. UYZn731
CGCGCCGCGCTCGCGCAGCGCTGCCCCGCGCGCGCGGGGGGGCCCGGCCCCCCCCCCCCCCCCCCCCCCCCCCCCCCTTCTCCCAACACCGCGTCCAGAAAAGGCCCCCTCACCCGACCCAAGAGGGTCGACCTCTCCCCCAAAGGGAGAGGTGAGGAAGGATGAGGCCGGCACGTTTCGCATCATCTCACGCATCGAGGTTCTTCCCCACTGCCCGCATCAGGAAGATGGCGACGATATTGGCGATGATGACGGCGACCACGCCACCGGCAGAGCCGGCGCCGATGTCATTGGAAAGGATACCCGTTCGGAACACGAGGAAGGCGATGTTGGTGGAGGCATAACCCGGCCCGCCGCCGGTGGTGACGCGGATTTCGGCGAAAATGCCCAGGAGGAAGATGGTCTGGATCAGGATAACGATGGTCACCGCCCGCGCCATATGCGGCATGATGATGTACCAGAACCGGTTGATGGCATTGGCGCCATCCATCTCGGCGGCCTCGCGCTGTTCTTCGGAGAGCGACTGCAGCGCGGTCAAGAGGATCAGCGCGGCAAAGGGCAGCCATTGCCAGGCGACGATGATGATCACCGAAAACAGCGGGTACTGGGCGAACCAGTCGATGGGTTGCGCGCCGAAGAAGCGCCACAGATGGGCGAGCAGGCCGTAATCGGCATGCATGAAGCCGTTCTTCCAGATCAGCGCCGCTACCGGTGGCATGACGAAGAAGGGCGAGATCACGAGGATGCGCAGGATGCCCTGGCCCCAGACCGGCTGGTCCAGCAGCAGCGCCAGGAATGTTCCACCCACCACGGTGATGATGAGCACGCCCAACACCAGGATCAGCGTATTGACCAGCGACTGGGTGAAGCTGGGGTCGCCGATGACGTAGATATAGTTGGCCCAGCCGGCAAAGCCGGTCATCATCGGGTTGATCAGCGAGTAGTTCTGGAACGAGAACCACAGCGTCATCACCAGCGGCACGATCATCCAGATGAACAGCAGCACGACTGCCGGTAGCATCATGGTGCGCGCAAGGGTGCGCGTCTGCGCGGTAGCCATGTGCTGATCCTCCCCCGAGGGCCGGTGCTCGGACCGGTGTGATTGAAAGCAAACGAAGGTCTGGTCGCAGTCTGCCCGACTTCTAGAGGGATCTGTCGGCCGGGCAGTCTCTGAACGAGGCGCGGTCCCAACCGCGCCTCGAAAGCTCATATCCCTGGCGGGCTGCAGCCGGTTGGAGCCGGCTGCAGGAACCGTCGGGGGAGACTACTTGATATAGCCGGCGCGGGTCATGTCACGCGTGGTGGAGTCCTGGGCCTGCTTGAGGGCATCGTCGGCCGACATCTGGCCGGCAAGCGCTGCCGAGAACAGCTGGCCCACATTGGTGCCGATACCTGCAAATTCAGGAATGGCGACAAACTGGATGCCCACATAAGGCACCGGCTTGACGGTCGGCTTGGTGGGGTCGGCCGAGTTGATCGAGTCGAGCGTCATCTTGGCGAAGGGCGCAGCCGCCTGGTAATCCGCATTCGCGTAGAGCGAGGTGCGGGTGCCGGGGGGAACGTTAGCCCAACCATCCTGAGCGGCGACGGTGGCCAGGTAGTCCTTGTTGGTTGCCCAATTGATGAACTTCTCGGCGGCTTCGGCATGCTGTGAGCTTTTCGGGATCGCGAGCGACCACGCCCAGAGCCAGTTACCGCGCTTGCCAAGGCCGTTATCGGGCGCCAGAGCGAAGCCGACCTTGTCGGCGACGGTGGAGTCCTTGCCGATCACAAAGGATGCGGCGACGGTGGCGTCAATCCACATGCCGCACTTGCCCTGCTGGAACAGGGTCAGGTTTTCGTTGAAGCCGTTGGACGATGCGCCGGCCGGGCCGGCATCCTTCATCAGGCCCAGATAGGTGTCGAGCGTGGCCTTCCATTCCGGCTGGTCGAACTGGGGATGCCAGCTCTCATCGAACCAGCTGGCGCCGAAGGAATTGGACATGGCGGTCAGGAAAGCCATGTTCTCGCCCCAGCCGGCCTTGCCGCGCAGGCAGATGCCGTTGATGTCATTGGCGCGGTCGGTCATGGCGCGAGCCGCCTTGCCGATGAATTCCCAAGTGGGGGCGTCTGGCATGGTCAGCCCGGCCTTTTCCATCAGGTCCTTGCGGTACATGACCATGGAGGACTCGCCATAGAAGGGGGCGGCATAGAGCTTGCCGTCGACCGACAGGCCAGCGCGGATCGCGGGCAGGATGTCGTTGACGTCATAGGTAGCGTCGGCGCTGAGGCCATCGAGCGGCACCAGCCAATCCTGCTTGGCCCAGATCGGGGCTTCGTAGGTGCCGATGGTCATCACGTCATACTGCCCGCCATTGGTGGCGATGTCGGTGGTGACGTTCTGGCGCAGGGTGTTTTCTTCGAGCACGACCCAGTTCAGGTCGATCCCGGTTGCCTTGGTGAAGGCCGGCGACAAAGCCTGCATACGAACCATATCGCCATTGTTCACGGTGGCGATGGTGAGCGTTTCGGCCGAAGCGGACGAGGCCAGCGCAATGGTCAGCGCGCCCACGATAAAGGGTGTCAGTTTCATGGATATCCTCCCAGTAACCGAAACGAGCATTTGTTCCGGTGATGGGCAAATACTCACAACTTATGCGTCAGAGTCAAGCGTGCTATGCGCCCACCGCGTGAGGTACGTATAGCAGAAAACGTTTCCGAACGCCGGAAACGTCTATCTCTACAAGGGGTTGGATTAAGTTAACAAACCTTCAGCGGTTCGCTCGTCGGTGATCAGGCCATTGACCAGCCGGCGGTTCAGCGTGGCGCGAATGCCGGGCAATTTTCTACGACCCATGGCAATTGCCACCACCAGGGAGTTTTCGCGCGATGGCATCGGGGCGCTGGCGACGCGGTCATTGGTCAGGCCATCAATCAGCTTGCCATCGGCATCAAAGCACCAGCCGCAGATTTCGCCCACCGCGCCGGCTTTCTGCAGGGCCTTGAGTTCGCTCTCGCTGATGAAGCCATCAAGGAACAGCGGCGCGTCGGGGCCGATATCGCCAATGCCCAGAAAAGTGACGTTGGCCTTGGCTGCCAGCGCCAGCGTTTCGCGAATCATGGGCTGGGCGTGCAGCAGTTCGCGTTCGCGCGCCGAGGAGGCAATGACGGGCAGGGGCATGGGAAAGCTGCGCGCCTTGACCGTATCGGCGACGTTGAAAATGACGTTGTAGAACGCGGCCGAGCCGTCGGGCGCGATATTGCCGGTGAGCGAGACCACCTTGTGGTGCGGGCATTCCATTGGCTGCAACTGCTCGATGGCGGCTTTCAGCGTGCGCCCGGTGCCGATGGCCATGATGATCGGCTCGGGATGGCGCAGCCAGCGCTCGATTTCGGCGGCGGCGGCTTCGGCGACCCCGATCGTGGTCGATTCGCTGGCCGGATCGGACGGCACGACCTCGACCAGGTCGAGCGCGAAGCGCGATTTGAGCCGGGCGGCCAGGTCCATGCAGCGCCCGATCGGGTGATCGAGCCGCACCTTGATCAGGCCCTCGCTGACCGACAGCGACACCAGTCGCTGGGCCGATTGGCGCGAAATGCCCAGCTTGGTGGCAATCTCCTCCTGGGTATTGCCGGCGACGTAGTACAGCCAGCCCGCGCGAGCCGCGTCATCCAGCCGGTGGCTGGAACTGTCTTGTCTTGGCGCCATGAACAGGTCCCGCACTTTCGCGCGGATTATTCTGCTATGCCGGGTCGCCCCGCAAGAGGCTAAACGGTCGCTACTGGCTCGGCTCTGCCCGCAAGGGCCGGCCGCTAAGCGCGGCGCGGATGTCGCGCTCGGTGTCCTTCAGGTGAAAGCGCATGGCTTCGGCGGCGGCGCGGCCATTGCCGTCCTTGATGCAATCGAGGATGCGCTGATGGGCGTCGATCGTGTCCTGGATGGTATGGCCGCGCTGCTCGTGGCCACGGCGGCTGATATAAAAACCCTCGCGCAGCGGCTGCGACATGGCCTCGAACAGATAGCCGAGCACGCGATTGCCGCTGGCCAGCGCGATAGCTTCGTGAAAGCCAACATCGAAACTGTGAAAGCGCAATTCGGCCGCGTCGGTCGCCAGGTCGGTGGCGCCGGCGGCAGCCTCGCGCATGCCCTGCAAGGCCGATTCGATCGCCGCGACGCCGGCACGAGTGGAGTGGCGGGCCGCCAGGGTCGCCGATTGCACTTCGAGCGAGAGGCGAACCTCGATCAGGTCGAACAACCCCTTGGCATCGTAACGGATAACCGAGGTGAGGAAATCGGCGAAGGCGGAGCCGTCTGGTGCACGTACCACAGCTTTTCGCCCGCGGGCGATTTCCAGCAGGCCGCGCCCCTCCAGAATCTTGACCGCCTCGCGGATGGTCAGCCGGCTAACGTCATAGCGCACGGCCAGTTCGGCCTCGCTGGGCAAGCTGGTGCCAGGCGTCATCTCGCCCAGAATCAGGCGCGCCAGATCGTCGGCAACAGTGCTCGCAGCACTATGGGTTTCGTGCCGGTCATCCGGATCGGGTTGTGTCATATCTCCTCCGAGATATCAGATACCTTTTAGGAACGTTACGACTCTTCGTGGTCGATACAGACAGATTCGAGGCATCATTCGGCCGCACCATATCCAGAGCACTATGGTGGCGCAATCGCCCAAAATGCTGGAATTATGATTAACTTTCGATGCTCGAAAAAAATGCAGGGGCCGCACCAAACCCGCTTTACAAGGGTATCTGATTATCCTAAGCAATTGCCCATGGGCTTGGGAGGGCCCCGGCGGATTTTACCGCCGTGCAGGAGGACTTCATGCAAATCAATCTGGTGGCTCGCTCCGGCGAGTCTGCTCGGGCTGTTGCACCGTGGTTTTGCGGTTGTGAAGTCATTGGCGAGGCCGGCAGCAATGCCGTGGCCTTCCTGCTCCTGTCATCCACCCAGGATATCCATTCAAGCTTCTGAACTCGAAAGACACAAAGGGAGTCGAGACGTGAAGGTTCTAAAGACACTTGCTACCGTGCTGGCCGTCGGCGCCATGGCGCTGACTGCATCGACCGCAGTTTTCGCCCAGGACAAGGGCTCGATCGGCATTTCCATGCCGACCAAGTCCTCGCTGCGCTGGATCTCGGACGGTGATGCGCTGGTCAAGGCGCTGACCGAAAAGGGCTATACCGTCGATCTGCAGTACGCAGAAGACGATATCCCGAACCAGCTCTCGCAGGTCGAAAACATGGTCACCAAGGGCGTCAAGGCCCTGGTCATCGCCGCCGTCGATGGCACCACGCTCAGCGCCGTGCTGCAGCAGGCTGCCGATGCGGGCATCAAGGTCGTCGCTTATGACCGCCTGATCCGCGACAGCGCCAATGTCGATCTGTACACCACCTTCGACAACTTCCAGGTTGGCGTTCTGCAGGCCAACTCGCTGCTGACCGGCCTTGGCTATCCTGAAAAGAAGGGCCCGTTCAATATCGAGCTGTTCGGCGGTTCGCCGGATGATAACAACGCGTTCTTCTTCTATGACGGCGCGATGAGCGTTCTGCAGCCGCTGATCGACAAGGGTGACCTGGTCGTGAAGTCTGGCCAGCTCGGCATGGATACCGTTGGTACCCTGCGTTGGGACGGTGCTGTCGCACAGGCCCGCATGGACAACATCCTGTCCGCCAACTACTCGGACGGTTCGCGCGTCGACGCCGTTCTGGCCCCCTATGACGGCCTGAGCCGTGGCATCATCTCGTCGCTGCGCGGCGTTGGTTATGGCACTGCCGATCAGCCTTGGCCGATCATTTCGGGCCAGGATGCCGAAGTACCTTCGATCAAGGCAATCATTGCCGGCGAACAGTACTCGACCATCTACAAGGACACTCGTGAACTGGCTGCCAAGACCGCTGAACTGGTCGACACCCTGCTGACCGGTGGCACTCCTGAAGGCCTCGACACCAAGACCTACAACAATGGCGTCAAGGTTGTTCCCTCGATCCTGCTGACCCCCTATGCGGTCGACAAGTCGAACTACCAGAAGCTGGTCGTCGACTCGGGCTACATCAAGGCCGAAGAACTGCAGTAAGCCACACTGAACGACGGGGCCCCGCGGTAACGCGGGGCCCTTTCCCGTCACGTCCATGTGCCTTGTGCCGGGCGAGAATAAGCGCTAAGCGCCGCGCTTGCGTGAAATCGAGAGATAACGATGGAAACGACAATTCTGGAGATGCGCGGCATCACCAAGACTTTCCCCGGCGTCAAGGCGCTGTCGGATGTGAACCTGAACGTACGCGAGGGCGAGATCCACGCCATCGTGGGCGAAAACGGCGCCGGCAAGTCGACGCTGATGAAGGTGCTGAGCGGCGTCTATCCCGCCGGCAGCTATGACGGCCAGATCATTTATCGCGGCGCGGAAGTCCAGTTCAAGACCATCCGCGACAGCGAACACCAGAACATCGTCATCATTCACCAGGAGCTGGCCCTCGTGCCGCTGCTGTCGATCGCCGAGAACATTTTCCTCGGCAATGAAGTGGCCAAGAACGGCATCATCAACTGGGACGAAGCCCGGGCTGGAGCGCGCAAGCTGCTCGCCATGGTGGGTCTCAAGGAAGATCCCGATACCCTGATCACGCACATTGGCGTCGGTAAACAGCAGCTGGTGGAAATCGCCAAGGCGCTCAGCAAGGAAGTCAAACTGCTGATCCTGGACGAGCCCACCGCCTCGCTGTCGGAAAAAGACAGCACGGCGCTGCTCGACCTGCTGCTCGAATTCAAGAAGCAGGGCATTACCTCGATCCTGATTTCGCACAAGCTGAACGAGATCAAGCGTGTCGCCGACCGGGTCACCGTGATCCGCGACGGCAAGACCATCGAGACCATGGACAAGGCCGATATCAGCGAAGACCGCATCATCACCTCGATGGTGGGCCGCTCGCTGGAAGACCGTTATCCCGACCGCGTTCCCAATGTGGGGGAAAAGCTGTTCGAGGTGAAGGACTGGAGCGTCTATCATCCGCTGCATGCCGACCGGCAGGTGGTCAAGAATATCGCGCTGCACGTCAACAAGGGCGAAGTCGTCGGTATTGCGGGGCTGATGGGCTCGGGCCGCACCGAATTTGCCATGAGCGTGTTCGGCCGCACCTATGGGCAGAAGATCAGCGGCCAGGTGTTTATGCACGGCAAGCCGGTCGACACATCCACCGTGCGTCGCGCGGTCGATGCCGGGCTGGCCTATGCCACCGAGGACCGCAAGACCTATGGCCTCAACCTGATCGACCACATCAAGAACAACGTCACCATCGCCAACCTGCCCGGCGTGTCGCGCCACGGCGTGCTCGACGACATGGCCGAGATGAAAGTCGCCAACGATTATCGCAAGGCCACCAATATCCGCTCCTCGAGCGTGCTGCAGCTCACCGGCAACCTGTCGGGCGGCAACCAGCAGAAGGTGGTGCTCTCCAAGTGGCTGTTCTCCAACCCCGAAGTGCTGATCCTGGACGAACCCACGCGCGGCATCGACGTCGGCGCCAAGTATGAAATCTACACGATCATCAACAAGCTGGCGGGCGAGGGGAAGGGCATCCTGGTCATTTCCTCGGAAATGCCCGAGCTGTTGGGCATTTGTGACCGCATCTACGTAATGAACGAAGGCCGCATCGTTGGCGAACTCTCAGGGGATGAGGCCAGCCAGGAAAAGATCATGCGCGCAATCGTGCGTGCAGAAGGAAGAACCGCATGACCACCGAAACCGCACCCACTCCCAGTGAAGTGCCGACCCCAGTGTCGGCGGGCCCCTCGGGCCGCTCGATCCTGCAGGCCAACCTGCGCGATTACGGCCTCGTCGTCGCGCTGCTCGCCATCATGGTGTTCTTCCAGATCTTCACGGCCGGCACGATGTTCAAGCCGGTCAACCTGACCAATCTGGTGCTGCAGAACTCCTACATCATCATCATGGCGCTGGGCATGCTGCTGGTCATCGTCGCCGGCCATATCGACCTCTCGGTCGGCTCGGTTTCGGGTTTTGTCGGCGCCATCGCGGCGATCCTGATGGTGCAATATCATGTGCCGGCCATCCCGGCGGGCCTGCTCTGCGTGGTGCTGGGCGCCATTATCGGCGCCTCGCAAGGCTATTTCATCGCCTATGTGAAGGTTCCGTCCTTCATCGTGACCCTCGCGGGCATGCTGGTGTTCAAGGGTCTGTCGCTGGCAGTGCTCGGCGGCAAGTCGGTGGGTCCGTTCCCCACCGAATTCCAGCTGCTCAGCGCGGGTTTCATTCCCGACGTCATCGGGCCGATCAAGCTGATCCCGCCGACGCTGGATGCGGCCGGCAAGGCGGTTGTGGGCACCGGCGTCACGTTGCATTCGACCACGATGGTCATTGGCGTGCTGATCGTTCTGGCCATGGTGTTCTCCAGCTTGCGTACCCGCTCGCGCCGCCGCAGCCATGGCTACGAGTCCGAGCCGTTCCCGCTATTCGTGGTCAAGACCGCGATCATCGCCGGCCTCGTGCTCTACATGACCTATCTGGTGGCCTCCTATAAGGGTCTGCCGAACGTCTTGATCGTGATGTCGATCCTGATCGCCTTCTTCGTGTTCATGACCAAGCGCATGACCATCGGCCGCAGGATTTACGCGCTGGGCGGCAATCCCAAAGCGGCGCAGCTTTCGGGCATCAAGACCGAACGGCTGACCTTCTACGTGTTCACCATCATGGGCGCGCTGGCCGCTTTGGCGGGCCTGATCTTCGCGGCGCGTCTCAATACGGCAACGCCAAAGGCCGGCCAGGGCTTCGAGCTCGACGTTATCGCGGCCGTGTTCATCGGCGGTGCTTCGGCGCTGGGCGGCGTCGGTCAGGTTGCGGGCGCGGTGATCGGCGCCTTCATCCTCGGCGTGATGAACAACGGCATGTCGATCCTGGGCATCAACATCGATCTGCAGCAGATGATCAAGGGCGTCGTCCTTCTCGGCGCCGTGGTGTTCGATCTGTATAACAAGAACAAGGCCTGATCGGCTTCGATCGGCAAAAATTGGGCCGCCGGGGAAACCCGGCGGCCCAATTTGTTTTGGAGGAGTGGAGAGACCCTCATCCCGCGCTACGCGCCACCTTCTCCCCGACGGGGAGAAGAATCAAAGAGCGCCGTGGCCTCAAGATTTCTCGCCCCGTCGGTGAGGGGGGCATGGCTCCGCACACGGCGGTTTGGGCCAGCGCGCTCCGCAAAAGGTACTTATGGGAGGCCTCGACCTCCGCCACACCCACCGTCCTTCCCGCGGACTTGATCCGCGGGCCACTGCCCACTCACGCTGTGCTGCGGGAGGCCCTCGGATAAGGTCCGCGGGAAGGACGAGTTGGGGAGGCCGTGGTGATTAACTGCGAGGGCGGATCAAAGCCTCAACCGTGCAGGGGACCTAGACCTCCACCTCGGCGTCCTTGCGCCCGCCCCATTCCGTCCACGACCCATCATAAACCGCGACCTGGCTCGCGCCGCTCAGTTCCAGCGCGAGCGCCAGGCTGGCGGCCGTGAGCCCGGAGCCGCAACTGGTGATGATCGGCTTGGACAGGTCCAGCCTCTGTTCGGCGAACAGCGCCTGCAGCTCGGCAAGCGGGCGCAGCTTGCCATCGACGGTGAGCGAGCCGACCGGCACATTGACGCTGCCGGGGATATGGCCGCCGCGCAGACCGGCGCGGGGCTCGGGCACCTGGGCGGTGAAGCGGCCGGGGGCGCGGGCATCGGCGATCTGGGCGCCATGGTCCTTGGAGCGGGCACGCACGGTGTCGAAATTGACGACGCGCGCAGGATCGAAACTGGCGCGGAAGGTGGTGGCCGCGCGCGAGACCTGCCCGGTTGCGATGGAGCGGCGCTTGGCCCGCCATTTGGGCCCGCCGCCTTCCAGGATGCGAACATCCCTGGCGCCCATGGTCTTGAAGGTCCACCACACGCGCGGCGCGCTGAACAGGCCGACCTCGTCATAGACGACGATGGTCATCTCCTCCCCAATACCCAGGGCGCCGGCCATGCGGGCGAAGTCATTGGGTGATGGCAGCATATGCGGCAGGTCGGTGCTGGTATCGGCCACGGCGTCGATATCGAAGAACACCGCGCCCGGAATGTGCCCGGCGAGATACTCGGCACGGGGATCGCGATTGGCTGCCGGCATGTGCCAGGAGCCATCCAGGACCACCAGATTGGGATCGCTCAAATGCTGGGCCAGCCAGTCGGTGGTGACGAAAGGGGTATTCATGGAGGCTCCTGCGACGCTGTTCTGCGGCCGGAGAATGGCGCGCGGGCAGGGCGCGGTCAAATGGGGAATGATGGAGAGTTCCGTGCCCGAGCCACCCCTACCCATCCTCCCCCTCGAGGGGGAGGAGTTCTCTTCACTCGTTGAACTCGATCCAGTTAACCCCACCGGCAAACTCCTCCCCCTTGAGGGGTTGGTAGGGGTGCTCTTGGGACGACCGGCGCTTAGTTCAAAATCAGCAGATCCTTGCTCGCGAGACTCACTGTGATCGCATCCCCACGCGCGGGCGGCGCAGTGCGCTGGTCGTTGAACGTATCGAGGCTGATGATGTTCTTGCCCAGCGCTACTCGCAGGCGGATCACCGAGCCGAGGAACGTCACATCCGACACCGTTCCGGTCAGCATGATATCGGCGCCGGCGCGCTCGCCGACCGACAGCACTTCGGGCCGCAGGGTCAGCGAGATCGGCGCATTGGTGGCCGCGCCGCCCGGCAGGCTCGGCAGGGTCACGACCTGGCCATCGATATCGACCTGATGGCTGGAGGCACTGACGACCGTCGCTTCAATTGTATTGAGGTGACCCACGAAGGTGGCCACAAACCGGGTGGCGGGCTTGTTGTAGATCTCGTGCGGGGCGCCGAGCTGGTCGATATTGCCGGCATTCATCACCACGACGCGGTCGGAGATCGACAGCGCCTCTTCCTGGTCATGGGTCACGAAAATCGTGGTGATGCCCAGATCGAGCTGGATGGCGCGGATTTCCTCGCGCAGCGACACGCGGATCTTGGCGTCGAGCGCCGACAGCGGCTCGTCGAGCAGTAGCATGCGCGGGCGCGGCGCAATGGCGCGGGCCAGAGCGACACGCTGCTGCTGGCCGCCGGACATTTCGTAGGGATAGCGCTTTTCGAAACCCGGCAGGCCGATCAGCTTGAGCATTTCCTCGACGCGGGCGCGGCGCTGGTCGGCCGGCATGCCGGCGATCTTGAGACCGAAGGCGATATTGTCCCCCACGTTCAGGTTGGGGAACAGCGCATAGGCCTGGAACACCATGCCAAGCTGGCGCTGGTTGGGCTTGAGGTGGGTAATGTCATGCCCGTCCACCGTGATCGAGCCGCTTGTCGGGCTTTCGAATCCCGCGATCATGCGCAGGATCGTGGTCTTGCCGCAGCCCGACGGTCCGAGCAGGGAGACGAACTCACCCTTGTTGAACCCGAAGCTGACGCCCTTGACCACGGCATTGCTGCCGAAGCTTTTGGTGAGGTTTTCGACGTTAAGGAAGGGGGCCATGGGTCAGTCCGTCCGGGCAGAAGTGCGGGGGGGCAAAGCGCGAGAGCAGGTTGATCATGCTCATGGCGCCCCACGTAATGATGAAGGAAATGATGGCCAGCGCCGCCGGCTCATAGGCCCGGTTGGCGCCGATATTCTGTAGGTACGGTCCGAAGGCGGGGCGATTGAGCAAGCTGGCGATGGTGAATTCGCCGATGACGATGGCGAAGGTCAGGAATGCGCCGGACAGCACCGCGACCAGGATATTGGGCAGGATGATCCGGGCGATGATCTGGGGCGTGTTGGCCCCGGCGATCTGCGCCGCCTCGGTCAGCGTCTGCACGTCGATGGTGCGCATGCCGGTATCGACGGCGCGATACATGTAGGGCAAGGCCAGCGTCACATAAGCGAAGGTGAGCAGGATGTCGGTGCCCGTGGCGCTACCGGTAAAGGGGATGATCGAGCTCGAATTGTAGAGCCGGATATAGCCATAGACCAGGATGATGGCGGGGATGATCAGCGGCAGTAATGTCAAAAATTCGACATAGGGCCGCAGCCAGGCCATGCGCAGGCGCACGAAATACACCGCCGGCACCACGATCAGGATGCCCACGATGATCGACAGCAGGCCGATCACCGCCGAATAGGTGAACGTGGCCTGGAATTTCGGATCGGCGAACACCGAGGCATAGCTGTCGAAGCTGTAATAGCCGCGCCGCATGCGCAGGGAAAATTCGAACGTGGCGATCAGCGGCACGAGGAAATAGGCCGCGCCGACGCCAAAGACCACCCAGGCCCAGAACCGCGATTGTTTCATTTCAGCCACCTCTCGGCGCGGGCGCTGATGACGAGGTAGACCACGTTGGCGAAACCGGTAATCAGGATCATGCCGACGGCGAGCGCGGCACCCAGACCCGGGTTCTGCAGGGCGTCACCGCGAATCTGCGCATAGAGCAGGATGGGCACGATGTTGAGCGAGGAGCCGGTCAGCGCATAGGCCGTAGCGATGGCGCCGAAGGCATTGGCGAACAGCAGCGACAGCGTACCGAGGAAACTGGGCCACAGGATGGGCAGGCCGACATAACGCCAGAACTGCCATGGCGTGGCGCCAAGCGTTGAGGCTGCCTCGCTCCATTCCTTCTTCAACCCATCGATCGCCGGGGCGATGATCAGGATCATCAGGGGGATCTGGAAGTAGAGATAGGTGAGCGTCAGGCCCCAGAAGCTGAGCAGGTTGAAGCCGGCTTTGTAGATGTCGATGCCGAAGACGAATTTGAGGATGACGGTGGCCAGCCCCAGGCGCCCCAAGGTCGAAATGAAGGCGAAAGCCAGCGGCACGCCGGCGAAATTGGAGGCGACACCCGAAAAGGTCATGACCGCCGCGCGCAGGCCCGGCGGCAGCTTGCCGCGGATCAGCGCCAGGGCGATGGCCAGGCCGATCAGCGCGCCCAGAATGGCCGAGGCGCCGGAAATGCGAATGGAAATCCAGTAGGCGGCAACGATCTGCGGCGTGCCCAGACCGGCGAAATTGGCCAGCGTGAGGCCGCCCTTTTCATCGACGAAGGCCGCGCCCACGAGGTACAGCGTCGGCAGGATGAGGAACATGATGGCGAAGACGATGAATGGCGCGACCCCGAGCCATTCGAACGATAAAGCGCGCTTCTTGGCCGGCGCGGTGGTGCCGGTATCCAGTGTGGTCATGCTGTCCTCGTACCCCCGGAGGATTTGCCCTCTCGCCCGAACCGACGGGCGAGAGGGCGTTTTGTCGTTTAGAGCTTACTGAACGTTGGCGCCGACAGCGGTATCCCACTGGCCGGTGATGACGGTCTTGGCGGCATTCTGTTCCTCGATGGTGGGGAACACAGCCTTGGCGTAACCTTCAGCCGGCGGCAGCGCGTCAAGCATGGCCTGGGGGATCGAGCCCTTGGCGGCCAGGTCGTTGAAGCGGATCGGGTGGCAATAGCCTTTCAGCCAGCCGAGCTGACCTTCGTCCGAATAGAGGTATTCCATCCAGAGCTTGGCAGCGTTCGGATGGGGTGCGTAGGCGGAGATGGCCTGGATATACACACCGGCGACGACGCCGGTCTTGGGAACGACGATCTCGGCCGCCGGGTTGCCGGCAAAGCTGTCGCGCCATGCGAGCAGGTTGTAATCCCAGGCGACGACGATCGGGGTCGTGCCCTGAGCCAGCGATGCGGACTTGCCGATCACGGGAACGAAGTTGCCAGCCTTGTTGAGCTCGCCAAAGAACTTGAGGCCGGCATCAGCGGCGCCAGCAGCGTCGGCACCGGTCGAAAGGCCGGCAGCGTAGACGGACTGGATGGCCTGCGACGAGGCGCGCGGATCACCAGCAAGGGCGACTGCGTTGGCATATTCCGGCTTGGCCAGATCGGCCCAGTCGGTTGGCATGGTGGTGACGATGTCTTTATTCACGAGGAACGCCATCACGCCATAATAGTCGCCGTACCAGAAGCCATCGGCGTCCTTGGCGTCAGCTGGGATCGAGTCCCAGGTCGAAACCTTGTAAGCCTGGATCAGGCCATCGGCCTTTGCCTGGGGGCCGAAAGCCAGACCAACGTCGATCACGTCGGGGGCCTGCGGGCCGGTATTGCCCTGGTTTGCCTTGATGGCTTCGATTTCGTCGGCCGAGCCGGCATCGGGGTTCAGCTCGTTGACGGTGATGCCCGGATACTTGGCCTTGAAGCCTTCGATCACGGCGCCATAGCCGCACCAGTCATGCGGCAGCGCGATGGTGGTCAGCTGGCCTTCGGCCTTGGCAGCGTCGTAGAGCGCGGTGAGATCGGCCTGGGCAAACGCTGGAGCGCTTACCGCCATCACGGTGAGCATCGATACCGATGCCGCGAGGGCTTTCTTCATGATCATGTTCAGTCTCCCTGATTTTATGACTTGCCTCGCGCCATCCATGCCGACAGGTCGGAACGGGGATGCAAAGCGGGTAGATGTGTCGCAAGTCCGGCGAATGTGGTGCCCCGTTTCGCCGGTTACACGCCATGGTCCCATAGCCGGGGCGCTGGCGAAGTGCCGGTGAAGTAATGAGGCGACGTGACAGTTGAATGACGGAGTAAAACGCTCCCCCGCGCCGTTTCAGCGGGCTATGCGTGCCGCTGCGACCGGTTCGTTCGACTGTCTGTGTGGTCCATGAGCATCCCCCCGACTGCAATTGTGACAGTGCATGTTTGGATGAACTTAGTCCAGATGGTCAAAAATTGGTGCTGCAACGTTGCGAGAGGCCGTTGAACGGCAGCCAAGCCCGGGTCCGTCTGGCGTTATGCAAGCAGAAAGATCACGGCTTTTGGCCAGCACGGTAAATGTGTCCTTCACGCCAGTTTAGACTGCTTCTAAACTGCTGGAATTGTTATTGATTTTATAAGTTGATATTGATAGTCCGCTTTGGATCGTCGCGTCCCATGCCAGTGGCCCGCGCAGAAATTAGTCCTCTGGAGGAATTTTCCATGGTCCTGACCGGCACCACAGCGCTCAAGCGCTTCGCCCTGGTTCTCACGCTGTCCGTCGCCCCCGTCGCGGCCTTCGCGCAGGCGCCGGCCGATGCCGACGTGCTGACCAATTACGCCAATATCGCCGAGGCCGGCTACGGCGATGCGCTGAGCACCGCCAAGGCGCTGGAGACCGCCGTCGATGCGCTGATCGCGACGCCGAGCGAAGCGACCCTGACCGCTGCTCGCGACGCCTGGAAGGCCGCCCGCATCCCCTACCAGCAGACCGAGGCGTTCCGCTTCGGCAATCCAATCGTCGACGAGTGGGAAGGCAAGGTGAATGCCTGGCCGCTCGATGAAGGCCTGATCGACTATGTCGATGCCGGCTATGGCACCGAGAGCGACAGCAATCCGCTGTACGTCGCCAATATCATCGCCAACCCCAAGATCATGGTCGACGGCGCGGAAATCGACGCGACCGAGATTACCCCTGAACTGCTGCAGGACAAGCTGCAGGAAGCCGCGGGCGTAGAGTCCAACGTGGCCACCGGCTACCACGCCATCGAATTTCTGCTCTGGGGCCAGGACCTGCACGGCACCGGTCCCGGCGCCGGCGAGCGTCCATTCACCGACTATTCCACTGCCGAGCATGCGGACCGCCGCGCCGCCTATCTCAAGGCCGCCACCACGCTGCTGGTGAGCGACCTGCAGGAGATGGCCGGCGACTGGGCCCAGGGCGGCGCTGCCCGCGCGGCCAGCCCGGGCCTCGGGATCGCCTCGATCCTGACCGGCATGGGCTCGTTGTCCTATGGCGAAGTGGCCGGGGAGCGCATGAAGCTGGGCTTGCTGCTGCATGATCCCGAAGAAGAGCATGACTGCTTCTCTGACAACACGCATGCCTCGCACCTCAATGACGGCATCGGCGTGCGCAATGTCTATCTCGGCAAATATACGCGGGTCGATGGCTCGGTGGTCGAAGGTGCCTCGCTGAGCGAGTTGGTTGCGGCCAAGGATCCGGCGCTCGATACCGAGATCAAGGCACTGCTCGACGACACCGTGGTCAAGCTGACGGCTATCGCCACCCGTGCCGAAAATGGCGAGGCCTATGACCAGCAGATCGCCGAGGGCAATGTTGAAGGCAATGCCACAGTGCAGGCCGGCATCGACGCCCTGATCGCCCAGACCCGCGGTATCGAACGCGCCGTGGCCCTGCTGCAGCTCGACAACGTCACCATCGAGGACAGCGACAGCCTGTCCAACCCGGATGCGGTGTTTCAGTAAGAACTAGCGCCACTCCCGGGGCGGGTCCCCCCACCCCTAACCCCTCCCCTCAAGGGGGAGGGGAACTGCCTCCGCTCGCTGCGACACATCGGTTCCTTCGCCCCCTCCCCCTTGAGGGGAGGGCCGGGGTGGGGGTAAGCCAAGGCGAACTGGAAATCGGCAATGAAAACCCGTCTCACCCTCGTTCTCGTCGCGCTCCTCGCCACCGGCCTCGCCTTCGCGCAGGAGGGGACCAACGTCCGCACCGACCTGACCCCCGAAGACCTCGCCCGCGTGGCCCGCGTCACCGCGCCGACCACCGATTTTTCCAAACCAGAGGCCTCGGAAAACCTGCAGGCCGGCAAGGGCACGACCAAGTTCACGGTCAATGCCGACTCGTTCTCCCACTTCATGGCCAATCTCAGCTTCGAGCAGGAAGAAACCTTCAAGCTCGGCAATGCGCTGTTCCGCAAGATCTGGGTGTCCTCGCCATCCTCGACGCAGGCCTCCGACGGGCTGGGCCCGCTGTTCAATGCACGCGGCTGCCAGAGCTGCCATATCAAGGACGGCCGCGGGCATCCGCCGTTCATCGGCAATGACGGCGTCTCGATGTTCCTCCGCCTCTCGGTGCCGCCAGGCGAGAATGACACGCGCCTCGCCATGGATGGCGTTATCGCCGGCGAAGTGGGCGATCCCACCTACGGCACGCAATTGCAGGATTTTGCCGTGCCCGGCCTCAAGGCCGAGGGCCGCATGGTGATCGATTATACCGATCTGCCGGTAACACTGGGCGACGGCACGGTGGTCACGCTCCAGAACCCTCATTATTCGGTCGCCGACCTCAATTACGGCCCGATGTCGCCTGACGTGATGATCTCCCCGCGCGTGGCGCCGCCGATGATCGGGCTGGGACTGGTCGAGCAAATTCCGGCTGCGGATATCCTCGCCCATGCCGATCCCGAAGACCTCGACGGCGACGGCATTTCCGGCAAGGCCAACTGGACCATCGATCCGGTCAGCAAGACTGTCATGATCGGCCGGTTCGGCTGGAAAGCCGGCATGCCGACTATTCGCAGCCAGTCCGCCGCCGCCTTTGCGGGCGATATCGGCATATCGACGCCTATCGATAACCTGCCGCATGGCGATTGCACCGAGCTGCAGACCGAATGCCTCGCCATGCCCACCGGCGTCCAGGCCCGGCTGGGTGACTCCGAGGCACCTGACCCGGTGATGGACCTCGTCACCTTCTATTCGCAGACCCTGGGCGTGCCCGAGCGCCGTAACGCCGGCGATGCGGCCGTGCTGCGCGGCAAGGCGGCCTTTTACGGCGCCGGCTGCGCTGCCTGCCACATGCCCAAATTCGTCACCAGCCGCGATGCGCCAGAGAAAATCCACCAATTTCAGTTGATCTGGCCCTATTCGGATTTTCTGCTGCACGATATGGGCGAGGGCCTTGCCGATAATCGCCCCGAGGGCCAGGCCGATGGTTCTGAGTGGCGCACACCGCCACTCTGGGGCATCGGGCTGACGCAGACGGTTTCGGCGCATACGCAGTTCCTGCATGATGGGCGGGCGCGCAACCTGACCGAGGCTATCCTCTGGCATGGCGGTGAGGGCCAGAAGGCGCGCGACGCCTTTGCCGACCTGCCGAAATCCACCCGCGATGACCTTTTGGCCTTTTTGGAGTCGCTATGATGCGGATTGTGCTGGCTCTGCTGTTCGCGCTGATCGCCGGTCCGGCCATGGCGCAATTGTCCACCTCGCCCGGCGAAGTCATGCGCGGCGCGGTCAACAATTTCATCCGCCCGGCGATGACCGATTTCGGCGGCAAGGCCGATGCGTTGAGCACTGCGGTGGCCCAACTTTGCACCACGCCATCGCAAGCCAATCTGAGCGCCGTCGACACCGCCTTTGCCAATACCGCGCTTGCCTTCGGGCGGATCGAAGCGATCCGCGTCGGCCCGATCATGGAGGAGAACCGCGCCGAACGGCTGCTGTTCTGGCCCGACCGCAAGGGCATCGCCCTTAAGCAGGTGCAGGCGATCCTTTCCAGTCAGGACGAGAGCGCCACGTCGCCCGAGACGCTGCGCAGCAAGAGCGTAGCGGTGCAGGGGCTGACGGCGCTGGAATTCGTGCTCTATGGCACGGGGTTTGAGGCGCTGAACACCGCCGACGGTGCCTTCCGCTGTCGCTATGGTCTGGCCATCGCGCAAAGCGTCGCCAACGTCGCCGACGAGCTGGTAGCCGCCTGGAATGCCGAGGATGGCATCGCGCTGCACCTGATGAAGCCGGACGCCACGTTCACCGATTTCCGCACGCCCGTCGAGGCGCAGGAGGAACTGGTCGGCATCCTGTCGCATGGCATCGAGGCGGTACGCGATACGCGGCTCAATCCGTTCCTTGCCAAGGGCGCTGCTGCTGCCAAGCCCAAGCTGGCGCTGTTCTGGCGGTCCGGCCTGACCGTGCCGATGGCGCGAGCCAATATCGATGGCCTGCAAGCGCTCTATGACCTGTCGGGCATTGATGGCGGCGTGCCGGCGGACCGCACGGCCCTACCCGTGGCGATTTCGGCCGAATTCGCCCAGGCCGACGCTGCGCTTGATCTCGTAACCGACCCCGTTGAAACCGCCGTGGCCGATCCCGCTCAGGCGCAAGCGCTCGCCGATGTGGTCACCGCGACCCAGCAGCTTGGCGTGCTGATCGGCGAGCAGCTCTCCTCTGCGCTCGGGCTGAGCGTCGGCTTTTCCTCGCTGGACGGAGACTGATCATGTGGCAGCGTCGGGCATTTCTCAAAGCTGCCGGCGTCGGCTTTGCCGCAAGCCTTTTGCCGCAGCAGCTCATGGCGCTGGAGCGAAACGAGCTAGTCTTCGCCTCTTCGGTACAGACCAAGGCCGGCGGCTACGGCGCGGTGCTGATGGGTGAGCGCGGTGATGTGATCACCACGCTGGCACTCCCCGATCGCGGCCATGACATCACCGTCAGCATTGAGGCGGGCAGGGGCGTGGTGTTCGCCCGCCAGCCCGGCACCTTCGCGGTGGTGTTCGATCCGGCCGGCAAGGAAGCCCCGATCACCCTCACCAGCCCCGAAGGCCGCCACTTCTACGGCCACGGCGTGTTCTCACCCGATGGCCGGTGGCTCTACGCCACCGAAAGCGATTTCGAAGCCGCCAAGGGCGTCATTGGCGTCTACGACACCCGCGCCGGCTACCAGCGCATTTCCGAATTTCCCACCTACGGCACCGGCCCGCACGAATTGCTGCTGATGCCCGATGGCAAGACCCTGGTCATCGCCAATGGCGGCATCGAAACCCATCCCGATTACGGCCGCACCGAACTCAACCTCGATACCATGGACCCGTCCGTGGCTTTCGTGGATCGCACCAGTGGCGAACTGGTCGGCCAATTGCGGCTCGATGCCGGCCTGCACCAGCTCTCCATCCGCCACATGGCCATCGATGCACGCAGCCGCGTCTGGTTCGGCTGCCAGTTCCGCGGCAGCGCCAGCGCCAGCCCGCAACTGGTCGGCTATGCCACCATGGACGGCGAGATCAAGCTGATCGAACTGCCCTCCGTTACCCTGCTCGATCTGCGCAATTATGTCGGCTCGGTCGCGGCTTCGTCGGATGGCTCCACCATCGCCGTGTCGTCCCCCGAGGGCGACTTGCTGGTGGCCATCGATGCCGAAGGCAAGCGCCCGGTATTGGTGGAAACCCTGCGCAATGGCTGTGGCCTGGCGCCGGATGGGGCTGGCTTCGTCGCCAGTAGCGGCGAGGGCGAGTTGATCGGCATAGCGGGCTCGCGCGAAGAGCGGCAGCAGTTCGATTTCTCGTTTGACAATCACATGTTGCGGGTGGGGTAGGGGCGCCGCTACCCCCACCCTCATTCCCTCCCCACGAGGGGGAGGGAAGCCTGCTCCGCGATAGGCATAGTTCAGAGCGACTCGATAGTTCTATTAGCCAGAGACGGCTACGCCATCGTCTCCCTCCCCCTTGTGGGGAGGGACGGCGCGTAGCGCCAAGGGTGGGGGTCCGGCTAACGCCGCGTTTACTTCTCCATCACCGGCCCCGAACTCTGCCGCAGCACCAGTTCGACTGGCCAGAGCTCGTGGATATCCTCCACCGGCTTGCCCGACAGGATCTGCAGGATCAGCTCCGCAATTCGCACCCCGGCCGTGCGGATCGAGGACCGAGTCGTCGACATCGTTGGGTACATATTGTCGGCGTTGAGATACGGAAACACGTCGTCATGGGCGATCATCGAGACCTCCTGCCCCAGCGTCAGCCCCGCCTGCCGGATAGCCCGGAACACGCCGAGCGCGGTCATCATCGAACCCGCCAGAAACGCCGTCGGCCGGGGCCGCAGTTCGAGCATGGCCTGGGCCAGGCGGAACGCAACTTCGTCGGTGAAGGTGGAATTGCCCATCAGCGCCGGATCGAACGACACCCCACGCGCCGATAGGGCGGCCAGATAACCCAACTCGCGGTGTTCGGCAAAGGTCTGTCCCTTCATGCCATTGAGCAGGGCGATCCGACGGTGCCCGAGATCGAGCAGGTGCGAGGTGGCGCGTTCGATGGCGCCGGTATTGTCGATGTCGAGCCAGGCCAGCGGCCGCGCCGCATTGGTGCGGCCGTGCAGCACGAAGGGCAGGCCCAGGTCCATCAGCAGTTCGGCGCGCTGGTCGTTGAGCTTGGGCGATTGCAGGATGACCGCATCAACGCGCTGACTGGCGGCAAAGCGGCGATAGGCGGCGATTTCGTCCTGATACGTCTCGACCGTGGAGACCAGGATATCGATCTCCTCGGCCGCCAGCCGCTCGCCAACCCCGCCGAGAAATTCACTGGCATGGGGGCCGAATTCGGTCGAGGCGCGCAGCACCATGCCGATGGCTCCGGCGCGGCCGGTGGCCAGGCGCAGGGCGCTGGCATTGGGGCGATAGCCCAGCCTTGCGGCGGTCTCGGCAACGCGCAGGCGCGTTGCCTCGTTGACCTCGGGATAGCCGTTCAGGGCGCGGCTTACCGTGGTTTGAGACAGGCCCAGATGTTGCGCGAGATCTTTCAGCCGCATTGATTGAAACTGCCCCGGGCCATCATTGAACAGTCGCGCAATGCCGGTAAAACCAGGCGATTTGCACTGTCTGAAACTTGCCTTAGGGGCACGCGTCCGCTTTGAACAGCGGTTTCGCGCATCTCCTCCTGGCATCATTCAAAGCGATTTCAAATTTTTGCGCAAGCCCGGATTTTGGCGGCAGTTTTGTGAGGTACGTTCCTCACCCAGGTTTTCTGCGGCGAGCCGAGTGTTAGGATCTGACGGGCACCAAGCCATTGCAAATGAACACTAAATTTTGAAAGTCTTAAATTGTCCCGAGAATCTATGTTGCCGCAGCTTGACAGAAATTGTGCGCTCTGGTTGTTTTCTCCCCAAAGCGCTTTGGGAACTCGAGTGGTTTCAGTCACCGATCCGGGGTGCTTTTTGGGGGAGGACTTGCGGAACCTGGTTGGCGCCCATGCGCGGCGGCCGGTTTTGGCGCTCTCCCTGATGATTGGTTCATTCGGGAGGATATCTATGAAAATCAATAAGTTGCTCATTGGCCTGCTGGCCAGCGTCACGCTGATTTCCAGCGTTGCTCAGGCGGCTCAGCTGGCTGTGGTGTCGGGCGATACCGGCAATGGCCTGGCGTTCCTGCAGGAACAGCTCAAGAAGTTCGAGGCCGATACCGGCAACACCGTCACCATCGTGCCGATGCCATCCTCGACCACCGACCAGTTCGGCCAGTACAAGCTGTGGCTCGCGGCCGGCAATGCCGATATCGACGTCTACACCACCGACGTGATCTGGGCTCCCCAGCTTGCCGACCAGTTCCTCGACCTGACCGATGCCGCCAAGGGCGTCGTGGCCGACCACTTCCCCTCGATCATCGAATCCCAGACCGTGAACGGCAAGCTCGTCGCCATCCCGGCCTATACGGATGCGCCGGCGCTGTTCTACCGCAAGGACTTGCTGGAAAAGTACAAGAAGGAAGTGCCCAAGACCTGGGCCGAGCTCAAGGCAACCGCACAGGAAATCCAGGATGGCGAACGCGCCTCCAACCCGGATATCTATGGCTTCGTGTTCCAGGGCAATGCCTATGAGGGCCTGACCTGCAACGCCCTTGAATGGGTGAAGTCCTATGGCGGCGGCCAGATCGTTGAGGCCGATGGCACCATCTCGATCAACAACCCGCAGGCCGTTGCCGCTCTCGAAGAGATCAAGAGCTTTGTCGGCACCATCTCGCCTGAAGGCAACCTGGCCTATATGGAAGAAGAAAGCCGTGGCGTCTGGCAGCTAGGCAATGCCGTTTTCATGCGCAACTGGCCTTATGCCTACGCACTGGGCAATGGCGATGACTCGGCCATCAAGGGCAAGTTCGACGTGGCTCCCCTGCCAGCTGGCGAAGGCGCCGATGCGCGCTCGGCAGCCACTTTGGGCGGCTGGAACTATGCAGTGTCCAAGTACTCCAAAGCTCCTGAAGAAGCCATCAAGCTGGCGCTCTATCTGAGCTCGGCTGAAGTGCAGAAGAACCGCGCCATCCAGCAGACCAACCTGCCCACGATCGCCTCGCTCTATGACGATGCGGACGTGCTCAAGGCTGCGCCCTTCATGGCCGCCTGGAAGGAAATCTTCCAGAATGCCGTGCCGCGTCCTTCGGCTCCCACCAAGGCCAACTACAACGAAGTATCGTCCAAGTTCTGGAGCGCCGTGCACAACACCCTCGCTGGTGACGGCACCGCCGCCGAAAACCTGGAACTGCTCGAAGCCGATCTGAACGACCTCAAGGGCTCCGGCTGGTAAGTCCTCCTACCGAGCCACGCAGAGCGGGCGGCAGGGCTTTCCCCGCCGTCCGCTTTGCGCAAAGATAAGCTTAAAACTGGGGAGGAGACTGAACGATGGCGACGGACACTCTAGCGCCGCCGATGGCATTGCCCGGCGTGAGAATCAAATCGGAGCTGATGCAGCAGCGCGCCCGCGCCGCTCGCTGGTTCCTCCTGCCCATGTTGATCGCATTGGCGGTGGTGGCGGGCTGGCCATTGCTGCGCTCGATCTATTTCTCATTCACCGATGCCTCGCTGAACAACCTGTACGGCGCCGAATGGGTGGGTTTTAACAATTACCTGCGCTGGACCACGCTCGACAGCGGCAAGACCGTCTATCGTGGCCTCTTGGTCGATCCCAAGTGGTGGGGCGCCGTCGGCAATACGCTGCGCTTTGCCGCCTATTCGGTGACCTTCGAAGCCATTTTCGGCATGATCGTGGCGCTGGTGCTGAACGCCGAATTCAAGGGCCGCGGCATTGTCCGCGCCGCCATCCTGATCCCCTGGGCCATCCCGACCATCGTCTCGGCCAAGATGTGGAGCTGGATGCTCAACGACCAGTTCGGCATTCTCAATGACCTGGGCATGAAGCTCGGTCTGCTCAGCCAGAAAGTCGCCTGGACCGCCAATGCCGATACGGCCATGACGGCGGTGCTGATCGTGGACATCTGGAAGACCACGCCGTTCATGGCGCTGCTGATCCTGGCCGGCCTGCAGATGATCCCCAAGGACATCTATGAGGCCGCCGAGATCGATGGCGTGCATCCGGTCAAGCAGTTCTTCCGCATCACGCTCCCTTTGGTTCGTCCCGCCCTCATGGTGGCGATCATCTTCCGTCTGCTCGATGCGTTGCGCATTTTCGATCTGATCTATGTGCTGACGCCCAACAGCGATGCCACCAAGACCATGAGTGTGCTGGCGCGCGAAAACCTGTTCGACTTCGATAAGTTCGCCTACGGCTCGGCGATGTCGACCATGCTGTTCCTGATCATCGCCGTGCTGACCATTTTGTATATCTGGCTCGGCAAGGTTCGCTTCGACGGGGGAGATCGCTGATGGTCGGCACATTCGATCTGTGGAAAGTCACCAAGACGACCCTGTTCTATCTGCTGGTCATCTTCATCGTCGTGGAGTCGGTATTCCCGTTCTACTACGCGATCCTGACCAGCTTCAAAACCGGCACCGACCTGTTCCGCGTCAGCTATTGGCCGGACTCGTTCAGCTGGGGTAATTATGCGGCGGTGCTCAATACCGGCAGCTTCCCGCGTAACCTGCTGAACTCGGTGTTCATCTCGGCCACAACGGTGCTGCTGGCGCTGTTCCTGGCCATTACCGCCTCGTTCGCCCTGAGCCGCGTGCGGTTCCGTGGCCGTGGCCTGTTGCTGATGACGATCCTGGCCGTCTCGATGTTCCCGCAGATTGCGGTGCTGGCCGGCCTGTTCGAAGTCATCCGCTCGCTGGGGATATACAACACCCCCTGGGCACTGATCTTCAGCTACACGATCTTCACGCTGCCGTTCACCGTGTGGGTGCTGACCACCTTCATGCGTGATCTGCCGATCGAGATCGAGGAAGCCGCCATCGTCGATGGGGCCTCGCCCTGGGTCATCATCACCCGTGTGTTCATGCCGCTGATGTGGCCGGCTTTGGTGACGACGGGCCTCCTGGCCTTCATCGGCGCCTGGAACGAGTTCCTGTTCGCGCTGACCTTCACCTCATCGAACGATACCCGCACCGTGCCGGTCGCCATCGCGCTGCTCTCGGGCGGTTCAAGCCACGAAATTCCGTGGGGCGCCATCATGGCGGCCTCCGTCATCGTCACCATACCGCTCGTGGTACTGGTGCTGATCTTCCAGCGCAAAATTGTTTCCGGCCTGACCGCCGGCGGCGTCAAGGGTTAGGGAAACACCACAATGGCAAACATTCAACTCCGCAACGTCCGCAAGGCCTTCGGCGCCGTCGAGGTCATCAAGGGCATCGATCTCGATATCCGCTCGGGCGAATTCATGGTGTTCGTCGGCCCCTCGGGCTGCGGCAAATCCACGCTGCTGCGGCTGGTGGCGGGCCTGGAGGATATCACCTCTGGCGAGCTGGCTTTCGACGGCAAGGTGGTCAATGGCCTCGCCCCGTCCAAGCGTGGCATCGCCATGGTGTTCCAGTCTTACGCGCTCTATCCGCATATGACGGTGTTCGACAACATGGCCTTCGGGCTGACCCTGGAAAAGGGCACCGACAAGGACGAGATCCGCAAGCGCGTCGAAAACGCCGCCGAACTGCTACAGATCACGCCCTATCTGGCGCGCCTGCCCAAGCAGCTTTCGGGTGGCCAGCGCCAGCGCGTCGCCATCGGCCGCGCCATCGTGCGCGACCCAAAGGTGTTCCTGTTCGACGAGCCTCTGTCGAACCTTGATGCGGCGCTGCGCGTCGCCACCCGCATCGAAATCGCCAAGCTGCATGAGAGCATGCACAATGTGACGATGATCTATGTGACCCACGACCAGGTCGAAGCCATGACGCTGGCCGACCGTATCTGCGTGTTGCGCGATGGGTTGGTCGAGCAGGTCGGCACGCCCATGGAACTCTACGAAACGCCGGACTCGCTGTTCGTGGCCGGCTTTATCGGCTCGCCCAAGATGAACTTCATTGCCGGCGATAAGGCGAAGCCGTTCAATGCCCATACGGTGGGCGTGCGCGGCGAGCATCTGGTGATCAAGCCGAGCGATGGCACCTGGAGCGGCACCGTCATCCACACCGAAAATCTCGGGGCGGACAGCTATGTCTATCTCGAAATGGGCACCGAGGAGCCCGTCGTGGTCCGCCTCGACGGCGTCAACAACTACAAGAGCGGCGATACGGTCCACATCTCGCCGATGGACGACAAAATCCATCGCTTCGATGCGGCCGGCAAGCCGATCCGCTAGACAACCAGCGCGACTGCGGCAGAAACGAACACAGGGGCGCCGAACTTCGGGTTTGGCGTCACTTTCTTGGCGGGTTGTTCCGCCACCTTATCAACAGTGGCGCGTTGCCCCGGAACGGGTTCGCACAGCGCGCCAGAACTTCAAATTTCTATAGGAGACGACAATGGCGATCCGAACCCTGGTGTGGGGCGAAAACGTTCACGAACAAAAGAACAAGGTCGTTGCCGACAACTACCCCGAAGGGATGCATACCCAGATCGCCAAGTTGCTGTCCCAGGACAGCAATATCGTGGCCAAGACCGCGACCCTGCAGGAGCCCGAGCACGGCTGCACCGTCGAGGCGCTGGCCAATACCGATGTGCTGGTCTGGTGGGGCCATGCCGCCCACGGCCAAGTCGAAGACGAGATTGTCGAGCGCGTCGCCAAGCGGGTGTGGGAGGGCATGGGCCTGATCGTGCTGCATTCGGGCCATTTCTCCAAGATTTTCAAGCGCCTGATGGGTTCGCCCTGCGCACTGCACTGGCGTGAAGCGGGCGAGCGCGAGCGCCTGTGGGTGGTCAATCCCGGCCATCCGATCGCCAAGGGCCTGCCGGCCTATTTCGAGCTCGAAAACGAAGAAATGTACGGCGAGCCCTTCTCGGTGCCGGAGCCGCTGGAAACGGTGTTCGTGTCCTGGTTCCAGGGCGGCGAAGTGTTCCGGAGCGGGCTGACCTACCGTCGCGGCGCCGGCAACGTGTTTTACTTCCGCCCCGGCCACGAAACCTATCCGACCTATCACGACGACACCGTCGGCAAGGTGCTGCGCAACGCGGTGAACTGGGCTTACAATCCCGAAAGCCACCCCGAAATTCTCGATGCGCCGAACACCCCGGTTGAGGAAGCCATCGAGAAGATCGAAGAGCGCGGCCCCAAACTGCATCACGGCCGCGAAGAAGGCTTCAAGTAAGGATACGCCGACTTCCAGGTGAGGCTGGTCTGCAAATGGCGGTCTTCTCCGCTTCCGGTGCTCACGTACTTGAGTACGCTCCGCTCCGGTTCTCGAAGACCACCATTTTCGGCTCAGCCTGACCTGGACCTCGACATATCCTGGGTGCCACATAACCAAGCAAATGAGCCGCCGGACCGGCAGGCAAACGATGAACTGACCACTAGCGTGGTCGAGAAGGAATAAAAGAATGCGGCTGCTCATTCTGGGTACCGGAGGCATGGCCAACCAGCATGCCAAACACTTTGCCGCCATTGAAGGCGTGACGCTGGTCGGCGGCGTCGACGTCGATCCCGCCCGGGTCGAGGCGTTCTGCGCCACCCACAATATTCCGCGCGGCTTCGGCTCGCTCGATGCGGCCCTGGCTTGGGGCGAATTCGACGCCATCGCCAATGTGACGCCCGATAGCGTGCACCACGCCACCACCATGGCGGCGCTCCATGGCGGCAAGCACGTGTTCTGCGAAAAGCCGCTGGCGACCGATCACCAGAAGGCCATGGAGATGACCGAGACGGCCGAACGGCTGGGCCTCATCAACATGGTCAACCTGACCTATCGCAATGTCGCGCAGTTGCAGAAAGCCCGCGAGATCGTCGCCTCCGGCCAGGTCGGCAAGGTCAAGCATTTCGAGGCGAGCTACCTGCAAAGCTGGCTGGTCTCCAAGGCCTGGGGCGATTGGCGCACGGAGTCGCAGTGGCTGTGGCGCCTCTCCAAGAGCCACGGCTCCAATGGCGTGCTCGGCGATATCGGCGTGCACATCCTCGATTTTGCCGCCTATGGCGCCTGCAGCGATTACGCCAAGGTATTCTGCCGGCTGGAAACCTTCGAGAAGGCCGAGAACAACAAGATTGGCGAATACGATCTCGACGCCAATGACAGCTTTGCCATGACGGCGCAGATGCAAAACGGCGCGCTCGGCGTTATCCACGCCACCCGTTGGGCCACCGGCCATTTCAACGAACTGCGCCTGCGCATCTATGGTGAACTTGGGTCGGTCGAAATCCAGCACCGGCACGACTGGAGCAAGCTGCGGACATGCCTCGGTGCGGACGCCGAAACCGGCACCTGGACCGAAGTCGAATGCGACCCCGTCCCGACAAATTACATGCGCTTCGTCGAGGCCGTGCGCAGCGGTGTCAACCTTGAGCCCTCGTTCCGGCATGCGACGAACATCCAGAAAGTTCTGGACCTGGCCACGGTCACCGACCGCGACCACACCGAACACAAGGTGGCGTAAGGGCGGGCGTTTGAGTTTGAAAGGCCCCGCTTCGGCGGGCCTTTTTATTGGCGCGAGGATGTTCAGTGGCCGCCGGTCTTGGACACCAGGTTCACGATCAGTACGCCGCCGACGATCATGGCCATGCCCACGATGCCGGCCAGGTCGATCTTTTGGCCGAGGAACAGCAGGCCAACCAGCGAGACCAGAACGATGCCCACGCCGGACCAGGTGGCGTAGGCAATGCCGACCGGAATGGTTTTGAGCGTCAGCGACAGGAAATAGAACGCCGACGCATATCCGACCGCCACAATGATGCTGGGGACAAGCTGGGTGAAGCCTTCGGCCGCCTTGAGTGCACTGGTCGCAATCACCTCGCTGACAATCGCGATGGCGAGAAACAGATAATTGGTCATAGCAATTGCTCCGGTTGATCCGGACTGCCCTAAATCACCCAAAAAGCCTCGCGTCACGCTCAATTCCGCGTGATCGGGCAGGGCAACTCCCTGCCATGCAATCATGGCACCGCTGTTACAGCGCCTCTTGCAACCGGGGCTCTGGGTTCCGACTTATGCCCCAACAATTGGAGCGTCACATGAGCATTCTTGGCACCATCATTATCGGTTTCCTCGCAGGTCTGATCGCCCGCTGGGTCACGCCGGGCAATCATCATCCGCGCGGCTTCATTCTCACCACCGTGCTCGGCATTGTGGGCGCCGTGGTCGCCACCTGGCTGGGGCAGCGGGTCGGCTGGTATGGGCCCACTGATGGCGCCAATTTCATCGGCGCCATTGTGGGCGCGGTGATCATCCTGCTCGGCTGGAACCAGCTCGCCCGCCGGACCTAATCGACATCGCCGAGCAGGCGGCGCGGGCCCGGACCATGCGCCGCCAGCTTGTCCTCCCAGTTCAACAAGCCGCAGCGGTCGATCGACAGGCAGCCGCAGCCGATGCAGTCGGCCATGCCGCTACGCAGGCGTTGTAATTGCGCAATCCGCGCGTCCAGCCCCGCCGCCCAGCGCCTGGACATCGCCTCCCAATCCTCGCGCGATAGCGGCCGCCCCTCGGGCAGGCCAGCGAACGCTGTGCCGACTTCGGCCAGTGAAATCCCCAATTCTTGCGCCACGCGGATGATCGCGATCCGCCGCAGCACATCCATGCCATAGCGTCGCTGGTTGCCGGCCGTGCGGTGGCTTTGGATCAGCCCCTTGGCTTCGTAAAAATGTAGCGCCGACACCGCCACGCCGGCCCGCTCCGCCACCTGCCCAACCGTCAATTCTTTCGCCATCGCCGCTCTTGACCTCAAGTAATGTTGAGGTTGTAGACCCGCATCCAACTCTTGGAAAGGGACGACAGATGACGACCAGCATGCCCCATATCGATGGGCTCTACGAAACTCACCTCACCGTCGCCGATCTTACCCGCTCGATTGCCTTCTACCGCGACGTTGTCGGCCTCGAACTCGCCAAGACGTTCGCCGAGCGCCGCATCGCCTTCTTCTGGATCAACGACAAGAAAACCAGCATGCTGGGCCTGTGGGAGACCGGCAGCGGTCCATTGCGCATGCACCTGCACATCGCCCTTCGCATGACCGTCGCGGGCGTTCTGGCCTCGGCCGCAGCCCTGCAGGCACATGGCGTCGCGCCGCTCGGCTTTCACGGCGAGCCGTCATCCGAGCCGGTGGTCTTGAGCTGGATGCCGGCCGTCTCGCAATATTTCGCCGACCCGGACGGCCATTCCATCGAGTTCATTGCCATACTGGATGAGGCGGCGGATGACGCCTTCGGCATCGGGCCGTATTCGGCCTGGCTGGCGCGATAGCCCCAACAAAAAGGGCGCCCACTGGGCGCCCTCGGCAGTGCAGGTCAATCCACCGATCACTTGATCTCGGTAATCCGCCCGTCGACATGGGGCGTGTAGCTGCCGCCCTGCTTGGCGATATAGTCGGCAACGACTTCTTCCAGCGGCGGGCCGAAGTCATAGGCGTTTTCGCCTTCGGCAAAGGTGCCATAGCCGTCGCCGCCGCCACGAACGTAGTTGTTGGTGACCACGGTATAGGTGGCGTCCTCGTCGATCGGCGCCCATGCGTCGCCGCCGACGAGCACCATGACGTCGCTGACGCGTTCACCGGCCGGCTTTGCCAGGCTGAACGAATATTTCAGCCCCGCCACCTGGGCGAAGCGCCCCGCACCGTTTTCGACGTCGCTGACGCCGTTTTCCAGCGCTTCGATAACGTCGGCGCCCGAAACCTGCACTGTTGCCAATGTGTTGGAGAACGGCAGCACGGTGATGACTTCGCCCTTGGTGATGTCGCCCGCATCAATCGAGGCGCGCACGCCGCCGCCATTCTGGAAGGCGATGGTCGCGCCCTGGCCGCTTGCGCGGTCGAGGATGGCATCGGCCAAGAGGTTACCCATGGCGCATTCCTGCGCCCGGCAGGTTTCGCGCGAGCCGTCGATGGCAGCCGTGGCGCTGCCGATGACGACGCCCATGGCTTCCTTGATCGGGCCGGCCAAAGCGGTCAACTGCGTGGCGAAATCGGTATCGCCCTTGACCGAGGCGTCGATCAGGAACGGGGCGCCCTCGGCCTTGGTGACGACGCCGTTGTCATCCCAGGTCACCGCGATATCGCCCAGATATTTGCCATACTGGTTGGCCGTCACGATCGGCACTTCGACCCCATCGGGATTTTTGACCATGGTGGGGTAGGGGCCAGCGGCCTTCTCGTCGGTGTTGGACAGCAGCGTATGGGTATGCCCGCCCACGATCACGTCGACCAGCGGCAAAGCCGCCGCGACCTGCTGGTCCATCGGATAGCCGATATGGCTGAGTAGGATGATCTTGTCGACGCCGGCAGCATCGAGCGCTTCGGATGCGCCGCGCACATACTGGATCACGTCGGTGAACTCGACATCGTCGCCGGGCGAGGAAATGTCGGGGGTGTCTTCAGTGGTCGCGCCGATGATGCCGATCTTTTGCCCGCCAACCTCGAGGACGATCGAGCCCTTGATCTTGCCGCGCAGGTCGGGCGAACGGGAAACGTCGAAATTACCGCCGATGATGGGGAATTTGGCCGCAGCGATGAATTTGGAGAATTCGGCCGGGCCGTCGTCGAATTCGTGGTTGCCAGTGGCAACGACGTCAAAGCCCATCTGGTTGAAGAAGTCCGAGACAACCTTGGATTTGTAGGTGGTGTAGTAGAGCGAGCCCTGAAAGTTGTCGCCGGCCGAGATCAGCAGGGAATTGCCATCCTTGAATTGCGCGCGCTTGGCGTCGATTTCGGTCTTCAGCCGCGCGATGCCGCCAAAGCATTCGCCCTTGGCGTCGGTTTCTGCATTGCAGTCGCTGTCGGTGCCGGTAATGGGGTCGAAGCGCGAGTGGAAATCGTTGATGTGCAGGATATTGAGCGTGAAATCGGCGTAAGCCGCGCCGGAAAAGCCGGCCATCATGGTCAGCGCCGTGGCGCCGAGGAGTAATTTTTTCATCCCTGTCATCCTTTTGGTTTTATGTCGTGAAGTCCTTCGGCAAGCATCGGCCACGGGGCCGCGACGAGGCATGAGTTAACCAGTAATTTATGACATGGGAAAGTGGACCGGCCGGTCAAAATCCGCGGCTCCGGGTCAACCGCCAGTTCAGCCTTTCTCAACCATCGCGACCAACATTGCATCCTGGCCATGCAACCGTAAGCATTGCGGCAAGTGCGCCTGCCTAGGATAGCTGCATCGATGGCTTGGTGTGTGGGGAAATGTCGTGAGCGCAGCCTTGTTCAGCATGATGCCGAATCCCACGCCGATGCCGGTCGAAGGGCCTTCGGTCATGGGCCAGTTGGCGGCTTTCGTCGCCATCGGCGCAGCAGGCGCAGCGGGGTTTGTGGCGCTGTCGAGCCTTGCCAGCCAGGTGACGGGGGCCGAAAGCTCCTGGGTCAACGCGCTGTGCTATACGGCACTGATTGGGCCGGTCTATCTCGCCCATCGCCGCTTTTCCTTCCAGTCCGAGCTGCCGCACAGCCATGCGCTGCCTCGCTATATCGGCGTGCAGTTGATGGCAGTGGCGCTGGTGACGCTGTTCTCCTTCGTGGTCTATGGCCTTTTGGGCATGACTTCGGTGGTCGCCGCCACGCTGGTGATCGCCCTGACTTCGGGGCTCAATTTCGTGGTGCTGCGCGGCTGGGCCTTCGCCCAACACGCGCCAGTCACTCTGTTCCAGTTGCGGCCGATTGCCCACGAATAACGCCTCGGGTTCCAAAACCGCCACTTTGCGATAAGCTCCGCCGCGTTGATTTGCGGGGATTTGGGCATGCGCAGTGCATTGATCGTTTATGGTGGCTGGGCGGGGCATGACCCCGAAGAATGCGCGGCGATCTACCGCCGCTGGCTGCACGAAGACGGGTTTTCCGTGCGCATGGCCACCGAAACGTCGGCCTTCGCCGACCCCTCGATCCATGATCTGTCGCTGATCATTCCGATCTTTTCCATGGGCACGATTCAGAAGGACGAGGTCGAGAACCTGACCCGCGCCGTGCAAAACGGCGTCGGCTTGGCGGGCCATCATGGCGGCATGAGCGACGCCTTCCGTGATGCGGTCGACTACCAGTTCATGGTGGGCGGGCAGTGGGTGCAGCACCCCGGCAATATCGTCGATTACACCGTCGATATCACCAGGCCAGACGACCCGATCATGGCCGGCCTCAAGAGCTTCCCCTACACGTCCGAGCAATATTACATGCATGTCGACCCCTCCAACGAGGTGTTGGCGACGACGACATTTTCGGGCGAGCACGCGCCCTGGATCGAGGGCGTGATCATGCCGGTGGTATGGAAGCGCCGCCACGGGCAGGGGAGGGTGTTTCACTCGACGCTGGGCCATCAGGTCAGGGAATTCGAGGTGCCCGAAATGGCGACCATCCTGCGGCGGGGGCTGAATTGGGCCGCCCGCGAAGAACTACCAGCGTAGCGCGAAACGGCCGATCAGCGCGCCGAGGGCGGCAACCACCAGAATGCCCAGCGTGTACCAGAGCATGAGGAACATCATGCCGTTTTCGCCGCAGTGGAACGAATAGACCCAGGCCCCGGCGCCGCCGGCGAAGAGGCCGGCAGCGAAGCCGGCAAGCGTTGCATTGGCCGGCGCCATGCGGCGCAGCACCAGCATCACGCCGGCAAGGACCGGCAGCGACAAGCCTACAATGTACCACGGGCAAACCAGCGACGAGCCACCCACGACCAGGTGCATGGTCTGGTCCGCCGGCATGATCATCAGTTGCGCTACCGCGCCCACGCCCAGCAGCACAGCCAGCCCAAGCGCGACAATCCAGGGCCAGCGCGTTCTTCCATCGGGGCGCGCCAGCACGATGGTGGCGCAGAATCCCAATACCGCCAGGGCAAACGTGTAAAAAGACTTGGTCCAGAACATCATGGTGGTGGGCGCCGTGGCGATGTCCTCGCGCAGGCCCAGCATCATATACATGGCGATCGCCGCGACGATGCCGCCGGCAACCAGCGCGCCGATCAGCAATTGCCACATCACGCCGCGCCGCACCGGGCGCAGGTCCATGCTCAATCTGGCGATCAGATCATCGGTCATCGCGGCCTCCCGAAAAGCGGGCGGTAAGGGCCTTGAGCCCGCGATGGATCGACACCTTGGCGGCGGTTTCGGTCATGCCGACCGTCTTGGCGGCCTCGGCAATGGACGCGCCCTCGACCCTGACCTGCCGGATTAGTGCGCCGGTGCGTGGCGACACCGTTTGCAAAACGGTCTCGATATCCATGCGCGCCGCCGTGTCTTCGCTCTCGTCGCGCGCGAAAATCGGCGCGTCGTCATCGAGCTGCACGGTGGGGCGAATGGCGTGGCGGCGGATGTGGTCGACGAATTTGTGGTGCGCAACCGCATGCAGCCAGGCCGTGAACGGCCGGTCGCGGTCATAGGTCATGCGGCGTGTATGGACCGCCAGCAAAGTCTCTTGCACCAGATCCTCCGCGTGGGATGAGTGGGCGGCGTGCAGCCGCCGGGTGAAATAGGGTCGCAGGTGCCGGCTCAATTCGGCCAGCAGCGTGCGATAGGCCGCGGCATCGCCATCCAGCGCTGCGAGCATCAGCGCTCGCAACCGCGTTTCTATGGTGTCCGTCTCGACCATCAGCCTGCCATTCGTCCTCACCTGCGCAAAGGTTACATCGGCGTTCATGCAAAAGGCCATGGCGATATTTTTCGATCACGAGCGCGTGTGCGGGTAACCGCTGATGTGCGAGCCGCGAATGGAGAGCATGATCCACGTCAAAGGGGCGTGGTCGAGATCAGGAAAACAATCATGCGCTTCAATCTCCACATCGCCTCGCTCCCCACCCTGGCCCTGCTGATGGCCCTCTCCGCCGCGCCTGCCGCCTTTGCCGAAGACGCCATGGCACCCGCTGCCGGCGCTATGGCCCCGGCCGCCGACGCAATGGCTCCCGCAGATGCCATGGCGCCCGGCGCCGCGATGGCACCGATGACCCCCGAAGAACTCAAGGCCTGCCTCGACAAGGCCGGCACCGACAAGGCCGCGATGGAAGCTTGCCACGCTATGCATAATGGCGACGCGATGGCCCCGGCCGATGCAATGAAGCCTGCCGACGCTATGGCCCCTGCGGCTGATGCGATGGCACCCGCTGATGCAATGGCGCCAGTCAAGAAGTAACATTTAAGTGATATCCGCCGGCCGCGCCGCGCTATACCGTTCCTTCCTGGACGGCGGCGTGGAGCGGCCGGCGCGTCCGAGGGGAAAATATCATGAGCGAGCAGACGGCAGTGCCGGCCATCAAGGGCCCGCTGATCTATCGCCAATCGATCTGGACCCGCGTCACCCACTGGATCTGGGCGATCAGCCTGTTCTTCCTGCTGCTCAGCGGCTTGCAAATTTTCAATGCCCACCCTTCGCTCTATGTCGGCCAGCAATCGGGCTTCGAATTCGATAATGCAGTGCTGTCGATGTCGGCGGTCAATACCGATGCCGGCCCGCGCGGCCGCACCACGGTGCTGGGCCACCAGTTCGATACCACCGGCGTATTCGGCATGAGCGGTTCGGCAGACCGTCCGCAATTCCAGGGCTTTCCGGGCGCCGCGACGATTCCGTCCTATCGTGATCTCGGCACCGGCCGGGTGGTGCATTTCTTCTTCGGATGGGTTTTTGTCGCCGCGATCTTCGTCTGGTTTCTCGCCAGCTTTTTCAACCGCCACATCTGGCGCGACATCATCGTCAAGCCTAAGGACGTCACCGGTCTGCCCAAGGACATCGTCGATCACGCCACGCTGCGGTTTCACCACGGCCGCTCCTATACGCCGCTGCAGAAGGTGGCCTATTTCGGGGTGTTCTTCATCCTGTTCCCGCTGATTATCGCTACCGGGCTGACCATGTCGCCGGGAATGGATTCCGCGTTCCCATGGCTGCTGGATATTTTCCAGGGCCGCCAGACCGCGCGTACAATCCACTTCGTCACCATGAGCCTGTTGGTGCTGTTCTTCGTCGTCCACATCATCATGGTGCTCATCGCCAACCCGTTTAACGAACTGCGCTCGATGATTACCGGCTGGTATCGCGCCAGTCCCGGCACCCCAATCAATGAAGGAGACAAGCCATGAGCGGCATCCAGCTCACCCGGCGCGGCCTCCTCGGCCTCGGCGCCACTGCTGCTTCATCGCTGATCCTGGCGGGTTGCGATCAGTTCGACTTTGTGGGCGAGCGCGACGGGCAGGTTCGCAAAATCCTCGAACAGGCCAATGTGATGACTTATCAGGTGCAGCGCCGCCTGATCGGCGCGCAAACGCTGGCACGCGAATATGCACCCAGCGAAATCCGCCAAGGCCAGCGCCCCAATGGTTCGACCGATCCGACCACGCCGGATTATCTCGCCCTCAAGGCCAATAATTTCGCCGATTACAAGCTTAAGGTGACCGGCATGGTGGAGCAGGAAGTCAGCTTCTCGCTCGACGAACTGCGCAATATGCCAGCCCGCAGCCAGATCACCCGCCACGATTGCGTCGAGGGCTGGAGCTGCATCGCCAAATGGACCGGCACGCCGCTCGGACCGATCCTGGATATGGCCAAGGTCAAGCCGCAGGCAAAATTCGCCGTCTATCACTGCTACGACAATATCCAGAAGACGCTGTCGGGCGACATCATCTACTATACCAGCTCTGACCTGATCGACGCCTATCATCCTCAATCGATCCTGAGCTACGGGCTCAACGACGCAGTGCTGCCGGTCTCCAATGGTGCGCCCATCCGCCTCCGCATCGAGCGGGCGCTGGGCTACAAGCAGCCGAAATACCTGCACACCATAGAGCTGGTCGATGACCTCTCGCCCTTCGGCAAGGGCAAGGGCGGCTATTGGGAAGACACCGGCTACGATTGGTATGGCGGGATTTAGCTGCGAGCACTCGGCGTCTGGTTCCATCAACAAGTGTTTTTTCCGCGCCCTCGCCGAGGGGGATAGAGTCTCGGCCACAGCGATCGAACGAGGATGACATCATGAAATTGGCAAGCATTTCCCAGGCCATTGGCCTGCTGGCGCTGGCGAGCACGGCTATCGTTTCCTTCAACGTGGCGGCACAGGCCGCCGAAAGCGTGCGGTTGCGCGGCACGATCACGAGTTTTGAGGGCTCGACCCTTGTCATCAAGACCCGCGAGGGCCAGGACAAGACCATCGTGCTGCCCGAGGGCTGGGCGATATCGAGCGTTGCGGCTGCCTCAGCCGCCGATATCAAGACCGGGGACTATGTGGGCATTGCCTCGCTGCCCAATGCCGACGGCAGCGACGGCGCGCTGGAGGTGCTGATTTTCCCCGCCGCGCTGAAGGGCGCCGGAGAGGGCAGCTCCGTCTGGGACTTGCAGCCGGGCAGCACCATGACCAACGCGACCGTCGCCAACGTGGTCACCTCTGACGATGGCCACTCCGTCAAGGTCACCTACCAGGGCAACGAGAAAACCATCGACATTCCCGAAGTCACGCCAATCGTCACGTTCGCCCCCGCGACCAAGGCGGACCTGGTGCCCGGGGCGGTGGTGTTCATCCCCTCCCAGGTGGCCGCTGACGGCACCATTTCCGCCAAAACCGTAGTCGTCGGCACCAAGGGCGTTGTCCCGCCGATGTGATCTTTGGCCTGCATCCGGGCCACCGACCCCTCGGCTCCATCGTCCCCTCCCCCTTGAGGGGCTTCGCGGCGTCCCGAAGGGCAAATCGCTCCAGTGGAGCGATTTGAGACAAGAAGGCCATGAGGGCCATGCCCGAACGGCTGGCCAGGGTGGGGGGAAATCTCCGCGAGAGTGGAGCCAGCTGAAACCAACGCCACTCCGCGCCACATGGCTGGCCTCGATCTAGTCCCCCACCGCCCTTCCCGCGGGCTTGACCCGCGGGCCTCTCGCCACCCTACCGAATTCAGTGCGACCTGACAGTGCCCCGCGGGTCAAGCCCGCGGGAAGGCCGAGTGCGGTGTGAGCATCCCTTGCCCCGAATTTTTGCCCTTATCCCCCTTCTCCACACCCCCAAAACCCGCGCTATCCTCACCCCCGATATCTCCACAATGGCTGCGGGTTCGCGACGAACGGCCGTGGGGAGTTTGGTGGGAGGGGAATGCGGTCGCGCGATCCCTGGGCCAGTGCGACGTTCGTCTCCTGAAACAATGGAGGCCACGTTCGGGCGGCCAGAAACCCCATCGCATGCGGCGAGACGCTGTCTCGCTTACTACCAAAACCATGAGGCGCGTCTCGCCGCATGCCGCAGTCCTTGCAAAACCGTGAGCCCTTCGGGCTGTGCGGGCGTTCTGGCCTGTCCGAACCATCTGCACGCACACCTCCCATGCGCCACCCGATCCCGATTAAACTTGCTATTTCAACCGTCTTCGCCCATATCACCCCCATCGTCACCGGCACATGGGACCGTAAGGGTCCCGATGGTGCCAGCCTGATGTGACGGACTTCTCTTCTTATCGACCTAAGCGGTGAGCGGCGAAGTCAACCTGAAGCATGCTTCAGGCTTGAGCCAGCACCCGCGCGATATCTCCCTTTTTATCGCCGATGCCCCTGTTGTAACCGCCACCGGCTCAGCCGCTGGCGTTCTGTGCGCTGCTTTGGTTCTGCGCGCAGGACACGCGTCATGTGACGCACGAACCGAAAGAATACACTTTGTCCGATTTTATCTCCCTCGGCCTGCCGTCAATGCTCACCGATAGCCTCACGGCGAACGGCTTTACCGAGCCGACCAAGATCCAGTCCCAGGCCATTCCGCACCTGCTGGCCGGCAAGGATCTCATGGGCATTGCCCAGACCGGCTCCGGCAAGACCGCAGCCTTCGGCCTGCCGATCCTGGCTGGCCTGCTCACCCTCACCGGCCGTCCGCGGCCGATGACCACCCGCGCTCTCATTCTTGCCCCGACGCGCGAACTGGCTGTCCAGATCGACGAGGCCATCCGCAAGTTCGCCGGCTCCAAGATGGGCCTGTCCACCGTGCTCGTGCTCGGCGGCGTGTCGCGCTACCATCAGGTTCAGCGCATCGCCAAGGGCGTCGACATTGTTGTCGCCACCCCAGGCCGCCTCAAGGATTTGATGGACGACGGCAAGATCAAGCTCGGCGAAACCCGCTGGCTGGTGCTCGACGAAGCCGACCGCATGCTCGACATGGGCTTCATCGCCCCGGTGCGTCACATCGTCAAGGCCATCGGCATGAAGCGCCAGACCATGCTGTTCTCGGCCACCATGGCCCCTGAAGTGGCTGACCTCGCCAAGACGCTGCTGAGCGATCCCGTTCGCGTCGATGCCCAGGTTGCCGGCTCCACCGTGGTCAAGATCGACCAGCGCGTGATCCTGTCCGGCGCCAAGGCCAAGCGTGGCGTGCTCAATGAGCTGCTGGCCGACGAAAAGGAAGGCATGGAGCGGGTCATCATTTTCGCCCGCACCAAGCACGGCGCCGATCGCGTTGCCAAGAACCTCGAAATCGACGGTCACAAGGCCTCGGCCATCCACGGCAACAAGTCCCAGAACGCCCGTCAGGGCGCGCTCAAGGGCTTTGCGTCGGGTGACGTGCGCATCCTCGTCGCCACCGATATCGCGGCGCGCGGCATCGACGTTCCCGGCATCACCCACGTGGTCAACTACGAGTTGCCCGACGATCCGGAAAACTATGTCCACCGCATTGGTCGTACCGGCCGCAATGGCGCTTCGGGCATTGCCATCACGCTGTGTGACGGCACCGAGCGCGGCAAGCTGCGAGACGTGGAACGCCTGATCCGCCGCACCTTGCCCTATACGGGTGACCTGAGCCTCGCCAACAGCACGGGCGTGATCGAAGCGCCGCGTTCGGCCTACAAGCCGGCCTCGGGCCGTCCGGGTCCGCGCAATTCGCGTAACCCCAAGGCCGCCCCGCCAGCCGACCGTCGCGCGCCTGCCGAACGTCGCCCCTTCGCCGAATTTGGCAAGGAAGCGCCGCCGAAGCCCGCTCGCACCCGTCCTGCCGCCGAGGCGCCGCGCGCTGCGCTGCCTGATTCTCAGGTCAATCGCGTGCGCCGCGATCTGGAAACCGGCAAGCCCATTGGCGCCAAGCCAGCCGCCAAGCCAAAGCAGCGCTGGGGCAAGACCCAGAAGGATGCGGCCCGCGATAATGGCCGCTCCAATGCCGATCGCCAGCGCGGTCGCGTAGCCTAAGTTATCCTCATCGACTAAGAAGGGCGGCATTATTGCCGCCCTTTCTGTTTTCGGAGCCAGCATGACCAGCGTTGCGATAATCGGACCCGGTGCCATCGGCGGCACTCTCGCCGCATGGCTGGCCCAGGACCCTGCACTCAGCATCACGCTCTGCGCCCGCACGCCTTTTTCCGGTCTGCATGTGGAGACCCCCGACGGCACGTTGACCGCATCGCCGCTGGTGCTGACCGACCCGGCCGATGCGGTGGCCATGGATTGGGTGCTGGTCTGCACCAAGACCTATGACGTGGAGGCCACAAAGGTCTGGCTGGACCGGCTGGTTGGCCCCCATACCCGCGTCGCCATCGTCCAGAATGGCGTCGAGCACGTCAAGCTCTTCGCCCATCTCGTCCCCGCCGAACGGATCGTCCCGGTGATGATTAACCTGCCCGCCGCGCGCAGTGCGCCGGGCCGCATCGTGCAACATCGCGACGGCTTCATGTCCGTGCCGGCGGGCCGCAATGGTGAGGATTTCGTCGCTCTATTCGCCAATACGAAAGTTGCCGCAACGGCCGACGCCGACTTCGTCTCGCAAATCTGGATCAAGCTAACCGGCAATTGCGGGACCATCGTTCCCGCCCTGACCTTGCGGGCTACTGGCCCGGTCTGGAGCGAAGAGCTGGAGGCGATCATGCGGGGACTGCTCGAAGAATGCGCTACGGTCGGTCGCGCCGAGGGCGCCCAAGTCCCCGCCAGCGTCATCGACGACGCCATCGAGCGTTTCCGCAACGCTCCTGAAGGCTCGTCTGCCGGCTCAATCCATGCCGATCGCCTTGCAGGGCATCAAATGGAGATCGATGCCCGCAACGGCGTCATCGTGCGGCTGGGCAAGCAGCACGGCATTCCGACGCCGATGAACGCATTGCTGGTGACGCTGCTCGGGGCCTCGGGCAGTCCCTGGGTGACGGCGTAGGGGTCAGGCCAAGATATGCCACACCCACCGGGAAGGGCGATGGGACATCCGCTCCCTATCTCCCTTCGCGGAAGGGCCGTCTGGGCGTAGCTTAAGCAACCGAGGCGAGATACAAAACATCCCGCAACGGTCCCGAGCCCTGTTGCGCATCCGGGCTCAGCCGCGCCAGATAGCTCGACGCCCAATTGTCCACACTGTAGAGGCGCGCCGCGTCCATCAGTGCATGCCAGCGCTCCTGGCGTTCATCGAGCCCCATTTCCAGCGCCAGCCGCAGGGCTTCGGCGGTTTCATCGGTATCGAAGGGATTGACCAGCAGGGCCTCGGGAAAAATCTCGGCCGCCCCGGCAAAACGCGACAGCACCAGGACACCCGGATCGACCGGGTTCTGCGAGGCGACATATTCGTGCGCTACGAGATTCATCCCATCGCGCAGCGGCGTCACCAACCCCACCCGCGCAAGCCGGTACAGCCCCGCCAGGCTCGGTTGCCCATACGCGCGCTTCACATAGGTCAGCGGCGCCCAGTCGGGTTCGGCGAAGCGCCCCATGACGTGGCCGCACATGGCGTCCAGCGTATCGCTGGTCTCCTGATATTCCTTGATGCTGTCGCGCGACGGCGGCGCCACCTGCAGCAAATGCACCAGCCGCCGGAATTGAGGATTGTTGGCCAACAACTTCTCATAGGCTTCGACGCGCTGCGGCAGGCCCTTGGAATAGTCGAGCCGGTCTACACCCAGGATCAGGCGCTGATCGTCCATCGCCCGCTGCATGCGCTTGACCATCTTGTTCGCCGCCGGGCTGGTGGACAGCTTGGCAAAGGCGTCGGGATCGGAACCGATCGGGAAGACCGCGATTTCGGTCTGGGAAAAGTCCACAGCCTCAAGCGGACCATCCGCGAGCGAGGACGGCGATTGGTGATCGGCGAAATCGTTGAACGCCGCCACATCGCGCTGGGCCTGCAGTCCAACGAGATTGTAGCGCGACAGGTCGCGCATCAGCTCATTGTGGTGCGGGATAGCATAGAGCGCATCGGTCGTGGGGAAGGGGATGTGCAGATAAAAGCCGATCCGGTTGCGGGCGCCCAGATGACGCAGTTCGGTCGCCAGCGGGATCAGGTGATAATCGTGCACCCAGATCACGTCGTCGGGCTGCAAATGCGGCAGCAGTGCCTTCGCGAATTGTGTGTTTACCCGCCGATAGGCTTCGTACCAGGGCGCCTCAATGGTCGCGAGGTCGAGCCGCAGGTGAAAACTCGGCCACAGGATCGAGTTGGAAAAGCCCGCATAATAGGCGTGGTGATCTTCGCGGGTCAGGTCGATCTTGCCGACGCTGAGCCCGTCAATGTCCTCGAACACGGCATCAACCGATGGTTTTTCCGTCAGCTTGCCCGACCAGCCAAACCAGAAGCCCTCGCGTTCGGCCAAGGTCTTGCGCAGGGCGACGGCCAAGCCCCCCGCCGCCGGGTCGCGTCCCGGCGTGCGGTTCGAAACGATAATCAGCCTATTCATGCTTGCCCCCAAGCGAACCTAATGCGTCTGTTCTTCGGCGAGCCGGTCGCGCGCCGCGATGTCGCCAAGCCCACGCAGCAGCGCGTGGACCGAGGCCACATTGGCGATACGCATCCGTGCGGCAGTTTCGCCATCGCCCAGCTTGATGCCGATGCCACCCAGTTCCTGGGCGGCGATGAAGCCATCCTCGTCGGTGGTGTCGTCGCCGATGAAGATGGGCGTACGGCCGATAAACGGCTCCTCGGTCATGAAGGCGCGCAGCGCCGAGCCCTTGGTCACCCCACGCGGCCGGGCTTCGAATACCATCTTGCCGGGCACAAGGGTGAAGTCCGGGACGCCGCCGATGGCCTCCTCCATGGCCAGGCGGCACATGGCCTCAAGCTCCGGCGCCTGGCGGAAATGCAGCGCGACCGCGCCATCCTTGGCCTCCATCAAGAGGCCCGCATGGGCCTGCACCAACGGCTCGACCGCATGGGCAATTTCCTCGGCGCCGATGGTGGACGCGGTATCAGGGCCTTCCACCGTACCGTCTGCGCGACGGCGTTGAGTACCGTGTGCTCCCGCCACCGGCAGGATTAGGGGCGACAAGTAGCGGTCGATGTCCTCGATTTCGCGCCCGGTCAGCACCGCAAAGGCGCTGTCGAGTTCCCGCGCCGCGCGTTCGAGTGCTCGAGGCAAAGAATCGGGAACATCGATGTCGTCAGGCGTATCGGCGATTTCCACCAGGGTGCCGTCGAAGTCGGTGAAGATTGCCAAGCGGGTCGCCGCGACGTGGGCCGCGGCAGCATGATCGATGTTGGACATGGATTAGGCCTTTGGTTAGCCGAACTCTGCACGCTCAACGTCCCAACGGCACAATGGTTCGCCCATGGCAGCCATGCGCCAGGCGGGACAAATGAACGAAAGATAAATGCGGCATTGGCGGGCCATTCAAATGGCGGGCGCTATCACGGCGTCAACACCGCAATTCGAGACCGAAATCAAATGCCGCCGATGCTGTTCACAGCCCTGATCGGGCTCATTTTCAACCTGTTCTTCGCCGGAGTCGTGCCGGAGCAAAGCCAGGCCGGCGCCTTCAAGCTGAAGGCCGCCATCAGCATCGATGTCGCTCATCGCTAAACTGGGGGATATCCAAGTGACGCAAGTTTTTCTTACCGTGCTGTTCGTGCTGGCCATGAGCATGCTGACCTTCGCCGCTTCGCTGGCCGAAAGCCCCGGCAGCGCCGTGACGGCGCCGATCACGCTGCACGAATAAGCGCTACGCCAGCGGAATGCCCTTGCTGCCCTTGTCCTGCTGATAGGCCGCGGACAGGTCGGCATAGAGCGCGTTGAGGTCGTCGACGCGGGCCACCAGTTCCTCCTTATGACCGCGGTCGAGGCCGGCGATCATCTGCACGATATTGTGGCTGGTCCAATATTGATTGGCCCGGTTGTAGAGCGGCCGATCAGGCGAAACCGAGCCGGTCTCGGGGTCCGCCACGGCATAGACCGCCTTTAGGATCTGGATGTCATAGGGGATCGCAAAGCTGTCGCGGCTGTCCTCGTGGCTGAACAGATAGTAGAAATTGTCGAACCCCGACCAGGTGATCCCCGACAGGCATAACGAGCAGGGCTCGTGCGTGGCGAGGAACAGGCAGTCCTTCACATCGGGCCGCTTATCCCCGGGCAGCTCAAAGAAGCGCTTAATGGCATGCATTTCGCCATGCCAGAGGGGGTTTTCGATTTCGTTATTGGTTTCTGCCACCGCCACCGACAGGTCGGACTTGCGCAGGATGGCCGCCCCGAACAGTTTGTTGCCGCGCGCCACGCCCTTGCGGGTTACCGGCGCGATATCGGTTTCGATGACGTCGAGCAGCCGCGAAATCAGTGATGCGGTGTCCATCTGGTTCCCTATTGCCGTACCAGCCGCACAACCGGATTTCCTTCGGCATCGAGCAGATACAGTGTGTGGTCTGCCAGCTCATAGCTGGCGGTGGCTTCCAGCGCGGCAAAATAGTCGGCTTCCTGCCGCATGACCGGCATGTCGCAGGCCATGCGCGTGCCCGCGACCGGGCCGAACCGCAAGGCGGGGCCATCGAACATGGCCTCGGTGAAATAGCTGTTGCAGCCGCCATTGCCGCCGGCGCGACGGTCCGACGCGATGGAGAGCGACACCTCGGTCGCTTCATGCACCGCATGTCCATTGATGTTGCGGACCTGCCAGATGGTGTCGAACAAGGCCGGGGTGACTTCGAGTTCGCCGTTGACCGGCACCGACCCGGGCGCGGGTGGTGGTGGCTGGGGATCGAAATTGACGATGATCATCGTCGGCAGCGGCAGCGCGGGATCGACCGGCACCGGATCCCGGTTACGGAACAGTGGAACGCCGCTAGCCCGAATTTCGGCGATCAGGCCATAGGTCGGCTCATCGGTGATGGCATCGCTGCGCACATTGAGCACGAAGTGCAGCGGCACCTGGCCTCTGGCTTCGATCGGCGCGGTGGCGCCGATGGCATGGGGCACGCCGTCCGCGTCGACCGATACCAGCGTAACGGTCAGGTCGGCGTCAGGGGGCAGGGCGATCCGTTCGCGATAGGTGACGTCGCCGGTAAAGGTGATCTGATCGGCCGCCAAGGTCGGACCCGCGGTTACGATGATTGCCAGCAGTATTGCGCCAATCGTCCAGAGTTTACGCGAAAACATGGCTCACTCCTGCCGCCGTCCGTCTTCGGAGAACGCCCAAACTAGAGCAAAGTGCCCAGGTTTTCGAGAGACGCGACCGAATATTCACCGCGCAAGGTAAAGGCGCTCAAGCGCGCCGGACGAGGTAGGGCATCGGAAAACTGTATTCTTCGAGGTTGTTGCCATCGCCGCCACGGTCCACAACCAGGAAATCTGAAGCCGCTTCCAGCGCCGTCAAAACCCCGTGCCAAGTGTTCATCGCAATATTGACGCCCTGGCCCGGCCCGGTGAGAAACGCCCGTGGCGTAGCGGGTACGCCCGACACATCCTCCGCCGCGACCACTAGGAACGGGCGGTCCGACAGCGGATAGAATGCCTGACTACCCAGGGGATGCCGCTCGACCAGCTTAAGGGTCAGCGGCAATTCATAAGGCTGGCCGCGAAAGATCGAGATCAGCGGTCGTGCATGCACGCCACCAAGCTCGACCCGGGCGAGATCGTGATAGCGCTCGGTCATGCCGCCATTGATCGGATAATGGTTGGCGCCCGCCATTTCGATGACCTGCCCGAACGGAGCGAAAGCTTGCGCGGTCAGTGGCTCGATCAAAATGGTACTCACTTGAGAACGCCGCCCAGCTTCATATGGCGGTTGACGTCCTTGTAAAGCAGGTAACGGAACCGGCCCGGCCCGCCCGCATAGCAGGCCTGCGGGCAGAAGGCGCGCAGCCACATGAAGTCGCCGGCCTCGACCTCGACCCAGTCGCGGTTGAGCCGGTAGACTGCCTTGCCCTCCAGCACATAGAGCCCGTGCTCCATGACGTGAGTTTCCTCGAAGGGGATCGAGGCGCCGGGCTCGAGGGTCACGATATTGACGTGCATGTCGTGGCGTACGTCCTGCGGATCGACAAAGCGGGTGGTGCCCCAGCGATCGTCGGTGCCCGGCATCCAGCGGATCGGCTGATCCTGCTCATTGGTCACGAAGGCGGGTGGCATCTCGATGCCCTCGACCGCCTCATAGCGCTTGCGCACCCAGTGAAATTTCACTGGCTCGGTGCCCTTGTTGAACAACGACCAGACGCAGCCGGGCGGCAAGAAGGCATAGCCGCCGGGCTTGAGCAAATGCGCTGCGCCGTCCACGGTCAGGCTGACCTGCCCATCGACCACGAAGAGCACGCCTTCGGCACTCTGGTCCGGCTCCGGCTGCGCGCTGCCGCCGCCGGGGGACACTTCCATGATGTATTGCGAAAAGGTCTCGGAAAACCCCGATAGCGGCCGCGCGATGACCCAGGCCCGCGTTTGCGTCCAATGGGGCAGATAGCTGGTGACGATGTCGCGCATGACGCCATGCGGGATAACCGCATAGGCCTCGGTGAACACGGCGCGCCCGGCATGGAGCGCAGTCTGCGGCGGCAGGCCAGCGCTGGGGGTTGCGTAGAAGGGATTGGCCATTGCTCTTCGGGTCCGGGAATCTTTCCCCAACACTAGGGCCTTCAGTGGCTTGAGGCCAAGGCCAAACCTGAACTAGTTCGGGGTTTCCACCAGGCGCTTGAGCTTGCTCAACATGCTGCTCGCATAGGCGGCGTAGGGACCGATCCAGCGCTCGTGGATGGCGTGGATCGGCAGCGCATCGAGGTGGTTCCAGCGTTCGCGGCCACGGCGCTCCACCACGATCAGCCCGGCCGCCTCCAGCACATTGAGATGCTGCATCACCGTGCAGCGATCCAGCTCCGGCAGCAGCTCGCACAGCATGCCGGTCGTGCGCGGCTCGCTCTTGAGCAAGTCCAGCACATGACGGCGCGAGCGGTGGCTCAGTGCCTTGAAAGTCGCATCGTTTTCGTCTTCGGTTGACATGTTATAAATCTATAACATATGCTGATGGCAGTCAAGAAGAGGAGATGAAAATGGCCTATGAATTCAGCGTGAGCGGCCGCATCGCCAAGCCGGTTTCCGAGGTGTTCGAGGCGGTGGCCGATCCCAAGCAATTGTCCGGTTATTTCACCACCGGTGGCGCGGTGGGGCGGCTGGAAAGCGGCGCCACGGTCACCTGGGACTTCGCGGATTTCCCCGGTGCCTTTCCGGTGAGGGTTGAGCGCGTGGTCAAGGATAAGGAAATCGTGCTGCACTGGGACGCAGCGTCGGATGGCGGACCAACCTACCAGACGACCACCACCATGAGTTTCGAGGCGCTGGATGACGGGCGCACTCTGGTGCGCATCTCGGAAGCCGGCTGGCATGAAAACGCCGCCTCGCTCAAGGCGTCTTTTGGCAATTGCGAAGGCTGGACCGGCATGTTGTGCGCGCTCAAAGCCTATACCGAGCACGGCATCAATCTGCGTGCGGGATTTTACAAATAGGTTCGGAAGAAAGCCGATGGATACGGAAATCAGTGGCGGCATCAATATCGCGATGAAGGTGCCCGCCCATCAATACGACGCTACGGTGGCCTTCTATCGTGATGTGCTCAAGCTCAACCGGGTCGCCGAACGACCCGAGGAAATGGGCTTTGTCTATGGCTCCAACCGGCTCTGGATCGACAAGGCCGCCGGCTATTCCCGGGCCGAAGTCTGGCTGGAACTGTTCACGCCCGATTTTGGCGCCACGGCGCAGCATCTGTCGGCCGCTGGCATGATACGCGACGACGCCATCGAACAATTGCCGGAGGGTTTTGCGGGCGGATGGTTCTTCAATCCGGCTGGCATCGTGCACATGGTGCGCCGGCCCGATGCCTGGTGAGGCGGACGGCGACGGCGATTAAGTGTCCGTTAGCGTTACCGAATCCGTAAGATTTGGCTGGCATGATAATGGTATGTATGAGTACCAGACCCATCATGAATTCGCGCCGCACAGTTGGGTGAAACACCACCTGCCATGGCTTGCCATCTTTGCCTTCGTCTTCGGCCTGATCGAGGACGGCGACGATGGCGAAGCCAAGGACAGCGCCGCGTTTTTCGGCTGAAGCCCGCTCGTGCCTCGGCTGTCACCCCGGCTCGCGCCGGAGTGAGCGCGCGTGGGCGAAAATTACCCCAATAATCCCTGCACCCGTAGTAGTGCGATCCGCTCCACCTGCGCGCAGGCGGTGACGAATTCCTGTTCCGCGTCATTGCCCAACCGCGTCTCGAACGCTGCCAGGATCGACGCCTTGGTGTTGTCCTTGACCGCGATGATGAACGGGAAACCGAATTTCTCCACATAGGCCGTGTTGAGGCGGGTAAATGCCTCGCGCTCGTCGTCGGTCAGCGCATCGAGCCCCGCTGAGGCCTGCTCGGCGGCTGAGGCCTCGGTCAGCCTCTTGGCGGCGGCCAGCTTGCCGGCGAGGTCCGGATGGGCGCGCAGCACGGCGAAGCGTTCCTCGGTGCTGGCCAAGCGGAATTGCGTGCGCAGCGCGAAATGCAGGCCGATGGCGGTGTCGTTGGATGGTCCCAGCTCACCGCTCCAGGCGCGCTCGGCGATCCAGTGCGAATGCTCGAAAATCGAGCCGAACATGTCCACGAATTCGGCTTTTTCGAGCTGCGAGGGGACCAGCGCCGGCGCCTGATAGGGATGCTCCCTGGCCCAATGGCGCGCGATATCGATGCGGGTGGGCACCCACACCTTATCGTGCCCGGCGATGTAATCGAGGAATTTCTGCAAGCCCATCATGCGGCCCGGCTGGCCGACCAGACGGCAATGCAGCCCGATGGACATCATCTTGGGACTGCCCGCCTTGCCCTCGGCATAGAGGCAATCGAAGCTGTCCTTGAGGAACTGGAAGTAGTCCTCACCATTGCTGAAGCCCGACGCTGTGACGAAGCGCATGTCGTTGGCGCTGAGCGTATAGGGGATGATCAGTTGCGGGCGGCCGTGATGAACGCGCCAATAGGGCAGGTCGTCGTCATAGGTGTCCGACACATATTCGAACCCGCCTTCCTCCGACACTAGATCTACTGTGTTGAGCGAACAGCGGCCCGTATACCAACCGGTGGGGCGCGACCCCGTTGCGATAGCGTGCAGCCGAACTGCCTCGGCAATCTGCTCACGCTCCACTTCGGGCGGCATGTCCTTGTGTTCGACCCATTTGTAGCCGTGGCTGGCAATTTCCCAGCCGGCCTCCTGCATCGCCGCCAACTGGTTGGGCGCGCGCATCAGCGCCGTGGCGACACCGTAAATGGTCAGCGGCAGTTTCCGCTCGGTGAACAGCCGGTGCAGCCGCCAAAATCCCGCGCGGGCGCCGTATTCGTACATCGACTCGATGTTCCAATGCCGCTGCCCGGGCCACGGCGCCGCTCCCACCACGTCGGCGAGGAACGCTTCGGACCCCGAATCGCCATGCAGGATATTGTTTTCCCCGCCCTCTTCGTAGTTCAGCACGAATTGCACGGCCACGTGGGCGCCGCCGGGCCAGTTGGCCTGCGGTGGGTTAGGGCCATAGCCAACCATGTCGCGGGGATAACGCATTTTTTGTCTCGCTTGCAGTTCGCGCCAAGTCTACGCGTTGGGGTCGCCACGGCAAGATGCACAAAAATGGACCATCTGGTAAAAATTAGGCGAACACCCCCTTGGCGTCCCCGTCAATTGCGATAGTCTCGCTGTTGGGGACCATAGACGGAAAGCAGCGAATGGCGGGTTCAGGACGCCTGACAACCCACGTACTCGATACCATGCACGGCAAACCTGCCCGCGGCATGCGGCTGGATTTGCTGTTCGTGCATGGGGATCACACCCATCACATCAGCGAAGGCTATACCAATGCCGATGGCCGCGTGGACCAGCCTTTGCTGGATGAAGACCAGTTCCAGCATGGCATCTACGAAATCCATTTCCATGTCGGGCAGTATTTCGAGCGTCTCGGCGTCGAGCTGGAGAACCCGTTCCTCGACGTGGTCCCGGTGCGCTTCGAGATCAGCGCCGACAGCCATTATCACGTGCCGCTGCTGGTCAGCCCCTTCGCTTATTCGACGTATCGGGGGAGCTAGATGGTCGCGATCAGCCACGCCGTCCGCTTCATCCTCAATGACGAGGAAATCGCCCTCACCGACGTGGCGGCCGACGCGACGCTGCTCGATTATCTACGCCTGACCAAACGCCTGCGCGGCTCCAAGGAAGGCTGTGCCGAAGGCGATTGCGGGGCCTGCACCGTGCTGGTCGGGCGCCTCTTGGGCGACGAAATCATCTATGATTCGGTCACCGCCTGCATCCGCTTCGTCGGCAGCCTGCACGGCACCCACGTCGTAACCGTCGAACACCTCGCCGCCAAGGATGGCACGCTGCATCCGGTGCAGCAGGCCATGGTGGATCACCACGGCAGCCAGTGCGGCTTCTGCACGCCGGGCATCGTCATGTCGCTCTATGGCCTGTGGATGCGCGATCCCCATCCGGCCCAGCCCGCCATCGAAAAGGCCCTGCAGGGCAATCTCTGTCGCTGCACCGGCTACTCCCCCATCATCCGCGCCGCCAAGGCGATCTCGTCCTATGGCGCGCCCGAGGCTGATCCGTTGCGTGCGGAGCGCATCGCGCTCAAGGCCCGCATTGTGGCGCTGAACGATGGTTCGCGCGTGCAAATCGGCGACAGCATCATCATTCCCGCCAGCCTCGACGATTTCGCTGCTTTCTATGAGGCCAATCCCAAAGCCACCATCATCGCGGGCGCGACCGATGTGGGGCTATGGGTCACCAAATTCATGCGCGATATCAGCCCGGTGATCTTCATCGGCCATCTGCAAGAGCTCAAGCGCATCGCCGAGAACGATAGCGAGCTGCGCTTTTATGCAGGCGTCTCCTATTCCGAGGCGCTGCCGACACTGACCACGTATTTCCCGCAACTGGCCGAACTGTGGGATCGCATCGCCGGCGAGCAAATCCGCAATATGGGCACGATCGGCGGCAATATCGCCAATGGTTCTCCCATCGGCGACACCCCGCCGCCGCTGATCGCGCTTGGTGCCAAGCTGCACCTGCGCCGTGGCCAGCATCGGCGCGAAATCAAGCTGGAAGACTATTTCCTCGCTTATGGCAAGCAGGACCGCCAGCCCGGCGAGTTCGTCGAAAGCGTCACCATCCCGCATCTGCCGGCCGGCGAACAATTCGCCACCTACAAGCTTTCCAAGCGCCGCGAGGAGGATATTTCGGCCCTCTGCGGCGCCTTCCGAGTCTTTGTCAACGATGCTGGCACTGTCGGCATGGTGCGCATCGCCTTCGGTGGCATGGCCGCAACGCCCAAGCGCGCCAAGGCTGTCGAAGCCGCCCTCGTCGGCAAGCCATGGACGCTTGATACCATTGATGCAGCAATCCCTGCATTTGCCCAGGATTATCAGCCGCTCACCGATATGCGCGCCAGCGCCGAGTATCGCCTGCTGGCCGCGCAAAACCTGTTGCGCCGGTTTTTCCTGCAAACCACCGGCCAGGATCAGCGACTGATGCGGGAGGCGGTATGAACAAACAGGCTCCCATCCTGACCTCACCGCTTCATGCCTCGGTCAAGCACGACTCCGCCGCCAAACAGGTCGCCGGACGCGCCGACTATATCGACGATCTAGTCGAACCCGAGGGCACGCTCCACGCCTATCTAGGGCTGTCGACCAAGCCGCATGCCTATATCGTATCCATGGACCTCGATGCCGTGCGCCGCGCGCCAGGCGTGGTCGCGGTACTGACCGCCGCGGACGTGCCGGCCGAAAACGATATCAGCTCCGTGCACAAGCATGATGAGCCGGTCTTCGCCACCGATCGCGTCGTCACCTGGGGCCAGCCGCTGTTCGCCGTGATCGGCCGCACACGCGAGGAAGCACGGCGGGCGGCCAAACTGGTCAAGATCGAATACGCCGAACTGCCTTTCTTCACCGATGTCGACGCTGCCATTGCGGCCGGTGGGAAGCTCGTGACTGAGCCGCTCACGCTCGAACGTGGCGACGTCGATGCGGGATTTGCCGTGTCGCAACGGCGGGTCAAGGGTCGCGTCCGGGTCGGGGGGCAAGAGCATTTCTACCTGGAAAGCCAGGCAGCCCTGGCCATTCCCGGCGAAGACGACGAAATCACCATTCACTGCTCCACCCAGCACCCGACCGAAATCCAGGTGATGGTCGCGCAGGTCATGGGCATTCCCCACGCCGCCGTCACGGTGAACATGCGCCGCATGGGCGGGGGCTTTGGCGGCAAGGAAACCCAGGGCAACCTGTTCGCGGCGGTTGCCGCCATCGCAGCCAAGAAGCTCAACTGCGCCATCAAGATCCGGCCCGATCGCGACGACGATTTCCAGATCACCGGCAAGCGCCACGACTTCGTCGTCGACTACGATGTCGGCTACAACGACGATGGCAAGATCCAGGCGGTGACGGCAACCTACGCCGCCCGCTCCGGCTACAGCGCTGATCTTAGCGGCCCAGTGACCGACCGCGCGCTGTTCCACGCCGACAATGCCTATTGGTATCCGGCTGTGCGGGTAAACTCGCTGCCGCTGATGACCAATACCGTCTCGAACACGGCCTTTCGTGGCTTCGGCGGGCCGCAGGGGATCATCGGGGCGGAACGCTGGATCGAGGACATTGCCTATGCGCTCGGCAAGGACCCGCTCGAGATTCGCAAGATCAACTTCTACGGGACCGACACCAACAACATCACGCCCTATCATCAGGTCGTGGAGGACAACGTCATCCATCGGGTGATCGCCGAGCTGGAAGAAAGCTCGGACTACCAGAAGCGCCGCGCTGCAATCCTTGAGTTCAACCGCGCCAGCACCGTGCTCAAGAAGGGCATTGCCATGGTGCCGGTCAAGTTCGGCATTTCCTTCACCGCCACCTGGCATAACCAGGCCGGCGCCCTGGTGCATGTCTATCGCGACGGCTCGATCCATCTCAGCCACGGCGGCACCGAGATGGGGCAGGGGCTCCATATCAAGGTCGCGCAAGTGGTGGCGGATGCCTTCGGCGTTCCGGTCGAGCATGTGCACATCATGGCGACCAATACCGGCAAGGTGCCTAATACCTCGGCGACTGCCGCTTCGTCGGGCACTGATCTCAATGGCATGGCGGCGCTGGATGGCGCCAACCAGATCAAGGCCCGGATGACGGCCCATGCCGCATTCATCCACGAGGTCGCGCCCGAGGACGTGCATTGGGAGGCTGGCGGCATTCGCGCCGGGGAGCAGTTCGTGCCATTTGCGGAACTGGCGACCTCCTGCTGGATGAACCGCGTACAACTCAGCGCGGCCGGCTTCTACAAAACTCCGGAAATTCACTGGGACCGCGCCACCGGCCGTGGCCATCCGTTCTATTACTTTGCCTATGGCGCCGCCGCGTCCGAGGTCACCATCGATACCTTGACCGGTGAATATCTGGTCGATCGCTGCGATGTGCTGGAGGATGTTGGCCGCTCGCTCAACCCTGCCATCGATATCGGCCAGGTCGAAGGCGGGTTCATTCAGGGCATGGGCTGGCTGACCACCGAAGAGCTGGTCTGGGACCAAAAGGGGCAATTGCGCACGCACGCGCCCTCGACCTACAAAATTCCCCTGGCCTCCGACGTGCCGCCGATTTTCAACGTTCGGCTGGCCGAATGGAGCGTCAACAAGAAGCCGGCGATCGGCCGCTCCAAGGCGGTCGGCGAGCCGCCCTTGGTGCTCGGCTATTCCGTTGTCGAAGCGCTCTCCATGGCCGTGGCCAGCGTCGCCGATTACAAAATCGCGCCCCGGCTAGATATGCCGGTGACCCCGGAACGGGTGTTGATGGGCTGCGAGCGATTGAAGAGGGAGGCGCGGGGTTGAGGATGGTGGTCATCTCGACATCACCCCCACCCTCATTCCCTCCCCACAAGGGGGAGGGAGGCGCAAGCCTCGACCCTCCCGGTTCCATCGTCTCCCTCCCCCTTGTGGGGAGGGATCAAGGGTGGGGGTATCTCGCCACCTGCGCGGTAGTCGGCGGGCAGACCCCATGACCCTGCGCACCCCAGCACTCACCACTTTCCTCGCCCAAAACCCCGACGCCATCGCCGCCGAACTCACTTCCGTCCGCGGCTCCAGCCCCCGCGAACAAGGCACCTTCATGCTGGTCGGGCCGTCCACCATCTTCGGCACCATCGGCGGTGGCGCTCTTGAATATATGGTTATCGACCACGCCCGCCGCCTGATCGCCAATGGTCAGGCGACCGACGCGATGGACGTTCCTCTCGGCCCCGAAATCGGCCAGTGCTGCGGCGGTCGCGTCGGCGTCAGCCTGCGCTATGCTGATTCTGCCCTGCGCGATGAGCTTGCCGCGCGCATCGCCGCGGAAGATGCCGCCCAGACGCACGTTTATATCTTCGGCGCCGGCAATGTCGGTGGCGCGCTGGCCCGCATGCTGGCGCTGCTGCCAGTCCACACCCACGTCATCGATACCCGCACCGACGAACTGATCGGCCTGCCCGCCAATGTCGATGCTCGCGCCGTGCCCATGCCGGAAGCCGTCGTGCGCAACGCCCCCCAAGGCAGCGCCTATGTCATCCTCACCCACGACCATGCGCTGGATTTCATGATCGCCTTCGAAGCCCTCAAACGCTTCGATAGTCCCTATGTGGGCATGGTCGGCTCGCGCACCAAACGGGCGCGGTTTGCCTCGTGGTATCGCGCCGAGGGCGGTGACGAAGCGGCGCTCGACCGGCTGGTCCTGCCCATCGGTAACCATGGCCTTGGGGATAAACGGCCCGAGGTGATTGCAGCACTGGCGGCGGCGGAAATTATGGTCCACATTGGCCGCCGGGAAGCTCGATCTGTGCAGGCGCAAGGCACCAGGAAACTGGGGGCCATACATGGACGCTAGTATGCCGCATCGGCTTGAACTCATCGGCATCACCAAGCGGTTCCCCGGCGTCCTCGCCAACGACAATGTCAGTTTTTCGGTAAAGCCCGGCGAAATCCACGCGCTCTTGGGCGAAAACGGCGCGGGCAAATCCACGCTGGTCAAGATGATCTACGGCATCATGCAGCCCGATGCCGGCGAAATCGTCTGGGACGGCCAGCGCACTGTCATCGCCAATCCCAAAGCCGCCCGCGCGCTGGGTATCGGCATGGTGTTCCAGCACTTTTCGCTGTTCGAAGCCCTGACCGTGCTGGAAAACATCGCCCTGGGCATGGATGCCAAAATTCCCGCCCGCGAGCTTGAAGCGCGCATTCGCGCGGTGATGACCCAATATGGCCTGCTGCTTGATCCGCACCGCACCGTCGCGACGCTGTCGGTGGGCGAGCGCCAACGCATCGAAATCGTGCGCGCGCTGCTGCTCGATCCGAAACTGCTGATCATGGACGAGCCCACGTCGGTGCTGACGCCGCAGGAAGTCGAGCAATTGTTCGACGTGTTGCGCAAGCTTGCGGCCGGCGGCTGCTCCATCCTCTACATTTCCCACAAGCTGCATGAAATCAAAGCCTTGTGCGATACGGCAACCATTCTGCGCGGCGGCAAGCTGGTCGATACCTGCGATCCGAAAGCCGAAACCTCGCGCTCCATGGCCGAGAAGATGATCGGCGCCGGACTCAAGGATATCGTGCGTGCGCCGGGCCGCACCATGGGCGCCCCTAAGCTCGTCGTCTCACGCCTTTCGACCAAAAAGTCCGGCCATTTCGATGTTCCAGTCGATGGCGTCAGCTTCACCGTCAAGGCCGGCGAAATTTTCGGCATTGCCGGCGTCGCTGGCAATGGCCAGAACGCCTTGCTCGATGCGCTCTCTGGCGAAGTTCTGGGCGAGGACAAGGATGCCATCACCATTGATGGTTTCCCACTCGGCCTGCTCGACACCACCGGCCGGCGCAAGCACGGCCTCTGTGCCGTGCCGGAGGAGCGTAATGGCCATGCCGCAGTGGGCGATTTCAGTCTTTCAGATAATTCCATCCTGACCGCCCGCAACCGGCTCCACATGGTCATGCTCGGGCTGATCAATTCAGGCGCGGCCAAGACCTATACCGGCAAAGTGATCGCCGATTTTGCCGTGAAGGCGCTGGGGCCCGGGTCCACCGCAGGCTCGCTCTCGGGCGGCAATCTGCAAAAATTCATCATGGGTCGCGAAATCCTGCAGCGTCCCACCGTGCTGGTGGTCAGCCAGCCGACCTGGGGCGTCGATGCGGGCGCCGCCGCCGCCATCCATCAGGCACTGGTGGATCTCGCGGCCGAGGGCTCGGCCATCGTCGTCATCAGCCAGGACCTCGATGAGCTTCTGGCGCTATGCGACACGCTGGCGGTGATCAATGCCGGGCAATTGTCGCAGGCGCAAAAGGTCGGTGAAATATCGGTGGAAGAGATTGGCCTGCTGATGGGTGGTGTGCACGGAACCAGCGAGGCGCATGATGCAATTCCGGCTTGAAAAACGCGCTGAACCCAGCCGCTTCATGCTCTATGCCACGCCGGTCGGCGCGGTGATCCTGACCATGATCGTGGGCGCCATCATCTTCTCGCTGATCGGCTATGACGGCATCGGCGCGGTGCGCGAAGTGTTCCTGACGCCGCTGACCAATGCCTATAAATGGCAGGACCTCGGCATCAAGGCTGCGCCGCTCATCATCATCGGCACGGGCCTGTCCATCGCCTACCGCGCCAACGTGTGGAATATCGGCGCCGAAGGGCAGTTCGTGGTTGGCGCACTGGCTGGCACCTGGGTGGCGCTTGCCACCTACACCATGAGCGGCCCATGGATCCTGCCGCTGATGATCCTGGCCGGCGTGGTCGGTGGCGCGCTCTATGCGGCCATACCCGCGCTGCTCAAGACGCGCCTCAACGTCAATGAAATCCTGACCAGCCTGATGCTGACCTATGCGTCGATCCAGCTGATCTATTATCTGATCCGCACCGTGTGGAAGGACCCGATGGGCATCGGATTTCCGCAGACGCGGCGGTTTGCCGCCTCGGCACAACTGCCGACCGTCATCCCCCACACCATCGTCCATCTGGGCGTGCCTATCGCCATCGTCGTCGCCTTGGTTGCGTGGTTCATCATGTCGCGCTCGGTGTTCGGCTATCGCATGCGCGTCGTGGGCGCCGCGCCCCATGCCGCGCGCTATGGCGGGTTTTCCGAGAACAAGACCATCTGGCTCGCCATGCTGGTCAGCGGCGGTCTCGCCGGCCTCGCGGGCGTGCTCGAAGTTGCCGGGCCGTTCCAGCGCATGGTGCCGGGCTTTGCTACCGGCTATGGCTTCACCGCCATCATCGTGGCCTTTCTCGGCCGCCTCAATCCGCTCGGGGTAATTTTCGCCGGCATTGTGCTGGCCATCACCTTCGTTGGCGGCGAAGTGGCGCAAACCACCATCAAGCTGCCCGATGCCGCCACCGGCATCTTCCAGGCCATGGTGCTGTTCTTCCTGCTGGCCGGGGATATCCTGGTGCGCTATCGCATCCGCCGTGTCGTCACGACGCAAGCGGGAGCCATATGATGGAGATGCTCATCCCCATCATCGTTACCCTGGTCGGGGCAGCGACGCCGATCCTGATCGCCGCGCTGGGTGAACTCGTCGCCGAAAAAAGCGGCGTGCTCAATCTGGGCGTCGAAGGCATGATGCTGGTCGGCGCCATCGCCGGGTTCGTGGCGCAGTTCTATACCGGCAATCCCTATCTGGCCCTGCTCTGCGGCGCCTTTGCCGGCGCGGCGGTATCGCTGATCTTCGCGTTTCTCACGCTCAGCCTCTCGGCCAATCAGACCGCAACCGGCTTGGCGCTGACGATTTTCGGCACCGGCCTTTCGGCTCTGGCTGGGGCGCCGTACTCGGCCAAACCCATCGCGCTGATGGCGCCGCTGTTCCCTGATATGCTTGCCCGCGATCCGTTCTGGCGAGTGCTGTTCGGCTATTCATTCCCCGTCTATTTTTCGTTCATCATGGTGGCCGCCATATGGTGGTTCCTCAAGCGTACCCGCACCGGCCTGATCCTGCGCGCCGTCGGCGAGAACGATCATTCCGCCCATTCCATCGGTTATTCGGTGGTCGGTGTGCGCTACGCCGCGGTCGTCTTCGGCGGCGCCATGGCGGGCATTGCGGGGGCCTGTTTCCCGCTGCTGCTCACCCCGCAATGGGCCGAAAGCATGACTGCCGGCCGCGGCTGGATCGCGGTGGCGCTGGTGGTGTTCGCCTCCTGGCGGCCGCTTCGCCTGCTGGCGGGCGCCTATCTGTTCGGCCTCGTCATGACCATGGAGCTTTATGCCAAGGCCGGCGGCGGTGTCCTGGCGATCATTCCATCCGAGTTGTGGGCCGCTCTGCCTTACCTCGCCACCATCGTCGTACTGGTGCTGATTTCGCTCCGGCGCGACGCCTCCACCAATGCTCCGGCCTGCCTCGGCAAGCCGTTCATGCCTGCCAATTGAGGGGCCTCAATGCTTCTCGATCAACCAAGAAAAGTCATTCAGGAGAGACACATGACCCTATCCCGCCGCGACATTCTCAAGATCGGTGGCGCCGCCGCCGCACTGCCTTTGCTCGGGGGCACCGCCTTTGCCCAGGAGAAGCTTAAAGTCGGCTTCATCTATGTCGGCACCATCAACGACAATGGCTATAACTATGGCCACAACCAGGGCCGCATCTTCCTGCAGGACGCGCTCGGCGATGCCGTCGAGACCACCTATGTGGAAAATGTGCCTGAAGGCCCCGATTGCGAGCGCGTGCTGCGCGAACTGGCCCAGCAGGGCAACAAGCTGATTTTCGCCACCAGCTTCGGCTTCGGCGACGCGGTCATCAAGGTCGCAGCCGAATTCCCGGACGTAAAGTTTGAGCATGCTACCGGCTATATGAAGGCAGACAATGTCGGCCTCTACAATGCGCGCTTCTATGAGGGCCGCGCCGTCTGCGGCACCATTGCCGGCCACCTGTCCAAGACCGGCAAGGCCGCCTATATCGGCTCCTTTCCGATCCCCGAAGTCGTCATGGGCATCAACGCTCTGGCGCTGTCGGGCCGTCGCATCAATCCCGCCTTCACCGTCAAGCCGGTCTATATCTCGACCTGGAACGACCCTGCCAAGGAAGGCGATGCCGCCCGCGCGCTGATCGACCAGGGCGTCGACATCATCGCCCAGCACACCGATGGTCCCGCTGCCCTCCAGGTCGCGCAGGAACGCGGCATCGTCGGCGGCTTCGGCCAGGGCGCCGATATGAGCGCCTTCGCTCCCGAAGCCCAGTTGACCGCGATCATCGATCATTGGGGCCCGCATTACGTCAATTCCGCCAAGGCGGTGATTGCCGGCACCTGGACCGCAGGCGACACGTGGGAAGGCCTCAAGGAAGAGGTCGTTCAGATGGGCGCCTACAACAAGAAGATTCCGGCCGACGTCGTTGCCGATGCCGAGAAAATCCGCACCGGTCAGATCGATGGCTCGTTCAAGATCTTCACCGGCCCGATCAAGGACAATACCGGCACCGAGCGCGTCGCCGCTGGCGTCGCGATGACCGATGCCGAGCTGCTGAGCATGGACTGGTACGTCGAAGGCGTCGAACAGCCAGTCTGATCCTAAGCTATGTAAATTGGAGAGGGGCGGGCTTTGTCCCGCCTCTTTTCACGAGCGGCGTTTGTCGCTTACCCTCGGCATGTAACTAGGCGGGCGGCGATGGGCGATTTCGTCATACTTTATGAGTGGCTGAGCTTTGCGGTGCGGTGGACCCATGTCATCACCGCCATCGCCTGGATCGGCTCATCATTCTATTTCATCGCGCTCGATCTGGGCCTGCGCAAGACCCCGAGCCTGCCGCCCCTGGCGCATGGCGAAGAGTGGCAGGTGCATGGCGGCGGCTTCTACCACATCCAGAAATACCTGGTGGCACCAGACTTTTTGCCCGAGCACCTGACCTGGTTCAAATGGGAAAGCTACGCCACCTGGCTGTCGGGCTTTTGGCTCCTGGCGCTGATCTATTACGTCGGCGCGGACATTTACCTGATCGACCGCAACGTGCTGGACGTACCGCAATGGGCGGGCATCCTGATTTCCATCGGCTCGATTCTGCTCGGCTGGGTGGTCTATAACCGCCTTTGCAAATCGCCCATCGGTCAGAGCCAGAACGGGCTGATGCTGGTGTTGTTCGCTATCCTGACGGCGATGGCATGGGGCTATACCCAACTGTTCACCGGCCGCGCGGCCATGCTGCATATGGGCGTGTTCACCGCTACGATCATGGCGGCGAACGTGGCGATGATCATCATCCCCAACCAGACCATCGTGGTGGCCGATCTCAAAGCGGGCCGCGTGCCCGACGCCAAATACGGCAAGATCGCCAAGCAGCGCAGCCTGCACAACAATTACCTGACGCTGCCGGTGATCTTCTTCATGCTCTCTAGTCACTATCCGCTGGCCTTCGCCACGCAGTGGAACTGGATCATTGCCAGCCTGATCTTCCTCGTCGGCGTGGTGATCCGGCATTATTTCAACACCCGCCATGCGCGCAAAGGCAATCCGCACTGGACGTGGCTCGTCGCCGTGGTGCTGTTCCTGCTGATTGCCTGGCTGTCGACCGGGCCGAAAATTCCGGGCTCGGCGGGAGATCTGGTCGCCTCGCGGGCGGCGGAACCGTTCATGGCCGCCGCCCATTTCAAGCAAGCCAGCCTGACTGTGCAGACCCGCTGCGCCATGTGCCATACGGCGGAACCGGCCTGGGACGGCATCTACGAGGCGCCCAAGAACGTCATCCTCGACAATGACATCGCCATCGCCAACCACGCCAAGGACATTGCCATCCAGGCCGGCTATGCGCATGCCATGCCCCCGGGCAATGTCAGCGAAATCACGCCCGAGGAACGCGCGCTGCTGGTGGAGTGGTATCGCGAAGGCTCCGCGCTATGATGCGGACGATCCTGCGCGGGCGGGTGCTGACCTTCGTGTCGGAGCCGCAAGGGCTCGATGACGCGGCAAGCTATCGCTATCTCGAAGACGGCGCCGTGGTGATTGCCGATGGCAAAATCGTGGCGCTGGAGGACTTTTCCGCCATCGACATCGGCGACGCACAGGTCATCGACCATCGTCCCCACCTGATCCTGCCCGGCTTCATCGACACACATCTGCACTACGTGCAGAGCCAGATGATTGCCTCCTATGCGGGTTCGCTGCTGGAATGGCTCAACAGCTACACCTTCGTCGAGGAGCAAAAGTTCAGCCAGCAGGGCCATGCCGGCTCGGTCGCCTCGGCGTTTTACGATGAGCTGATCCGCAACGGTACGACCACCGCTGTGGCCTATTGCTCCAGCCATCCGCGTAGCGTCGACGCCTATTTCGCTGAGGCCGAAAAGCGCAACATGCTGATGGTCGGCGGCAAGGTGATGATGGACCGCAACGCGCCCGAAGCACTCTGCGACACGGCGCAATCGAGCTATGACGACACAAAGATGCTGATCGCGCGCTGGCATGGCCGGGCGCGCGGGCTCTATGCCATCTCGCCGCGCTTCGCCATCACCTCTACGCCCGAGCAGATGGCGATGGCCCGCGCCCTCGTGGCCGAACATCCCGAATGCTACGTGCAAACCCACCTCAGCGAAAACGACGCCGAGATCAAATTTTCGATGGAGCTCTATCCGGACGCCGCGGACTATACCGGCATCTATGAGGATTTTGGCATCCTCGGTCCCAAGACCCTGATCGGCCACTGCATTCACCTCAACCACCGCGAAACGCGTGTACTGGCCGAAACCAGGTCCGTCGCCGTATTCTGCCCGACCTCCAACCTGTTCCTGGGCAGCGGGCTGTTCGATCGCGAACGATTGATGATGGCCGGCGTGCGCATCGGCATTGCCACCGATATCGGCGGCGGCACCAGTTATTCGATGTTGCGCACGCTGGACGAGGGTTACAAGATTTCCCAGTTGCGCGGGCAGCGGCTGACGCCGTTCAACTCGTTCTACATGATGACGCTGGGCAATGCCCGGGCCCTGTCGCTGGAGGGGTCGATCGGCACCATCGCACCCGGCTGTGCCGCGGACCTTGTGGTGCTCAATGCTAACGCCACGCCCGCCATGGCCCTGCGGATGGCAACTGTGACGGCGCTTTACGAAGAGCTGTTCCTGCTGCAGACACTCGGCGATGACCGCTCGATCGCGGAGGTCTATGTGGCTGGCGCAAGGGCAAAGTCTACTTTAGGCGGGTTGTGACACTTAAGCGCATGACTTAAGTCTCGTCAGTCCGCACAAAAAGGAAGCAGCAATGAGCGATTACCTGATGAAAGCCGGCCTGTCGGTGCACCCGCTATTGGTCGATTTCGTCGAAAAGGAAGCGCTCCCTGGCCTGCCGGTAACGGCCGAACAGTTCTGGGACGGCTTTGCGGCCCTGGTGGCCGAGCACGGCCCAACCAATGCGGCCTTATTGGCCAAGCGCGACGACCTCCAGGGCAAGATCGACGATTGGCACCGCCGCTACGGTCCGGTCGTCAATAACCCTCAGGGCTATGAATTCTTCCTCCGCGACATTGGCTATCTGGTTGCTGAACCAGCGGATTTTGTCATCGAGACCACCGGGCTGGATGCGGAAATCACTGCGCTGTGCGGCCCCCAACTGGTGGTGCCGGTCAACAATGCTCGCTACGCGCTAAACGCTGCCAATGCTCGCTGGGGTAGCCTCTACGATGCCTTCTACGGCACCGACGTGATCAGCCGCGAAGGCGATCTGGCGGTCGGCAAGGGCTTCAATGCAGCCCGCGGGCAGGCTGTGGTCGCCAAGGCCGCGGAATTCCTCGATGCAGCGTTTCCGCTGGAAACCGGCAGTCATCGCGATGTCACCTTCTATCATGTCGAGAAAGACGGCGAGCGGCGCCACTTCGTGGTCGACACGAGCGCAGGCCGCACGCGGCTTAAGGACGCGGAGGCCTTCGCCGGCTATGGCGGCACGGAGGACAAGGGCGAAATTGTCCTCCGCCACCATGGCTTGCATGTGGTTCTGGTGATCGATCCATCTAGCGCCATCGGCGCCATGCACAAGGCGGGCCTCAGCGATGTCATCGTCGAAGCCGCACTGACCACGATCCAGGATTGCGAAGACTCCGTCGCCGCCGTCGATGCCGAGGATAAGGTCGGTGTCTACCGCAACTGGCTGGGCCTGATGAACGGCACGCTGGCGGACACTTTCGAAAAAAGTGGCAAGACCGTCACCCGCACGCTCAAGGCCGACCGGACCTACAAGGACGTCGACGGCAAGCCACTGGTGCTCAAGGGCCGTTCCCTGCTGCTGGTGCGCAATGTTGGGCATTTGATGACCACGGACGCGGTGCGCGATGCGGCCGGCAAGCCGATCGGCGAAGGGCTGATGGATGCGGCCGTCACGGTGCTCTGCGCCATGCACGACAAGCTCAACAGCCGCACCGGCGCGGTCTATATCGTCAAGCCGAAGATGCACGGCCCCGAGGAAGTCGCCTTCGCCTGCGCGATATTCGCCTCGGTCGAAAAGATGCTGGGGCTGAAGCCACTCACCGTCAAGATCGGCATCATGGACGAGGAACGCCGCACCTCGGCCAACCTCAAGGCCGCCATCCATGCGGCGCGCGAGCGGGTGTTCTTCATCAATACCGGTTTTCTCGACCGTACCGGCGACGAAATCCATACCTCGATGGAAGCCGGCCCGGTGCTGCGCAAGGACGAGATCAAGTCCGAGCGCTGGATCCAGGCCTATGAAGACCGCAACGTCTTGATCGGACTGGCCTGCGGCCTGTCGGGTCGGGCGCAGATCGGCAAGGGCATGTGGGCGCGGCCGGATGACATGGCCGCAATGATGAGCGCCAAGATTGGTCATCCCAATGCCGGCGCCAACACCGCCTGGGTGCCGTCCCCAACTGCCGCGACCCTGCATGCGCTGCACTATCATCAGGTCGATGTGTTCGAGGCCCAGCAGCGCCGCCATAACGAGGCGACCCCGGTCCTGGCCGAGCTGTTCTCGATGCCGATCCAGGTGCCGTTTTCGCTCAGCCGCGATGAAATCACCCGTGAGCTGGAAAACAATGCCCAGGGTATTCTGGGCTATGTGGTGCGCTGGGTGCAGCAGGGTATCGGCTGCTCCAAGGTGCCGGATATCAACGATGTCGGGCTGATGGAAGATCGCGCCACCTGCCGGATTTCCTCGCAGGCGGTGGCCAACTGGTTGCGCCATGGCCTGGTCAGCAAGGACGAGGTGATCGCCACCTTCGAGCGGATGGCTTCGGTGGTCGACGCGCAGAATGCCGGCGATCCGCTCTATCGCTCGATGGCGGAGAATTTCCAGTCGGTGGCCTTCAACGCCGCCCTAGATCTCGCGCTGCGCGGGGCCGACCAGCCGGCCGGCTATACCGAGCCGATCCTGCATGAACGCCGCCGCATGGTGAAGGCTCGTGAAGCGGCGCGGAGCTGAGCTGCCATAAAAGCGCTGCAACCGGGACTATCGATGCGGCATGGCTGCGCGCATTGCCGAGATGAAACTACCGCTACCCAGGTTCGACGGGCGCCTGCCCGCCGGGACGGAGTTGGTCGCCTCGGCGTTGCTGCATGCCATTTTGCTGGCCTTGGTGTTGCATCAGGCTAGGGCGTTGCCCGACGCGCCGCCCGAGCACAGCATTGCGATCGATCTCGTCACCGCGGCGCAATATGCGGCGGCCACCGCAATACCCGCAATCGTGACCGCTCCGGTCAGCAGGGCAAGCGTGGCACAACCGCCGCCCGAGGCGTTGCCAGTGACGCCTCAACCTCCGGCGCAGCCCACCAGCGTCGCGCCCTCGGGCATGGTGCATCCAACCCAGTTGCTCGGTGCCAGCGTTCTGGCGGAGCCGGCGAGCAGGGAAGTCCGCGAGACGCTGCCGCTGCTGGGCGGGGACGAGCGGAAAGTCCAGCTGTGCAATATCGAGGCGCTGGCGCAGATACATGCCGCCGATCCCAGGCTGGATCCGGATATTCTGGTCGCCTATGCGATGGCCGATATGGATGTCACCTCGGACGGCGTCACCGCGGATGGCGGTGCATTCCGCAGCCAAAAGCAGTGGTATGGCTTCAAGTTCCGCTGCGCGGTTGCCGCCGATCTGAAATCGGTCACCGACTTCTCGTTTGCAATTGGGGAGCCGATTCCCAAAAGCGAATGGGAAGGCCACGATTTGACGGCTGACGATCAGGACATGGACTAGCCGACGCTGAAGCCCGGCAGCGCGATTGCCGTCTGGTGCTGGGGATCGTGAAAAATCTCGATATCATTGGCGACCAGCGTCGTCGCCGTGCCGACTGGCTCGTTGGTTCCCAGATTGCGAGCATAGCGCGGATGCGCGCCCGATGAGACTTGCAGGCGCAGGCGATGACCGGCGAGGAAGGTGTGGGCGGTGGCGTGCAGCGTGAAGTCCAGCCGCCAGGTGCCATCGGCCTCGACGGGCGTTGTCGGGGTCACGCGGATCAGGCCATCGCAGATATTGGTCGAAACGCCGTCCGACGACACGTCGCAGAGCCGGAGGAAAAAATCCACGTTGGGCACGCTGGCGCGCGCGTAGAGCGTGACGCTGGTTTGGCCGATAATCGTCACCGGCGCGTCGAGTGGCTCCGACGTGTAGCTGAGCACATCCGCCCGGCTTTCGCGGCTGGCATTGTCGACGGGACCGGCGCCGGTGAAGGCAAACATGGCGCCGCCGATATTGGGCGTCGGATCGGCGGGGTCGTAGACGTAACGGTCGGGTTCGCTCGCCGCTGCCGCAGATATCGCCAGGACGCCGCCGGGATGCAGGTGCCAAGTTTGCGGCGTCGCCGGCCCAGGCGGGAAGGCATCATAGTCGCGCCATTCATCCAGACCCGAAATGTGAATGCGCACCGGCTTTTCGCGGAGTTCGGCACTGTCGCCGAGCAATTTGGCGCGCATCCACAGCAGGGTTTCGCGCAGGTTGTCTCGCTGCAACTCGTCGGAGATGTGGGTCCACGTACCCACTGTGAGGTACGGCTGATGGCCGACGTCGACGAGGCGCTGATAGTCGGACAGCAACTGGTCGACCATGAAATCATACCAGCCGGACATGAAATGCACCGGTGGCGTGCTGGCGGTCAGGCGGTGGCGATGGTCGATCGCCTCCCAGAACACATCATTGCCGATGGATTCCTTGAACCAGCGACGCCAGAACGGCACGACCTTGCCGACCGCCGCAATATCAGCCTCAACCAGCGGCAGCACCATTGATGCCCTGGCGGTCGTGCGCTCGACGCCCCCGGAAAACATGGTGGCGGCCATCTTGAGCGGCCGCTCGCGCAGGCCGTCGATTACTTGCAACCACGAGAGCCAGAGCCCGAGGTGGAAGGCGCCCGCCGGGAACACCACCGATCGGAAATCGGCGCTGGTGACCTTGGTGGCCATGGCGGCAATCGGGGGCAGGGCGTCGCAAATGGCCCATTGCGCGTAACCCAGATAGCTGGGGCCGGACAGGCCCAGGCGGCCGTCATACCAAGGCTGCGCCTTGATCCATTCCAGCGTCGCCAACCCGTCGGCGCGCTCGTTGACCAGCGGATCGAACTCGCCGCCGGACTTTTCGGTGCCGCGGCAGGCCTGTAGCACCACGTTGAAGCCGCGCTCGGCATAGGCCTCGGCAATGCCGCCAAAACCCCTGCGGCCATAGGGCAGGCGCATCAGGATTGTCGGGTGCTTGTCCTTGGTACGCGGGGCGAAATGATCGGTCATCAGGATGATGCCGTCGTCCATGGTCAACGCGATATTGCGGTTCTTCTGCACCCCGTTGAGGCGGGGCGGCAGGTTGTCGATATAGGCCAGATAAAGGCTTTGCAGGCTCATGGATCAATCCACGAAGTCGAACTTGTCGACATCGAACAGCCCGCGATCGGTCATCTTGAGATGCGGGATGACGGGTAGGGCGAGGAACGCCACCTGCAGGAAAGGTTCGGGCAAGACGCAGCCCAGCGATTTGGCCGCGTCGCGCAACAGATGAAGTGCGTGGGACACGGTCTCGAAGGGTTCGAGACTCATCAGCCCTGCCAGCGGCAGCGCCAGTTCGGCGGTGATCTTGCCCTCCTCGGCGACGGCGAAGCCACCGCCCAGTTCGATCAGGCGGTTCACCGCCAACGCCATATCGTCGTCACTGGCGCCGACCACGGTGATATTGTGGCTATCATGGCCGACGCTGGAGGCGATGGCGCCGCGCTTGAGCCCGAAGCCGGTGACGAAGCTGCGCCCAACATTGCCGTTGCGGCCATGGCGCTCGATCACCGCCACCTTGATGACGTCGGCGGCGAGATCTGGTTGCAGGCCCTGCTCGGTCACGGCAAGGGTCGCGCTTTCGCGGAAGGTCAGGATCAGGCCGGGCTTGACCCCGATCACGGTGGTGCGGTTCTGGCCAGGCTTGGCCGGCGTGACGAAGGTCTCGGGCGTGACCGGCGTTGCCTTCATCGACGACAGGCCGACTGGTGCGACGGGGAGGCGGGCAGCAAACAGTTCGGGCCGAACCAGCCGACCGGCGGCGATCACCTCGGAAACGCGGCAATCTTCAAGGCTATCGAGCAGCGCGATATCGGCGCGCCATCCAGGAGCGACGAGGCCGCGATCGCGCAGGCCGAAAATGCGGGCGGCCGAGTGGGAGGCCGCACGATAAACGTGATGCAGCGGCCGTCCCATGGCGATGAGGCGGCGGATCGAGCTATCGAGATGGCCTTCCTCGGCGATATCGAGCGGGTTGCGGTCATCGGTGCAGAGGGCAACGAAGCTTGAGGTGTTTTCGTCAAGGATTTCGGCCAGTGCGGCGAGGTCCTTGGAGACCGAGCCCTCGCGGATCAGGATGGCCATGCCCTTGGCAAGCTTTTCGCGCGCTTCGGCGGCGGTCGTCGCCTCGTGATCGGTGCGGATGGCGGCCGCGAGATAACCGTTCAGCGCCTGGCCCAGCAGCAGCGGCGCATGGCCATCGATATGGCCGTCCTGAAACGCCACCAGCTTGGCGATGATGCCCGGATCGGCGCTCAGCACGCCGGGGAAGTTCATCATTTCCGCGAGCCCGATCACCTTGGGGTGAGCGCGGAACGGCTCCAGATCGGCAATTTCCAGCGCCGCGCCGGAAGTCTCGAAAGCGGTGGCCGGTACGCAGGAGGATAGGTTCACGCGCACATCCATCACCGTCTGCTCGGCGCAGTCGAGGAAATAGCGAATGCCCTCGGCGCCCAGCACATTGGCGATTTCATGCGGGTCGCAGATCGCAGTGGTGACGCCATGCGGCAGCACGCAGCGGTCGAACTCATAGGGCGTGACGAGCGAGGATTCGATATGCAGATGCGTGTCGATGAAGCCCGGCACGGCGAAGCGACCGGCGCCGTCGATGGTCACCTTGCCGTGATACTCGGCATGCGTGCCGACGATGCGGTCATCGACAATGGCGATGTCCGTCGTGGTCACTGCCCCCGTGATGACATCGAGCAAACGCACGTTCTTGATCACCAGATCCGCCTCGGCCTTGCCTTGGCCGGCCATAATCATGCGGGTGAGTGCGGCGGAAGTGGTCATGAATGGCCTTCGTGTTGCGTGCTTGACCGTCGACCCGCCCACCTTTGCCGTCAAGCCCTTAGCTGGAACCGCGACGGCTTGGCACACGTTGAGGACGCACGTTCAATACGGGAGCCCGGCATGGAAACCTACGATCCGCACAAGAATACGACAGACGTACGTCAGGCCAGCCCGCGCAAGATGAATTTGCGGGTGCTGGTGTTCTCGCTGGTCGGGGCCGTCGTGCTGCTTGGCATTGTGTATGCCATCTACACCGGTACCCAGCCGAACCCGACGTAGGCCGCCATGGTCCGGCTGGTCAAAGTGGGGCGCGACGATCTGACGATCTCGCGGCGGCGCAAGGGCAAGGGGTTCTCCTATGTTGGGGCAGACGGCGCGGTCATTGCCGACGCCGAGAACAAGGCGCGCATTCGCTCACTCGGAATTCCTCCGGCCTGGGACAAGGTCCATATCGCGGTGCACCCGCGCGCCCATATCCAGGCGCTGGGCACCGATGAAGCCGGCAGGGCGCAATATATCTATCACCCCGATTGGGAGGCTAAGCGCACTGGCAAGAAGCAGGCGCGGCTCGGCTTGCTGACTTCGGCATTGCCGCGGCTGCGGCGCAAGGTGCAGGCTGATCTCGGCGCGGAAACCGGCTCCAAGGCATTGGCTCTGGCCATTGCGGTCGACCTGATCGACCGTACCGCCATGCGGGTCGGGCGCGAGAAATATCTCGCCACCAGCGGCACGCGCGGCGCGGGGACGCTGTTTGCGCGCGATGTGCGGATCAATGGCGACGAAGTCTGCCTGGGCTTTGACGCCAAGGGCGGCAAGCGCGCAGACTACTGCGTTACCGATGCGGTGCTGGCTGATGCCGTCAATCGGATCAAGACCTTGAGCGGCAAGCGGCTGCTCGTCTATCGCGATGCCGATGGCAAAGTTCGCCCGATCCGGACCAGTACGATCAACGAATATCTGCGCGAATTGGCGGGCGTCGATATCTCTGCCAAGGATTTCCGCACCCTGCATGCCAGCGCGATGGCGGGCGAGGCCTTGGCCCGACTGGAGACGGGGACCTCGATATCGGCCCGCCGCCGACAGATGGCGCAGGTGACGCGGGAGGTTGCGGACGTGCTGCGCAACACGCCAACCATCTGCCGCAAATCCTATATCGCACCGTGCCTGTTCAAGCTCTTCGACGAGGGCAAGCTGCAATCCCTCTGGGAGGCGGCCGGGCGGGGCAAGACCGGCCTGCGGCAGCGCGAACAGCGGCTGCAGAGTGTGCTGGCGGCAATGGCCTAGGCAGCTTTGGTGCGGCCCTTGCGGTCGAGCGCATTGGCGGGGTCTGCGAAGATTTCCTCGATTTTTGTCGGCAGTACCGCCGCCGAGAACAGAAAACCCTGCAGCGTGTTGCAGCCCATTATGCCAAGCATATCGGCCTGCTCGGCGGTTTCCACGCCCTCCGCCGTGACGCTGATGTCCATGGCATGGGCCAGGGTGACGATGGCCTGGGCAATCGCCACCGAGACGTGGCCGGGCGCCAATTGATTGACGAAGGACCGATCGATCTTGATGCGATCCACCGGATAACGCTTGAGATAGCTCAGCGACGAATAGCCGGTGCCAAAATCGTCGAGCGCAATATGGATGCCCGAGGCGCGCAGCGTCTGCAAATTCTGGGCGGAGATATGTTCGTCGTCGAGCAGGATGCTCTCGGTGATTTCCAGTTCCAGGTCAGTCGGTCGCATGCCCGTCTGGCGCAGGATGTCGAAGACCAGCATGGCGAATTTGGGATTGCGCAACTGGGTCGGCGAGATGTTGACGGCGATGTCGCGCCCCGGTGCCTTGGCGCCCAGCTCACAGGCGCGGCGCAGCACGAATTCGCCCAGTACCTCGATCAGGCCGGTGTTTTCAGCAACGGGGATGAAGCGAGCTGGAGAAATCTGGCCGTATTTGGGATGGTTCCAGCGGGCCAGGGCTTCGGCGCCGGTGACCTTGCGGTTCTGCTGGTCGACCAGGGGCTGGAATACGACCGAAAGCTGATCTGTCTGCTTGAGCGCGTCGCGCAGTTCGGCCTCGATGGTGTGCTGCAACTGCAGCAGCTCGTTCATGTGCTCCTGGTAGACGACGGCACGGTTGCGGCCGGCGGACTTGGCCTCATAGAGCGCGATATCGGCCTTGCGGATCAGCTCGTGCGGTTCTGCGCTGCCACCGGTCGCGTGCACGATGCCGATACTGACGCCGACGAAAGCCTTGAAATGATTGAGCTCGAAGGCTTGGCCGATAGCGTCGATAATGCGGTTGGAGAGCGCGATGGCATTGATCTGCCGCTCGCGCGATACCGCCAGAATGCCGAACTCGTCGCCTCCAAGTCGGGCGATCAGCATGTCGTCGCCCACGGTGGCGCGCAGCCGCTGGCCAACCGTGCGGATCAGCTCGTCCCCGGCCTGATGCCCCAGCGTGTCGTTGATCTGCTTGAAACGGTCGAGATCGAGCATCAGCAGGCTCAAATAGGCCCCCGCGGTCTGCCGTTCCGTCAGGGTCTGTGCCAGCCGCACGTCGAAACTGCTGCGGTTGGGCAGGCCGGTCAGCCGGTCATGGGCCGCCTGATATTCGGCGTGGATGCGGCCCGCCTCAAGTGCAGATGATGAGCGTCGCAATTGGCGCAGCAGCAGGAACACCACGATGACGGCGATGAGGAAAGCCAGAGCGAAGGCCGGCGCGGTGTGACGCAGCAAGGTCTGGCCCGGCCGGTCTCGCGTCCACTCGAAAAAGGCGATGAACCGTCCTGCGCTGTTGAGCAAAGGGTATACGGCCTTGCCCGGATCGCCGCTGTCGGTCAGCGAAAAGCGGGCATTTTCGAACAGATATTGGTCAGTCAGGCGCTCGGCAAAGGCGCCGTCGAGAAACAGGATATCGGCCAGCAGGGGTTCGCTGCCTGGCTCCTGCACCAGATCCCGTGTGTCGGAAACGATCGGCATGATGCTGACGATGGCCGGCATATTGTCGACAACGGCGAATTCGACGACCGCGGGCGGAACCGTTTTCCGGCCCAGATTATACTGGGTCATGCCGCCCGCCGCGATCAATTGCCGGATACGCATGACGAGCGGGCCGACGGCGGCGGCGACCTGACCATAATGGTCGACCGGCGCGGCGGCGCCGTTTTCCATGACATAGATGGGCTGATTGCCGCCATCGAGCACGACCGAGCGGCTGTGACCGAAGAAATCATGCATCCAGATACCAAGATTGGTATCGACCCAGTCCAGATCGGGCGACAGCTTGGTGGCAAACAGGGCATCGTCCCAGACGGCGACGCTTTCCTGGTCGTGGCTGACCTGGTCGCGCTGGGCCGCGAGCACATGCGCCACCATCCTGGTTTGCCGCTCCACGGCGCGCTCATCGATATTGGCGGTCGACCACAGAGTGAATCCCAGCACCGCCGCGGCCGTCACCACCATCGTCAAGATGACGGGCAACAGCACGCTTGTAGAGAACTGCCAGCAATGCGCCGTCGTCGGTTGGGAGAACATCAAGCAGCCAGTGTGAGCCCTTAGGCACAAGCCCTAACGCCGGCACACTTGCAGACTGGTTACCAAGCCGGGGATTTTGGAGATAAAGCGCTGTCGTCAGGCATTTTCCTTGATGAATGGGCCAGCGACGATATTGCGGCCCCGCTCACGGCGCGGGGGATGTGGCGAACCTTGATCGTCGGAAGAGTGGGTACCAGAACGGAGATTCCCGGCTTCGCGGCAATGGTGGGGTGGGATACAAGATCCTGTCACGATGCCAACCCTGCCAGAATTTACGGATGATCCCCATGACCAAAGTGCGCGCCCTTGTCCTTGAACGCCAGCACGAGCTGGCCATGCGCGATATCGAGCTGCCGATGGAGGTCGGGCCGGGCATGGTCAAGATCACCATCCACACCGTCGGCGTCTGCGGTTCCGATGTGCATTACTATACCCATGGCAAGATCGGGCCGTTCGTCGTCAATGCGCCCATGGTGCTGGGACACGAAGCGGCGGGCACGATTGTCGAAGTCGGTTCGGGCGTGACCCATCTCAAGGTCGGTGATCGCGTCTGCATGGAGCCGGGTATTCCCGATCCCAATTCGCGGGCCAGCCGGCTGGGCATGTACAATATCGATCCTGCGGTGAGCTTCTGGGCGACGCCACCGATCCATGGTGTGCTGACGCCCGAAGTGGTGCATCCGGCCAATTACACCTTCAGGCTGCCCGACAATGTGAGCTTTGCCGAAGGCGCGATGGTCGAGCCATTCGCCGTGGGCATGCAGGCGGCCACCAAGGCCAGGATCACGCCCGGCGATACCGCCGTGGTGCTCGGCGCCGGGCCGATCGGCACCATGGTGGCGATTGCGGCGCTGGCCGGCGGCTGTGCGCGGGTGATTGTCGCCGATCTGGCGCAGCCCAAGCTCGATATTGCGGCGCGTTATCAAGGCGTCATTCCGGTCAATATCCGCGACAAGAACATCGTCGAGGAGGTTCGTCGGCTGACCGAGGGCTGGGGCGCCGATGTGGTGTTCGAGTGCTCGGGCTCGCCCCATGCGTGGAAGACCATCATGGATCTGCCACGGCCAGGCGGCACCATCGTGGTGGTCGGCCTGCCGGTCGATCCGGTGGCTGTCGATATCGCGGCTGCGTCCACCAAGGAATTGCGGATCGAGAACGTGTTCCGCTACGCCCATCAATATGACCGCGCAATCGCGCTGTTTGCCTCGGGCCGGGTGGATTTGAAGCCGCTGATTTCGGCGACTTTCGATTTCGAGGATTCGATTGCCGCCTTCGACCGGGCCGTGGAAGCGCGGCCGACCGACGTGAAACTGCAAATCAAGGTAGCGAAGTAAATGGATCTGGGTTTGCGCGACAAGGTCGCAATCATTACGGGCGGCACTGTGGGTATCGGGCTGGCGGTTGCCGAAGGGCTGGCCGCCGAGGGCGTCAACCTCGTACTGGTCGGCCGTGACAAGACACGGGCCGATGACGAGGCGGCGCGGGTGGCCAGCGCCTACGGCATTATCGCCACGGCGATTGGTGCCGATGTGGCGACGGCTGAAGGCTGCGGGGCGGTGATCGCCGGCACCAAGAAGGCATTCGGCGGCGCCGATATCCTGATCAACAATGCGGGTACCGGCTCCAACGAGACGATCCAGGATGCCGACGACGCCAAGTGGCAGTATTATTGGGATCTGCATGTGATGGCCGCGGTGCGGCTGGCACGGGGCGTGGTGCCGATGATGAAGCAGCGTGGCGGTGGATCGGTGATCCACAATGCCTCCATCTGCGCCGTGCAGCCGCTGTGGTACGAGCCGATCTACAACACCACAAAGGCCGCCTTGATGATGTTTTCCAAGACCTTGGCCAACGAGGTAGTGGGCGACAATATCCGTGTCAACACCATCAATCCGGGCCTGATCCGCACCCCTGACTGGGTCAAGACCGCCAAGCAGATCGCCGGTGAGGACGGTTTTGAGGCCCATCTGCAAGGCGTGGCCGACGAAGCGGGCGGCATGAAGCGGTTCGGCTCGCCGGAGGAGTTGGCGAATTTCTTCGTGTTCCTCTGCTCCGACAAGGCCAGCTACTCGACTGGCAGCACTTATTTCGTCGATGGCGGTTGGCTCAAGACCGTCTGATCGCCGGAACCTTGCCCGGCAAATCGTGTTGACGCTCGAAGCGTCAGCACGAGGATAGTGGCAATGGATGTCGGCAATGAATTCGGTTTGGTCGCGACGTATCTACCCCAGCATATCATCGCCATAAGGCTGTTCATGGCGGCCATTTTTGGCGCCATGATCGGCTTCGAACGCGAGCTCAACACCGGCGGCGCCGGTCTGCGGACGCATATCCTGATCTCCGTTGCGGGGGCGCTGTTCACCATCCTGGCGTTCGAGATTTTTCACACCCTGGAAGGCAGCGAAACGCCGGCCGATCCGATTCGTGCTGTCGAGGCGGTGACCGCCGGTATCGCGTTTCTCGGGGCGGGCGCCATCTTCCGCAGTGGCGGCAGCGTGCAGGGCCTGACCACGGGAGCGGGGATGTGGTTGGCCGGTGCGGTCGGGATTGCCACTGCGCTCGGCTATTACGTCGTGGCGTTTGGGGTGGCGCTGTTTGCCGTATTGGTGCTGGCGACGCTGCGCGTCCTGGCGCATGGCGTTATCTCGAGCGAACCCGACAAGCCAAAGAAATAAGACCCTGAAGGGTCACGGGGAGAAGTGAAAATTCCCGGCATCGGCGCTGAGGGCTAGCGCGCTGCCGATTTCACTTCTCCCCTCGTGCGGACGCGACCGGGAGGAGTCGCGCCGCGCTCCCGTGAGCGGCCCCTTGGGAGGCCGCTACAGCTCGCGATCCGGTGGGCGGATCAGCGAGGAAGGAGTGGCGGAGAGGATACTTGGGAATGCACGCCCGGGCCGAAACCCGGTCTTGCAGCATCGCTCTCCACCGAGGCATGTAACCTGTGGACGCAGGGACTACATGCCAACCGCATCAAGGCGCTGACTGCGCGCCCAGAAACTGACGATATTGGCCGCTTCGCGCCGATAGGCGTCGCGTTCGGCGTGGCGGGTGAAAACCGCGGTGACGCCTGCGTCGTGCAGGTCAGCGGTATGCTGCCGGTCCGGCCGTTGCGCCATGACGGCGACGGGAATGTCGAGCTTGCCGGCTACAGTGGCCAGCACGGCGACGAATTCAAGGTTGGCGGCGCTATGGGCCTTGAGGTCCACGATCACCAAGGTCGGGCAGGCGTCGGCGCTGGCCAGCGACGGGAACAGCCGGGACGCGGCATCGGCAGCGTCGGTGAAGGTAACGATTCTGGGCGCGCCGTGGGCCAGCAGCATCCGGGTCAGCAGGTGCGCTGAATGCGCATCGTCATCGACGAGCGCAAAATAGGGCGTGTTATCCACAACCGTGTTCATTCAAATCCTCGTGCCGCCGCATCTGGCGAGGTTGGCATGACAAAGGCAAAATCACCCCCCGCTCATGCGGAGAGTGCTGGCCGGATTGGGTCTAAACGGGATTTCAGCGGGGCCTAGCCGCAGAAATTCTATGTCGCATCAAGTGCAGCGACACCCGGCCTATGATCCGCATCGATCGTTGTGGCTAGGGAAAGTAAGGTTACTCGCAGGTAACTCGGCTTGCGTTTTACATGTAAAGCGGCAGTAATGGGGTAGGAGGTCCGCTGTGCCTGCCGTCACCCCAGATCGTCAGACCGTGCTCGCCGCCCTGGACCGTGTCCTGGGTTGGCCTGAAATCGCCCGTTCGCCGCAGCTTGGCCGGTTTCTCGATTATATCGTGCGGCAAACGCTGGATGGCGACGAGCAGGCCATCAAGGCCTATTCCATTGCCGTGGATGTGTTCGGTCGTGCCGCCGATTTCGATCCGCAGGTTGACCCTATCGTGCGCGTCCAGGCCCGGCGGTTGCGCAGCCTGCTGGAGCAATACTACGCCGCGGCGGGCGTTGCCGATCCGGTGCGGATCACCCTGCCGGTGGGGCGATATGTGCCGGTGTTCGAGTCTATCGGGATCGACGAAGCTACGGCGATCGAGACCTCCGAGGCATTGCCGCCCGTGCCTTCCGGGCGCGAGCGCGGGCACATCACGCTGTCCTGGTTCAGCCTGTTGATCGTCACGCTGGGCATTGCGGCGCTGGCCTATGCGCTCTCCACCTGGGAGCCCCGGCTGGGGCATTCGAGCGTTGCAGCGCTGCGCGGGCCAAGCATCACCATCATGGAGTTCCAAGACTTGTCCGGCGATGGCAGCCGGCCGGTCGTGGCGGGCCTCGCGCTGGAACTAGTGACGGACCTCAATGCCTTCGAAGACATCGATGCGCGTTACGGCGGCGGCGAATCCATGGCCGTGCCGGTGGCCGCCGCGCCCAGCGATTTCGTGCTGACCGGCATCGTCCGCCGCGCCGAACAGGCGGTGCAATATAGCGCAATCCTGACCGAAACGGCCTCGGGCGCGGTGGTGTGGAGCCGCACGATTCCGGTCAGCGAGCAGCGGTCGATGCAGCCGGAAGCGTTGGACGAGATATCGCAGGCGCTGAGCCTGGTGCTGGGCAGTCCACGCGGTCCGCTGCATCTGGCGGCGCGCAAGGCGCTCAGTGGGGGACTGCCCGCGGGCGCCGTGGCAACGCTCTATTTGTGCCACGTGCTGTTCGACCTCTACCGCGAGACCGGGACCGCAACTAGCGGCGCCAACGCTGCGAGCTGCTATGCGGGCCTATCCGAGACCGATCGGCAGGAGCCTTCGGCGCTCGCCGCGCAAGCCAGCCTGACCGGGGAAGGCATGGTGGCTGCCGGTGCGTCGGGGCTCGATCCCGCCGATCGCATGCGTATCGCCCAGGCCAGTCTGCAACGGGCGACGGCATCGGCGCCGCTGAGCGCATTTGTCTGGGAGCAGCAGGGGCGCTGGTTCGAACTGCAGGGCCAGTTCAAGGCCGCCGGCGCTGCCTATGCGTCCTCGATCCAGCTTAATCCCGCCAATGCCGACGCCCTGGCGGCGGCAGCCCGGTTGACGGCATTGCAGGGCAATTTGGCAGAGGCTGGGCCGCTGGCCGCCAAGGCCGTTTCGGGGACGCCAGTGCCGCCGCCGTGGTATTTCGTGGTGCCCACATTACTGGCGTTGCGCGATCAGCATTTCCCAATGGCGATTTCCAATGCCCAGACCTACGCCATCGCCGATCCTGAACTGGGCTCCGTGCTGGCGGTGGTGGCTGCATCGGCGGGCGGCAATGCGGGGGTGGTCAACCGCTATTTGCCACAAGTGCTGGAAGTCGCGGCGTTTCGGGCCGCCGGCATCCTACCGCGCCTGCGCGAACGGATCGGCGATGTCGCCTTGCTGGAAGAGATCGGCAATGGCCTGGCCACGGCCGGCGTGCCGCAACGGGCGCTCACCGCGCCGTTCTAGTGCATGGCCGAATGCGAGAACAGGTTGATCACCAGCACGCCGGCCAGGATTAGTCCCATGCCGATCAGGGCGGGCAGGTCGAGCATCTGCTTGTAGACGATGAAAGCGATGATCGAGACCAGCACGATGCCGACGCCTGACCAGATCGCGTAGGCCACGCCGACCGGAATGGTCTGCAGTGCCAGCGAGAAGAAGTAAAAGGTGATGCCGTAACCCACGACGACTACCAGCGTCGGGACGAGCTGGGTGAACCCCTGCGATGCGCGCAGGAAGGAGGTGGCGATCACTTCGCCCACAATGGCGATGGTCAGGAACAGGGCGCCCATCAGAGCGCGCCCGGCGCGAAAATGCTCTCGGCCAGAGCCACAAACATCTTGCCGCGTTCCTCGAAGTTCTTGAACTGGTTGTAGGACGGCGCGCCCGGCGACAGGATGACCGCATCGAACTGGTCGCGGCGCTGACAAAGGCTGTGCATGGCGGTCTCGAGATCGGGCTGTTCCAGCACCACGATCTGTGGCGCGATCTTGCGTGTGGCATCCGCAAGGCGTCCACCCGTAACCGGCAGACACGTCACCACAGTGACGCCGTAACCGGTCAGCAAGGTCGCCAGTTCGGCATAATCCTGCTGCCGCTCGTGGCCGCCGGCGATCAGCGCCAGGCGCTGGCCCTTATAGGCGGCGAGGGCGGCCTTGGTGGCCTCAGGGGTGGTCGAGATCGAGTCGTTGACGAAGATCATGCCGCCAAAGCGATGCTCTTCGAGCCGATGGGGCAGGGGCTTGAAGGCCACGATGCCGTCGACGACGCCCTGCAGTGTCGCACCCGCCGCCAGGGCGATCTGGGCGGCAAGATGGGCATTGTCGCGGTTGTGGCTGCCCTTGAGGCGCGAGCCGACGGCGGCCTTGTCGATGGCGGCCAACTCCTCACGCGTGAGTTCCCGCAGCAGGCGGCGATGGTCGCGCACCGCCTGGGCGACCATGGCATTGCCCTTGGCCCCCGCGCCCAAGGCGACCGCGAAGCTGCCGTCGCGGTCGATCAGATGCAGCTTGTCGTGGTAGTAGCGCTCGACCGAGCCGTGCCAATCGACATGTTCGGGGTAAAGATTGGTCAGCGCCGCGATATCGGGCAAGAAGTTCATGTCGGCGGTCTGGTAGCTCGACAATTCGAAGATCACGACTGGATGGCGGTCGGCGATTTCCAGCGGCGCGAGGCCGACATTGCCGGCCAGACCCGCGTCGATATGGGAGCGCGTCAGCATCAGATGGACCAGCGTTGCGGTGGTCGACTTGCCCTTGGTACCGGTGATGGCGATGACGGTGCGCCCGTCCCGATAGGCGCCACCCCATAGATTGAGGTTGGAGGTCACCGGAATGCCGGCATCCTGCGCCAGCGCGAAGATTGGCTTGTAGCGCGACACGCCCGGGCTTTTCACGATCAGGCCAAAGCGGTGCCCTGCGAGAGCTGCTTTCAGGTCCTCGGGCGCAATGACTTCGGCGTCCTCGATATCGGCTTCTCCGCTATCGACGGTGACGAAAACCTTGAGGTCCGGCTGGCGGGCCTTGAGGAAGGCGCGCGTCGATTTGGCCTCGCGGCCGGCGCCATAGAGCAGGATGGGCTCTTCAAACCGCATAGGCGGCCACCTTGGCGGCCAGATCGGGTGGAATGTGGTGTTTGTGGCTATCGATCAGGCAATCGGCCAAAGCAGCCTGCAGTGCCGGTTCGCCATATTGGGCAAACAGATCCGCCTTGATCGCCTTGACCACCGCATCCTGATGCCAGTCGGCATGGCGAGTCAGCGAATAAAAGCACGCCGCGGCTTCAAGGATTTCGCCGACGCATTCCCAGGGCTTTTGCCCGGCCAGGCCCGACAGCTCGCGGAACGAGCGTTCGTTGGCCAGGTTCTCCAACAGGTTCTGCCCAAAGATCGCCAGCAGGCGGTCCTTGGCCATGAACGGCGCGAAGATCAGGAACACGAAATGGCATTTCGGGCATTCGCCGCACCAGAGTGGGCCATCATGCCCAGCGAGCCGGAAATTGCGGTTGCAGCTCGAAAACACGTGGTCGAACTTGGTTTCGCGGGTGAAGAACGAGGCAATCCGCGCTTCCGAGTAGGGGCGCAACAGCGAGAAATATTGCAGCGTGCCACCGGTGGCATTGGCCAGCACGTCAGCAATCAACCGCTCGAAACTCAGCGACTTGGAATATTGATGATTGGTCTCGCGACCATCGAACACCACATTGCCCTCACTGGCCGAGCGCTCATTGGACAGCACGATGCGGTTGTAGCCGAACAGCACAGCGCAGAGTGAGCCGATCATCGAGTTGATCGCTGTCGAGGGCACATGGCCGTTGTAATAACCCGGCTCCGAGCCGAGCCGGATCATCTCCTTGTCGAGCGTACGGGTCACATAGACCGGCGGCTTGCCGATCTTGCCGACCGAGGTCAGGATCGGACCCTTGGGATTAACGGCGAAGGGTGTGAAGTCGACGCCGACATGGCTCAACAGATCAACGCTGACGAGCGAATCCTTGCCGCCGCCGATGGGCAACAAAGCGCGGTCGGGCAGGGGAAATGCCGGCAGCGTCACGGTGTCCTGTGGGGCCGAAACGCTGAGCCGGCCAAACCGCATCAGGTTGTTGCGGGCGTAAAATTCGCCCAGGCCATTTTCGTAGACATCGATGACGAAGGCGCGCTCCGCCTCGGTCAGCGGGATATTGGGGGCGCAGATTTCCAGCGGCGCGGTCAGCTTGAAATAGCTGACCCCCAGCACGATCGCGGTCAGGTCGAGCAATTTACGAAAGGCCGGGCTCTCGGTTGCAGTCGCGTCGGCGCCGTGCGGCAGCTCCAGCACTTCGACGAAACGCTTGTCGTGCAGGCCATAGGTGAATTGGGCAATCCCGGTAGTGGAGTCGAATTGCGGGCGCTCGATGAGGAATTGTGCGTTCAAGCCGGGGTTACTGCCTTGAATGGTGGGGCCGCGAAGCAGCGGTGTCGTCATCTATATAGGAATTGCAAACATAGCGGGAGTGCGGCGGAGATCAGGATATCCGCATCTGCATGCGCATGACGATATCGTGGCCCAGCCGCTGGAAGCCGAATTCCCGCATGGTGCAGGTCCAGGCGTTGCCGGCTTTTTCGATGCGGAACAGATTGTAGCGGGCCGGGTCATCCAGTGTGCCACCCTGGGCCGCACTGGCCGCCGCAACGCCGACCACCGGCACTTCATGGCCCTTGCCCGGAATCGAGTGGATCGAGGAGCGGTGGGTATGCCCATGCAGCACCAGCTCGGCGCCATGCTCGGCGATGACCTTGCGGAATAGCCGGTGCCCCTTGAGCCCGAAGGAGGGGTGCTGCAGTTCCGCATTGGGGGGATGGTGGATCATGACGACGCGGAACATGCCCGCCTCGCCCAGCGCGGTCAGGATGCGGGCCAGCCGTTCGGCCTGCTGGTCGTCGAACCGCCCGATGGCGAGGAAGGGCCGGGTTGGAACCGCGCTGGAGCAGGAAACGATCGCCATGTCGCCAATTCGGCGCACGAAGGGAAAGGCCGAGGCGTCCAGCGTCTCGCCCTTCATGTAATCGCCCCAGATTTCCTGTGCCGACTCCAGCGCGCCGGGCACGTAGGCGTCGTGATTGCCTGGGCAGACGGCGACCTTGCCGCTGGGACCCAGCGCCTCGAGCCAGCGGCCGGCGCGCTCGATTTCGAAGCGCAGCGCCAGATTGACCAGATCGCCGGTCACTGCAGTGAAATCGACACTCTGCGCCTGCATGTGGCCGACGAGGCTGGCCAGCGTCTCGCTGTTCAGCTCTTCATTGCGTCGCATTTTCCAGTTGAGATAGCCGGTCAGCCGCTTTCCCAGCAGGTCGCGGAAACCAACCTCGGGCATGGGCGACAAATGGATATCTGAAATATGGGCGAGAGTGATCATTGCGGGCGTAATGCCAGAAGGCTGGCGCCAAGAAAATGGTCAATTCGCGCCGGCGTCAATTTTGTGGAAGCTAAACCTCTGCTAGGCATGAGGGAGATCGGGAGCAGACCATGCAGATGAATCGCTGGCAGACCATGCGGGCCGCACTCTTCCTGGGCCTCAAGGGGACCGCCCATCGCATGACGCTGGGCGCTCGGGTCATGCTGATCGATGGCGATAAAGTCTTGTTGATCCGACATACCTATGTGCCCGGCTGGCAGTTTCCCGGCGGCGGCGTCGATCCCGGCGAGACCATCGAGGCAGCGGCCCGGCGCGAATTGCTCGAGGAAAGCGGCTATCGCGCTAGCGGGCCGCTCGAACTGTTCGGCATCTATCACAACAAGATCGCAACCAATCGCGATCACGTAGCTCTCTATGTGGGGCGTCAATTCGAGCAACAATTCGAGTTCCGGCCCAATCGCGAGATTGCGGAGGCGGCCTGGTTCGACAAGGCCGCGCTCCCTGAAAAGATCACCCCCGCAACCTCCCAACGCATCGACGAGGTCTTTGACCACGCTCCGCGCCGGGACGTTTGGGGCTATTAGGGTAACTTACGAGAGGAACGGCAGTTCCGGTCCGATTGGAATGATGCGGGTGGGATTGATGCCGGTGTGGCTCCAATAGTAGTGCGTGCGGATATGGTCGAGATCGACCGTTTCCTTGACGCCGGGCAACTCGTAGAGCGCCTTGAGATAGTGCGAGATGTTCTTGTAGTCGGCGATGCGCTGCCGGTTGCACTTGAAGTGGCCGACATAGACCGCGTCGAACCGCACCAGCGTGGTGAACAGGCGCCAATCGGCTTCGGTGATGGTGTCGCCGGTCAAATAGGCAGTCTCGCCAAGCAGGCCTTCGACCCAATCGAGCGCATCGAACAGCTTAGCGACGGCTTCGTCATAGGCCGCCTGGCTGGTGGCGAAGCCGGCCTTGTAGACGCCGTTGTTGATATCGTCGTAGATGCGGGCATTGATCGGATCGATCGTGGCGCGCAGGTCTTCGGGATAGAAATCGTCGGTATTGCCGGTCAATTCGTTGAACGCCGAATTGAACATGCGGATGATTTCCGAGCTCTCGTTGCTCACAATGGTGCCGCGCTGCTTGTCCCACAGCACCGGCACGGTGACGCGGCCGGTATAGTGCGGATCGGCCTGGGTATAGACCTGCCACAGCGTGTCCTTGCCGAACAGCGCGTCGCCGGTCGAGCCTTCGTCCTTGTTGAAGCTCCAGCCGGTTTCGTCGGGCATTTTGGGCGATACGACCGACACCGAGATCAGGCTTTCCAGGTTCTTGAGCTTGCGCAAGATCAGCGTGCGGTGCGCCCAGGGGCAGGCCAGCGAGACATAGAGATGATAACGCCCGGCTTCAGCGGGGAAGCCGCCTTCGCCCGAGGGGCCGGCGCTACCGTCGGCGGTGATCCAGTTACGGTAGCCGGATTGGCCGCGCACGAATTTTCCGCCGGTCTTTTTGGTGTCGTACCATTCGGTCGACCAGTTTCCGTCAATCAATTGTCCCACGATCGGGCACCTTTCGTCGTCTTATAGTCCGAATTACAGCGTCTGCTGACACGGATGGGTTGGCTCACTTGTGTCACAGATAGTGCATGGGCGGCACGCCGATAATGTCATGCGGCAGCAACGCATTGTTGTCAGTTTGGTACCCAGCGGCGACGGCGGCGGAAAAACTTTTAGCGATGCGGACGTTTTTGTTTACGTGGGGTCATCATGGTGCTAATGCGGAAATCAGGCGTGGAGGCGCCCAGGATGGTAAAGGTTTTGCTGGTGACACGACGACCCTGATGGGTCCTTGAACGGCGCTCTTTCGGAGCCGCCGAATTGTCCTTTGCACGCCATTTCTGGATCAGTCTCATGACCGTTGTTCCCCTGCCTTCGGCTGCGGCCGCTGCTGTGCCTTTCCCCGGTGTCCTGACCGTTCGTCCCGCCACGCAAGCCGACGACGCGTTCATCGACGATCTGCAGGCGCTCGCCTTCGGCCCCGGCCGTTTCGCCCGCACGGCCTTCCGGGTGCGCGAGCGGTTTCCGATCGATACCAGCCTGTCGCTGGTTGCCGAAGTCGATGGCGTAGCCTGCGGTTCGGTCTGGATGACCCCAATCAGCGTCGGTGGTCTCAATGGCTATCTGCTGGGTCCGCTGGCCACCCATCCCAATTTCCGCAAGCGCGGCGCCGGCAAGCTGCTGGCGCTCGAAGTCAGCAAGCGGGCGCTGGCGCGTGGCGAGGGCTCGTTCGTGCTGCTGGTGGGCGACCAGGACTATTATTGCCCGCTGGGCTGGGAAATCACCACGCCCGGTGCCATCCAGTTCCCCGGTCCGGTCGACGTCACCCGCGTGCTGCTCCTTGCCGAGGACAAGACCCTCGCCACCGCGCTCAGCGGCTCGATCGCGGCATTCAAGCCGGTTTGAGATAAGACACTTGAGGTTTGACAACCCTGCATTCTCTCCAGAGGATGCAGGGTTCATATTTGTCGCCTAAAGTCGTCTCGAAAAATCCAGTTGGGTGCGCCGTGTCTGCTGACGACGCTATTATCGATCGCATTGCCTCGCGTCTGCTCTCGGCGCCGCCAGCCTTGGCGGAGGCGCGTAATCTGGTGCCCGACTGGACGCCGCCGCAGCCGTTTGACCGGCCCCCGGTAGCGGCTGCGGTGCTGATCGCTATCGTGGCGCGGCCCGAAGGCCGCACGGTGCTCTACACGGAGCGGTCGCCCGACCTGCGCTCGCATTCGGGGCAGGTGGCGTTCCCCGGCGGCAAAGTCGATCCAGACGACCTCGATGCCGCCGACGCCGCCCTGCGCGAAGCCTATGAAGAAGTTGCGATGGAGCGGGCCGATGCAACGGTGCTGGGCTACATGCCGACCTATTTCACCGGCACCAATTACCTGATCACGCCCGTAGTGGCCACGGTCACTCCCAGCCGACCCTTCGTGCCCAATCCGGGCGAGGTGCACTCGGTGTTCGAAGTGCCGCTGGCGCGGATTCTCAACGCCGCGAGCTACGGCCAATTCCGCTTCGAACGCGGCGGCCAGCGCGGTCAGACCTGGCAGATCGACCACGATGGCCACCGTATTTGGGGCATTACCGCCAACCTGACCCGCCTGTTCCGCGATCTGGCCTACGAAGAGGACGCCGCATGAGCGCGCTGGCCACCGCCGAAGCGCGGCTGCGCGAGGCGGCGTGGCTCAAGCGCGCCGAGACGCAGGCCATCTTTGCCGTCCTCGATGGCGCTGCGGGGCGCACCCGTGCCGTTGGCGGCGTGGTGCGCGATACGCTGCTGGATCGCCACCGGGACAACCCCGATATCGACTTCGCCACCGAATTGCTGCCCACCGAGGTGATCGAGCGCGCCAGGGCCGCCGGCATTGCCTCCTATCCGACCGGGATCGATCACGGCACCATCACGCTCCGCCTGGGCGAGGTCGTGGCTGAGGTGACGACGCTGCGGCGCGATGTCGAGACCGATGGACGCCATGCCCATGTTGCCTTCGGCACCGATTGGACCGAGGACGCCCAGCGGCGCGATTTCACCCTCAATGCGATTTACGCCGAGCCATCGGGCGCCTTGTTCGATCCGCTAGGTGGGTTGGACGATTGCCTCGCCGGACATGTACGGTTCATTGGCGAGGCGGCCCAGCGCATCGCCGAGGATGGCTTGCGGGTGTTCCGGTTCTTCCGCTTTTCCGCCAGCCACGGCAGCGAGACCTTTGATCCTGCGGGACTAGCTGCCTGTGCGGCAGCCGTCGGACATCTTGGCCATTTGTCGGCAGAGCGCGTTGGTGCCGAGATGACGCGCATGCTGTCCCTGCCGCAGATCGCCGCCACCCTGCGCGCCATGACGCGTATTGGCCTGGAGCCGATCGATGAGGACACGCTAGCGCTGCTCAAGACCTATGAGCGCCAAGCCGGCAGGCCGCAATTTCACGGTCGTCTGGCGTTAATTCTGGAGCATCAGCAGGCCGACGCCGTACAGCAGCGCTGGCGCCTGTCCAATGCAGATATCGATATAGCTCTGGCGATCAAAGCCACCAGCGAATTACTACGCGCCTTCAAGGTCAACGAAGCGGTCTATCGCTTCGGCGATTATCTGGGCGGCGCCATTGATGTCGCGGCAGTATTGGCTGGGTGGGGGGAGGCCGGCAAGGTTGCAATCACCGAGCAGGTCGACGCCATAGATCCGCCGAAATTCCCCGTCGGCGGCAGGGATTTGCTTGCTCTAGGCATGCGCCCAGGCCCGGATCTGGGCAACGTCCTGGACCGCCTGGAAGCCCAATGGGTCGAGAGTGGCTTTACCCTCGACCGCCCTGCTTTACTGGAACTGGCGAAAGCCTGACTAGTGTTTGACCGGCTTGGCGTCGGTATCAACAATGCGTTCTTTGATCCGCTCCACCATATCCGGGCGAATCTCGGTTTCGCCGTGCAGATTTCGCAGGTTTTCCACCGCGCGGCGCACAACTTCGGCTTCGTTATCGCCTTCGGTATGCCAGGTCGAGCCAGGGATCAAAGTGCCAGAATCAAAACGCTTCATTGCATCCTCCTAGATTTGGATTGCGCAAATCAAACGTCTCGCGACGGGGAGGGTTCCCCTATTCGTCGGCAAACTCGCCGAGCTGGTTGAGGCCTTCAAGCCAGGTGCCGCCATCGTCACGCACCACTTCGCGGGCGATGACACCGCTCTCGGCTGCAATGGCGTCGGCCAAATCGCGAGCATGCGTTACCACCCAGACCTGACTGCGCTCCGCCGCCTTGACGATGAGCCGCGCCAGCATCGGTAGCAGATTTGGGTGCAGGCTGTTCTCGGGCTCGTTCAGGGCGATGAAGGGCGGCAGCCGATAGGAGAGCAACGCCCCTGCCAGAGCGAGAAACTGCAGTGTCCCATCAGAAAGTTCGTGCGGCGCAAACACCCGCTTGGGCATCTCGGCATATCGCATGCCAAACGTGGCGAACTCGCTCACTTCGGGAATGACCAGTTCTGCGCCCGGAAACGCGTCTTCGACTGCTCTGTCGAGGTCGATCCGGTCGCCGCGAATATGGTGCAGCGTCGCAAGAACTGCACCCAGATTGCTCCCATCGGAGGCCAGCGACGGGGCGGTGACTGCCCGTGACGGCCGGCGCAAGGCCGAGTCGGCATCGGTGCGGAAGCCGTGGAAAAATCGCCAGGCAACCAGCGAGTCGCGCACCAGCGCAATTTCCGATCGTCCCGAAAGTGCAGCCAGGGCCGTCTCGCTGGCGAGCAGGTCGTCTGTGGCGAGTTCGCGCCGTCCAGCAGCGTCGCGCGCCCAAGCTACCCCGCTCTTGCGATCCATCAGGTTGACGGCCTTGCCACGTTGCTGCCAGTCCAGGCTTTCCGTCTTGATTTGCGCCTCGCTTGGAAAAGCGGCGGCGGCCTCGGGCGCGAAGGCGACCTCGAGTCGGTATGTCGGGTCGAAACTGCCATCCCCGAGGTCGGCGAAGCTTGCGGCCAGCCGCAGGCTATTGCCTTCGCCTTTGCGATAGCCGTCGGTGCGATACATGGGATCGAACCCGCCGTCGGGGCCTAGATTTTTGCCGCCGGCCCAAAAGATCGAAGCCAGGCCGCCCTCGCGCGCAATTTCGCCGGCTAGCGTACCATTTGCCGCTGCCTGCAGCAGTTCGAGCGAACGGTAGAGGTTGGTTTTGCCGACGCCATTGCCGCCCACCAGCACCGTCAATTGCCGCACCGGGAACCGGATCTTGCGGATCGAGCGATAGCCGATGATTTCAACGGCGGAGAGCGTCATGTCAGGGCCACCGGACTTCCGGCGGCATGGAGGAGAGGATCGAGTTCACATTGCCCCCGGTCTTGAGCCCAAACGTGGTGCCGCGATCATAGAGCAGGTTGAACTCGACGTAACGCCCCCGGCGCACCAATTGCTCGTTGCGGTCGGCTTCGGTCCAGGGCGTTTCGAAATTGCGGCGGACCAGTTCGGGATAAATCCCCAGAAACGCCTCGCCAACCGCCTTGGTGAAGTCAAAATCGGCGTTCCAGTCGCCCGAATTATGGTGGTCGTAGAAGATGCCGCCGGTGCCGCGATGCTCATTGCGGTGGGGCAGGAAGAAATACTCGTCGCACCACTCTTTATAGCGCTGGTAGTCGACGCCCGGCCGGCTCTCGCAGGCCGCACGCATCGCTGCGTGAAAATCGGCTGTATCCGGGTCGTCCTGGCTCCGGCGCCGGTCGAGCACCGGCGTCAGGTCGGCGCCGCCGCCGAACCATTGCTTGCCGGTAACGATCATGCGCGTGTTCATGTGCACTGCCGGCACATGCGGGTTCCAGGGATGCACGATCAGCGAAATGCCCGAGCTCCAGAACTGCGCGCCTTCCTCGGTGCCGGGCATCTGCTTGGCGAAATCGGCTGAGAATTCGCCATGGACGGTCGAGATATGGACCCCGGCCTTTTCGAAGACCCGGCCGTGCAGCATGCTCATTTCGCCGCCGCCGCCCGCCGCGCGGTCCCATGGGCTCCGCTCAAACTGGCCGGGCGCGCGATCGGCCTGCGGCCCCTGCACGTCGGTCTCGATGGCCTCGAAGCTGGCGCAGATGCGGTCGCGCAGGGCGCGGAACCAGGCCTGCGCGGTGAGCTTTTTGGTGTCCATGTCTTGGTCTGGTGTCGTCATTTAAGGTCTGCAAATCCATCGGTCTGGCGTTTGGCTTCGCCCACAATGAGGGTTGCCGCAAGCGCCACATTGATCGAGCGCAGGTTTTCGCGCATCGGAATGCGCACCCGAAGGTCGCAGATTTCGGCCACGGCGTCAGGCACTCCGGCGCTTTCGCGGCCCACCATGATGATGTCATCCCCGCGATAATCGGCCGCATAGGCGGACTGGCTGGCCTTGGTGGTCAGCAGCACAAGGCGGCGTCCGGCAGCCCGGCGCCACTCGTCGAACGCCGTAAAGCCGGTATGTTCGACCACCACGGCCTGGTCGAGATAATCGAGGCCCGCACGGCGCAGCGTCTTGGCCGAAAAAATAAAACCGGTCGGATGAATGACATGCACGCTCACGGCGATACAGGCACCGAGCCGGATCAGCGTGCCGGTATTTTGAGCGATATCGGGTTGATAGAGGGCCAGATCGACCGGCATCGGCATACCTTCCTCGTGGTGCGGGGAAGGGCGTTGAGGCGCTTGCCGCTGGGGAAATTGGGTATAGTGTCGCAGTTGTCTCATGTCACTGGCTGGCGCTCTGGACAAGTGCTTGTGACAGTGCAAAAAGAACCGCAACTGACGTGGCCGCTTGAGGGCGGATGGCGACCGATTCCGCGTATGCGCGTGTGGGCCCGCCGACTGCCGGCGCGTCTTAGGTGTATCGGACGGGGATCGTAACCTTGGCTACGCAAGCAGAACATCACGGGACACGGCGAGACTTTCTCCTCGTTGCTACCGCCGCGGTTGGGGGCGTTGGCGTCGTTGCCACGGTCTGGCCATTGATCAACCAAATGAATCCGGATGCTTCGACGTTGGCCCTGGCCAGCATCGAATTCGATCTGTCCGCGATCGAGGAGGGTCAGTCGGTTACCATCCTGTGGCGCGGGCTTCCCGTGTTCGTGCGGCATCGCACGCAGAAGGAAATCGACGAGGCCAAGGCCGTGCCTTTGGCCGACCTCAAGGACCCCGCGACCGACGAGGAGCGCACCAAGCCCGGCCACGAACAGTGGCTCATCATGATCGCCAACTGTACCCACCTCGGCTGCGTGCCGGTGGGCGAGTCGGGCGAATATGACGGCTGGTTCTGCCCCTGCCACGGCTCGGTCTACGACACTGCGGGCCGTATCCGCAAAGGGCCGGCGCCCAAGAATCTGGTGCTGCCGCCTTATGACTTCATCAGCGATACGCTGGTCCAGATCGGTTAATGGGGGCTCCGATGTCAGAACATTCGACGTATACGCCCGGGACCGGTATCGAGAAGTGGCTCGATGAACGTCTGCCGATCATCAGGTTCTCCAAAGAGCACCTGATGGACTTCCCGACGCCCAAGAACCTCAACTACTGGTGGACCTTCGGCGCGATCCTGGCGATCATGCTGGTGGTGCAGATCGTCACCGGCGTCATTCTTGCCATGCACTACACCCCCAATGTCGCGATGGCGTTCGACTCGGTCGAGCACATCAAGCGCGACGTCAATGGCGGCCGCATCATCCAGGCCGTTCACTCGGTCGGCGCCTCGATGTTCTTCGCCGCAGTCTATGTCCACATTTTCCGCGGCATGTATTTCGGCTCCTACAAGGCACCCCGCGAAATCCTGTGGATTCTGGGCGTGCTGATCTTCGTGCTGATGATGGCAACCGCCTTCATGGGCTATGTGCTGCCATGGGGCCAGATGAGCTTCTGGGCCGCCACCGTGATCACCAATATCTTCGGCGCCATCCCGGTGCTGGGCAATCCGATCCTCGAACTGCTGCGCGGCGGTTTCTCGGTGGGCAATCCGACGCTCAACCGCTTCTTCTCGCTGCATTACCTGCTGCCGTTCGTGATCGCTGCGGTCGTCGTGCTGCACATCTGGGCGCTGCACGTGCCCGGCAACAACAATCCGATCGGCGTCGACGTGAAGTCGAGCCGCGATACCGTGCCCTTCCATCCGTACTATACGATGAAGGATCTCTACGGCGTCGTGCTGTTCGCCATCCCGTTTGCCTGGTTCGTGTTCTTCGCGCCGGACATCCTGGGCCATCCCGATAACTACGTCATGGCCAATAGCCAGGTGACGCCGGCCCATATCGTGCCCGAATGGTACTTCCTGCCCTTCTACGCGATCCTGCGCGCCATCGACTTCAACATCCTGTTCATCAACTCGCAGCTCGGCGGCGTGATCTTCTTCGGCGGATCGATCGTCATCCTGTTCTTCCTGCCCTGGCTCGATACCTCCAAGGTTCGTTCGGGCACGTTCCGGCCGATGTTCAAGTGGTTCTACTGGCTGTTCGTGATCAACTTCCTGGCGCTGGCCTATCTGGGCGCGGCGCCGGCGGAAGGCGTCTACGTCATCCTGGCCAAGATCTGCACGGCCTACTACTTCGCGCATTTCATCATCATCCTGCCCGTCCTCTCGCGCATCGAAAAGCCCCGGCCGCTGCCGGCCAGCATTTCGGAGAGCGTGCTCGGAAAGGCACATGCGTGATGGGCGGGATCGTATCGATGTTCAAGACCAAGACTATCCTCGCCGCCGTCGCGCTTGTCGCCGCCTTCGCCGCTCCCGCCTTTGCGCAGGACCACAGCGGGCCGCATATTGAAAAGCAGAGCTGGAGCTTTGGCGGCCTGTTCGGCACCTATGACCAGAACCAGTTGCAGCGCGGCTTCCAGGTGTTCCGCGAAGTCTGCTCCAACTGCCATGGCGCGCGCCTGATCGCCTTCCGCACCCTGGCCGAGGAGGGTGGTCCCCACTTCTCCGAAGGCCAGGTCAAGGCGCTGGCTGCCGAGTACAACATTGCCGATCCCACCGCCGAGGGCGGCACCCGCAAGGGCGTCGCTGCCGATCGTTGGCCATCGCCCTTCGCTACCGACCAGGATGCCCGTGATGCCAATGGCGGCGCGCTGCCGCCGGACTTCTCGGTGCTGGCCAAGGCCCGTGGCGTCACCGACGCTTTCCCCTGGTGGATCACCAACTACTTCACCGGCTATTCCGAAGGCGGCCCGGATTACATCCACGCCCTGATGAACGGCTATCACGAAGAAGTTCCGGAAAACGCACCGCACAATGCCGACGGCACGCCGTTCGCATTGCCCGAGGGCAAGTATTACAACGACTATTTCCCCGGCCACGCCATTAGCATGCCGCCGCCGCTTTCGGACGGTCAGGTCACCTACGTGCCCGGCGAAGACGGCGTGACGGTTCCCGAGACGACGAACCAGTATTCCGAGGACGTGTCCGCATTCATGATGTGGATGGCCGAGCCGGGGCTGGTATCGCGCAAGGAAACCGGCTTCAAGGTGCTGCTGTTCCTCATCCTGTTCGCAGGGCTGATGTACGCCACCAAGCGCAAGATCTGGCAGGGTATCGAGCACTAAGGGCACTACCGCCCGGCTCATCGCCACGCATTTTCAAAGGGCCCCACGCGGGCCCTTTGTCTTGCGCCAGCCGATCACAAAGCTTTGCCCCCTTGCCATCGTGGCTCAAGACCGCAATATGTTGCCTGAGCAAATCACCGCGCGCCGAGGGGAGCCGCCATGTCCGCCATTCGCATCGCTGTTACCGTCGTCAGTGCCGCCATCACTGCCAGCCGCCATCCGGTGGTGCGGGCCGGGGTCAATGCCGTGGTCAACAACCCGCAGGCGCGCGAGACGGCCATTGCCGCCACTCGCAACGCGGCCTATGGCGCCGGCGTCATCGCCCGCCACCTCATCGGCCGCCGCATCCGCTAATTACTCTCACCACAGGCGCCCCATGTCGCTAGACCCTTCCAAGCTCGACCTGAAATCGCTTGTGCGCACCATCCCGGATTATCCCAAGAAGGGGATATTATTCCGCGATATCACTACGCTGATCGAGCACCCGCAGGGCTTCAAGGAAAGCATCGAGCGCATCGCCGCGGCCCATCGCGGGCTGGGCGTGACCCATGTCGCCGGCATCGAGGCGCGCGGCTTCATCTTCGGCGCGGGCGTGGCGATTGCGCTCGGCGTTGGCTTCGTGCCGATCCGCAAGAAGGGCAAGCTGCCCGGCGAGACCATCGGGCAGAACTACGCGCTGGAATATGGCGTCGACACCATCGAGATTCATGCCGACGTGCTCGATAAGGGCGATGTCGTGCTGCTGGTCGATGACCTGATCGCCACCGGCGGTACCGCCATTGCGGCCGTGGGCCTGCTGCGGCGCACCGGGGCTTCGGTCAATCACGCCGCCTTCGTCATCGATCTGCCCGATCTCGGCGGCGCCGCCAAGCTGCGGGCCGAAAACGTCGCGATCCACTCGCTGATCGCTTTTGAAGGGCACTGAGCAGGTCGCTCGCTTTCCGAATTGCTTTCTATCTCTCTTTCTTCCCTCTCTCCTACCGTTCTTCCCCCGGACTTGATCCGGGGGCCACTGACCGCTTGTGCCATGCTGGCGGAGGCCCGCGGGTCAGGCCCGCGGGAAGGGGCGGTGGGGATGGATCAGAGAAAACGCCGAAGCTAATCGCTACCAGCCACTGTGGCCGTCCATTTCGAGCATGCTGCTTCTCCCCTTTCTTCCCCCGGAGTTGATCCGGGGGGCACTGGCCGCCTGTGTCGTGCTGATGGTGGCCCGCGGGTCAAGCCCGCGGGAAGGGCAGTGGTTGGGGTTTGATCAAACCAAGCCAAACCTGCAGCTACCCCTCACCAGCTATTACGGCCGTCCATCTTTTCAACCGTCACGCTCGACCAGTCGAAATCGTCGATCAGTCGAAGGTTGATGGCGTAGATCTGCTTGGTGGGAAAGGCGTTGGGATTGCTGGCGTCCTTGGGTGTGCCATCGTTGTTGTACAGCGAGCCCCAGTCCGGCGACACGCCCCAGGTTTGGATGCCGCACTTGGCGCAGAAGTGGTGCTCGTTGCCCATGCCGCTGACCGAATAGAATTTGCCCTGCGTGTCCGAGACCATGTTCAGCTCGCCCGGCTGGTAATAGCCCCAGATCGCGCCGGTGCGGCCGCAAAACGTGCAGTTGCATTCGCCGGCCCGGGCGGGCGGATGCGGCAGTTCGATTTTGGTGGCGCCGCAATGGCAGGTGGCGATCAGGGGCATGGCGGGTCTCCTCGTTGACCCGATCATAATGCCAAGGCGTGCTGACAGGATAGGTCAGCAGCGAGTAGCGAGGATAAGTCCCGCTGAAGTCAGTGAGCGAGGCAGAGCATGACGATGGCGTCTTTGGTTTCGAGCTGCAGCGCGACGCCCGCATTGGGATCGGGCACGATACGGCCGGCCTCGATGCCCTTGGCGGTCTTGAGGGGGCCATCGGTAAAGCCGACGCCATCCTGGTAGCCGGAAACAGTGCCGGTGCCCGAAGCGGTATCGCCGAAGGTGGCGGAGGCGAAGCCATAGACATCGCCATAGATGGTCAGCACGCCGGCATGGTTGGTGGTGGAGTCACGGCAGCCCCAATTGCCCACATAGCTTTGGGCATAGGCGGGAGTGGCCAGAAGAGCGGCGGCGGTGATGATCAGGGCGATTCGGCGCATGGGCAGAGAGTGCAGGGGCTCTGCGGCGCTTTCAAGGGGCGAGCGTGATTGCGGTGATGCAATCGCGCGGTTTGTCGCGCAGTGAAGCAGAAAAGCCCGCAGGGCCCCGGCTAGGCTCCGCGCAGCTTGAGGAAGCTGGCGAAAACGGCGCGGTACACCAGTTCCCCCTGCTGGTTGGTGGCAGTGATCTCGTTGCTCAACACGCCCCAGCCGGGAATCGAATTGGAGACGCGTTTGCCCAGCGTGGTTAGGCTATAGGTCAGCGTGTCGCCGGGACGGACCGGGGCCTTGAACTCGATCTTGTCGCCGCCGGGGGAGGGGCCGCCGACACCCGGCTCCTCGCCAGCGGCACGCAGGCGATCGGCCTCGGCGAACAGCGCATCGACCATCAGGCGCTGGCCCACCATGGCGGTCTGTGCACCGGAGGCGACGAGACCGCCGAAGGGGCCGAGCTTGGCGGCTTCCGGGTCGACGTGGAAATATTGCGGATCGTAGATTTTCGCATAAGCGATGATCGCGTCCCGGGTGAAGGTGTGGTCGCCCAGCGGGAAGACCTCGCCCGCGTTGATATCCTCGAACCAGCGGGTCATGACTTGGCTCCTTCGCGGTCGGAGGGGCTATCATAGGGCATTTCGTGCATCGGCACGGTCGCGGGATGGCGCACCGCGATCAGGTTGGCCAATTGCATGGTCATGATGCTTTCGCCGCGCTGGTTGCGCACGTCGAGATCGATGGTGATGATCCCGCTGGCCGGCCGCGACTTGCTGCGGCGAAGCGCCGAAATGGTCGCGGTGCCCGAAATGGTATCGTCGACCATGGTCGGCCGCTTCCATTTGAGATCGGTGAAGCCGAGCCCGCCTTCCGAGGCGATGGTGTTGAGAAACCCAGCGCTGAGCCGCGCCAGCGTCAGGCCCAGCGTCTGCCAGCCGCTGGAAGCCAGGCCCCGCAACAGCGAGGCATTGGCAGCCGCTTCATCGAGATGGAAGGGCAGCGGGTCGAACTCGCGGGCGAAGTCGAAGATCATCTGCTTGGTGACCGTGGTCGGCGCGAGATCGATCACTTCGCCAACAGCGAGGTCTTCGTAATGACGGCGATTGGCGGTTATCGGATTGGGCATGAGGCTTACCTATACGTCAACCGGATATGGCATGAAGTGGGGGCGCGATCAAGGTTCTGCGGCCTATTCCTTGGGTCCACCATGTCGATACCCGTCCCGGTGCCCATGGGCATGGTATCGCCCAATGTCCCCACGGGCATAAGTGGCGAGCATCAGGTGAAGTGCTGAGGCGGACAGTGGCGACGGATTAGGACCTTCGGTGGAGGCTGGCATGGTCAACAAATGGTGTCGCCATGCGGGAAGTCTACTATCGGGTGAACCAGATTTCGGAGGCGCCGCAATGGGGCGCCATGGTGCGGATCTGGTGGGAAGCAGAGTTGCCGACGGCGTATGTGTCGGCCCCGAACGAGGAAACCTCATCGGTGCCCGATGATCCGGATTTGACGCTGTTTCGCGCCGGACTATTGCGGGCGCAGCACGATCTGCTCGGCGTGTTTGTCTGGCTCGAGGACGATGCGCTGTGGAGGGAGGAGTGGGGCGACCTCGTGCAGTGAGCCGCCCCGCTCGATCTTACGTGTTGAACTTGAACAGCATCACATCGCCGTCCTTGACGACGTATTCCTTGCCTTCGTCGCGGGCCTTGCCGGCTTCCTTGGCGGGGACTTCGCCGCCCAGCGTGACGTAGTCGTCATAGGCAATGGTCTGGGCCCGGATGAAGCCGCGTTCGAAATCGGAATGGATCACGCCGGCCGCCGCGGGGGCCTTGTCGCCCTTGTGGATGGTCCAGGCGCGGGTTTCCTTGGGGCCGACGGTGAAATAGGTCTGCAGGCCCAAGAGCGCATAGGCTTCGCGGATCAGCCGGTTCAAGCCGGCTTCGTGCAGCCCAAGCGATTCCAGGTATTCGGCCTGGTCGGCATCAGGGAGCTGGGCGAGCTGGCTCTCGATTTCGGCCGAGATGATGACGACGCCGGCATCATGCTTATGGGCGTAATCTTCCACCAGCTTGCTCATGGCATTGCCGTGTTCGGCCGAGCCTTCATCGACATTGCAGACGTAGAGCGCGGGCTTGGAGGTCAGCAGCTGCAGTTCCTGGAAGGCTTTTTCTTCCTCAGGCAGGCGCTTGACGAAGCGGGCAGACTTGCCCTCGCGCAGCAGCACCAGCGCCTTTTCAACCAGCTCCAGGGTGAGCTTGGCTTCCTTGTCGCCCTGCTGGGCCTTCTTTTCGAGGCCCTTGTAGCGCTTTTCCAGGCTCTCAAGGTCGGCCAGCATCAGTTCGGTTTCGACCACTTCGGCATCGGCCAGCGGATCGACCTTGTTAGCGACATGGATGATGTTGCCATCCTCAAAGCAGCGCAGCACATAGGCGATGGCGTCGCATTCGCGGATATTGGCGAGGAACTGGTTGCCCAGGCCTTCGCCCTTGGACGCACCCTTCACCAGCCCGGCGATATCGACGAAGCTCATGCGCGCGGGCAGGATGTTCACCGATTTGCCGATGGCGGCCAGCTTCTGCAGGCGATTATCGGGCACCGGGACGTCCCCGACATTGGGCTCGATGGTGCAGAACGGAAAATTCGCCGCGGCCGCGGCGGCGGTGCGGGTGACCGCATTGAAAAGGGTCGACTTGCCGACATTCGGCAGGCCGACAATGCCCATCTTGAAACCCATGGGAAACTCCGGATTGTGTTGGCCTCCACATGGTTGGAATGCGCGGATAAGTCAATGCGCGGGCGTGGTTTGACGACGCATGGGTAGGAGCCCTGCGGTCGGCGGGTAGACTGCGGCATGCGGCGAGATGTTTGGGAGCGGGAAGAAGAGGGGAACGTGGATGGGTTTGGATGGGCAGGTGCTGCTCCGCGCATTCCCACCCACCGTTCTTCCCGCGGGCTTGACCCGCGGGGCCCTCACCGCAAGCGCTGAGTAGAGTGCGTGCTGCTAGAGGCCTGCGGGTCAAGCCCGCGGGAAGAACGGGTGGGTGGGGGCATAATGCGGAACTGCGAAGTCGCTCGTTAGTCGCCCTTGAACAGCTTCTTGAGCATGGCGGCCATGGGGCCGGTTTCCGGCACTGCCACCTGCGGCTTCGGCTCGCGGGCCTGGCGGATATGGCTTTGGGCCTTGGGCGCGGGCTTTTCGGCCGGCTCGGCATCTGGCTTGGTGGCCAGCGCGATCTTGTTCATGAAACCGTTGTCGTCACCGGTCACCAGCAGTCCGGCATGCTTGGCGATGGCGTCGAGCAGGGGCGCCAGCCAGAGCTGGTCGGACTTGGCGAAATCGCCGAGAACATGGTGGATGACCATTTCCTTGGCGCCGGGATGGCCGATGCCGAGGCGGACGCGGCGATAGTCGACACCGAGCTGCGGATCGATCGAACGCAAGCCGTTATGGCCGCCATTGCCGCCGCCGATTTTGACCCGCACCTTGCCGGGGGCAAGATCGAGTTCGTCGTAGAGCACGGTGACGTCGATGGGGGCAATCTTGTAGAATTGGGCAACCTGCTGGACGCTGCTGCCCGACAGGTTCATCATCGTCTGCGGCTTGAGCAGCAGCACGCGCTCGCCGCCGATCTGGCCTTCAGCAAGAAGTCCAGCATGCTTGCTCTTCCAGGGGCCAAAACCGTATTCGCGATGGATAGCGTCGGCGGCCATGAAACCGATATTATGGCGGTTGTTGCGATATTGATCGCCAGCGTTGCCGAGGCCAACGAGCAGTTTCATCACGGGCTTTCCAAAACAGACGAGGCGACCCTAAGGCCGCCTCGATGCAATAGCAAAACGATATCAGCCGATTAGGCGGCTGGGGTCTCGCCTTCTTCAGCTTCGCCGCCTTCAGACGACTTCAGTGCCGAAGGGGCAACGATGGTCGCGATGGTGACGTCTTCTTCATGGCTGTGGTCGGTGACGCCGGCCGGCAGCTTGATCGAGGACAGATGGATGGTATCGCCAATATCGAGGCCGGTCAGATCAACGGTGATCTCCTCGGGGATATTGTCGGCATCGACGGTCAGATCGAGCGTGTGGTGGACAACGTTGAGCGTGCCGCCGCGCTTGATGCCGGGGCTGGCTTCTTCGTTGATGAAGTTCACATGCACCTGCACGTTCAGCTTGGTGCCCTTGCCGACGCGGAGGAAATCCACGTGGATGGCGAAATCCTTAACCGGATCAAGCTGGTAGTCGCGCGGGATAACCGAGTGCTTGGTGCCATCGACATCGAGTTCGATGACGTGGGACAAAAAGCCACCGGCATAGATGTACTTCATGGCGTCTTTGTAGGCGATCGAGATGGTGACGGGGGGCTTCTTGTCACCGTAGATAACAGCGGGAACGAGTCCCTGACGACGCAGTTCGCGAGCGGCCCCCTTGCCCACTCCCTCACGCGCCTGAGCCTTGAGCTCTTTGGTCGCAGCCATGGAAAAATCCATTCTGGTTGGTGTATGCGTCACTACAACAGCATACGCGCCCGTCCTCCAGGGGTGACGAGCGCTTCATGGCGCGGGTTCTAGCCTAATCGCACTGGTGGGGCAAGGGATTGTAAGGCCGGTGAGTGGCGACGGTGCAGTGAGAAATAGTCTTACCCCACGACGTCATTCCCGCGAACGCGGGAACCTACTCTTGCGGAGGGAGAGGTCACCGAAAAGAGAAGAATGGGTTCCCGCGTTCGCGGGAATGACGCCGCGGTGGGGGATGCGTCCTAGCCATCCCGGAGTGCCTCCAACCGCTTATGCAGGTATTGTCGCACTGCATCGTCCGACGACAGGCCGATGGCCAGCATCAAGGCTTCGTGGGCGTCGTCCTTGCGGCCGGCTTTGGCGGCGAGGTGGCCGCGGGCGGCCCAATACGGTTGGTAGTCGGCCATACGCTTGTCGGCGGCGAGGGCATCGAGCAAAGCCAGGGCGGCGTCGGGGCCCTCGAGTTCGGCATAGGCGGCGGCGCGGTTGAGGGCGACCACGGGAGACTGGGTCAGCCCATAGAGATGGTCGTAGAGCGCGACGATGGCGGGCCAGGTGGGGGCGTTGTCGCGGCGGCGGGCGACGTGGGCGGACTGGATGGCGGCCTCGATTTGATAGCGGCCGCTGGGACCGCCGGCATTGGCCTCGCGCAACAGGGTTTCGGCCATGTCGATCTGCCAATCGTCCCAGTGGGCGGTGTTCTGCTGGTCAAGCGGCACATAGGCGCCGTTGGGGTCGCGGCGAGCGGCGCGACGGGCCTCTGCATAGAGCATGAGGGCGAGCATGCCCTTGGCTTCGGGCTCCGCAGGCAGCAGGGAGACGACGAGCCGGCCGAGCCAGATGGCTTCATCGGCCAGTGGGGCGCCCGCGCCGTCTATCTCGCCCCAGCCCTTGGCATAGGCGGCGTAGATGGCTTCGAGCACGGCATCAAGCCGTTCGGGCAGGGCCTCGCGATCGGGGATGTTGAAGGGAATGCCGGCGTCCTTGATGCGCCCCTTGGCGCGTACCAGGCGCTGGCCCATCGTGGCGGGGGAAATCAAGAAGGCCGAGGCGATATCCTGGGCGGTGAGACCCAGAATGGTCTGCAGGATTAGCGGCGCGCGCATGCCACGCTCGATGGCCGGATGGGCACAGGCAAACATCAGCGCCAGGCGGCGGTCGGGGATATCATCTGGACTTTGGGCGGCGTCTTCGATTTCGTCGGCCATGAGCTGCAGATGTGCCTCCCCGGCGGTTCGTGTGTGGCGGCGCCGTACCGCGTCGGTCTGGCGGCGGCGCGCGACCGTGAGCAGCCAGGCATCGGGATTTTGCGGCACGCCCTCGGCGGGCCACATGCGCAGGGCCGTGGCGAAGGCTTCGGCCAGTGCATCTTCGGCACCCGCGACATCGCGGGTGCGGGCAGCAAGATAGGCGACGAGGCGGCCATAGCTTTCGCGGGCAACCCGTTCGGCGGTCTGGCTGGCCTCGTCGCGGCTCATGCCTACTTCCAGGCCTTGATCGGGCGCACTTCGATAGTGCCGTATTGCGCGCTGGGGCAACGGGCGGCCCAATCGAGGGCTGCGTCGAGGTCGGGCACGTCGACGATAAAGTAGCCGGCGAACTGCTCCTTGGTATCCGCATAGGGGCCGTCAATGACGGTCTTTTTGCCGGCATTGACGCGGACGCTGGTGGCTTTGCTGGAGGGTTCGAGGCCTTCGCCGGAGGTCATGCCGGCCTTGGCCATGGCTTCGTTGAAGGCGGCATACTCGCCCCAGAGCGAGGGCGGGGCGGCGGCGAGGGCTGCTTCGTCGTGGTGGATCAGGCACATGTAACGCATGTCAGGTCTCTCGGTTTTTCTCCGGGGCACCATGCCCCGACATGGTGATGTCGGGGCGGGTACGATCATCTCTACATTTTGCTGAAAGAAAATTCTTCAGCGGGTCGGCCAGACCGGGCGGACCTCGATGGTGCCGTTGCGGGCGGCGGGGCAGCGAGCGGCCCAGGCAATGGCCTGGTCCATGTCGGCCACGTCGATCACATAATAGCCGCCCAACTGTTCCTTGGTTTCGGCATAGGGACCATCGAGCACTTCGGTCTTGTCGCCGGCAACGCGGATGGTGACGGCTTCGGTGGTTGGGCGCAGGCGTTCGCCGGCCCGGATAATGCCGGCTTTGGCCATAGCTTCGTTAAAGGCCGCGTAGTCGGGGCTCATGCTGGCACCGGCCGGCGTCGCGGCGTTCATCTTGACTTCGTCGCCGTGGATCAAAAGCATGTATTGCATCGTCGTTCTCCCATCAAAGCCGGAGCATCATGCTCCGATACTGCAATGTCGGGAAGGCACGGGGCATTTCGACCGGGGTTGGAATTATTCGCGCGAATATTCGTTGTAGGGACGGATTTCGATTTTGCCCCAGGTGGCGGCGGGGCATTGGGCGGCCCAGGACACCGCGGCGTCCATGTTGGGGCAATCGATGATGTAATAGCCGCCGAACTGCTCCTTGGTCTCGGCATAGGGGCCGTCATGGACCTTGAGCTCACCATCTTCGAGATTGATGGTCTTGGCGGCTGTGGTCGGCTGGAGTGGCGCGGTGGAGACGAAGACGCCGGCCTTGGTCAGTGTCGCCTCATAGGCGTACATCGTGTCCATGAACTTGTTCATTTGAGCAGGCGGTATCTGCGCGCCGGCCTTCTCGTCGGCATAGAGCATCAGCAGATATTTCATGGTGCGTTCCTTTCATGACCCGGCATAGAGGGGCATGACAATGTCGCGCGAGGAAGGCGGATTTCGACAGGGAACGAGGATTTTGTGGCGTGGCGACTTAGTCCAGCAGGCTGGATACGCTCTGCTCGCTGGCGGTCCGCGCGATAGCTTCGCCGATCAGGGGGGCGATGGTGATGCGGCGGATGTTGGAGGCCGTCTGGACCAGATCGGTTTCCTCGATCGAGTCGGTGATCACCAGCTCCTTGAGCTTGGATGCGGCGATGCGTTCGGCGGCGCCGTTGGAGAGCACGCCATGGGTGATGTAGGCGGAGACTTCGAGCGCACCGGCCTTGAGCAGGGCTTCGGCAGCGTTGATGAGCGTGCCGCCGCTATCGACGATGTCGTCGATCAGAATGCAGTGTTTGCCGGAGACGTCGCCGATGATGTTCATCACCTCGGATACGCCGGCGCGCGGGCGGCGCTTATCAACGATGGCCAGATCGGCGCCGATGCGCTGCGCGGTTGCGCGCGCGCGGGCCACGCCGCCGACGTCGGGCGAGACGATCATGACCTTGGCTGTGTCGTAATTGTCCTTGATGTCGCGGACCATCACCGGGGCGGAATAGAGATTGTCGGTGGGGATATCGAAGAAGCCCTGAATCTGGGCGGCATGCAGGTCAAGCGTAATGACGCGATTGACGCCGGCTTCGGTGATCAGATTGGACACGAGCTTGGCGGAAATGGGCGTGCGCGAGACTGATTTGCGATCCTGCCTCGCATAGCCGAAATAGGGCAGCACGGCGGTGATGCGGCGGGCCGAGGAGCGGCGCAACGCGTCGGTCAGGATCAGCAATTCCATCAGGTTGTCATTGGCCGGGAAGCTGGTCGATTGCAGGATGAACACATCCTCGCCACGGACGTTTTCGTGGACTTCGACGTAAATTTCCTTATCGGCGAAGCGCTTGACCGTGCAGTCGGTTAGCGGGAGTTCCAGGTAACTGGCGACGGATTCGGCGAGGGCACGGTTGGAATTGCCGGTGACCAGCTTCATTGCACGATCCTGTCTCAACAACACCCGCTTGAGCGGGAGTTACCAGTTTCGTGGGTTCTTTAGCCCGTGCGTTGCGGGTACGCAATGTGACAAATGGATGAGAGGTGAATAAGGCCTATGCGCGGCCGATAATCGAGATTTGTCGGCCGGTTGTGGTGCCCTGGTGGGTGGCATAGCGGTGGGAGAAATAGCGGTCCGGCGAGCCATAGGTGCAGGAGCCGACGCGATCGACAGAATCGACCCCGGATTGATTGAGCTGTTCGGTGACGAAAGCCGGCAAGTCGAAATGCGGCTTGCCACCGGGCGGGGTGACGAAGAAGCGTTCGCCGGCGGAGTGGAGCTTGAGGAAATCGGCGCGGAACTGCTCGCCGACTTCGTAATTGGGGGCGGTCACGGTGGGGCCGAAGGCGGCGGTGATGCGCCCGGGCTGCGCGCCGAGCTGGACCATGGCCTGAACTGTGTTGCCGATGATGCCATCGACCGCGCCGCGCCAGCCGGCATGGGCGGCGGCAATAATGCCGGCATCGGGATCGGCGAAGAGTATCGGGGTGCAGTCGGCGGTGAGGATGCCGAGGCTTATGGTGGTCAGGTTGGTGACCATGGCGTCGGCTTCGACCGCGACGTCCTCATTGGGCTGCTCGGTGAGGATGCGGACGATGCTGGAATGGGTTTGTTTGACGAGGCAGAGATTGGGGCGGACATAGCCCAGAGCAGCTGCGGCGTGCCGGCGGTTGAAGGCGACCGTCTCGGGATCATCGCCCAGGCTGATCGACATGTTGTTGCTGGCGAACGCACCGGTGGATTTGCCACCATTGCGGCCGAAGAAACCGTGATGGATGCCTGGCAGGGCCGCGAGCATCGGGCTGGTTTCGAACGGCGCGCTCATGCGGAGAAGGCCGGTGGAACCAGGCCGGGGCTGGCGGCGCAGAAGGCCTTGAACAAGGTGCCCATCTGATCGGGGGCGGCGAGGCGCTTGCGGGCGGCGGCGACATCGGCGGCGGAGCCTGGATTGGCGACGCTGAGAGCCTTGGCGCGGTCGCCAAGGCCGAGACGGTCGAGGAACCGGCCTTGCGATACAAGCGGCTGGACAGCGAGGCCGGCCTTTTTGGCGGCGATGCCGAGGGCGTCGAAGTCGACATGGGCGGAGAGATCGGTGTCGCCGGGGGATTCGAGGACGTCCGCATAGGCGTGGCGGCGGACGCCTTGCAGGGTTTCGCCGGTTTGGGTCGTGGCATAGCCGTAGTCGATGGCGAGGATGGCGCCGCCCTGGGTGGAGATGGTGCCGGCGAGACGCGTCATGACTTCGGAGCCGGCAAAGGCGACTTCATAGATTGAGTTGGGTGGCGCATCGGCGACGGCGTCCGGCATCACGCTGGGCGGCAGCGGCGTGGGGGAGAGGCCGAAAGCACGCTTGCCGTCGATGAGGCCGACCATCCGTTCGTGCCAGCCCTGATCGGTGCGGACGAACTGGCGGATCGGCAGGGCATCGAAGAATTCGTTGGCGACAACCAGCAGCGGGCCGGGGCCGACCTTGTCGAAGCCGTCGATCCATTTGGGATCATAGGCTTCGAGGCGTGCATTCTGTTCGGCCATCAGGGACGGGTTGGTTTCGAACAGGCGCAAGCCAAGCGCGTCGCGAAAGCCCTCGGCGCGGCAGGCGACGCGCAGCATATCAGCCATCAGCGTGCCGCGGCCGGGGCCGAGTTCGAGCAGGGTGAACTCTTTCGGCTGGCCCATCTGCTGCCACAGATTGACGAAGAAGAAGCCGAGCAGTTCGCCGAACATCTGGGAGATTTCGGGCGCGGTGATGAAATCGCCCTTGGCGCCAAGCGGGTCGGCGCCTTTGTAATAGCCCTTGTGGGGGTGTGTGAGGGACAGGCCCATATAGGTCGCGACCGACATCGGGCCGGTGGTGCGGATCTGCATGTCGATGAGTTCGGGAAGGCTCTGACTATCGGGCACGGCGGGACCGCATGGCATAGGCGACGAGGGCAAGGCCGCCGGCGACGAAGGGGACGGACAGGACCATGCCCATGGTGAGCCACCCACCATAGAGGTAGCCGATCTGCACGTCGGGGAGGCGGACGAACTCGACGGCAATGCGTGCCAAGCCGTAGCCAATGCCGAAAATGCCGGCGACGAGGCCGGGCCTGCGCAGGGCGAAGAAGACGTGGGTGGCGATACGGATGATGAGGAACAGCAGCAGGCCTTCGAGCGCGGCCTCGTAGAGCTGGCTGGGATGGCGCGGGACTTGCTGGGGATCGGTGGGGAAAACCACGCCCCAGGGCAGGGTGGTGGGCGCGCCGTAAAGCTCGGCATTGATGAAATTGGCGATGCGGACGAGGAAGATGCCGATTGTGCTGACCGCGGCAATCATGTCCAGCGAGGACAGCCAATTGCCGCCCTTGGAGCTGGTGAACAGAATGGCCGCCAGCATCAGGCCGATAGCGCCGCCATGGAAGGACATGCCGCCATCGAGCGTGTTGATGATCTCGAGCGGATTGGCCAGATACATCGGCAGATTGTAAAACAGCACATAGCCGATGCGCCCGCCGATAACGATCGACAGCATGGTCCAGAAGGCAAAGTCCCAGATTTCCTCTGGCTTGAACGGGGGCGCATTATCGGCCCAGAGCGAGCGGCGGGCGAGCAGGCCGCGGGCGTATAGCGCGCCGAGGCCGGTGCCGAACAGGTAGCCCAGGGCATACCAGCGGACGGCCAGCGGGCCGACGGAAAACGCAATCGGGTCGATATTGGGGAATTGCAAGGTCGGCTCCGCGGTGATTGGCCGGACCATTGCCGCTTCGCCCGCTCTGGTCAAGTCGGTGCGGCTCGCCTACATATCTGGGCGAAGCAGTTCAGCAGAACCAGACGAGAGGCGAACGCCATGGCACAGAGCAGCAGGATTTTCGACGATATCGGCCGGGTGATGAACGAGGCCGCCGGCGTTGCGGGCGGTGTGCGCCGCGAAGTGGAAACTGCGGTCAAGTCGCAGGCCCAGCGTTTCGTTGCCGACATGGACCTGGTCAAGCGCGAGGACTTTGACGCGCTGCGCGAGTTGGTGCAGGTGCAGGGCGAAGAAATCGATGCGTTGCGCAAGGAAATCGCGGCGCTGAGCGCCAAGCCCAAGACTAAATAAGAGTGCGGCTGGCCGTTATCTCGGACGTGCATGGTAACCGGCTGGCGCTCGACGCTGTGCTGGCCGATATTGCGTTGCAAGGCGTCGATGGGATCGTTTGCCTGGGTGACCATGTCAGTGGGCCGCTCGATCCCGCGGGGGCGGCGGATCGGCTGATGGCGCTGGATGGCCCGGTGATCCGGGGCAATCACGATCGCTGGGTGATTGCAACGGACCGGCAGGCCGACCGGGTCGATCAGTTTGCGGCGGCTCAGTTGAGCGCCGGGCAGAAGAGCTGGCTTGCGGACTTGCCGGCGACGGCTGTGTGGGGCGGCGAGGTTTTCCTTTGCCACGGCACGCCGCATAGCGACGAAACCGCGTGGCTGGACAATTTCTGGCATGACCGCGTGACGACGCTGCCGAGCGAAGCCAGCGTCGCGGCCCACGCCGACGGGATAGACTATCCGGTGCTGTTGTGCGGTCACACTCATATGGCGCGGTCGGTGCGGTTGCGGGACGGTCGGCTGATTTTCAATCCGGGCAGCGTCGGGCTGCAACTGGTTCATGGCTCGCCCGATGCGCGCTATGGGCTGCTGGAGCGGCGCCAGGGGCGATGGCTGAGCCGGATCAATGTTGTGCCGTACGATACCGAAGCTGCGGCCGAGCAGGCGCGCGCAAACGGGTTTGCCAGTTGGGTCGAGGCGATCACGACCGGGTGGGCTGGCCCGGAAGGCATGTTCTGAGGCATTTCATGCCGGCTGCGCCGTCGCCGATGCGCCACGGACACACTCGGGCGCAAAGTCCCTGTGGCTGGCGGGTGTTAACGAGTTGTTAACGATAGCGGTCCGATCATCCACAAGAGATTGCCGTCCCTGACGGACCGGTCGTCCCCTGAATCAGTGGGGCGGTGTAGGGTCAAATCATCAGGACGATTCGTAAGCCTAAAGTGCGTGCGGCCAGTGAACCTGAGTACTTTTCCGGCCCACGTGGCCGCCCCTTCACGCGTTGCCAAGCCAGGAAACGTTTATGTCTCTGCTTCAGGTCGAGCCCGATCGCATCGTTCACCCGGTGGACATCATCGAGCATATCGCTTCGATCAACGACTGGACTTTTGAGCGTCAGGACGCCGACGAGATTTCGATTTCGGTGCGCGGGGGCTGGAGCGACTATCACGTCTCGTTCAACTGGATGCAGGACCTTGAATCGCTGCATATCGCCTGCGCGTTCGACCTCAAGGTGCCCGAAGGGCGGCGCGGTGAAATCAAGCAGTTGATCTCGCTGATCAACGAGCAGTTGTGGATCGGCCATTTCGACATCTGGAACAAGGAAGGCGTGGTGCTGTTCCGCAATTCGCACCTGCTGACCGGTGGGGCGGAGGTGTCGCCGCAGCAATGCGAGGCGCTGCTTCGCTCAGCCACCGACAGTTGCGACCTCTATTACCAGGCGTTCCAGTTCGTGGTGTGGGCGGGCAAGACGGCGGCCGATGCGCTGAGCCATGTGATGTTCGAAACCGTAGGCGAAGCGTGAGCGTATCGCTTGCCACTATCGGCCCGGTCATGCTGGTGGGCGCCGGCAAGATGGGGCTGGCGCTGGCGCAGGGCTGGCTCGATGCCGGGCTGGCGAGCAGCAATCTGATCCTGGTCGATCCGATGGCTGGCGAGGCCGCCAAGCAACTTGCCGAGGATTATGGGCTGCAGCTTTATGCCGAGGCCGTTGGGCTGCGACCGAATGTGCTGGTGCTGGCGGTCAAGCCGCAGATCATCGATGCGGTCATGACGTCGTTGCAGCCCGCAATCGGGCCGCAGACGCTGGTCGTTTCCATCGCTGCGGGCATCAATATCGCGCGGTTGCAGCGCGGGTTGGACACTGATCGTATCGTGCGCACCATGCCGAACACACCGGCGCAAATTGGCAAAGGCATTACCGGCGCAGTCGCGGGAGCGGGTGTCGAGGGCAATGACCGATTGGCCGCTGACGCGCTGTTGGCTGCTGCCGGGCAGGTGGTGTGGTTCGAAGCCGAAAGTGATCTGGATGCGGTGACCGCGGTTTCGGGATCGGGTCCGGCCTATGTGTTCAATCTCGTTGAGGCTTTGGCCGCGGCGGGCGAACAGCAGGGGTTATCGCCTGCCGTCGCCATGCGCCTGGCGAGACAGACAGTGATCGGTTCGGCGGCGCTGATGGAGGCCGATCCGGCACCGGCAGCCACCCTGCGCCAGAATGTGACCTCGCCGAACGGCACGACGGCCGCAGCGCTGGCCGTGTTGATGGGCGAGGACGGATTGACGCCCTTGATGGCGCGTGCGGTGGCGGCAGCGCGGCAACGCAGCGAAGAACTGGGACAGGCTTAGCGGCGCGCGCTGCGCAAGTGATCAAGCTGCTGGGCGATGCTGTGCACCCAGCCTTCGGCTTCGAAATCGCCGGCTTGGGCAAAAACCTCCGCGACGCCATCGATGGTCATCAGGCCCGTGAACAGGTCCTCGGACGCATTGGTCTGCTCATATTGGGTCAGCATGACAATGGACAGATTGGCGCGCGTTCGCGCCCAAGCCAGCGGCTTAACGGTTTTTTGGCAGCGATCGAGTGCCTTGCCCAGCAGGGACTGCGCTCGCGCCAGATAATTGAGGCGTTTTGGACCCGGCTGTTCGGTCTGGGCAATCAAGCAGAACAACGCGCCCAGGCTGGCTTGAATTTCAGAATAATAGGCATCGCTTGCATCGAAATCCGGATCTGCCAGGATCGATTGGTATTCCAGCGCCGCCAGTACGAACTGTTCGCGGCCATTATTGACCAGCCCGGCGGTAACCGTCTGCTCAGCATGGTCCAGACGGCGTCGAAGATTAGCCGGTGGCCGCAAATCGGCAGCGTCCTGGTCCAATAACATCCAGAAATCCCCGTAACGTCGATAGAGACGTCCCCAAGGAATACTAGGCATATGTGCGTATGCCACTCAAGCGGGAGAATTTGGCCGCCAGCCAACATTCTGGTGCTGGACGGCAGGCCCGTCATGCAGGCCGGCTATTTGAGCGCGATCGGCGTCGCGTATCCCGTTTCTTGATGATGCGGGCTAAAGACCGTCGGTGAGGTTGAGCCGGTCGAGGACCGCGCGGTCGCCTGGCTCAACCATCCCGACCATGAAGCGGCGAACGATCCGTCCGGAATCCGGGGGGAGGCTGGCGATGGCGGCATCGATCCGGTTGGCTTGGGTTTCCGACAAAACAGCAAAAAACTGCTTGCCCTTTTCGGTGGCGTGCAGCAGGCGTTGACGCCGGTCATTGTGGCCGGTCTTTTGCTCGATATAGCCGTTGTCGATCAATTGCCGCAGCACGCGAGCCAGGCTCTGCTTGGTGATCTTGAGGATATCGAGCAGGTCGGCCACCGGCATGCCTGGCCGCAGGTTGACGAAATACAGCACCCGGTGGTGCGCGCGTCCAAACCCTTGCCGCTCCAGCAAAGCATCGGCATCGCCGACGAAATCGCGATAGGCAAAAAAGAACAGGCCCATGACGTCGAGCGGCATGGCGGCAGTCAGCGATACGTCAATATTTATGTCAGCCTTGTTGACATTGTTTTGGTTCGCTGCCATTGTCTTCCTATCGGGAACGCCAATGTTTCTTATCCCAAAGCCGTTGAGGTTTGCCAAGGGCTTGGGGCTGATGCATGATCGGCGCAATCGGGCTTGCGCTCAAGGCGAAGCCAATTTTTAATATTTGAAAGAGGATCTCATGGCTGGCGTGCCCATGGACCAGCGTGAAGGCTGGATCTGGTTTGATGGCGAATTTGTGCCGTGGAAAGATGCAAAAATCCACGTGCTGACGCATGGTCTGCATTATGCCAGCAGCGTCTTCGAAGGCGAACGCGCGTATGGCGGCGAGATTTTCAAGCTGCGCGAGCATACCAACCGGTTGATTCAATCGGGCAAGACGCTCGATTTCACCATTCCGTATTCGGCCGACCAGATCGACCAGGCCTGCCGCGACGTGCTGGCCAAGAATGGCCTGACCGACGGTTATATCCGCCCCGTCGCATGGCGCGGTTCGGAAGAGCTGAGCGTGCCGGCGCGCAATAACACGGTTCATCTGGCGATCGCCGCCTGGGTGTGGCCCAGCTATTTCACCATCGAAGAACGCCTCAAGGGCATTCGGCTGGAATGGAGCAAGTGGAAGCGTCCGTCGCCGGAGACCATTCCGTCCTCGGCCAAGGCCGCGGGTCTTTATATGATCTGCACGCTCTCCAAGGACGCGGCGATGGCCAATGGCTATGCGGATGCGCTGATGCTGGACTATCGCGGCTATGTCGCAGAGGCGACCGGCGCCAATGTGTTCTTCATCAAGGGGAAGGACATCGTTACGCCGACCCCGGATTGCTTCCTCAACGGCATCACGCGGCAGACGCTGATCGATCTGGCGCGCCGCAATGGCTATACGGTCACCGAGCGGCACATGAAGCCGGAAGAGCTGAGCAATTTCGATGAGTGCTTCCTGACCGGCACGGCCGCGGAGGTCACCCCGGTTTCCGAAATCGGCGAATACCGGTTCAAGCCAGCTGAAGCCTGCCGGACCCTGATCGACGCTTATACGGCCGAGGTTCAGCCCAAGCTGGCGGCAGCGGAATAAGACCGCAGAAATCGAGACCAACCCCGCCCATGTGGCGGGGTTTTTCGTTTTGGGGTCAGGCTTTGATCGGCGCTGGCTGGGCGCCAGCGAGGGTCTCGCGCACCAGCCCGACCGTATAGCCGCGCGTGTTGTGGGCACGGGCGACATAGGCGGGATTTTGCATCAGGGCCCGGTGCAGTGTCGGTAGATTGTAAAACGGCACGCTCGGATAGAGGTGGTGCTCAAGGTGGTAGTTCACGTTGTGCGGGGCGAAGAACGCGCGCTCCCAGAAGAACGGCATGACACTGCGGGTGCTGCCCAGTTCGTGGCTGTAGTCCATGCTGCCGAAATGCTCGGCGACACTGCGGATGTGCATGAGCAGGAAGAAGGTCGTAAGATAGGGCACGAGCCAATAGAGCAGGAAGCCCATCCAGGTGCCGGTGAGGGTGAAGATCATTGCCCAGGCGATGTAGAAGCCAAGGCGTGCCAGGCGGTAAGATAATGGCTGCTGTTCTAGCGCGCCGAGGCGGCGAGCGATGCTGAACACGTCGATGATGGAGCCAATCACCAGCAGATAGCTCAGCATCGTGAGAACGCCGTGCTGCCAGCTTTGCGGAAAGATGAACTTCTTGCTGCCCAGCTTGATGACCCAATCGGGGTCCTTGTCGGTGTTGGTATAGCGATGATGGGCCAAGTGGTTGCGGCGATAGGCGCCAATGGTGGTCAAAATCGGCCAGCTCAGGACGAGGTCGCAAACCCAGTCACTGAGCTCCTTGCGCTTGTCGATGAAGCGATAATGGGCGAACTCGTGCAGCAGCACGCCGAAGCCGTGCATGCGGCCGCCGATGACCGCAACTGCAGCCAAGTAAACCAGGATATTGCCGGCCCATTGGCTGATGGCGATTGCGGCAATTATCACGGCCCAATCGAAGGCGATGGCCACGGCGGTGCGCCAGGGTGTCAGCACCGAGAGGCGCTTGATGGTGGGGGAATCGATGTAGCTTTCCGACATGCTGCCCTCCGCATGAGGAGGGTACACTATCATTTGAGGCCGGGACGCACCACTGCGTCAGGCCCCCCAGCGGGCCTTTGCACTGTCATCGGCGGATTTGGCTTCGACCCAATGCTCGCCGGTGGCGGTGGTTTCCTTCTTCCAGAACGGCGCGTCGGTCTTGAGGTAGTCCATGACCATCTGGGCACCGTCGAAGGCAGCCTGGCGGTGGGCCGAGAGGGCCATGACCTGCACGATGGGTTCGCCGGGCAGCATGCGGCCATAGCGATGGATCACGGTGATATCGGCCAGCGCAAAGCGCGTCACTGCCTCGGCGGCAATGGCGGTGAGCTGGCGGATGGCCAGTTCCGGGTAACATTCCAGCGTCAGGGCGATGATGGGATCATCGGGGAGCGAGCGGACGAGGCCGGTAAAGGTCACAGCGGCGCCGGCGGCCTTACCGCGGTCGAGGAAAGCATTGCTTTCGGCACCCGGATCGAACGGGGTTTCGGAGACGCGGATATCCATGTCAGCCTCCGGTCATGGGTGGGAGCAGGGCGATGACTTTTGCACCGGCTATGGGCGTGGCGTGGGGCACGATCCGGGCATCGAGCGCGGTCTTGAAGATCGCCGGCCGCTCGAATGCCAGGGAACCGGCTTCGTCGCGGGCGGCCAGATAGGCGATAACGTCGCCGGTGGTGATCACTTCAGGGGGGAAGGCGATGTCTTCCTCACTCATGTTCAGCCGCTCGCGCAGCCAGGCGAAGTAGAGGACTTTCACTTGGCATCGCCCGACAGGTGCGGCCAGGAGGCGAGGAGATATTGCGCGCCGGTCCACACCGTCAGGATGCCAGCGAGCCAGAGCACGATGTCGCTGAGCAGCCCCAGACCGGGCACGATGCGTTCGAGCAGGATGATGGCGAGGGCGACGAGCTGGACCGTCGTTTTCCACTTGGCCAATTGGGTGACCTTGAGCACGACCTTGGTATTGCCGAGGAATTCGCGCAGGCCCGAGATGAAGAATTCGCGGAACAGGATGGCGAGGACGGGGATCATATCGAGGGCGGACAGGCTGCCGTCCCAGGCGAGGGCGGCGATCAGCAGGCCGACCAACAACTTGTCGGCGATGGGGTCGAGCATGCGGCCGAGCGGGGAGGTCTGGTTCCACTTGCGCGCCAGATAGCCATCGAGCCAGTCGCTGGCGGCGGCGAGAATGTAGAGGATCAGGGCAATCAGGCGCAGGTTGGTATCGCCGGTCATCACCAGGGCGATGATAGGCACGATCGCCAGGATGCGGGCGATGGTGATGAGGTTTGGAATCTGCGTCAGCGGAGATTGGGCCATGGGCGGGAGACAACAGGAATGGGGAGAGGGGGTCAAGGGTGCTTGTACCGCCGAACTTGAAGTCGTCACGCTCCCCCTTGATAGGGGAGGGATCAAGGGTGAGGGTCTCGCAGGCACCGAGCTTGCGGGACCATACCCCCACCCTGCTCGATGTACGGACTTAGCTGAAGCTAAGTCCTATCTCGCTTCCCTCCCCAGAAGGGGGAGGGCGGCAGACTGATAGATCCAGCTTAGCTAAGCCACTGCCTGGTTTGTCGCAGCCCGCCGTGCCGTGATAGCATCCGCCAAATCCTGCAGTACCGTCACCGTGGTGTCCCAATCGATGCAGCCGTCGGTGATGGACTGGCCATAGACCAGGTCCTGGCCGGGGACGAGATTCTGCCGGCCGGCGACGAGGTTGGATTCCAGCATGACGCCGATGATGCGGCGGTCGCCCGCGGCGAGTTGGGCGCCGATGTCGGCGAGGACCAGGGGTTGGTTTTCGGGCTTCTTGGAGGAATTGGCGTGGCTCGCGTCGATCATCAGCACCGGAGCCTGGCTGGATTTGATGGCTTCGGCGCAGGCATCATTGACGCTGGCGGCGTCGTAATTGGCGGTTTTGCCGCCGCGCAGGATGATGTGGCAATCGTCATTGCCGGTGGTGGAGGCAATGGCGGAGCGGCCATTCTTGGTCACCGCCATGAAATGATGCGGCTGGCCGGCGGAGGCGACAGCGTCCAATGCGATGCGCACATTGCCGTCAGTGCCGTTTTTGAAACCGACCGGGCAGGAGAGACCCGAGGACAGTTCGCGGTGAATCTGCGACTCCGTGGTGCGCGCCCCAATGGCGGCCCAGCTCACGAGATCGGCGATGTATTGCGGGGTGGTCATATCGAGGAATTCGCAGGCGGCAGGCAGGCCGAGATTGTTGACCTCAAGCAGCAGGCTGCGCGCGATGTGCAGGCCCTGATCGATGTGGAAGCTGCCATCGAGATTGGGATCGTTGATCAGGCCCTTCCAGCCGACGGTCGTCCGGGGCTTCTCGAAATAGACGCGCATGATGATTTCGAGGCGGTCGCCGAGCTGTTCGCGCAGGGCGGCAAGGCGCTTGGCGTAGTCGATGGCGGCGGCAGGATCGTGGATCGAGCAGGGGCCGACGATGACGGCGAGGCGATCGTCCTGGCCATGCAGGATGGAGTGAAAGGCGTGGCGGGCGCTCAGCACGGTGCGGGTGGCCGCGTCGGTGCGGGGATGCTGGCGCATCACCTCGATGGGGGTGGTGAGTTCGGTGATTTCAATTATGCGCAGGTCGTCGGTGGTTTTCAGCACGGTAGTCTCCTCGGGGATCGGGACCAGCCGGCGGCATAAAAAAAGCCGCCAGGGTGAGCTGGCGGCGGCTTTTTGGGTTTTTTGTGTACTTGAGTTTAGATCAAGCGCGTCCCTGCCTCCACCAGCCTCGGATAGCTAAAATACCAAAACGAGAATGTGGCGGCGGAACGGATCATGCGTGGACGTATAGCGCGGCGCCGGATGATTGTCACGAGGGAGATTTACTCCGGGACGATTGCCTAAAAGTTTAGACAAATTTTACCATGAACGAAACGTGTGCGCGTTTCCATGTCAGGCCAGGCAACCAAGCGCCCCCGGCGCAACTTTGGTGAATAACCAAAGAGTATTCCATGATCAAGTTCGCCAGTTTCGCCGTTTTGTCGCTCAGCCTCTGCCTCGTCGCCGGACCTGTCATGGCTCAGAGCGAGCGACCGTTCATCCGGATTCCGATCGAGACGGCTGTGCCGCTGACCGGGGACGCGGTCAATGCCGCCGATTTGCAGGCCTACGTGGCGGAGCGGGCGATGCCGGTCGCCGCGCCGGTTGCCCCGGAAGTCGTCGACCCAACTGCAGTGGCGGAACCGGTCGCGCCGCCGAAGGTGGTGGCCAATCCGGCAATTGCCAAGCTGCAAATTCTCTTGGATCAGGCGGGTGCGTCGCCGGGAGTTATCGACGGTTTTGATGGCGACAATCTGGTCAAGGCCGTCGCTGCGTTTCAGATTATGGCAGGGCTGCCGGTCGATGGCATATTGACCGCCGAGGTTGTTACGCGGCTCGACACCAGGCAGGCGGTGATCGGCGCCTACACCATCACGCCTGAAGATGGTTCGGCGCTGACTGCCCCCACGCCGGTCGATTACGCCGAAAAGGCGCAGATGGCATTTCTGGGTTATTCAAGCATCGCCGAGGAATTGGCCGAGCGCTTCCATATGGATATCGACTTCCTCAAGGCGCTGAACCCGAGTGCGCAGTTCACCGCCGGAGAAACCATTGCGGCGGTGATCACCGGCGCGAACCGTACCGGCGTCGTGGCAAGGATCGATGCCGACAAGACGCTGCGGCAGGTGCGGGCTTTCGATGCCAACGGCGTCATGCTGGCGGCGTATCCGGCGACGATCGGCAGCGAGGATAATCCTTCGCCCAGCGGCACTTATACGGTCGTCTCGGTGACGCCGATGCCGAACTATACCTATAATCCGAAGATCAATTTCCAGCAGGGCGAGAATACTGGCGTACTGACGATTCCGCCGGGGCCAAACGGGCCGGTAGGCTCGATGTGGATCGCGCTGTCCAAGCCGACCTTCGGCATTCACGGCACGCCTGAGCCATCCCTGATCGACAAGACCGGCTCGCATGGCTGCATCAGGCTGACCAATTGGGATGCCGATGAGCTGGCGGGGATGGTCCAGGCGGGCGTGGTCGTGACCTTTATTTAGGGCAGCTCAACCGCCCTTGTTGAAATGGTCGTAGATCAGTTGCGCCATGGCGCCGGAAATGCCGGGCACCGCAGCGAGGTCTTGCAGCGAGGCGCGTCCGGTGGCCTTGGCGGAGCCGAAATGGTTGAGCAGGGCCCGCTTGCGGGTGGGGCCGATGCCCTCGATTTCGTCTAGAGGATTGGCGACAGCGTCCTTCTTGCGCTTGGCGCGGTGGGTGCCGATGGCGAAGCGGTGGGCTTCGTCGCGCAGGCGCTGGACGTAATAGAGCACCGGGTCGCGATGGGGCAGCATGAAGGCCTCGCGGCCTTCCATGAAGAATTTTTCGCGGCCGGCATCGCGTTCTTCGCCCTTGGCGATGCCGATGAAGGTGACTTCCTTTTGCAGGTTCATTTCGGCGATGACGCCGCGCACGGCGCTCATTTGGCCGGCGCCGCCGTCTATGAAGACGACGTCGGGCCATTCGGGCATGCCACCTCCTTCGTCTTCGGCCTCTTCGTCGTTTTCATTGGCGAGCCGGGTGAAGCGGCGCGTCAGCACTTCGCGCATCATGCCAAAATCGTCGCCGGCGGAAATGTCGGATTTGATGTTGAAAGTGCGGTAGTGCTTTTTCGAGAACCCTTCTTCGCCCGCCACCACCATGGCGCCGACAGCATTGGTGCCGGAAATGTGCGAGTTATCGTAGATTTCGATGCGGCGCGGCGGCTCGTCCAGCCCGAAGCATTCGGCGACACCTTCGAGCAGGGTACGATTGGTGGCGCCTTCGGCGAGCTGGCGGCCCAGGGCCTCGCGGGCATTGTTGAGGGCATGGTTGACCAGATCGCGCTTTTCGCCGCGCTTGGGCACTTCGACATAGACGCGGCGGTCGGCGCGCGAGGACAGCGCCTCTTCCATCAGGTCATGTTCAGACAATTCGTGGCTGATCAGCACCAGGCGCGGCGGGGTGCGGCTTTCGTAGAACTGGCCGATAAAGGCTTCGAGCACTTCGGCGTCAGAGAGCGACGAGTCGGCGCGCGGGCGATAGGCGTAGTTGCCCCAATTCTGGAAGGCGCGGAAGAAGAACACCTGGACGCAGAACTGGCCGCCTTCATGGTGAATGGCGAAGACGTCCGCCTCTTCCACCGATTTGGCAGTGGCGTCGCCCTGCGACTGGATTAGCGCAAGGGCGCCGAGACGGTCGCGGAGGAGAGCGGCACGCTCGAAATCGAGCTGTTCGGCGGCCTCGTTCATGTCCTTTTGCATATGGTCGCGCACGCCCTGCGAGCGGCCGCTCAGAAACTCGCGAGCCTCGTTGACCAGTTCGGCATAGCCTTCGGTGGAGATTTCGCCGGTGCAAGGGGCCGAGCAGCGCTTGATCTGGTGTTGCAGGCAGGGGCGGGTGCGGGCGGCGTAAAAGCTGTCTGAGCAGTTGCGCAGCAGGAAGGCCTTTTGCAGGCTGGCAATGGTGCGGTTGACGGCGGTGACCGACGCGAAGGGGCCAAAATAATGGCCCGGCCGGCGGCGGGTGCCCCGGTGCTTGAGCAGTTCGGGGGCGGGGTGATCGGTGGCGATCAGGATATAGGGGAAGCTCTTGTCGTCGCGCAGCAAAACGTTGAAGCGGGGCTTCAGCCGCTTGATCAGATTGGCTTCGAGCAGCAGTGCTTCGGACTCGGTCTCCGTCCGCACGAACTCCATGGTCACCGTGGCGGCGATCATGCGTTGCAGGCGGATTTCGAGCGCTTCGGGGCGTGTGTAATTGGTGACGCGCGCCTTGAGGTTGCGCGCCTTGCCGACATACATCACCTCGCCGGCGGCATCGATCATGCGATAGACGCCGGGGGAAGTGGGCAGGGTGCGAACGAGGGCTTTGATGACCTCGTGGCCGCTGGGCGGGGATGTGTCGGTCATGATCGTGGTGTCGGTCCGCGGCGTGCCGCATAGTCGAGGTGCTGGCCGCCGTCGAGCGCCAGCATCTGGCCGGTCATCGACGGCATTTGCAGCAACATCATGACGCCGGTGGCGATCTCGTCGGGGCCGGCATGGCGCTGCAGGGGCAGGGTGGCGACATGCTTGTCGAAGGCGGCCTGATCCTGCCGCGAATGGGGCAGGACGGGGCCGGGACCGATGGCGTTGACGCGGATATCGGGGGCCAGTGACTGGGCAAGCGTACGCGTGGCGGTCCACAGCACTGATTTGGACAGCGTGTAGCTGAAATAAGCGGGCGACAGATGCAGCACGCGCTCGTCGACGATGTTGACGATGTTGCCCTGCGCGCCTGTGGGAAGCTGGGCGGCGAAGTCGCGGGCGAGGAAGATGGGAGCCTCGGCGTGGACGGCGAAGTGCTGGTCCCACAGGGCTTCGTCGAGGTCGCGGGCGCTGTCGGGGTCAAACACCGAGGCGTTGTTGACCAGAACCGTGAGCGCGCCGAACGGCTTGGCGGCGCGCTCCATCAGGCTGGCGCGCTGGCTGCGTCGGGCCAGGTCGGCCTTGACGATAGCTGCCCTGCCGCCGGCCTTGACGATTTTGGAGCGCACCGCGCGCGCGCCCTCGGCGTCGGAGCGGTAGTGGATGATCACGGCGTGGCCGGCGTTGGCCAGGCGCGTGGCGATGGCTGCGCCAATGCGGTCGCTGGCGCCGGTGACAAGGGCGACGGATTGGTTTGGTGATGGCTCGGTATGATTCGTCATGGTCGATCAGGTTGGAACAGGCAGCGGACCATAAGCTGCTTTGGCTGCACGCATCAACGCTGTGCACAGATAGGGAATGCCAGGGCTTGGACAAGGGCTGTCAGTAGCCCAACTTAGGCAGTGGCTCTGTCCTTTTGTTACGCATGAATCAGGCGTAGCCTCACCTTGTTGTTACCGCCCGGCGGGGAGGCTGCGCGGGACATTTTGGGGAGAATGTTGAGATGGAAGCTATCGTACCACTTCTGGTGCAGTTGATTGCCGGCGGGGCCGGCGGCAACGTCATCGGGCAGGTGATCAAGTCGCTCAATCTCGGGCCAGTGGGTAATTCTATCGCCGGGGCGATCGGTGGCTTGGCGGCCACGTGGCTCGCGACCAAGATTCCGGGCCTGGATGGGCTGGTCGGCATGGCCAGCACCGCTGCGGCGGATGGCACAACGGCCGCGGCTGGCGGACTGAATGGCGGCGCCCTGGCTGGGCAGGCCGTGACGGGTCTGGTTGGCGGCGGTATCCTGACGGCAATCGTCGGCGCCATCAAGTCGAGCATGGCGAAGGCCTCGTAATTGAGCTAGTGCATGGCGTCCCCGCCGGTTCGGCGCGGGGCGCCGTTTTCCTCATATCCAGCATTGTCCATGACCACTCCACTAGTCGCGACCCGCGGCGACAATGTCGCTCGCGCCATCCTCCTCACCCTAATCACCATTGGCGTTTTTGGCGTGCAGGACGCGGTTGCCAAGCTGCTGGTGCAGGACTATTCGCCATTCCAGATCACCATGATGCGCTATTGGGGCTTTGCCCTGTTCGCACTGATTGTGGTGATGCGGCAGGCGCCGTTGCGCCAGGCCCTGGCCTCGAAGGCGCCGCTCCTGCAGGTGATGCGCGGCGTATTGCTGATGGGCGATATCTGGCTGTTCGCGCTGGCGCTGCGCACAGTGCCGCTGGCTGAGCTGCAATCGATCTCGCTGATCTATCCGCTGCTGGTGACGCTGTTCGCCATTCCGGTGCTGGGCGAAAAGGTCGGGGTGTTTCGGCTTGTGGCGGTGGTGGTGGGCTTTGCGGGCGCCATGGTGATCGTACGGCCGGGCGGGCTGGCGCTGGATTGGGGCGTGGGCTTCGCTGTCGCGTCATCGACGCTTTACGCGCTCTACATCGTCATCACGCGGCGGGTGAGCGCGGTTGATCCTGCGCCGACCAGCATGGCCTATGCCGCATTGATCGGGCTGGCGATGTCGAGCGCCGTCGGGGTGTTTTTCTGGCAGCCGATGGACTGGAAAAGCGTGGCGATGGCAGTGGTCGTAATGGGCACCACCTCGGTGGCCCATGGGCTGATGACGGTGGCGCTGTCGATGGCGCCCGCCAGCGTGCTGCAGCCGTTCAACTACTTCTCGCTGCCTTGGGCGATCGTGCTCAGCGCCGCCGTGTTCGGGCATCTGATCGACGGGGTATCGCTGATCGGGGCGGGGATCATCGTTGCGGCAGGCCTCGTGGTGATGGCGCGCGAGCGGATGAAGCGGGTAGATGTCGTTGATGAGGCGGCCGTTGGGCGGGACGGGTAGGACCCCAACGTCGATCCCTCCCCCATATGGGGAGGGAAGCTTGAGAGTGGCCGCGACTGCCGCAGCGAACCCCAGAGGTTCGCTCAGAGCTTGACCTTGGCGTTCTCGCCGATCTTGGGGGAGCGGCGGGTGACTGCGGCGGCGAGCATCGAAATGGCGGTGACGACGCGGCCGGGGCTGTCCCAGAGTTCGGCATCCTGCGGCGCGACCTTGATAACGCGGATGGCTGGATCATCAGCATTGTCCCACCAGGCTTGAGCGAAGGGCGACCAGAGTTCCTTGATCTTGGCGCGGTCATTAAGGACCGTGCCCTTGCCGGTGATCGACACATATTTGGAATGTGGAATATCGGCGAAGGCCAGGGTGACGATTGGGAAATTTTCCACCTGATCGTCCTTGTGGCCATCGACGTCGGTCAGGAAATAGATGGCGTGTTCGTCGCGGTCGACATTGGCCTGCAATGGCCGGCTGCGCTGGCGCTCGCCGTCCCAGGTGACGAACATGCAAACGCCGATTCGCTTGGCGAGTTCCCAGATGCGATCGACATGCTCGCCATGGGCATGGTGGGCGGTCCCGTTGGCCTTGGGTTTAGGCTTGGCGGTGATGGCGGGTTTAGCGGCCTTGGTTGTGGAGGAACTCTTGGCCACCGGCTTTCTAGCGGGTGCAGCCTTGGTTGCCGCAGCCTTGGGCTTGGCCTGTTTGGCCGGTGGTGTGCGCGGGGCGGGGGTAGTGGATTTGGTCTCGGTGGTGGCAGCCGTGCTGGCCATGGCGACAATCCTTTCGCGTTTCTTGGCAACACAACGAGCCATGGCGCCGCACGGTTGCGTGGCGCGTGGTCTTGAACTGCGCGCCGTTGAGGGGCATGTCATCGGCATGGATCGAGGGGGCGTGGAAAATGGCCTGGCTGATTGAACTGGCGCTAGTGCTATTGCTGGTTGGCGGCGGCTGGACGCTGTTTACGCGCGGCAAGCGCACCGATGAACGCGAATCGCTGACCTTGCGGCGGGTCGACGCCTATATCGAGACGATCAGGCGCGAGCGCAGCAACCGCGCTTTGGTGTCGATGAGCGACAGCGAATTGCGCGATCTGCTGCATATGGGCGCGCGCAATCTGCGCATCGCCGGCGAGCGCAAGGCGTGGACGCTGCTGGGCGTGGCGGGTGTGGGCACTTTCGCGGCCATTGTGGCGGCGACGCAGGACGGCATTCGCGGCTTCGCCATTGCGGCGGTCGTCGCGGCGGTGGTGATCTACGGGCTCAACGAATTTCTGACGCGGCAAATGCGGGCGCCGCTGGAAAAGCAGGGCATCGATATCGAACGCATCAAGGTGGAATGAATTAGAAAGCGCCGCCCCGAAGGGCGGCGCTTAATTCTAGTTAGTTGCCGAGGCAGACGTAACCGTCAGGCCCGTTGAAGCAGACGCTGCCGTTGTCACGCGGACGGGGACGATGGGGACCATTGCCCCAACCCGGACCGTTATTGCCCCAGTCGGGGCGACCTGGGCCGTTACCCCAGCCGGGACCATTCCCCCAGCCTGGGCCGTTATTGCCCCAATCGGGGCGACTCGGACGGTTGGGGCGGCCGCGATCGAGATAGCTGGCCGAAACCCAGCCGTCGGGACCGCGCTTTTCGACAAAGCACCAGCTGCCTTGGCAATATTGCACGTCGACCTGTTCGCCGCGGCGAATGGTGTCGATGGCATAATAGCCGGTGCCGGGACCGGAGCGCACATTGACGTTGCCGGTGACGAAGGCAGGAGCCGCAGAGGCGGCAATGCTGGTGCCCAGCAGTGCCAAAGCGGCAAGCCCGGCAGCAAGTATTTTCCTGTTCAAAGCCATGTTCTGAACTCCTTACTCAGGGGGCGTTCATCGCCCGTGGACCTACATAACGGCCTCTTGCCTGAACCGAACCTGAATGGTCCGGTCATCTTGGCACGCGCTATAAACGCAGCAGTTCGACGAAACGTTTGAGGGTGCCGGCGAATTTCTTGCGGTGCTTGGGCTTGAGCTCGCCCATCAGCGCCTCTTCGAGCTGGGTCCAGTGATCGGCCAGGGCGTTGCGGATGCGCACGCCGCGTTCGGTGAGGGCCAGACCGGGCGCCAACTCCGGACCCACAGCCTGGCGACCGACCAGTTCGCGGCCGATCAGGCGTGCGAGCCGGGCATCGAGCGCGTCCTGCGGCAGGCCCAGTTGTGCGGCGAGCGCCGTCTCGGTGGTGCCCGAACGGGCCAGCTCGAACAGCACGGCGTCATCGCCCGGCTCCAATCCGCGCTCGCGCAGGGGCACCAGGAGGGCCTGATGCGCCAATTGGCCGGCCTCGATGAGCCGGTAAAGCGATGATCGGGACGAGGGTCGAGACATAGGCGGGAAAATAGTCTGAACTCCGGGCATGCGTCGATCTGCCATCCAGTCTATCGTTAATCGTGGCACGACCAAGCCCCGTTATTGTTCACCGGGCGCAGATGAGTTATGCGTCGGTGCATGCCGAAACGGATCGCCGGATTGGCACCGCAATCGCCGACAGGCCGGAGTAGGGCAATGACCCAAGACCTCGCGCGCATCCGCGCCTTCGTGCAAGTCTTTGACTCCGGCGGCTTTTCGGCGGCGGCGCGCCAGCATGGGCGCTCCAAGGCGCTGCTCAGCAAATATGTCACCGATCTCGAGGACTATCTCGGCGTGCGGTTGATGAACCGGACGACGCGCAAGCTGAGCCTGACCGAGGCGGGCGAGGCCTATTATCGCGAATCCAGCTCGCTGCTGCAGCAATTGGACGATCTGGACGCCACCATCACCGACCAGACCTCGGAGCCGCGCGGGCTGCTGCGGGTCTCGGCGCCGCGCAATTTTGGCGAGGATACGCTGGCGCCAGCGATTTTCGCCTACCTGGCCAAATATCCCAAGGTGACGCTCGATCTGCGGCTGGAGGATCGCTATGTCGACCTGGTGGATGAAGGCATCGACGTGGCGCTGCGGATTTCGACCATGGCCGACAGTTCGCTGATCGCCCGCAAGATCGCCGACATGCACCTGTTTATCGGCGCAGCGCCATCGCTGCTTGAGGTGCATGGCGTGCCCAAGCATCCTGAAGATTTGCGCAATCTTCCGTGTATCGTCGATACCAATCTGCAGGGGCAGGCGAATTGGCGGTTCTTCGAGGATGGCAAGACCGTATCGGTGCCGGTGACCGGACCGGTGCGAGTCAATTCGCCCCTGGCGGCCCGCCAGGCGGCCATCATGGGCCTTGGCTTTGCCGCATTGCCATCCTACCTGGCTGATCCGAAAGTAGCGTCGGGTGAACTCGTGCCGGTCTTGACCGATTTTGTGCCCACCGGGCAGACGCTGCAGGCGGTTTATCCGCACCGTCGGCATCTCGCCGGCAAGGTGCGCGCATTGATCGATCACCTGGTCGACTGGTTCGCCACGCACCCAATATCCTAGGGGTAGTCGTTGGCGATCATGCAGTTTGGACGTTGTGCAGCGGCGCGGCTTTTGGCGCTTTGCGTCATCGCCCTGGCGCTGGTTTTGCCGGCTGCGGCCCATCCCCATATTTTCATCGATGCCAAGGTCACGGTGGTGTTCAACGATGCCGGAGCCGTTGTGGGACTCAAGCACAACTGGACCTTTGACGAGGCCTTTTCGTCGTGGGTGGTGCAGGGGCTCGATACTAATGGCGACCGCGAAACCAGCCCTGAGGAATTGCAGCCGCTGGCGGACGACAATCTCAAAGGCCTGACCGAATACGGTTTTTACACCTATGCGGGCACGCAGGATAATCCGCTGAAATTCACCCCGGATGGCGATCAGCGCTTTGTTTATGAGAACGGCCGAACGACGCTCACCTATGGGCTGACCGTGACCAATCCGCAGCCAATGGCCAACCGGTTCGAGCTGGGCGTTTATGACCCCGAATATTACGTCGCTATCAGCTTTGCGGCTGCCAGCGACGTGGTGCTGGAGAATGCGCCGGCTGGCTGCGGGGTGACGCTCGACCCGCCCAAGGAGATGAGCCAGGCATTGCAGGACCGACTGTTCTCGCTGGGGCCGGACGTGATGGAATTGCCGCCCGACCTCGCCGCCGCGATGCGCGGCACGCAGGGCATGATCGTCATCACGTGCAATGGCGTTGCGCCCGCGGCGCCGGTTTCGGCGCTCGACGCGGTCAACCAGGTCGCCCAGGCCCAGGCGCATTCGCCCGCATTGCCATTCGGTGGGCCGCCCAAGGAGCCGGGGCTGAACCTGCCGCACAACGGCTTCACCGTGTGGCTGCAGACGCAGCAGCGCGAATTCTACCAGGCGATGAATCAGGCTTTGGCTTCGCTCAAGACCGATTGGACCGCGTTCTGGCTGCTGGGCGGACTGAGCTTTTTGTACGGCATCATCCATGCCGCCGGGCCTGGGCACGGCAAGGTGGTGATCTCGTCCTACATGCTGGCCAACGAAACGCAGGTGCGGCGCGGTATCACGCTGAGCGTGATTTCGGCGATGATCCAATCGGCAGTGGCGGTCGGATTTGTGCTGATCGCGGCGAGCATATTGGGCATGACCAGCATGGCGATGGATGTTGCCGCCAACTGGATCGGCATCATCTCCTACGGCATGGTGGCACTGCTCGGACTGTGGCTGGTGGTGCGCAAGCTGTTCAATATTGGCCACGGGCATCACCATGCGCCTGACGATATGGCGGCAAAGGCGCGCGGACATTTGCATGACGAGCACGAGCACCATCATCATCATGGGGCGCACGATCACGATCATCATGACCATGAGCATCATCATCCGCACCAGCATGCGGCTGAAGCCGGGCATGACCATCACGATCACATGCATATCGTGCCGCCCAGCGCTGCGACCGGAAGTTGGCGCGAGCAGATTGGCGTCGTTTTCGCTGTTGGGTTGAGGCCTTGTTCGGGGGCGCTGGTGGTGCTCGCCTTCGCGCTGTCGCAAGGTCTGTTGCCCGCGGGTATCCTGGCCGTGTTCCTGATGGGCGCAGGTACGGCGATCACCGTAGCTGTACTGGCCACCATCGCGGTCACCGCCAAGGGGCTGGCACAGCGGATCGGCGGCGTGGACAATCCGGTTATGGGCGCGCTGGTGTGGTGGGCCGAACTGCTCGGTGCCTTCGGGGTGCTGGCGTTCGGCGTGCTGCTGGTGATCGCCAGTCTGTAAGCGCGACCCATCGCCGCCTTGCGATTGGGGCGGGAGCGGCTATGGTGCGGCCAAATTCCTAGAACATTTCCAGACTGCGGCGCTCCATGTCCGATAACCTGCCTGCCAATCACCCGCCTGTGGCCAAGCCCAAGATCGGCGTATTGCTGCTCAATCTCGGTACGCCCGAGGCGACGGACTATTGGAGCGTGCGGCGCTATCTTAAGGAATTCCTCAGCGATCCAAGGGTGATCGAGACGCCGCGCCTGCTGTGGTGGCTGATTCTGAACATCGTCATCCTGTCGTTCCGGCCGCAGAAGAGTGGTCACGCCTATGCGCAGATCTGGGACAAGGAGAAAAACGAGAGCCCGCTGCGCGTGATCACCCGCCAGCAGAGCGACGCGCTGGCGCAGCGGCTCGGCGGCGAGGAGAATGTCGTCGTCGATTTTGCCATGCGTTACGGCAACCCCTCCACCGAGGCGCAGCTGAAGGCGCTGCAGCAGGCGGGGTGCCAGAAGATCCTGCTGGTGCCGCTCTATCCGCAATATTCGGCGACCACGACGGCGACTGCTAATGACAAGGCTTTCGAAGTGCTCGGCAAGATGCGCTGGCAGCCGGCAGTGCGTACAGCGCCGGCCTATTTCGACGACCCCAAATATGTCGAGACGTTGGCCCGGTCGATCGAGGAGGGCGTGGCGAAGCTGGATTTCGTGCCGGACCTGGTGGTTACCAGCTATCACGGCATGCCGGTGGAATATCTGGAGCGCGGCGATCCCTACCACTGCCAGTGCCTCAAGACGACGCGGCTGGTGCGCGAGCATCTGGGCTGGGACAAGGGTCGGCTCATGGTCACGTTCCAGTCCCGGTTTGGCCGGGCCAAATGGCTGGAGCCGTATACAGACGTGACTTTAGCAGCGCTGCCGGGGCGGGGGATAAAGAAGATCGCGATCCTGGCGCCGGCATTCTCAGCGGACTGCATCGAGACGCTGGAAGAAATCGCCATGCAGGGCAAGGAAACCTTCATGCATGCCGGGGGCGAGCAATTCGCCTATATTCCGTGCCTCAACGATAGTCCCGGCGGAATGGACATGATCGAGTCCATCGTCCGCCGGGAGCTCTCAGGCTGGCTATAGCTTGATCTTGGCGTTGTCGCCGAAATCGGGGGCTTTGCCGGTGACGGCGGCGACGAGCATTTTGGCGCTGGCAACGAGCTGATTGGGGCTATCCCAGAGTTCGCCGTCGTCGGGGGTGACGGTCAGGAGGCGGATGGAAGGATCATTCTCGTTCTCCCACCAGGCCTTGTCGAAATCGCTCCACAAATCCTTGATCTTGGCACGGTCGTTGCTGATCTTGGCCTTGCCGGCGATGACGACGTATTTGTGGCCGCCGCTATCGACCCAGGCGAGCGAGACGGTGGGGAAACGCTCGATCTCGCCGTTCTTGTGACCTTCGATATCGACCAGGAAATAAATGGCGTGTTCGTCGCGGAAGACGCGGGCGGAGAGCGGGCGGCTGCGCTGGTTTTCGCCGTCCCAGGTGGTGAACATGCAGATGTCGATTTTTTTCGCCAGCTCCCAGATACGGTCTTCGACTTCGTCGGGGGTTAGGTCGCTGTCGTTGGGATGTTCCTTGGCCATGTGAGCCTCCTTTGTTGCAGGAAGCGAACGGGCGGGCGGCGATGAGGTTGCGGAGGATATTTTTCGCGCCGGAGTGATCCAAAACAAAACACCCCCGCCTGGGCGGGGGTGTTGGATGCGTCAGGCCGGATCAGAAGCCGAGGCAGAATGAGGCGTTCTGGCCGGAGACGCAGGTGTTGACGCCGACGGTGTTGTGGGTGTTCCAGCCGCCGTGGTTGTTGCCCCAGCCGCCATTGTTGCCCCAGCCGGTGTGGCGGCGGTGGTGGCGGTCGCCGCCCCAGCCGTTATCGGTGGCGAGGTAGCTGGCGGAGACCCAGCCGTCGCGGCCGGGCTTGGAGACGTGGCACCAGTTGCCGGCGCAATAGTCGATATCGACCGGCTGGCCATACTGGACCGACGAGATGACCGGATAGCCGGTGCCGGCGCCGGCGCGCACATTGGCATTGCCGGTGACGACGCCAGGCGACGCCATGGCGGCGGAGGCGGAAGCGACGAGGACGGCGGCGGCGAGCAGGGCGGTGGTGAACTTGTTCATGGGGAAATCCCTCTGTGTGTCTGGTTGTGGCAGTCGTCTGCCTTGGACACAGTTATGAGGGATGGCGATTGAACGGTGCCTGAGGGGGCCGTTCATCCTGGTTCAGAATGGGAAGCGCCGGTGATGGCCGAACCCGAGCGGGTCCTCGAACAGCAGATCGGGCGGGGTGGCGTTGACCTTGGCGGCCTGGCCGACGAGGTAGCTGGCGCGCACCCAGCCGGTATTGGTGACGAGGCACCAGGCGCCCGAGTGGGTGCAGCGATCCAGCGTCACCACGGTGCCATTGGGCAGCACGCCGATGCTGGCATAGCCCGAGCCGGGGCCGCTTCGCACCTGGATCGTGCCGCCGCTGACCCGGGCGGTGGGCTGGGCCAGAGCCGGGGTGGCGACGAGGGCGAGGGCGACAATGAGGGCGGCGCGCATGGGTGGGGTCTCCGAAGACCGTGAGCATGGCGCGGGCGGACGGCAAATTGATGGCGAAGCCAGCGCCGGGCATGCCGAGACGCCGCACGGCGCGGGCGCCTGCGGGGACACGGTAACGGGCGGCTTTTGCCTCTGAGGTTTGGTTAGGGGAGGCAAGAGCCGCCCGTCACGATCCGGATTTTGAACAGGTTCGGTTCATGCGCGGTATATGCCAACCGCGCGTGCCGGGTTTTGCGCCTGCCCAGGTGAGCGCCCCCACCTGCCGGTCTCCCCGCCTTGACGCCGCGTCAGCGCCAAGTGACTGGCGGGAATGGAGGCATAATGGCATGGCCGGCAGGGACGGGGATAAGTTTTCTCAGGGACGCGTCGGCGCGGGAAATCCGGCGGGTGCGCCGAGGGCCGATTGCCGTTCAGCGACCAGGTGGCGATAGCGCTCCTCGAAGGCAAAACAGGCGGCGGTGAGCCGCGCTGTCAACAGCGCCAGATCGGCCTGCGTCATCGGGCTGGTCGGATCGATGTGGGCAAACTGCGGCAGGCCCGGCACCGGCCGAAACAGGCGGTTGGCCGTGGCGATCAGGCGATTGCAGGTGGACAGGGTCGTCGGCCCGAGCGCACCGGTGGGCTTTTCGCGGCGGATATAGTTGAGGGCGGCGATCTCACGCGACAGGTGATTGTAGATGGCGACGCGGTGCGGCTTGAGATTGGGCTGGGTCATGCTGGCTCCGGGGTTGGGGAGCCGGCAAGTATAAGGGGTGTGGGGGACGCGGGGATTTGTGTTCTTCTTTCCATGGGGAGACGGTGGGCCGAAGGGCCGGATGAGGGGGAGTGCTTGGGGGGCCTCCGGCAATGAGTGCGCGGCGAGATGGTCCTGTTTGTAGGTAGTGGGGGGCGATCACGGGCAGTGACGGTGGATTCGCGACGATCACGCGGATTTAGAGTGAGGACCCCCACCTAATCTCCCCCTGGCAGGGGGAGGGATCATATCCAGTGTGCGGCAAGGCTGGTGCACCACTTCCTGCTCCTCCCCCTCCCAGGGGGAGGCCGGGTGGGGGTTCACTTCCCCATCGCCAATGCTACGCTCCACCCCGGAGGCATCATGGACGATCCCATCACCTTTGCCCGCAAGCTGCGGCGGGAGCAGACGACGGCGGAGCGCGGGTTTTGGGCGCTGTTGCGTCGTGGCGCGACAAGGGCTGGCACTGGCGGCGGCAGGCGCCCATCGGCCCGTTCGTGGTGGATTTCGTCTACAGGCGAGGCTTACTGATCGTCGAGATCGATGGCGATAGTCATTATCAGGACGTGGGGGTGGCACGTGATGCGAACCGGACGGCGTATCTGGAACGGCAAGGCTATGCCGTGGTGCGGTTCACCAATGCCGATGTGCTGGAAAACGCCGAGGGCGTGTTCGACCGCATGCGCGAGATTTTGGGTGAGCCCGCGGCCTGACCTGTTCCTCCCCCTGCTAGGGGGAGGCCGGGGGGCTGCGAAGCGCAGTAAGAGACCATACCTAACATCCCTTGAAGAGGGGTGAGGGATTGAACGGTGATGGGGTGCCGTGTGGGAGTATTTGTGGGCAGGGTGAACGCGGCTTCCCGACGCCTATCTGCGGGCGTTGACCCAGGGACCGTCGAATTGCACCTTGACAACACACCGTTAAAACCGGTCCCACTAGGACATGACGCATCTGCTGGGGGGCAAATTGATCAAGGTAAAAATCCAAAACGGCCTAAATAGCATCGAAATTGAGGGAGCATTGCCGACGTTTCATCTGTACTAGAGAAGTACTGGGTGCCACGGGCAGCTGCATCAGGGATGACGTCGGAGAAGCCGGCGGATGAGGCTGCATCCGGCAAAACAAGATCGAAGTCGAAGCGCAAACCACCTTCGGGCGGCGGCGACGCAGGTAACAAGTCAGTGGTCCTGGACGCTGAGTTGACGGCAAACAAAATTAAGACGGATCAAAGATTTTCAGCGATCAAGACCAAGATATTGGACGTTGGAAACGAATGGATTTCTAAGTGTAAGCTCGTGGCTTTAGTCTCGGGGGAGCCTGTTACCTCGGGCGATGTATACCGCGTACTGACCCAGCTGAGAATCAAGAGCGCCTTATCGACGTTATCGAAAACTCTTAGCGGCAACTCAACAGATTTTCTTACAACGGGCAGCAACCCGGTGAAGTATGAACTTACTGCGGCAGCCCAGCAGGCATTCGAAAAATGGCTCGCTGATGCATGATACGTCGGGTTTCTGTTTGCAGCTCGCGCATGACGACGCCCTCAGCGAAGCGGACATTGCCGTTCTCGTTTCTTGGTTCCTGGGCGAGACACAGGCAGATGTGCCTGACCTAGGCCGAGTAGTTAATTTCATACTCGAGCATCAAATTCGAACAATCATAAACAAGTCTAGGCTCAGGACAAACCTGAAGAAACGTAGGGACATATCGCTGGGTATCGCGGACCGAATCGGAATTCCGCTGAAGGCCAGGGCCGCCATGCTTGAAAGGTTTGGTACCTACTTGGAGGAGAAGCCGCCAACGGTTCTGGACACTGTTCTCGTGCTGTCCGAGTTCGAGGGAGATCGGGCATATATCAAGGGGTTGGTCCGTCAAATCAATTCAAGCTACCAGTTTCACATCTTCGATGGCTGTGCCGTACTGATGCGAAGGTTGGTTGAAGTATTGATAATCGAGTCGTATGAGCGCGCCGAAATTGGTTCGGCTATACATGGCGGTGACAATTATTTGATGCTGTCTGGGATACTGAACGAACTAACTAGCGGACGTAATTTCAAACTATCTAGGAATGCACCAAGGATACTCGGGCGTTGCAAGGATATCGGCGACACGGCGGCGCACAGCCGAAACTATCTTACCAAAAAGATCGATATTGACGATTTTGCACAGGACTTCCGCAGAATAGTGGAAGAGATGAAATCACTGGTACCCCGGCCGTAATTTTTTCTTCAATTTGAGGGAGGTGCATTTGGTAAATGATAGATTAGATACTCCAGGCGAGGACGCGCCGCATTTTTTGTATGCTGAAATTCGCTACAAGTATCAGGATTTGGGCGAGGGCATAAGAAGGATGATAGCCGATTCACTAGAGTCGGCGGACATTCCCTATCATAATATTGGAGCGAGAGCCAAAGAGGTCGACAGTTTTCGCGAAAAATCCCAAAAACTACGTGCTGATGGATCTATCAAGTACAATGATCCACTGTCAGAAATAACTGATCTGGCTGGTGTTCGGGTAATAACTTACACCATCGATGAGGTTCGTAAGGTTTGTGACTTCATTTCCGAAAACTTTGAAATCGTCGAGAGAACTGACGTCGGAGAAGAGCGGTACCGCGGTGGCCGGTTTGGGTATCAGAGCATACACTTCCTAGTTCGGCACTCTGAGAACAGGTTGATGTTTCCCGATTTCGTAAGGCACAAAAACCTTCTATGTGAAATTCAGGTAAGAACGCTTCTTCAGCACGCGTGGGCCGAGATCGAGCACGACGTTCAGTATAAAAATCAGTCGGGTTTGCCTGATTCATTGCAAAGAAAATTTACTGCACTGGCAGGATTGCTAGAAATAGCTGATAGAGAATTTCAGTCCATCAGAGATGAAGATGATAGTCTAAAGCAAAGGATAACGGAGTCATTACAAGAGGACTTAACGAAGGACGCGCTGGCTGAGACTGAGGGAGCGGATAAATCCGGGGCAACCGCTCCGGAAGTTGAGGCTGCCTCTGTTCGACAGTTGGTCAAAGCGAAGCGCTACGATCAGGCTATCAAACTGTATAATGCAATGGTCGCAGACAGCCCCACGATGCATACCCTTTTTCAGGGACGAGCTCGTGTCAAATTCCTGTCTGGAGACCGCGCCGGAGCTATCGAAGATATCGAAAGCGCGCTTGCTCTCAACTCCACGGACCCCGCGACACTTAATCTACTGCGGCAGATTAAGGAGGGAACGGTTGGTGTACCCAATTACCGTTCAAATGGCGGCGGCGAAGCTATGGCGATGGGTAACGAGGCCCTGATGAAGGGAGACGGCGTCAGTGCATACGAGCACTATTCTCGTGCTCAGGAGGAAGGTGCACCCCGGCCGCTGTCCATCTTAAACAAAGCCACAGCTTGCTTTGTCGCGCAAGACTACGAGGGCGCCAAGATTCAACTTGGCGCGCTTGAAATACGACCAGGCACGAACTTTTCTGTGACCATTGGCGGTATGTATGCTCTGATCTATGCCATCTGCTCACCTGAAAAGTTCGACTCAGAACTTGAGCGCCTTCTTCGATTGCATGCTCAATGCAGCGGATATGACTTCGAGGTGTCGGTGCTCGGTAAGTTAGTTCGAGGACTTAGGGCCACGAGTGTCAAGCTTACCAACGAGGCGGAGAGTATGCTGGCGCTGGTGTTGTCTGAACTTCAGAATCAACACCAGCAATAAGTCAATCTAGTTCACCTCGCCACTCAACGTATCCAGTTCCATCTCCCTTAACCGCTTCACCTCGTCCCGCAACCGCGCGGCCTTCTCGAACTCGAGGTTCGTCGCGGCCTCGCGCATCTGGGTTTCCATGTCCTTGATGACGGCGGCGAGGTTGGCGCCGACCTGGACTTGTTCCTTGCCGTCCTTGCCTTTGCCAATAGAGATGGTGACGTGGTCGCGTTCGTAGACCGAGTCCACGATGTCATGGATGTTGGAGCGGACCGAGGCGGGGGTGATGCCGTGTTCGAGGTTGTAGGCGACCTGTTTCTCGCGGCGGCGGTTGGTTTCGGCGAGGGCGCGTTCCATGGAGCCGGTGATGCGATCGGCATAGAGCACGACCTTGCCGTCGACGTTGCGGGCGGCGCGGCCGATGGTTTGGATCAGGGAGGTTTCTGAGCGGAGGAACCCTTCCTTGTCGGCGTCCAAAATGGCGACGAGGCCGCATTCGGGGATGTCGAGGCCTTCGCGCAGCAGGTTGATGCCGACGAGGACGTCGAAGCCGCCGAGGCGGAGGTCGCGGATGATTTCGATGCGCTCGATGGTGTCGACATCCGAATGCATGTAGCGCACGCGAATGCCCTGTTCGTGCAGGTATTCGGTCAGGTCCTCGGCCATTTTCTTGGTGAGGACCGTCAGGAGCGTGCGGTAGCCCTTCTTGTTGGTTTCGCGGATTTCGTCGACCACGTCATCGACCTGGGCCTTGGCGGGGCGGATTTCGACCGGGGGATCGATCAGGCCGGTCGGGCGGATGACCTGTTCGGCGAAGACGCCGTCGGTCTGGTCCATTTCCCATTTGCCCGGCGTGGCCGAGACATAGACCGATTGCGGGCGCATGGCGTTCCACTCCTCGAAGCGGAGGGGGCGATTGTCCATGCAGCTCGGCAGGCGGAAGCCGTATTCGGCTAGGGTCGCCTTGCGGCGCAAGTCGCCGCGATACATGGCGCCGAGCTGGCCGATGGTGACGTGGCTTTCGTCGACGAAGACCAGGGCGTTATCGGGGAGATATTCGAACAGCGTCGGCGGTGGCTCGCCGGGGCGGCGGCCGGAGAAGTAGCGGGAATAGTTCTCGATGCCAGCGCAGGAGCCGGTGGCTTCCATCATTTCCAGATCGAACAGGGTGCGTTGTTCGAGGCGCTGGGCCTCGAGGAAGCGGCCGGCGCCGTTGAGTTCCTGCAGGCGCGCGGCAAGCTCGGCGCGGATCTGCTTGATGGCCTGGTTCATGGTGGCGCGGGGCGTCACGTGGTGGGAATTGGCATAGACGCGAATGAAGGTGAGGTCGGCGGATTTCTTGCCGGTGAGGGGATCGAATTCGGCGATGGACTCGATTTCGTTGCCGAACAGGGAGACGCGCCAGGCGGCGGCTTCATAATGGGCGGGGAAGATCTCGATGGTATCGCCGCGCACGCGAAAGGTGCCGCGCACGAAGCCGGTATCGCCGCGCTTGTATTGCAGGGCGACGAGCTTGGCGAGCAGCTCGCGCTGGTCGATCTTCTGGCCCTTGCCGAGATCGACGGTCATGGCGGTGTAGTCTTCGACCGAGCCGATGCCGTAAATGCAGGAGACCGAGGAGACGATGATGACGTCGTCGCGTTCGAGGATGGAGCGCGTGGCCGAGTGGCGCATGCGGTCGATCTGCTCGTTGATGGTGGATTCTTTTTCGATGTAGGTATCGGTGCGCGGGACATAGGCCTCGGGCTGGTAGTAATCGTAGTAGGAGACGAAGTATTCGACGGCGTTGTCGGGGAAGAAGGACTTGAACTCGCCATAGAGCTGGGCGGCGAGGGTTTTGTTGGGGGCGAGGATCAGCGCGGGCCGGTTGGTGCGGGCGATGACCTGGGCGGCGGTGAAGGTTTTGCCGGAGCCGGTGACGCCGAGCAGGACCTGGTCGGTCTCGCCATTGTTGACGCCTTCCACCAGTTCGGCAATGGCGGTGGGCTGGTCGCCGGCGGGGGTGTAGGGGGTGACCATGCGGAAAGGCATGGAGGCGCCGCGCGTGGGGCGGGTGGGGCGATGCGGCATCCAGGGGGAGGAGCCTTCGACTTCCTTGCGGCCGTGCAGGATGATCTGTTCGAGGGCCTTGACGGTGGCGGTGACGCCGACGGTCTGGGCGTCCTCGACGGTGCGGCTGGAGCCGGATTTGGAGCGGGCGCTGGAGAGGGCGTCGCGCAGTTTGCCGATGGTCTCGGGGTCCTTGGCGGCAGCGCCGGAGATGTCGCGGGCGCTCATCGCCTCGGGCGAGGGCATGTGGCCGAAACCGGCCTGGGGGCTTTCGCCCAGCCCCGAGAAATCGATGCGGTCGACGGAGTTGATCTTGGTCTTGCCGGTTTTCGGCGCCATGCCGGTGGCGTTATCGTGGCTGGACTTGGTGGTGCGGCGCTTTTCCAGCGCGGTCAGCTTGCGCTGTGCGGCTTTTTCGGCCTTGAGAGCCTCCTTGGCGGCAGCGGCGGCGTCGGCCTCGACCTTGCGGGCAGCCTCGATCTTTTCCCAGTCCATGCGGGATTTGTTGCGCATGCGCTCGGCATAGAGGGGCTTATTGGCCGCGATGTCCTCGGCTTTTTCGATCTCGCTGAAGAACTCCTCGATGGAGAACTCGGCTTTGCCCGGGCGGGCAGATTTGTCGGAGGCCATGGGACACCGTGGTACTTTTGATAAGGCAGATATGTGGGAACGTTGCGCGCAAATGCAATGTTCCGGCGACCTTAGCATTCCATGAACGGAGAGGGAACGGGGGTGCTGACAGATCGTGTCAGCACTGATGTTTGGCGCCCATGCGATTTTGGCGGAGCGACGGGGCGGCGGCAAGGGGCGATAACGAGGCATCGGCAGAGGAGCCAAGCGATGGAGATTATCAAGGGCACGAATCTGGCGCTGGCCTTCGCGGTCGAGCTGGCGATGCTGGCGGCGCTCGGTGTGTGGGCGTTCGGGCTGCAGGAGACGTGGGTGCGCTGGGCACTGGTGGTGGTGGTCGTCGGCGTGGCTGTGGCGCTGTGGGCGGTGCTGGCGGCGCCGACATCGGGCAGCCGGCTGGGCGAGCCGTCGCTCAGCGTGTTCAAGATCGTATTGTTTGGGGCGGCGGCACTGGCGTTGACCCAGGCTGGGCACGGGTCTTGGGCGGCTGCGTTCGCCATAGTCGCAGCGGCCAATCTGGGGTTGGCGGCGCTGTGGGGCCAGCTTTAGGCGGGCAGGCACATTGAGCCGAGCGAGCGCCGCCGGGGATAGGCGGCGCTCGATGCGGGCAATCAGGCGAGCAGGCTGGGGGGAAGTTTGCCGCCATTGGCGGCGAGCTTGGTGATGACCTGCTTGTGCAGCCAGATGTTCATGGCGGCGGAGTCGGATGTGTCGCCCTTGTAGCCAAGCTCGTCGGCCAATTGCTTGCGGGCGGTCAGCGAGCTGTCGATGTCGAGGGCCTTGAGCAGGTCGACGATCGAGGTTTTCCAGTGCAGCGTCTGGCCGGATTTAGCGACGGCGGCATCGAGGACGGCGGCGACGTCGACCGTCTGGGGGGCGGCAGCGGAGGCATTGGCGGCCACGGCATCGGCGATCGACTTGTTGGCGGCGGCCATGCCGGCATCAAGCGCGGCCTGCTGGGCGGCCTGTACGCCAGGGGCAGGGGAGGCAACGCTCGTGGGAGCGGGGCTGGCAGCAGGCTGCGACGCGGCAGGGGGAATTGCGGCGGGGGACGTATGGCCGAATATGCGGTCCTTGATGTTGTCAAAAATGCCCATGCTGTGCTGTCTCCTCAGCGATCGGAATGACGTGCCTAAGGCAAGTCTTGCCTCGGCTAACGCGCGGCCATTGGTGCCGTTCCCGTTTGTGGAGTGGCGTGGGCTGGCACAGAGCAGCGTTCAAATCTGGCGTGATTGGAGACTTTGCCTTTGCGACTCCGCAAGGGAAGTGCGAGAGATCGGCCGATAAATCATTAGGATGCGAGCAATTAGCACTACGTCAACGCAGGGCGAGGCCGATGTGCCGACCGCCATCAGCCCTCTCCGCTGGCCCATCCTGGCCGCCGTCATGGTGTCGATGGCGATGGTCGCCTTCGAGGCCACGATCGTGTCGACGGCGATGCCGCAAATCGTCGCCGACCTGGGCGGATTGACGCTCTACAGCTGGGTGTTCTCGTCGTACCTGCTCGCGACGACAGCGGTGACCGTGGTGTTCGGCAAGTTTGCCGACATCTATGGCCGTCGGCCGATCGTGTTGCTCGGCATCGGAGTGTTCCTTGCGGGCTCCATCCTTGCGGGCCTAGCCTCGTCGTTGCCGATGCTGATCGTCGCGCGGCTGATCCAGGGCGTCGGCGCGGGGGCCATGCAACCGGCGGCCATGACCATCATTGCCGATCTCTATCCGGGCAAGCAGCGCGGCAAGGTGCAGGGGTATCTGGCCGCGGTGTGGGCAGTCTCGGCGGTCAGCGGCCCATTACTGGGCAGCTTCATCGTCCACGCCATTTCTTGGCCGTGGGTGTTCTGGATCAACATTCCGATCGGCCTTGTGGCCGCGGTGATCTATTTGGGTTTCCTGCGCGAACCGGCTCGCAAGAAGGGCGGATCCGTCGATATTGCCGGGGCCATCCTGTCCGCCGTTGCCATTGCCGCCCTGATGCTGGCGCTGACCGAGGGCGGCAATTCGATGCTGCTACTCGCCAGCAGCATCATTGTGTTTGTCATTGCGGCTGTGCTGTTCGTCATGCAAGAGCGCCGGGCGCCAGATCCGATGATTTCGCTGGAGCTGTGGCAGCGCCCGTCGATCGCCACGGCCAATGGGGTGACGGTGCTGGCCAGCATGTCGCTGATGGGACTGACCACCTTCCTGCCGATCTACGTGCAGGGCGTGCTGGGGCAATCGGCGATGGTGGCGGGCTTTACGCTGACCACGATGCTGCTGGGTTGGCCGATGGGGGCGACTATCGCGGCACGGATTTTCTATCATCTGGGTGCGCGTCCGCTGGTGCTCACCGGCGCCGTCCTGCAGCCCGTCGGGGCACTGGTCCTGACGCTCATGGGGCCCGATAGCTCACCGATCCAGGCGGGCATTGCCTCGCTGATAATGGGCTTTGGCATGGGGCTTATTACCGTCTCGGCACTGTTGGTGATCCAAGGCGAGGCCGCTGCCCACGAACGTGGTGCGGGCACGGCGTCGAACCTGTTCTCGCGCAATCTCGGCAGCACACTGGGCGCGGCAGTGATGGGTGCGGTGCTCAATTTCGGACTTTGGCAGGTTTCGGCAGGACATGGCGTGAGCGAGGACCAACTGCGCCAGTTGCTCGGTCGGACGGGGGACGTTGTCGCCGCCGAAGGGTCGGTCCGTATTGTGCTGCAGGGCGCGCTACACTTGACCTTCATCGCCATGCTGGTTCTGGCGCTGGCGACGGTCTGCGTCGCGATATTCGTGCCGAAGCGGGTGGCGCAGCCAAAGTGAGCGGCGCCTAAGCCTGGGACGGCGCGCCCAAGGTGACGACGAACTGTTTTGTTCGTGCCTGAACCGGCGCGTTGAACACCTGGGCCGCGGCCCCGGCCTCCACCACCTCTCCACGCTCTAGGAATACCACGTCGTGGGCGATCGCCGCGGCGAGGCGGAGGTCGTGGGTGGCGATGAGCATGGTGGTGCCTTCGCGGGCGAGCTGGACAAGGACGTCGACAACTTCGCCGGCGAGTTCGGGATCGAGGGCGGAGGTGGGTTCGTCGCAGAGCAGGACTTTGGGCGATGGAGCAAGAGCACGGGCGATGGCGACGCGCTGTTGCTGGCCGCCGGAGAGGTTGGTGGGCCAGGCATCGGCCTTGTGGGCCATGCCGACCTTGTCGAGCAGTTCGAGGGCGCGGGTGCGGGCCTTGTCCTTGGGCCAGTTGAGGACGGTCAGCAGGGATTCCATGACATTTTCCAACGCGGTCTGGTGCGGGAAGAGCTGGAAATTCTGGAACACCATGCCGGTGTGACGGCGCAGGCGAAGGATGGCGTCGCGGTGGGGGCGGGACGTCGGGTTGAAATCCAGCACCTCGTCATCGATCTGGACGCGGCCGGATTGGGGGATTTCCAGCAGGTTGACGCAGCGCAGCAGGGTGCTCTTGCCGCCGCCGGAAGGGCCGATCAGGGCGGTGACGCCGCCTTCGCGGACGGCGAGGCTGACATCGTTGAGGACGGTGAGATCGCCAAAGCTCTTGCGAATGTGGTCAAGCGTGATCATGACGCGGACTCCATGTGGCCGCCATAGCGGGAGAGGCGTTTTTCCAGACGGGTCTGCAGGGTGGAGAGGACGGAGCTGAGCGCCAGGTAGATGATGGCGACTTCGATATAGATGATCAGCGGCTCATAGGTGGTGGCGACGATGCGCTGGCCGGCCTGGAACAGCTCGGGCACGGTGACGGCCGCGGCCAGCGAGGTGTCCTTGATCAGGGCGATGAAGGTGTTGGACAGCGGCGGCACGGCGATGCGGCTGGCCTGGGGCAGGATGGTGCGGCGCATGGCCTGGGGCCAGGTCATGCCGATGGAAAAGGCCGCTTCCCACTGGCCTTTGGGCACGGCGGTGATGACGGCGCGGATGATCTCGGACGTATAGGCGCCGACATTGAGGGTGAAGCCGATCAGCGCGGCGGGGAAGGCGTCGAGGACGATGCCGATGCTGGGCAGGCCGTAAAAGATCAGGAAGAGCTGCACTAGCAGCGGCGTGCCGCGAATGACCCAGACGTAGAATTTGACGATGGCGGATAGGGGCGCGGGGCCGAAGAGGCGGGTGATGGCGGCGATGAAGCCGACGGCGAGGCCGAGGGCGAAGGAGAGCAGGGTCAGCGGCACGGTGAAGAGGATGCCGGCGCGCAGCAGCGGCAGCAGGGAGGTCAGCATCAGATCGAGCCAGTGCGGCATGGATGGGTCCCCGTGAGACGCGGTTGAGTCTCGATAGCATTAGTGGGTGTCGGAGGGGAGAGGCGGCTGCATTACCGGGCGCGATCTAGCCCTATACTCCCTTCCTTCCCGCGCGCTTGACCCGCGGGCCTCTCGCCGATCGTGCCGGGTTGAGAGTGGCCCGCGGGTCAAGCCCGCGGGAAGGAAGGTGGGTGGGCATTTAGTGGACTATAAAGCGACCCCCACCCTTGATCCCTCCCCACAAGGGGGAGGGAGACGACTGAGCGTTTGGGTATTTACTTCGAGACGTCGGCGCCGAAGTATTTCTGGGAGATTGTCGCGTAGGTGCCGTCGGCCTTGATGGAGACGAGGGCGTCGTTGATAGCGGCGAGCAGTTCAGGATTGCCCTTGGCGATCAGCACGCCGGAATGGTCGGCGGCGTCCTGGGTGGCGGCGATCTTCACATTGGCGTCGGGCTTCTGCTTCTTGAAATCGTAGAAGGAGAGGCTGTCATTGATGGTGGCATCGGCGCGGCCGTCGATGACCAGAGCGATGGACTGATCGAAGCCGTCGGTGCCAACCAGTTCAGCACCGCTTTCGGTGGCGAGCTTGCCGAAATTGCTGGTCAGGGTCTGGGCCGACTTCTTGCCGGCGAGATCGGCGAAGCTGGTGATATCGGTGTTGTCGCCGCGCACGACGAGGACGGCCTTGGAGGCGATGTAGGGTTCGGAGAAATCGTATTTGGCCTGGCGCTCGGGATTGATGCCGACCTGGTTGATGACGGCGTCATAGCGCTTGGCATCGATGCCGGCGATCAGACCATCCCACTTGCCTTCGACGAATTCGGCTTTGACGCCGAGGCGCTTGGCAATTTCCTGGCCGATTTCGACGTCGAAGCCGACGAGAGCGCCGGTGTCGTCGTGGAAGGTGAAGGGGGCATAGGTGCCCTCGGTGCCGATGCGCAGGGCGCCGGCGGACTTGATGGCGTCGAGGCCAGATTGCGCGAAGGTTGGGGTCATCACTGCAAACTGCAGCAGGCCCAAAGCAATAATCGACTTTACCAGTTTCATGTTTGTCTCCTTGCAGCGCGTATGTTTCCCACGGCGCAAGGTGATCTATAGGCACGGTTCAGTCTTCGCCATCGCTGTTGCCAGCAAAAAGCAGGATGTTTCTGCGGCAGCACCCAAGGCGCATTGGCATACTCAGGATTTGGATTTTAGGGAAACGGCGCTGCTGACGATTAGTGGGGCGGCCGCCCGGAGGCGACCGCCGAGAGCATCAGCTCACGACGCGCAATGGCCTCGGGACATCCCAGCCCAGGCCCTCGATGGAGGTTTCGCGGCCTTCGGTGATATTGGCGAAAGTGGCGATGGCAGCGGGGCGGCTGAGGAGGAACCCCTGGGCTTCGCCGCAGGTTTCGCCGCGCAGGAAATCGAGCTCTTCCAGCCGTTCAATGCCTTCGGCCACGACCGGCAGCTTGAGGCCGGCGCCAAGGCCGAGGACCGCGCGGACGATGGCGGCGGACTGCTCGTTGCTGTCGACCGACTTGATAAAGGACTGGTCGATCTTGATCTTGTCGAATGGGAAGGCGCGCAGGTTGGCCAGCGAGGAATAGCCGGTGCCGAAATCGTCCATGGCGATGCGCACGCCCAGGGCCTTGATCTGGCGCAGGCTGACCAGGGTGCGGTTGATGTCACGGACCAGCGCGGTCTCGGTGATCTCGATCTCCAGGCGCTGGGCGGGGAGCCCGGTCTTGCGAAGGATGTCGGCGATCATTTCGGGCAGCTGGGCGCTTTGCATCTGCACCGCCGAGACGTTGACGGCGATCGAAAGGGGGCTGGCCCAGGAGGCGGCCTCCTCGCAGGCAGTGAGCATCACCCACTCGCCGATCTGCATGATCAACCCGCTTTCCTCGGCGACGGGGATGAAGGTGCTGGGCGAAATCTGGCCCTGGTGGGGGTGGGACCAGCGCACCAGCGCTTCGAAGCCGTTCACCAGGCCCGAGGCGATATCGACCTGGGGCTGATAGACCAGATGCAGTTCCTGGCGGGAAATGGCGTGGCGCAGGTCGTTTTCCATCAGGCGGCGCTGGCGCACGGCGGTGCCCATTTCGGTCTCGAAGAAGCGGTAGATGCCGCGGCCGTCATGCTTGGCGCGGTAGAGCGCGGTATCGGCGTGGGTGACGAGGTGCTGCGGGTCTTCGGCATTGTTGGGGAAGAGTGAAATGCCGATGGAGGCGGAGATCATGGTGCCGTCGGCGGCGTTCTGGTTGGCGTCGCGGAAGCCGTCGAGAATGCGCTCGGCGATGCGGCCGGCGCGGGCCGGGCTGCCGATATCGGGGATGATGACGGAGAACTCGTCGCCACCGATGCGGGCCGCAAAGGCTTTGTCGCCAATGGTGGCGAGCAGGGTCTGGCCGACCCGCTTCAGCAGGGCGTCGCCGGCGGGGTGGCCGAACAGATCGTTGACCTCCTTGAAGCGGTCGAGATCGAGGCACAGCACGGCAAAGCTCTGGCCCTGCCGCGTTGCCAGCGCGATTTCGCTTTCCAGGTGGCGATTAAAGCTGGCGCGGTTGGGCAGGCCGGTCAGGGCATCGTGATGGGCGAGGAAGCGGATATGCTGCTCGGCCTGGCGGCGGGCGCTGAGATCGCGGACGGCCACGACGTGGTGCGGCTTGCCGTTATAATCCACCTTGCGCAGGATGACCTCTACCGGGATGTGCATGCCCTTGGGGCCCACGAGATCGGTTTCGACGGCGACATTGTGCCGGGCGAGCAGGGCGGCGCAGGTGGTGTCATCGAAATAGGCCGACAGTGGCTTACCGGTGACTTCGGCGTCATTCTGGCCGACCAGGGTGCGGAAGCTGGCATTGACCGTGACGATGTTGTCGTTGAGGCAGACTATCAGGCCCTCGACGGCGGCATCGGCAAGGCCTCGCATGCGGTGCCCTTCAAGGGCGGCGCGCTTTTCTTCGCGCAAATCGAGGCGCAGCGCCATGAGGGCGGTCAGCAGGACCATGATGCTGCCGATGGCCACCGCTATTCCCAGATATTCGGGGGTCGCATCGGCGGCGCTGACGATGGCGTAGCAGTTTTGCATGCCAGCGGCACCCATGCCGGTGAAGTGCATGGCGCAGATGCCCAGAGTGAGCAGGGCCGTGCCGCCGAAGCGGGATTTGACGCCGGTGCCGAGCGCAGCAACCAGCAGGGCCGCGGCGCCGAACACGATGCCGAGTAGAAGCGAAGCGGTCACCAGCGTGGTGTCCCAGGCAATATTGCCGCCGATCATCAGCGCGATCATGCCGACATAGTGCATGCCCGCAATGCCGATGCCGACGATGGCGCCGCCCAAGGCCTTGTCGGAGCGTCGACTGCCCGCCGTGGCCACCCAGAAGCCGCCGCCGGTCACGACGATGGCGAGCGCCAGCGAGAGCAGCGTCATCCACAGGTCATAGCCGGTCGGCATGCCGATGGCGAAGGCGAGCATGGCCACGAAATGGGTGGCCCAGATGCCAAAGCCAACCGAACCGGCCGCGATCGCCAACCAAATGGCGCGGGTGCGACCGGGCCTGAGTTTTTGCGCGTGACTCAGCAGCGTGACGCCGGCGAAGGCGGATAGCGCACAGATGAGGGCGGCAAGGACCACGAGGCGCAAGTCGTGATGCAGGAACAGGGTGGAGAGGACAGTTTGCATAATGGTCTCGGCGTTGATTACCTGGACCATCAGGGCGGGTCAGTAAAAACCCTATGAAGGCGGAAATAACGTGATCGAAACCGGGCGGGTTATGGCCCGGCTAGTTAATGATGTGTGGCGAGCGCCCGACGATAAGCGGCTGGCTTTATTGAGTTAATAGACCCGGATCGAGGAAACGGCATCGTTCAGATAGCGGCCCAGGACCGGTTCGCTCTTGATGATGCGGGTGCAATAGGACTGGAAATCGGCGTCGCGGCAGACGGCAGCGGAAACGTGACCCTCGACGGTCACCGAGGAGAAGCGATTATCGATGTGGTACAGCAACAGGTCGTTGTAGACGTTGCCGGAGGTCATGCAGACCGAGGCGCCGGTATAGTTGCGGCCTTCGAAGAAGCAGACCTGGCCGGGGCCGCCATGGCCATAGTTCAGGCGAGGGCCGCTCAGCGGACCGGCGGAGGACAACCCGAAGCTCAGCTTGGAAATCTGGGTCCAGCCGCGTTCATGGCCCTGGCCAACCACGCACCACCGCACGGTGCAGCGATAGACAAGGATTGCCTGGTCGGCGGCGATGGCGCCGACAACGTCATAGGGGCCGCCGGGACCTTCGCGCAGGGTCAGGTCCTGAGTGCTCCAGGCAGGCGTGCCGTATCCGGGACCTTCGGCCATTGCGGGTGCCACTGCGAACAGCAGGACCAAAGGCGCAATCAGTGCAAGCAGGATTTGGCGCGTGCGCAGTACCATGAATAAAGGCTCCCAGGATCGGCGTAAGATGGCGCGATAGTAGCGCGGGCAGTTGCCACATCCAAGCCGCAATTACCAAAGGCAAACAAAAAGCGCCATCCCGAAGGACGGCGCTTGATGTGGCGTCAGAGCAGTTTAGCGAATGCGGACCGAATACACGTCGCCGAAGCTGCTGAGCGAGGAGGCGCTGGTGGTGTAGGTGCGGCAATCGCGGAAGTTGCGATCGGCGCAGACCTGTACGCTCAGGCCGTCCTCATTTTCCATCGACTGGAAGGAGCCGGCCATGCGGCCAAGGTCGCGGACGCTGTCGCCCGACTGGTAGCATTCGCTGTTGCCGCGGAAGCGGGTGCGATCGTAGAAGCAGACTTCGGCATCCTGATAAACGGGCGGGCGCGTGCCGGGGCCGTTGCCCGGGAAATTATCGCCGGGGCGCGGGCCGGGGCCATTGCCGGGGAACGGACCGTTATTGCCCGGGAATGGGCCGTTATTGCCGGGGAAGGGACCATTATTGCCCGGACGTGGGCCCGGGCCATTATTGCCGTTGCCGACACCGATATTGATGTTGGGACCGCCGGGGCCGCCAACGGAGAAGCCGAAGGACACGCCGGGATTGCTCGGATTGACCGGGCGGCCACCAGCGCTCAGGTACTGGGCCGAAACCCAACCGGAGACGCGACGGCCTTCGACATAGCAGAAGCCCGAGTCGCAGCGCTGGACGTCCACCTGAGTGCCGCTCGGCACGGCGGTGACGACGGCATAGTTGGTGCCGGGGCCGGAGCGCACATTGACGTTGGAGGTGATGACGCCCGGCGCTGCCTGGGTTGCGGGGAGGAAGGTGAGGGCGGCAGCGGCGGCCACGGCAAAGCCGGTGGCAAGGTTCAGCAGCATTCTGCGAGTTTGGCGGTTCATCAAGGCGCTCCATGGATGGGCTTAGTCGGCGTGCCCAAGAATCGGGCACGCGGAAGATTAGGTGGATGTTGTGCTAGGAACGGGGCGCCGGTGCAAAGGGTTCCTGCACCGGGCCTCGTGGGGACGCTGAGCTCAATAGACCTCGAGCGAGGAGACTCGGCGGTCGATCTGGCTGGGCAGGCGCGACTGGCTGGAGCGCAGGGTGGCGCAGGCGCCTTCCATATCCTCGTCGCGGCACAGATCGACGCGGGCGCGCCCGAAGATTTCTACCGAGCGGATTTCATTGTCCCAATCGTCAGGCAGGTAGGCATAGCTCTGGCCAATATCGACGCAGAAGCTGTCGCCACGGAAATTGGTGCTGCTGTAGAAGCAGGCCTGGGCGCGCTGAGAGGGCTGGGGGCGAGGCGGGCGCGGTTGCTGCTGCGGCGGGAAGGGGCCCGGATTGTCGTTGCCGAAACCGAAGTCGAAATTGAAATTGGGACCGTTGCCACCAAAGCCGCCATTGTTGCCGTTATTGCTGGGCTGGGGCGCCTGAGGGGCACCATCCAGAGCGATAGTGGGTGGCTTGAAAATGCCCTTGAAGATGATGGAGTCCCGGCCGATCCAGCCGGTCGTATTGCCATCGGAGACCTTGCACCAGACGCCATTGCAACCCACGACATTGATCGGCGTCGAGGCACCATAGGTGGCCACCAAGGCGGCGCCGGAATTGGGCACGGACAGCACCTGGACCTGCTGACTGGTGGCGCCGCCCGTGGCGAAGGCGGGGGTAGCGAGCGCGGCAAACGACATCGCGGCGGCGAAAGCGGCAATGGCAAGGCGGAAGGTGGGCATGAGGGGCTCCCGAAAACGATCGCAATGGCGACCTGTTGGCCGTTTGAACACGAACAGGCTGAACGCGGCCTGAACGGATTCGTTCAGCATTGTGGCCGTTCAAGGGAGACGGTGTCAGGCTTCGATCTTGCGCTTCATGCCGTGATCGTCGAGGGCGACGTAGACGAAGCGGGCTTCGGTGACCTTGACGCGATCACCGAGGCGGTTGCGGCGGGCCCAGGCTTCCATGGAGACGGTGATGGACGTGGTGCCGACACGCTCGACTGTGGTGTAGACGCAGAGCACGTCGCCGACCTTGACGGGCGAGATGAAGGTCATGCCCTCGACCGCCACGGTGACGGTGCGGCCCTTGGTGCGCTCATGGGCGGCGATGGAGCCGGCAATATCCATCTGGCTCATCACCCAGCCGCCGAAAATGTCGCCGGCTGGATTGGTATCGGCAGGCATGGCCAGGGTGCGGATGGTGAGGTCGCCCTTGGGTTCGGTTGCCGAGCGGTCCATGATCAGGGTCCTTTGACTGGCCAACGGCCGACAGCTTCTTCCCAGTGCCGGCGGCAAAGGGACAGGTAAACGGATTTTTCGATGGAAACCTGGTTGCCATCGGTGAGGACGCGTCCATCCATGCCTTGGCGCACCACCATGGTGGCCTTGGCGCCGCAGGAGCAGATGGTGCGAATTTCTCGCAGGACATCGGCAATGGCAAGCAGTTCGGAGGAGCCGGGAAACAGTTTGCCCTGAAAATCGGTGCGCAGGCCGAAACACATGACGGGAATACGCAGGCGATCGCTGACGCGCGCCAGTTGCCAGACCTGGTCATGGTTGAGGAATTGGGCCTCATCGACGAAGACGCAATCGACCTTGGCGGCGTCGGAATGGTCGCGGATGGTCTGGAACAGATCGTCGCCATCCGCATAGAGTTCGGCGGCTTCAGAAATTCCCAGTCGCGACGAGATCAGGCCAACATCATCCTTGGCATAGAGAGAGGAGGTGAACAGCAGCGGGCGCATGCCGCGTTCGCGGTAATTATAGGCAGCCTGCAGCAACAGGGTGGACTTGCCTGCATTCATCGCCGCGTAAGAAAAATAGAGTTTGGCCATGGACCGCGCTGGAGGATTGGATCAGCGCCCGTTGTGCCGCAGCGGCGGGGTTTGCGCGAGCGCAAACGCGATTGGTCCACATAAAAAGCGGCCGCCCCGAAAGGCGGCCCAGATGCCGATTAGGGTCGGCCGAGCCAGGCTGGCGGCCCAAGCTCGCATAAAATGCCTAGCGCGGCGTTGGGGAAACGCGGGGCCGGGCGGTTCGGGCCGAATGGGGTAAGGCCGGAACGAGGCAAGCCTATGAGCCAGGCATGACAGGGCAATGACGGGCATGTGACTGTGGACAAGGGGGTGGAACCGCCTCGTTCAGCGGGCATTCAGCTTGGTGACGGCAGGCTGAACCGATCGATGGTTTTGCGTTCAGGAGATTTCCATGCGGGGTTTTGGTAGGGCGATCGTCGCGTTGGGACTGGTGATGGCAAGCGTGGCGCCAGCTTTGGCGTCGCCCAATGGCGTGTGGGAACTGGAGACGCGCGATACGCGCATCCAGCTGCAGCTTTGCGGCGATGGCACCAAGCTGTGCGGCACGCTGGTCTGGCTGTCCGACGCCGATTACAACAAGCAGTATCAGCGCTATCTGAATACGCCGGTGACGACCGGCATGGCTCAGGCGGGCGAGGGCCGGTGGAAGGGCAAGCTCCGGCTGCTCGGATACGACATGTCCGGCAGCATCACCCAGCAGAGCGAGGATCAGATGACGCTTTCGGGCTGTGCGTTCGTGGTGGTGTGCAAGACCTACCAAATGTATCGGCACGACAAGTGACGGTCCGTCGTGCCCTTCGCGGTGTCGTGGCAGTGGCCGTTTTGGCGATCGCGCCGGCGGCCTTTGCGGCATCGCCGGTGGGCACCTGGGAAATCGAGATGCGCGACTCGCGCTACCGGGTGGAGCTGTGCGGCGACGGCACGCAGCTGTGCGGCACGCTGATCTGGCTGGGCAATGGCGCCGACAACGCGGAGAACCTGCCCTATCTCAACACGCTGTTGATCGACCATGCGCAGGCAACGGGGCCGAATGAGTGGAAGGGCGACCTGCACCTGTTCGGGCAATCGGCGGGTGGAACGATCACCCAGGTGGGCGACGACGAGATTGAGCTGAAAGGCTGCGTAGCGCTGGTGATCTGCAAGACCTATCGGCTGCATCGCTACGCGGAATGAGCCTGGGGTTGGTCAGCCGCCATCCATCCCCGCCGTCGCCCTTCCCGCGGGCCACTCTCAGCCCGGCACAAGCGGCGAATGGCCCGCGGGTCACGCCCGCGGGAAGGGCGGTGGGTGGGGAAGCTTCGGTGCGTCCAGTCTTTTCGGCTTCATCGTCCTTTCCCTTGATGGGTGGGAGCGCTAGGCGGCCGGCGCGGGTGTTCGGCGTGCGTTGAGCGCCGGGACGATCTCGACCAATAATATTGCCACCAGGATCAGCGCGGCGCCGGCATAGCCGACGGCGGGGAGGCGTTCGCCCAGCAGCAGGGCACCGCCGAGCGCGGCAAACAGGCTTTCGGACGACAGGATAATCGCCGCATTGGCGGGCGGCACATATTGCTGGCCGACCGCCTGGAAGGTGAAGGCGATGGCGGTGGAGAAAATACCCGCATAGGCGATTTCCATCCAGCCGTTCATGACGCCATAGAAACTGGGCGTTTCGAGCATGAAGGCCAGGATCAGGCCGAGGGCGCCGGCGACGAGGAAGCTGATGCAGGAAATCAGGATCGGCTGGCCGGTGGTGCGGGCGATATGGCCGAGCATCAGCACGTGGCAGGCCCAGAACAGGGCGCTGATGATGATCCAGAGGTCCCCGCCATTGAGGCGATCGAGCCCGCCGCCATTGAGATAGTAGATGCCGATCAGTGCCATGGGCATGCCGACCCAGACGATGGGGTGGGGCCAGGTGCGAAAGGCGAGCAGCGCGATGGCGGGGACGAACAGCACATAGAGGCTGGTGAGGAAGCCGCCATTGGTGACGGTGGTGGTGAGCAGGCCCACCTGCTGCAGCCAGGAGCCGATGAAGAAGGCCAGCGACATGAGGCCGATGAATAGCCAGTTGTTGCGCGTCAGGTGGACGGCCTGGCGGCGGCGCTCGAACAGGGCGACGGGCAGGATGACGATGCCGCCGAGCAGGTAGCGCAGGCCGATGAAGGTGAGCGGGCCCATCGATTCCATGGCCGATTTTTGCACCACGAAAGCGAAGCCCCAGAGCATGGTGCAGAACAGGAGCAGGGCAATGGCGGCGGGACGGGGCATGGGGACTTTCGGATGGTTTGATGAGACGCGGTGAGGGCAGTCACCCTCACCCGGCCTCCGCTTCGCTCGGCCACCCTCTCCCCGACGGGGAGAGGAATAATGCGAGCGCAGTGCCTCTTATTCTTCTCCCCCGTCGGGGAGAAGGTGGCGCGCAGCGCCGGATGAGGGTGTCTTACTTCAGTTCGGCATCCAAAGCGGCGATGAGCTGGGCGATTTCTTCGGGCGTGGTGTAGTGCACGAAGGAGAGTCGGAGGACGCCGTGGTTGGGGTCGATGCTGAGGGCCTGGAGCAGGCGGTAGGCGTAGAAATGACCGCCGCCGGCCATGATGCCGTGCTTGGCGAGGCGCGCGGCGACGGGGCCGGCGGGTTCGTCCAGCGCGATGGCGATGGTGGGCGCGCGCAGGGCGGGATCGTCAGGGCCGATGAGGCGGACGGAATTCTTGCCGCGCAGATAATCGAGCAGGGGCGTGGCCAGGGCGATTTCCTGGGCACGCATGGCGTGATGGGCGCGGCGGAAGGGATTTTCGCCCGGCGCATTGTCACCGGCGATGGCGGCGACGGCTTCGAGATAATCGACGATGCCCGAGGCGGCGGCGATCTGGGCGTGGTCGGGACCGGCGGGGGTCAGGCGGTAGCGTGGCTTGTCGTCGTTGAAGAAATGGCCCTGGTTGGGCAGGTCCATCGCCAGCGAGGGACGGACGGCCATGACGCCCTGGTGGGGGCCGTAGACCTTGTAGGCGGAGAAAATATAGATATCGACACCGAGCGCGGCGAGGTCGGGCAGGCCGTGGGGCGCGTAGCTGACGCCGTCGATGACGGTGACGGCGCCGATGGATTTGGCGCGGGCGGCGACCTCGGCGATGGGGTTGATTTCACCGGCGACGTTCGAGCAATGGGTCGCGGCGATGAGGCGGACCTTGGCGTCGAGCAGGGTATCGAGCGCGGCGAGGGAGAGGCGGCCGGTTTGTGGATCGACCTGCCATTCGCGCACTTCGATGCCGCGCGCGGCGAGGCGACGCCAGGCGCCCGAATTGGCCTCGTGGTCCTGATTGGTGACCACGATGGCGTCGCCGGGCTTGAGCCAGGAGGCGAAGGCATTGGCCAGCACATAGGTGTTCGCCGAGGCGGAGGGGCCGAAATGGATCCAGTCGGCGCTAACGTTCAGCGCTTGCGCCATGCGGGTGAAGCTCAGGTCCATCGCCGAGCCGGCTTCCTGGGAAGCGGGATAATGGCCATAGGGCTGCACCTTGGTGGCGCGGACGTAATGGTCGAGCTTGTCCATCACCTGGCGCGACATATAGGAGCCGCCGGCATTTTCGAAGAAGGCCTGGCCTTGCAGGGAGGGCTCGGCAAAAGCGGGGAAATGCGCGCGAATGCGGGCCGGGTCGAGGGGCAGGGCGGTCATGAGGTGATCCAGTCAGCGGGGTGGCCGATTGGTAGATCATCAAGGGGGCCGGCGCAACAAGGGGCAGGCCCCGGCTCGTTAGAGCCAGGGCCTGTGCGGCGCCGGGGTATTGTGGGGGCAGGCCCCGGTGCCGACGATCAGCCCGATGCCGGAGGGTAGGGCAGCGGGCTAAACTCTATGCGGTCCTAGCTCTTGAGCGGCACGGGCGCAGCGTCAGGGGCGGCGGGAGCGTTGAGCTGGCCCGGAATTGTCCGCTTGCCATGGTGGCCCATCGGGCCCTTGCGCTGCTCGCCCTGCCAGCCGGACCGCTGCTCGCGCTGCGGCATCAACTTGGCTTTCTGCTCATCGGTGAGACTGGAGAAGAAGGCCTGGAACGACGGCTGCACGGCAGTGAGCGCGGCGAGATGGGCCTTTTCGACCGCAATGCGCTGATCGAGACGGGCGACGATATCTGGGCGCGGGGCCGGTGTCGTGCCGGCAGCTGGGGCGGCGGGGCGACCGGCATCGATGACTTTGGTGAAATCCGCCTGGGCGGCCAAAGCTGCGGTCTTGAAGCTTTCGAGGAGCGTTTTCTGGGCGTCGGTCAGATCGATGCGATGGGTCAGGCGAACCAGCGCGATTTCGATCTGTTGGCTGTCGCGCCCGAAATCGAGCACGCCACCGAGGCCGGCATCGCCATTGCCCGGACGCTGCTTGTTGGCGTGATTATTGGCACCGCCGCCCTGATGATGCATGGGCTGCATGGCGCCGCCTGGATGCTGCATATGCTGCTGGAAGCGGGGTTGGGCTTGCTCGGCCATAGCGGGGGCTGCGGCGGCGAGGCCGACACTGACTGTCATCAATGCCACAATGGCGGTCGCGGAGATCGTCTTCATGGGGGTTGTCCTTTGCATGGAAAGCCGTTTGGAGCGGCGTAAACACACATTAGACCGCGTTACCTGTGCGCGACCTTGCGAGGGGATGAACACTTAGCCATGTTGGTAACGTTCAGGCCGAAAAGGATTGAATGTGATCGACATTGTTAACGATCCGTTGCCGACGGATGCTGCGCTGAGCGCCCTGTGGATGGCGGCTTGGGGTGATGCCGGACCGGCCAGTTTCCAGCCGATTTTGCGGCGCAGCCTGGCGCATGTCGGGGCATATGATGGCGAGCGATTGGTGGGCTTTGTCAATGTCGCCTGGGATGGCGGCATTCATGCCTTTATCCTCGATACCTGCGTGGACCCCGCCTATCGGCGACAGGGACTCGCAACGCGGCTGGTGCAGGCGGCGACCGAGGCGGCGCGGGCGCGCGGGGCACAATGGCTGCATGTCGATTTCGAGCCGCATCTGACCGCGTTTTATCGCGGTTGCGGGTTTGCCGATACAGCGGCGGGACTGATCGCGCTGGCTTGAGGCAGTGCGTCGGTCAGGCCGTTGGAGGGGCCTTCTTGCCGCGTGATGGCGGCGTGGCGGCCGGCTTGCGGCCGAGGCCGTTGCTTTTCGCCAGGGTCGAGCGGACTGCCGCATAGCTGGGGGCAACCATGGGATAATCGTCCGGCAGGCCCCATTTCGCCCGGTAATCATCCGGTGTCATCTGGAAATGCGTCATCAGATGGCGCTTGAGGGATTTGAACTTTTTACCGTCTTCCAGGCAGATGATGAAGTCGGGCGTGACCGATTTTTTGATGGCGATGGCGGGTTTAAGCTCAGGCATCGCCTCAACGGGAGCCGCAGCGCCAAGCGTTTTGAGAGCCGCGTGGACACTGGAAATCAGCGTTGGAAGATCGTGGGTGCTGATGGGATTGTGACTGACATAAGCGCTGACGATTTCGCCAGTGAACACTACTAGATCGCTGGCAGCGTTTGCTGTTTCGTCGCTCGTCATCAAATCGGACCCTGAACCATGTGCGGCTGCCCATACGAATACCGGATTTATCGGGGCTGTCCATCGAAAGTTTAGCCCCGCTAAAATTTCAACTTGCGCCGATTATCGTCGGCCAATCTTTACCGTCAGGGGCATCCGAGAGTGAGTCGGACAGCGGCGACGGTCGGGCCGTGCGCGCCTCAGGAGGCGATGTATTCCCGCAGGGCGCTGGCCTCCTGTTCGACCTCTTCGATCTTGAACTTCACCACGTCGCCAATGGAGATGATGCCCACCAGGGTATCGCCATCAACGATGGGCATGTGGCGGATGCGGAAATTGGTCATGCGCTCCATGACCTCGTCGATGGGGGTAACCGGCGTGCCGGTGACGACGCCGCGCACCATGCAATCGGCAATGCGCAGGTTCAACGTGTTGGCCGGATCGGTGCCGAGGCGGCGCACGATATCGCGTTCCGACAGGATCCCGATGATCGATCCGTTGGTAGCGGTGATGACCACGGCGCCGATATTGTGCCGGTTGAGCAGGGCGACGGCATCGGCCAGGGTGCCGGTTTCGGGCAGGGTGTGCACCAGCACGCCCTTGGTTTGAAGGATATTTTCGACAAGCATCGTTGAGTCCTCCTCATTGCGGTGATTGCGCGGTTTTTCGCAAAGTGTGCGCCCGAGGGCGGGGCAGGGCAATAGGGAGAAGGTCTGAGAGACTGTTTGGAAATTCTACCTTGGCGGCCATCTGCCGCGCTTTTCTGCGCTTCCGGTGCTCACGTACCCAAACGTACGCTGCGCTCCGGTTCTCGAAAACCACGGCATCTGACTCACCAGGGCGAATTTCTAAACAGTCTCGGAGGCGCGACGAAAAAAAGGGCCGGCGCGAGGCCGACCCAGGGGGACGTCAGTCGGGGGAAGTATGGAGGTCAGCCCTCGCCGTTACCGGGGGTCCAGTTGAGGCGAGAGGGTCGGCGGGGTGTGGAATCCACCGGCAAGGCGCCGCGCATCGCAACGCGCGTCACCTCGAACAGCAATGCCAGGACGAGCAGGGTCAGCGGAATCATGAACACCGCAACCTGGGTGTCCGCATTTTGCGCCAGGCTGGATGCCGTTGCGGGCGTTATGCCCGCCGCCAGCGCTGCAGCCGCGCCCACGCCGACGAGGGCGGTGGAGACGATCGCGTAGAGCCTGAAACTTTTCCGCTTGGGAGACGTAGATTTGTGCATGGGATCGGCGTCTTTGCTCGTGGTGGCAATGACGATGAGTAGACCGTGCGAATGCGCGCAGAGTTTGGGTCGATCTGGGTCAAGCGCGTACCATTTGACGGCAGAACTGTGGCGCCGGGCGGCGTTGCAATGCAATGGAGGCGGGAATGCGCATCATAATGGCATTGGCTTTGCTGCTGGCACTGGTGTTTCCAGCGCAGGCGCAAGAGAGCGACGCGCCGTGGCAGGCCACGGTGACGGGGCAGATCGAGGCGTTTCGCGCCGGCGATGGCGTGGCGGCGCTGGATTTTGCCGCGGCGGGGTTCAAAGCGCAGTTCACCGATCCGAACGTGTTCATCAAGGCGATTGCGGCGTCGGGCTATGGGCCTATCGTGGCGTCGCGCTCGCATAGCTTTGGGGATTTCACCAAGGTCAGCGACACAGTGGTGATGCAGGTGGTCAAGTTCGTCGGGCCGGACCAGGGCCTGTATGAAGCGCTATATCAGTTGGTGGACGAGCCCGATGTGGGCTGGCGGGTGCAGGGCGTGGTGCTCAAAAAAGAAGCCGGCATCGGCGTCTAGGTCCGTCGATCTTCAGGTGATGCCGGTCTGAGAATGGTGGTTATCTGCGCTTCCGGTGCTCACGTACTGAAGTACGCTCCGCGCGGGTTGTCGATAACCACCGTTTTCCACTTGGCCTGTCCTGAAGCTCAACCAAGCTGGGCCTAGTGCGGGCGAAGACTGCGTTCCGTATTTCACGACTGCGTGGCGCAATTGGAGTTGACGGGGTGGTGACGGACCAGGCGCTGGCGCAGGGTGGAGGCCAGGGTGAGGACGTTGAGGATGGGCCCGCCACGGTGGGGTTTGGTGTATGGCGTCGCCGGCACGTCGACGGCATGTGGGTTGCACGGGTCGCCCCAGATTTCGGTGTAAAGGCTCTTGGAGAAATAGGTGGTGGGGATGAAGGTCATCATTTTATACTCCTGAGTTGGATCGGTTCAATTCGTAGACGTGCGATCGTTTGGATCGGTTCAAATCTATGCCCATATCAGCCCAAGTCAAGCAGATTTTGAACCGGTACAATTTTTGTGCTAGGAACGGGGTTTAGCGGCGTAGGCGGGCTGATGGCGACGAAGGCGACGGTGAAACTGGCGGATGTGGCGCGCGAGGCGGGGGTGTCCAAGGGCACCGCGTCCAATGTGTTCAGCCGGCCCGAAGTGGTCCGCGACGAGGTGCGCGAGCATGTGCTGGCGACGGCCAAGGCTATGGGCTATGGCGGGCCGAGCGTGCAGGGGCGGCTGCTGCGGGCGGGCAAGGTCAATGCCATCGGCGTCGCCGCGGTGGAGCCAATGGCGTATTTTTTCGAGGATCCGTGGGCGCGGGCGCTGATGGCCGAGATTTCGGCGGTGTGCGACGCCAGCGGCACCGGCATGGCGCTGGTTTCAGCCAAGAACCAGCAGAAGCTGGTGTGGAATATTCAAAGCGCGTTGGTGGACGGATTCATCCTGCTGTGCGTCGAGGGCGGCGAGAAGCTGGTGGAGCTGACGCGGGAACGGCACTTGCCGTTCGTGGCGCTGGCGCTGGGCGTGGATGACAAGTCCATTCCCACCATCGGCATCGACAATATTGCCGGGGCCAGCATGGCAGCGCGGCATCTGGCCGAACTCGGGCATCGGCGCTTTGCGGTGCTGGGGACGGAGTTTTCCGAGGGCGGCGCGGGGCTGTTGACGGATGGGCAGGTGCGGGGCGCCACGTTTTCCACCTCGCGCGATCGTGCCATTGGGTATTGGCGGACGCTGGCGGAATTTGGCGTGGCGCCGGAGTCCGTGCCGGTTTACGAGACCCAGGATGTGGCCAGCATAAGAACCGCAATCGCGGCGATTTTTGCCGCGGCCGAGCCACCGACGGCGATCCTGGCGATGTCGGATCGGGTGGCGCTGGTGGCGATGGAATGGCTGGCGGAACACGGCTTGCGCGTGCCGGAGGACGTGTCGATCGTGGGGTTCGATGGCGTCAAGGAGGCGGAACTGTCGGAGCCGCCGCTGACTACGATTGTGCAGCCGCTGGCGGAAATCGCGCGGCAGGCGGTGCAGGCGATTTTGCAGGACGACGTGCCGGCGCAGCGCCGGAGCATTCCGCTGACCTTGGCGGTGCGCGCAAGTACGGCGGCCCCCAGGGGCTAAGGCGAAAAGGGGGGGCCTCACCGCGCGCTGCGCGCCGGCCCTCTGCCTCAGGGAGAGGCGAGGAAGGCTTGCCCGGCGGGCGTTGAGCCTCTATCAATCCTCGCGATTTCCGGGAGGGTTTTTGCATGGGTTTCCTGTCCGAGGCTTTGAGTCGCGTGGCGCCGTCGGCGACGATCGCGATCAGCCAGAAGGCGCGCGACATGGCCGCGGCCGGGCGCGACGTGATCGCGCTTAGCGCTGGGGAACCCGACTTCGACACGCCGCTGCATGTGCGCGAAGCGGCTATGCGCGCCATGAGCGAGGGCAAGACGCGCTACACCAATGTCGACGGCATTCCCGAACTCAAGGAAGCGGTGGCGGCCAAGTTCCGGCGCGACAACGGGCTGAATGTAACGGCAGCAGACTGTTTCGTGTCTTCGGGCGGCAAGCAGATCATCTTCAACGCCTTCATGGCGACGCTCAATCCGGGCGATGAGGTGGTCGTGCCCGTGCCCTATTGGGTGAGTTATCCCGAAATCGTGCGGCTGTGCGGGGCGGAACCGGTGTTTGCGGTGGCCGATGCCTCGAGCGGGTTCAAGCTGAGGCCGGAAGTGCTGGAGGCGGCGATCACGCCCGCGACCAAGTGGCTGATCCTCAACACGCCATCCAACCCGACAGGGGCGGCCTATACCGCGGCCGAACTGCGCGGGCTGGCCGATGTGCTGCTGCGGCATCCGCAGGTGCATATCCTGACCGACGATATCTACGAAGTGCTGGTCTATGATGGCGGCACCTTCGCCACCATTGCCGGAGTGGAGCCGGCCCTGCAGCCGCGCACACTGACTATGAACGGCGTTTCCAAGTCGCATGCGATGACCGGCTGGCGCATCGGTTACTGCACCGGGCCGCGGCAATTGGTGGCGGCGATGACCAAGCTGCAGGGCCAGTCGACCAGTTGCCCGACATCGATTGCGCAATGGGCGGCGGTCGAGGCACTGAACGGGCCGCAGGGTTTCCTGGCGGATTGGCGCAAGGTGTTCCAGGGGCGGCGCGATCTGGTCGTGGCGGGGCTCAATGCCAATACGGGGCTGGATTGCCTCGTGCCCGAGGGGGCGTTTTATGTGTTCCCGTCGTGCCAGCGGCTGCTGGGCAAGACCTCGGCGGGCGGTGCGAAGCTGGTGACCGACGAGGATTTCGTCTTGGCGCTGCTGGAGGAAACCGGGGTGGCGCTGGTGCATGGCACCGCGTTCGGGCTGCCGGGGCATTTCCGGCTGAGCTATGCGGCCGCCAATAGCCAGTTGGAAGATGCGGTGGCGCGCATCCAGGGGTTTTGCGCGGGGATAGCGTAGCTTTGCTGAAGAACTGACTGTCGGTTGGCGGACAGTTTGGGGCGGTCGGGGGACGGTGCCTTGTGACGTCATACTGGAAGACTGTGGTGCCGTTGTATCTTTCGCTCGTCGTCAGCTTTGCGCTGCCGATTGTGGAAGCGTTGGCGGTCGAAAAGATCGATATCGTGTTCCTGGCCTATCTGGGCCTGGTGATCCCGCTGGCGGTTATCATTTCGACGTCCGCCCGGATCTACGCGCAAAGCGATGTGTTCTCGCACGGCTTTGCGCCGGACACGGACGGCGTTGCGGCGACGGTGAGAACCACCATGGTGTCGCTGGCGGTTTATGTTCCGGCCATGATGTGGCTGCATTTCGTGGCGCCGTGGCCGCAGGAGCGCCCGCTGTGGTCGCTGCTGCTCAGCGTCTTCCTGTTTTCATCGGTGCTGCAGGCGCCGCGCATGGTGGCGCAGGCCATGTCGACCGGCGGCAAGACATCGCGAACGGTGCTGGTGTCCTCGGTGATCATGGTGGCGAGCGCGGCAGTGTTGAACACCGCGATCGTGCTGCTGGTGCACGACGCCGATACCGGCATTGCGCTGAGCATCGCGGCCAACATCGTGTCCGTATCGGCGGCCAGCGGCTACGTCTGGGTGAAAGTGTTTGCCGGTAGCGAAACCCGAGGTGTGCTGGCAAGGGCGCTCACGGGATTTGATATCCGTAACCTGAAAACTCTGGCCTTCGCGGTCATCGAGTCGCTGTCGTACAATGCGTTCTTCTATGTGTTCGCGACAGCGCTGCTGGCGATCAGCGTCGACAGCGCGGCCAAATTCAACTTCATCAGTAGCCTCTGCCTGATCGCCGTGGCGTGGCGGCTGACGTTCTCGATCATTCTGCAGTCCGCCTTCAGCAAACCGCTGGGCGTGAGCGAGCACTATCGGTTGTTCGCCAAACTTGTCGGGGCGGGGCTGGCCCATGTGGTGCCGTCGCTGGGGCTGATCTGGCTGTTCATCAGCACAATGACCGACATTCAGAACTTCCAGAGCGAGTTTGTTGCCCTGTCGGCGATCATGTTGCTGGGGACGTTCAACCAGATTGCGCTGGCCGGCCTGCGGGCGAAGAATGCCATGGGGCGCATGGCCATGCTGTCCGTGTTGAGCAATGTGGTGGGGGGCAGCGTCATCCTGTGGTGGGGGGCCGATGCCGCCTTGGCGGGACTGCTGATCGTGGCGGTGTGCGATGAATTGTTCAGGACGACGATGAGTACGCTGATGCTCTATCGCGTGGTGGCGCGTCCGGCCCCGGTGCTCCTGCCGACGCCAGGCTAGCGGCCGTTTCCTTCACGGTGACGAGGGATCATGCGGCCCAGGGCGGGGTGAAGGGCGCTTGGCCCGGCAGGATAGCCTGACCGCCGACGGGGAAGACGGCGAGGGCGGTGAGCGGGGTGTCGCCCGGATTGTCCAGGCCGAAATCGGTGTGCGGTGGCACGATCAGGGTGTCGCCCGGGGATAGGGTGAGCACCTCGTCGCCCAGTCGGATGCTGGCGGTGCCGGAGAGGCAAACGAAGATTTCCTCGCGGGTCAGTTGATGGGTGGTGCCCACGCTGCCGGGGGCGAGCGAGAGTGTCCAGACGGCGGTGTCGCTTGCGCCGCGCGTCGGCGAGGCGAGGCCGGTGAAGGTGACGCCCGGAATGGTAAACTGGGGAGCGCTGGCGGCGGTGATCAGGGGCACGGGACATCCTCGTGGCGTTGTGTGGGCGGTGGGCGCGTGCGACTGTGCAGGCACCCCGTAATGTGTTATCGTCAAGCAACTTGACTACATGGACTTGGTGAATTGGTCAAGCAACTTGACGAAAAAACGACGTCGGAGCTGATCGATCACGTCGGCTGGCGGCTATGGCGGCTGAGCCGGCAGTGGAAGGACGAGTTCGAGACAGCCATGACCGCGGCCGGCCATGGCTGGATAACGCAGGCGCAAGGTGCGGTCGTGGGGCAATTGCGCGCCGCCGGAGTGCCGCAGGCTGAGTTGGCACGGAAGCTGGGCGTGTCCAAGCAGGCGGTGCAGCAGTTTGTCGATACCCTGGAGGCGGACGGATTTGTGCTGCGTGTCGTCGATCCGGCGGACAAGCGCAGTCGCATTGTGCAGCTTACGGCCAGGGGCGCGCAGGCGCTGGACGACGGCAACCGGATCAAGCAGGAGATCGAGGCGCGCTATCGCGAGGCGGTTGGGACGGCGCGGTTCGAAGATTTTATGGCGGTGCTGGACGAGTTGTTCGAAGGCCAGTAGGGCCTCGGGCTTTCAAGCGTATGCGAACGCCGACCGCCGCCGTTGCGCGGCTGGTCCGGGGCGTTGGCGCGCGGGGCGGTGGATCACCGGGACGGTCCGGTGATGGGTGGGGAGGGGCCGAGGGCAACGGACAGCCGATGCCCTCTTGTGCCGCCTACTTGCTGAACCAGCTCGTGAAGTTGGTGGCGTTGCCCGATGAGGCGTCGCCGAACATCTGGGTGAGTTTTGAGGTGGTGGCGAAGCTGTTGACGGCGGCTTGGTAGAATTGGTCGCTCCAGCCCAGGGCCTGGCGTTCTTCGGCGCTCAACGACGAATAGATGCCGATGACGTTCTGGCTGAAGGCGGTGGGGTCGCTGCTCTTGGCGGCGTTCTGGTAGCCAGCGATCAGGGCAGCGCCGCCCTTGCTGCGCAAGATCGCATTGGCGGCGGAGACTTCTTCGCCCGAAAACTCGTCGTCCTGGTTGAGGACGATGGCGGACAGCGAGCGGGAATCGAAGGTGGACAGATCAATGAAGGTGCCGACTTTGGTGTTCTTGTTGAAGGTGGGCACTTTGCCGTTGGCGAGCGCCGCATCGTATTTCTTGTCGATGGCGACGCGCACGTCGCTGGCCACGTCCTTGATGTCGCGCGGGCCGGACGCCCCGCCGGCCTCCTTCAGGGCCAGATAGAGCGCGACCGGATCGTCGTCGCCCGCATCGGGCTTGGTCTTGGGAGCGGTGGCCAACTGCTTGAGGCCGTCGGTCAGGGCGGCGCGGGCGGCGACCGATTTGGGATCGGCGCGTTCCTCGGGGCCCAGACTATCCAGATAGGCGGCGGCGGCCTGGTAGAGGCCGGTATAGTTGCCGGTGACCTTGGTGATGGCGGCGGGACCGGCCAGGGCCGCATCGAAGCGGCGCTGCATTTCGAGGCCGGCGGCTTTCTTCTCGTCGTCGGTGAAGGCCGCTTTATCGGTGCTGTTGGCCATGGCGTAGATCTCGCGGGCATCGAGGCTGCTCATGTCCAGGGCCAGCTTGCCGCCTTGCAGCGGCGTGGTGCGCTTGGCGTCGGTCAGCAGCGCGGTCATCTTCTGGCGCGCCTCGGTCAGGACCGTGGCCAGGTTTTTGGCTTCGAGCGCGGCCTTGGCGGCGGCGGAAAACTCCACGCTGGTGGCGGGGGTGTCGTCCGTAGCGGTTGCGGTGGCGGGCGTGACGGCGGCAATGGTGCTGGCGGTCTTGCTGGCGATCGCGGCCGCTGTCGAATTGGTATAGGCCGTGGCGGAATAGGCGGTGGTGAGGGCGACCATGACGGGGCTCCTGGCAAGGTTAATCAAACTTATGCAAGCAACGTGCCGCCCCGAAATCCCCGGAAATCCGGGAATTTATCAGATGCGCAAGCGCATCAGGCGGCAAAAACTGCCGGAGCGGCGGCAAGAATGACTGGAAATGAAAAGACCCCGCCCGAGGGGATGGGCAGGGCCTAGGGGTCGTAGGCCGAAGCCTCTGACCTTGGAGATGCGGTCACCACGAAGACCGCGTTCCGGTGACTATCTGCTCGCCGGGTTTCATACACAAACGCACAATGGGCAAGCCAGCCATGCAAAATTGGCGATACCAGAAAACATAGCGGCAAAAAAAGAGGCTCCATCCGAGGATGGAGCCTGATGATAGGGCCGAAGCCAAATCGAAAGTAATGGCCCTGCGCAAGGGAGGAGGATATGCGCCGGACCGGGTGGGCCTAAGCCGAGGGAGGAGGATACGACTTAAACCCGGTGTCGCGTAAAGCCGGTCCGAGGGAGGAGGATACGGAGGGCTTCGCAGCGACAGGTGTATGTATATATTTTGACCGGATGGTCAGCAATGCAGATGCTGACATGTCAGCCATGCACTATGTGCTGCGACAAGTTGTCAAAGGCTCGATCTTCAGGTGATGCCGGTCTGCGAATAACGCTCTGCTGCGCTTCCGGTGCTCGCGTACCTGAACGTACGCTCCGCTCCGGTTCTCGAAGTCCGTCATTCTCGACTCGGCCTGACCTGAAGCTCTTCGCCTTTGCTGTGGCCAACCCAAGGAAGGGACGAAAAAAAGGCCCCATCCGAGGATGGGGCCTGACGATCGGCTGAGCCGATCAAAAGTGGGGCAGAGAGCAAGGGAGGAGGATATGCGCTCTGCCGTTGAACCTGGATCGAGGGAGGAGGATACGATCCAAATTCGGTGTCGCGATACAGAAGACCGAGGGAGGAGGATACGGTGTTCGTCTCAGCGACAATGTGAATATGCGCCCTCCGACATGAATGCACAATTAACATGCTGGTATGTGTGCCATGCGCATACTGCAGGCATTTGCCCAGGGTATGGGCAAAAAATATGGCCCCGCTCGAGGGGAGAGCGAGGCCATATCGATGCGAAGCAAGCCTCGCAAGGAGGGAACGCAGCAGGAGCAAGGGAGGAAGGCCCCGCTGTGTTCGGGCGGTATAAGCCTGTGCAGCATGCCTCACAATTAGGCAGGGCGTATGCCAGCCATGCGCGAGGCGCGGGTGAACAGGAATTGTCGTTTGGAATCAAGGCGCCGGCTGGCTGGGGGTGCGCGAATTAAACTATTGGCCAGAGAGGCGGCCGGTTAGATTTGCCCTGACGAGGGCAGTGGGAAGTCGAGTACTGCTCCGAAACGAGCCCTATGCCGACCGTTTGCGAGAGTTGGAGATTGCTCGCGCCACGGCCAAATGCGCCAAATTGATTCGTTAAGGCTTTATTTATCCTGTGCCCCGAAGGCGTCGATGGCGGCGGGCAATTCGCCAAGATGAGCGATGCGGGCATAGCGCGGATTGCCGGCCGGCTCCTCGGCGTGCTCGAACGACCATGTCAGGTCGTGCGGCACATGAACGGCGAAGGCGCCAGTGGCGAGGGCGGGCAGGACATCGGATTTAAGCGAATTGCCGACCATCAGCGTGCGGTCGAGCCCATCGGCGTGCTGGGTGAAGATGCGGCGGTAGATGGCCTCGGTTTTGTCAGAGACGATCTCGACCGCGGCGAAATACTCGGCAAGGCCGGAGGCGGCGAGTTTGCGTTCCTGGTCGAACAGATCGCCCTTGGTGACGAGAATCAGCCGGTAGCGGTCCTGGAGTTCGCCCAGGGCCTGGTCGACATAGGGCAGGGTCTCGACCGGATGGGTAAGCAATTCGCGGCCGGCGGCGAGGATTTCGGCGATGACGGTGCCGGGCACGCGATGTTCGGTGACCTCAAGGGCGGTTTCGATCATGGAGAGGGTGAAGCCCTTGATGCCGAAGCCATAGGTGGCAAGGTTGCGCACTTCGGCGGCCAGCAGGCGTTCGCCGAGGCCTTCGGGATCGGCGTGATCCTTGAGCAGGGCGGTGAAGCGCTGCTCGGTCAGGCGGAAGAACTGCTCGTTCTGCCACAGGGTGTCGTCGGCGTCGAAGGCGATGGTGGTGATGGGCATGGAGGCTGGTCTTGGCTAAAGGGGCAGGATTCCGGCAACGGGCATTGGGGCCATACCCCTCACCCTGCTCGCTCCGCTGAACGCGTCGCGAGCTGTCCCTCTCCCACAAGGGGTGAGGGTTGACGACTGCAAGCTCCCGGTTCCATCCCTTCTCCCCTCGTGGGAGAAGGTGCCCGAAGGGCGGATGAGGGGGAGCCCTCGGCCTAGAAACTCCACTCGCGGGCTTTGCCGACGAGGAAGTCGCGGAAGACGCCGACGCGCTTGGAGTTTTTGAGGGCCGGGGGATAGACGAAATAGGCCTCGTATTCGGGAATGGTGATTTCCGAGAGGACCTGGACCAGACCATCTTCCTTTTCGGTGACGTAGGCGGGCAGCATGGCGATGCCGATGCCGGCGCGGGCGGCCTGCATCATGCCGTAGACGGCGTTGACCTTGAGCGCGGCGCGGCGCGGGCTGTTGTCGGCGCGGCCGACGCGTTCGAGGAAGTTGATGTCGCCGAGATAGGAGGGCACCGGCTCGCCAAAGCTGATGATGCGGTGATTATCGAGGTCCTCGATATTCTTGGGCATGCCGTATTCGGTGATGTAGCTCTGCGAGGTGTAGAAATAATTGTGGACGGTGAACAGCTTGCGCTGGATCATCTCGGACTGGTTGGGCCGGTGCAGGCGGATGGCTACGTCGGCCTCGCGCATGGCCAGATCGAGTTCGCCGTCGTTGAGGCGGATTTCGAGCTGGATCAGCGGATAAAGCTTGAGGAATTCGTCGAGCCGCGAGGACAGCCAGGTCGAGCCGATACCCACCGTTGTGGTGACGATAAGCGGGCCGGTCGGCACGTCCTGACTTTCGGACATCTGGGTTTCCACCTGCTGCAGTTCCCAGTGCATGCGATGGGCGGTGCGGAACAATTGCTCGCCCACCTCGGTCAGCACCAGGCCGCGTGCGTGGCGGATGAAGAGCTTGAGCCCCAGGTCATCTTCCAGTGCCGAAATCTGCCGGCTGACCGCCGACTGACTCATGCCCAGCTTTTCGGCGGCATGGGTGAAACTACCCGACTCGGCGGCGGTGTGGAAAATCCGGAGCTTGTCCCAGTCGAGCATTTCTTTGTGACGCCTTCTTTTTTACTTGGCAGGCTACTCCGCAGCCTCGGCCAGCTCATGTTCTGCCAGATATCGTTCGGCGTCGAGCGCCGCCATGCAGCCCATGCCCGCCGCAGTGACGGCCTGACGATAGATATCGTCAGTGACGTCGCCAGCGGCGAAAACGCCCGGGATATTGGTTTCACAGGTGCCCGGCTTGACCTGAAGGTAGCCTCCCGCCTTCATGTCGAGCTTACCAGCAAAGATCGATGTGGCCGGAACATGGCCGATGGCGACGAATACGCCATCGATTTTTTGTTCGTAGGTGCGGCCATTGGTCAGGTCGCGCAGGGTGATGGCATTGACCGATGGCGGCATGGCCGAGCCGCCGATTTCGGCAACCTCGGTATTCCAGCGCACTTCGATCTTGGGGTTCTTGAACAGGCGATCCTGCAAGATGCGCTCGGCGCGGAATTCGCCGCGGCGATGCACGACGATGACCTTGGAGGCGAAATTGGTGAGGAACAGGGCTTCCTCGACTGCGGTATTGCCGCCGCCGACCACGACCACTTCCTTGTTGCGATAGAAGAAGCCGTCGCAGGTGGCGCAGGCCGACACGCCAAAGCCCTGGAACTTCTGCTCGCTCGGCAGGCCCAGCCATTTGGCCTGGGCGCCGGTGGCGATGATGATGCTGTCGGCGGTGTAGATATCCCCGCTATCCCCGGTGAGCACGAAGGGGCGACGGTCGAAATCGATCGAGACGATCAGGTCGCTGACCATCCTGGTGCCGACGTGGATGGCCTGCGCCTTCATCTGGTCCATCAGCCAGGGGCCCTGAACCACATCGGCGAAGCCGGGGTAATTTTCGACATCGGTGGTGATGGTGAGCTGGCCACCGGGCTGCATGCCCTGGATCATCACCGGCTCAAGCATGGCACGCGCCGCGTAAATGGCGGCGGTGTAGCCGGCAGGGCCGGACCCGATGATGATGACTTTCGCGTGCATCGACGCTCTCCGAATTTCCACGAAAAACTCCCTCGGCCCTAGATTAAGGGCGCGAGGGTCATAGTTTCAAGGCCAAGTGTTTGCCCGCAGCTTGGCGGACGGCGCTATACACCGAAATGTCACACCCTTGATGAGCAAATGCTCAATTATTGGGCGTCAAACATACCGTATCTTGATGATCTCGTAGCTTCGGGCACCACCGGGAGCGGAGACTTCAAACGAATCGCCCTCGGACTTGCCGATCATGGCCTTGGCGATGGGGGAGGAGATCGAAATGCGGCCCTCGCTGGCATTGGCTTCGCTATCGCCGACGACCTGGTAGGTCTTCTCGTCCTCGGTGTCCTCATCGACATAAGTGACGGTGGCGCCGAACTTGACGGAGGTGCCGCTCAGCTTGGTAACGTCGATGATATCGGCCAGCGCCAGCAGCGATTCCAGTTCCTGGATGCGGCCTTCATTGAGGCTCTGCTGTTCCTTGGCGGCCGAATATTCGGCGTTTTCGGACAAGTCCCCATGGGCGCGCGCTTCGGAGATCGCCTCGACAATGCGGCGGCGCTCGGTGGCGGTGCGGTGCTCGTATTCGACGCTCAGGGCCTTATGGCCACCGATCGTCATTGGGATCTTGTCCATTCTATTTGCCTCCAAAGGCACGGCAACAATATTTCTTCCTGCCAGGTCCGTTCGGCATCCGACAGGATTGGGTGTTTCAGGAGATAGTCTCAAACTGCCCGCCAACCGCGTTGCGGTCAAGCCGGTCTACGCTTGGGAGATAGGGCTCTCCACATGCGGTTGCAAGCCTTAGGGATATTCGCCGCAAAAGGCCAGTGGGGTGCAGGTTTTGGCGTAGAGCCATTATTCAGAAACGGAAAAGGCGCGGCCTCCCAACCGCGCCTTCTCAAATCTATGCCGGTCGGCTTACGAAGCGACCAGATTATCCGCTGCGGACTTGCCGGTGCGCTTGTCCTTGACGATTTCGTAGGTGACCTTCTGGCCTTCATCGAGCCCGTTGAGGCCCGAACGCTGAACCGCGGAGATGTGGACGAACACGTCCGCCCCGCCTTCGTCAGGTTGAATGAAGCCAAACCCCTTTTGGCCGTTAAACCATTTTACGGTGCCGGTTGCCATGATGCGCGTTCCCTCGTGCAGTCGCTGATCTAAGCAGTCCCGGTCACAATGACCGTGACTTGGTTGATATCGAAATATCGGAAAGTGACGTCAGCATGCGCGAATGGTGTTCGCATAAACAGATCGGTCGGCCGCAATATTCGATGGCGGGCAGCCTAACCCGAAAAAAAGGCGTGTTCAATATGTCTTAACACATGACAAAACACCCGGCTGACTCGGGGGTCAACCAGGGCGCGAACCGATCTCGTCAAATATAGACACCAGACCCGAGAAGGGGCCGGCGCCGACGCGCGGGGGTCCAGGCGAAGCGGGAAACTGCCTGCGCCAAGGGCGTCGCATCCATAACCGCCATAGATGGCAACGGTATGAACGTGACCACAATATCCCAGCGCGCGTGCAAATGCACTGCCGCCAATGTCGCAGGGCAAATAGATCGTTCGTCCCCGTTGCAATTGGCGCGGCTTTGCGGCACTCCGCTGGCTCCGGCGATCAGCCGGACCGCTGGGGCCAGCACTTGCGCAAAACCTCCTATACTTCGGGCGATGTGATCGCCGACCGCCGTGCCGACTATGCCAAGAGTTATGCCGCAGACGGGGATTTCGGCGCCGCCGGCGAAGTCATGGCGCAGGCGTTGGAACTGGCCCCCAACTGGGCCGCCGGCTGGGACCTGCTGGGTGGCTATCACGAGCGGGCCGGCAATATCGCCCACGCGCTTTCGGCTTGGCGGCATCTGGAAGCGCTGGATGACGATGGCGAATTCGGCGCGCGGCTGAAGCTGGCGGCGCATGGCGCCTCAAGCGCTGGCGATGGCACGGCGGTCAGTTATGTCGAGGCGCTGTTCGATCAATACGCGCCCAAGTTCGAAGCGGCGCTGGTCGACCGCCTGGGCTATCAGGTGCCCGACCTGCTCGATGGGTTGCTGGCCGACGCGATGGCGGAACTCGGGCTGTTGCGGTTCGCCGATGCGTTGGATCTCGGATGTGGCACCGGGCTGATGGGGGTACGGCTGCGAGGCCGGACGGACCTGCTGGAGGGCATCGACCTGTCGGCGGCCATGGTGGCCGAGACGGCGCGCAAGGGCATTTATGACCGGCTGGAAAAGGCCGAACTGGTTGAGTATCTGGGACGCCGGACGGCACAGGCCGATCTGGTGACGGCCGCGGATGTGTTCATCTATTGCGGGGCGCTGCCGCCGGTGCTGGCCGCCGTGGTGCCCGTGATGACGCCCGGCGGGCTGCTGGCATTCTCGCTGGAGGCCCATGACGGCGAGGAGGCGGTCTTCCTGCGCCCATCGCTGCGCTATGCCCACGGAGTGGCGGCGACGCGGCAGGCGATCGAGGATGCCGGGCTAGAGATACTGCGGTTCGAGCGAGCCACCTTGCGGCAGGATGGCGGCGCGCCGATCGCCGGCATGCTGATCGTGGCGCGCAAGCCCGACTGATTGTTTGGAGAGCCTGATGAGCAACGCCATTTACGACTTCCGCTCCGATACCGTCACAGCCCCAGGCGCGGGCATGCGCGCCGCGATGGCGGCGGCGGAGGTGGGCGACGACGTTTATGGCGACGACCCGACGGTCAACCGGCTGCAGGGCCGGATGGCCGAACTGCTGGGCAAGGAAGCGGCGTTGTTCGTGCCTTCGGGGACGATGTCGAACCTGTTGGCGCTGATGAGCCATTGTGGGCGCGGCGATGCGTTCATCGCCGGGCAGAAGGCGCATTGCTATGCGGACGAGCGCGGCAATGCGGCAGTGCTGGGATCGATTCAGCCGCAGCCGATTACCCATGAGGATGACGGAACACTGCGGCTCGACAGGGTCGAGGCGGCGATCCATCCCGATGATCTGCATTCCGCGCCGACGCGGTTGCTGGCGCTCCAGAATACGCTGGGGGGCAAGGTTTTGCCGCTTGAGTATATGCATGCAGCCGGAGAATTGGCGCGCAAGCATGGGCTGAGTTTTCACCTCGACGGGGCGCGGGCGTTCAACGCCTGCGTGAAGCTCGGGGTCGATATCGCGGAATTTACGGCGCCGTTCGATACGGTTTCGATCTGCCTGTCCAAGGGGCTGGGAGCGCCGGTAGGGTCGGTTCTGGTTGGGCCGAAGGCGCTGATCGACAAAGCCAACCGCAATCGCAAGATGCTGGGTGGCGGGATGCGCCAAGCCGGCATCCTGGCGGCGGCCGGGCTTTATGCGCTGGACCACAATGTGCAGCGGTTGGCGGAGGACCATGGGCTGGCGAAGAAGCTGGCCGAAGGACTGGCGAAGTTCGCCGCGCTCACGGTGACCGTGCCGGACACCAATATCATTTTTGTCGGCATGGAAGAGCGGATCGAGGCCCGGTTTACTCGGTATCTCAATGAGCGTGGCGTGCGCATCAATGGCAGCTACGGCCAGCAACGCTGGGTGACGCATCTGGATGTGGATGATGGCGCGGTTGACGCCGCCCTGACCCATGTGGCGGCGTTTTTCGAGGCCTAGGCGGCGCGATCACACGCCGGCCGAGGCCTTGAAGCCGAGGTAGAGCAGCAAAAAGAGTGGCGTGATCACCGGCCCGGCGGCAAGTCCGGCCAAGCCCGCGGCTGCGCCGCTGACCAGACCGAAGACTGCGAGGACCGGATCGAGTTCGCTCATGCGGCGAAGTAATCCTGCAATGGGCGGACGGTCAAGTTGCCTTGCTGGAAGGCGATGATGCCGGCGACGGCCGCGATGGCGCCGGGGATGGTGGTGTAATAGGGGATGCGGCCCATCAGGGCGGTGCGGCGGATGTCGCGGCTGTCGCTGATCGACTTGGCGCCATCGGTGGTGTTGATGACAAGCTGCACGCCGCCGTTCTTCATCGAATCGACGATGTGCGGACGGCCCTCGAGCACCTTGTTGATCTTGGTGGCGGGGACGCCATTTTCGACCAGGTATTTCTGGGTGCCGCTGGTGGCGATGATGGTGAAGCCGGCGGCGACCAGGTGGCGCATCGAATCCACGATGTGTTCCTTGTCGGCGTCGCGCACCGAGACGAAGGCGACGCCAGATGCGGGGACCTTGGAGCCGGCGCCCATCTGGGACTTGGCGAAGGCCATGGCGAAATCGAAATCGAGGCCGATGACTTCGCCGGTCGACTTCATTTCAGGCCCGAGGACCGTATCGACGCCGGGGAAGCGGTTGAAGGGGAACACGGCTTCCTTGACGGCGATATGCTTGAAGGTCTTTTCGACGAGACCGAAGCTGGCCAGGGTTTCGCCGGCCATGATGCGGCTGGCGATCTTGGCGATGGGCTCGCCGATGACCTTGGCGACGAAGGGCACCGTGCGGCTGGCGCGCGGATTGACTTCGAGCAGGTAGATGACGCCGTCCTTGAGCGCATATTGCACATTCATCAGGCCGCCGACCTTGAGGGCGAAGGCCAGTTCGGTGGTCTGGCGCTTGAGTTCGGCGATGATTTCGGGGCTGAGGCTCTGTGGGGGCAGCGAGCAGGCACTGTCGCCCGAATGGATGCCGGCTTCCTCGATGTGCTCCATGATGCCGCAGACGAAGACGTCCTTGCCGTCGCAGAGGCAATCGACGTCGATTTCGATGGCGTCGGAGAGGTAGCCGTCGAACAGCAACGGGTTATCGCTGAGGACCGAGTTGATCTGGCCGGTCTTGTCGTTGGGATAGCGCATCAGGATATCGGGCGGCACGAGGCCGGTCAGGGTATTCTGGACGTAGCGCTCGAAATCGGCGGGCGAGTGGGCGATGGCCATGGCGCGGCCGCCCAGCACGTAGGACGGGCGGATCACCAGAGGGTAGCCCAGACGCTCGGCGACGAGGCGGGCCTGCTCAAGGCTATAGGCGATGCCGTTCTTGGGCTGGCGCAGTTCGAGGCGGTTGATCAGCTTCGAAAACAGGTCGCGGTCTTCGGCCAGATCGATGGAGTCGGGCTGGGTGCCCAGGATCGGAACGCCGGCCTTCTGTACGGCTTCGGCCAGGTTCAGCGGGGTCTGGCCGCCGAACTGGACGATGACGCCATGCAGGGTGCCGTTCTGCTTTTCGGTTTCGAGGATTTCGATGACGTCTTCTTCGGTCAGCGGCTCGAAATAGAGGCGATCGGAGGTGTCGTAGTCGGTCGAAACGGTTTCGGGATTGCAGTTGATCATGATGGTTTCATAGCCGGCTTCGCTGAGTGCGAAGGCGGCATGGCAGCAGCAATAATCGAACTCTATGCCCTGGCCGATGCGATTGGGACCGCCGCCGAGGATGACCACCTTCTTGCGGTCGGACGGGCGCGCTTCATCGGCTACGGTGCCGGCGAAGGGCTGCTCATAGGTCGAGTACATGTAGGCCGTCGGGGAGGCGAATTCGGCGGCCGAAGTGTCGATGCGCTTGTAGACCGGGCGCACATTGAGCGACCAGCGCAGCTTGCGCACATCTGTTGCGGTGAGGTTGGCCAGTTCGGCCAGGCGGCGATCGGAGAAGCCCATGGCCTTGAGGCCGCGCAAAGCGGCGGCGTTGTCGGGCAGGCCAAGCTGACGGATTTTGGCTTCGGTATCGACGATGCCTTTCATCTGCTCAAGGAACCAGGGGTCGATTTTGCAGGCTTCGTGGATGTCCTCGAGGCTCATGCCGAGACGCATGGCTTCGGCGACGTGCAGCAGGCGATCCGGCGTCGGGGTGCCGATGGCGGCGCGGATGGCGTTTTCGTCATCGCCTTCGCCGAGGCCCGGAATGCCGATTTCGTTGAGGCCGGTGAGGCCGGTTTCGAGCGAACGGAGGGCCTTCTGCAGGGCTTCCTGATAGGTGCGGCCGATGGCCATGGCTTCGCCGACGGACTTCATCGAGGTGGTGAGGCGATTGTCGGCGCCGGGGAATTTTTCGAAGGCGAAACGCGGGATTTTCACCACGACATAGTCGATGGAGGGCTCGAACGAGGCTGGGGTCATGCAGCCGGTGATGTCATTGTCGAGTTCGTCCAGCGTGTAGCCGACGGCGAGGCGGGCGGCGACCTTGGCGATGGGGAAGCCGGTGGCCTTGGAGGCGAGCGCGGAGGAACGGCTCACGCGCGGGTTCATCTCGATGACGACCATGCGGCCATCGGCGGGGTTGATGCCGAACTGCACGTTGGAGCCGCCGGTCTCGACGCCGATCTCGCGCAGTACAGCAATGCTGGCGTCGCGCATGATCTGGTATTCCTTGTCAGTCAGCGTCAGGGCCGGTGCGACGGTGATGCTGTCGCCGGTATGGACGCCCATCGGATCGATGTTTTCGATCGAGCAGATGATGATGCAGTTGTCCTTGGTGTCGCGGACAACTTCCATCTCGTATTCTTTCCAGCCGAGCACGCTTTCCTCGACCAGCACTTCATTGGTTGGGGACGCATCGACGCCGCTCTCGACGATGGCGAGATATTCCTCGCGGTTGTAGGCAATGCCGCCGCCAGTGCCGCCGAGGGTGAACGACGGGCGGATAATGCAGGGCAGGCCGATGACTTCGAGCGCCTGCAGCGCCTCGATGGTGTTGTGGGCCAGCATGGAGCGGGGCGTTTCCAGCCCGATCTTCTTCATGGCGTCGCGGAACAGTTCGCGGTCTTCGGCCTTATCGATGGCTTCGGCATCGGCGCCGATCATTTCGACGCCGAACTTCTCCAGTATGCCCATCTTGCGCAACGACAGTGCGCAGTTCAGTGCCGTCTGGCCGCCCATGGTGGGGAGCAGGGCGTCGGGGCGTTCCTTCTCGATGATCTTGGCGACGACTTCGGGGGTGATCGGCTCCATATAGGTGGCGTCGGCCAGGTCCGGGTCGGTCATGATGGTGGCGGGATTGGAGTTGACCAGGATGATCCGGTAGCCCTCTTCCTTGAGCGCCTTGCACGCCTGGGTGCCCGAATAGTCGAACTCGCAGGCCTGCCCGATAATGATCGGGCCGGCGCCGATGATGAGGATCGATTTGATGTCGGTACGCTTTGGCATGGCTCGGGCTCGCTCGGCTCGTGGTGGTGGCGCTGCGAGGAGAGAATCGCGCGCCAATTTAACCGCCCGGCCAGACGCGCGCGGCAACAGGGCGCTGCGGCGCTTGGGTCAGGCTTGGGCGTGGTGGTTAAGAGGCTCGTTTAGCGGAAGAGGGCGGGGAAGGGAAGGGGCGAACTTCCCTTTCCAAGGTTAGGGAACTTGTGCCTCGCGGTCGAAGCCGATCAAGTCCCCGTAACCCGACTTTGCCATGGGAAAGCCATAGCCGTCTCCTGGCTTGTCCCAACGCAGATTGCCGGCTTCGTGATGAGGACTGACATAAAGTTCGAACGCAACGCGCTGCATCGCCAAATGGAGCGCTTGCACACTATCAAACGCGCTCACTGTGATTTCAGCAGCGCTTTCGGGCCACCCGATTTCGAAACGGCATTCCCAACAACGGTCGCCCTCGATAGGCGCGTGAATTGCAACCAGGACCACGTATTCGGCTTGGCCCTGTCGCAGTGTCAGTCGACGACTTGCTATGATCACAGGAAACCTCAGAAGCGGAGGGTGGGAAGATAATTATTTTTCATGCACGCCGCGTATCGGTCGTAAGCGAGCCCCCAGCATATTGGGCTCTTTGCAGCCCTACAGAGTTCTTCATCCCTTATCTATTGGGCTTCGCACACCGCTGCTCTCCGTGGATCGTAGGCTCCCGCCACATTGATACGTTCCTCGGTATCTACGTCGACCCATTGTCCACCTAGAGCATTGCCACGCGGCACACGAGGTTGGTCCGGGCGGTATTTATGTGGCGTCCGATGAATCTGAATAGCCATCAGACTTAGCTTCAAGTCCAGCAGCGCAGTCTTGCGCTCAAGTAACTGGATAAGGGGTAGAGGTTTGGACATTGTCTTCCGACCGCGAGCCAAAAGGAGGAGGCAGTATGGAAGAAGGCGCGGTGTTGGGGATAAGTGCCGCCTGCGGAACCATCAAAGCTGCAGATAGCTTGCCGCCGACTCGTCAGTTCTGCGCGTGGTCGTTGATCTCGACCCAATAGCCATTGGGGTCCTGGATATAAATCTGACGGAATCCGGCCGGGTGGTGGCCGATGGTGTTGGGCGTGTTGACCCAGTCGTAATAGGTGATGCCCGTGCCGGTGAGGCGGGTGAGGAAATCGTCGAACCCGTCGATGCGGACGGCCAGGTGGTTTTCCTTGGTCACCGTGGTGGTGGCCATGTCGCCCTGGTTGAGATGCAGGTATCGTTGCCGCCTATGCCCAGCCATTGTCCGGTCACCGGATCGCCGCTGGTGCGCACGATGGGCCAGCCAAACACGTCGACATAAAACTGCGTGCTGATGGTGATGTCGCGGACGAGCATGGAGACGTGGTCGAGGCGGAAGTTCGGCATGGGGGACTCGCTTGACGGTGACGCAGTGTAGCGCGTCACGGATCGCGATACAGCATTGGTATGGGTGCGCTGTTGGCGCGTCAAAGCGACGGCTGCCTTCCCCATACTCTATGTAGTGCGAGAATAGTTGTCTTCAAGAATTGTGGCGTCGAATTTTGCTCTATATATTTCAATCTGTTAGCGAAAATATTGCGGATTTTTGAAGCTGTCGGTGCCTGGCTGGGGCGCAGACGGGCAATTTCGGCATAGGAGTTACAGATGACAGAACATGCGGTGATTATTGCGGGGGGCGGTCCGACGGGGCTGATGCTGGCCGGCGAACTGGCATTAGCGGGGGTCGATGTCGCCATTGTCGAACGGCGTCCGGATCAGGAGATTTCCGGCTCGCGCGCGGGCGGCCTGCATGCGCGCACGCTGGAGATTTTCGATCAAAGAGGCATTGTCGACCGGTTTTTGGCGGAGGGGCAGAAGGCGCAGGCGCTGGGGTTCGCGGGGATGCGGTTCGACATCAGCGATTTTCCGACACGCCACCCCTATAGTCTGGGGCTGTGGCAGAACCATATCGAGCGGATTTTGGCGGGCTGGGTGGAAGAGCTCAAGGTGCCGATCTATCGCGGCGTCGAGGTGACGGGGTTTGTGCAGGACGACACCGGCGTCGATGTTGCGCTCAGCGATGGACGCTCGCTGCGCGCGGGGTATCTGGTGGGGTGCGATGGCGGGCGCAGCCTGGTGCGCAAGGCTGCCGGCATCGCTTTTGTGGGGTCGGAGCCGACGACCAGCAATCTGATCGCCGAGGTCGAGCTAGCGGAAACTCCGCCCGAATGGGGCATCCGGCGCGACGCCATCGGCGTCCACTCCATAGGCCGCGTCGATTACAAGGTCCGGGATGGCGAGGTCATCTATGCCGACACGGGGCCGGTGCGCGTGCTGGTGACCGAACGGCAGATCGGTACAGGGGAACCCACGATCGAGGACCTTCGCGCGGCGCTCGTCGCCGTTTATGGGACCGATTACGGGGTCCATAGCGTTACCGCGATCTCCCGGTTCACCGATGCGGCACGGCAGGCGATGGAGTACCGGAAGGGGCGGGTGCTGATCGCGGGCGACGCGGCGCATGTGCATCCGCCCGATGGTGGTCAGGGTCTGCAGACCGGCGTGCAGGATGCGGTGAACCTGGGATGGAAGCTGGCGCAGGTGGTCCAGGGGACGTCGCCCGACAGCTTGCTCGACACCTATCAGGCCGAACGCCATCCGATCGCGGCTCGCGTGCTGCGTCACACGTCAGCAGCGGTGGCGCTGCGTCGCGAGGACGACCGCACCAAGGCGTTGCGCGAGACGATGGCGGAACTGCTCGGCATGAACCAGACTGGTCAGCAGTTCGCCAGCATAATGTCGGGGCTTGAAATCCATTATGACCTCGGGGCGGGGCATGCTCTGCTTGGCCGCCGTATGCCTGATCTCGATCTGGTTACGGCGAGCGGTGCAATACGGGTTTTCAGCTTGCTGCGCGGAGCCGTGCCGGTGCTGCTCAATCTTGGTGGTCCCGGCAGCATCGACATCATGCCCCGGGCCGATCGGGTGCAGGTGATCGACGCCAAATATGAGGGGCCGTGGGAGCTGCCAGCGCTTGGGGTGGTCTCTGCGCCCAAAGCCGTGCTCATTCGCCCTGATGGCTATGTGGCATGGGTGGGCGAGGGAACCCAGCTCGGGCTCGCCGGGGCGTTGAGCACATGGTTCGGGCCAGAGGCTGGTTGACACGCGGCTATATTGGCATTATTTAGCAATCTACGTAATTAGCAGATTGTGCAAATATGGCTGACGCGTTGAGCGCGACTTTTGCGGCACTGGCCGATCCGACGCGGCGGGCGATCCTGGCGCGGCTGACGCAGGGCGCGGCAACGGTCAATGAACTGGCCGAGCCGTTCAGCATGACGCTGCCCTCGGTGTCGCGGCACCTCAAGGTGCTGGAGGCGGCGGGGCTGGTGGTCAAGGAGCGGTCGGCGCAGTTCCGGCCGTGCCGGCTGGAGGTCGCGCCGCTGGAGGCGGCAGATGACTGGATGGGCCAGTATCGCGTCTTTTTTGGCGAGCGTTTCGACCGGCTCGATGCGCAACTCAAGACCATGATGGCGGGAAAATCCGCCACGGACCACAAACCGGAAACAGGAGAGGAAGAATGACCGCGACCTACAAATTCGACCGGGGGTTTACGCTCAAGCGCCAGTTCGATGCCCCGCCCAGCATGGTGTTTCAGGCCTGGACCGAGCCGGCTTATCTCGACTGGTTTTTTAATCCGGGTCTGCCGGTGACCGCCCCGACCGTGGTGGATCTGCGGGTTGGGGGCGTGTGGCGACAGCAGATGGTGGAAAGCGCCGACAAGCAGTATTTCACCGGCGGGGTCTATCGCGAGATCGTGCCCGGCGAGAAGCTGGTGTTCAGTTGGGGCGCCGAGGATGGCTGGCCGCCGCTCGATCTCGACAATCTGGATGAAGGCCCGCTGGTGACGCTGCGATTCAAGCCGGCCGGAGGCGGCACGGAGATGGATTTGCAGGTGCAATTTCCCGATCACCTGAGCGAAGGGCGGGTTCGCGAATGGCTGCAGACCGGCATGCGTGAAGGCTGGGGTTATACCATCGACCGGCTCGCCGATCAGTTGGGCGAGAGCGCGAAAGCGCGGGCCAGCTAGGGTTTTGCCGCGATCAGTTGTTGATCGCGATGATGCCCCAATGGGTCTGCGAGCAACTGTCATCGTCGCAGATATTAGAGACCCACACTTTTCCATCGCCGAAGCCGACGCCTTCGCTGGTGACGATCAGGTCGGCAACGTCCTGGGTGCGAATGGCCTCCTGCGCCTCGGCGGAGACCAGCGTGTCGAAATTGTCGATCATGTCCTGCTCGGCCAGCACGTCATAGACTTCGCCATTCGCCTTGATGGTGATGGGATAGGCGACATTGGCGGCGATGGTCGTCGGATCGCCGAACATCATGGCGTCCTGCATGAGACCGAACAGCTCGAAAAAGCCCTCGGAATCGCCCTGTATCGACTCGATGCTGGCGCTAACCTCCTCTTCGGACTGGGCGAAGGCGGCGGGCGTGGCGGCCAGAACGGCAAACAGGGCAAGCGTCAGTGAGGCAAGGCGCAACATCGTCGTCTCCAAGGTTGGATACGCGAAGCTGCCGCACTGGCCGCCGATAAGCAAATGAAATTGCAGGCGTTGTCTGGGGATGGGCGCTGAGTGGTCGACGATATTCGACCGCAGTGTCGGATCGATCAGCGGCTCAGCGTCATTATGGAGTGTCCCGCAAGGAGATTTGCGATGAGCAAAGTCGTTATCGATATGACCATGTCGCTGGATGGCTACGTTGCCGGGCCGAACGACGGCAAGGCCTACCCGCTGGGCCAGCATGGCGGCATGGCGATTTTTGACTGGTACACAAGCGGCACCGAACAGGTGCAGACGCCGCTGTTCAGGCCGGCGCCGGGCGCCAATCGCGATGAGGTGGACGCAATGTTCGCGGACTCCGGCGCCTTCATCTTCGGGCGCCGGACTTATGACATCACCGATGGCTGGGGCGGGCGGCATCCGGTCAATGGGGTGCCGGTGTTCGTGCTGACCCATAACCCGCCGCGGGATTTCCCCAGGGGGCCCTCGAACCTGACCTTTGTGACGGATGGCATTGCCAGCGCCATCGAGCAGGCGCGCGGCGTGGCCAATGGCAAGCAAATCAAGCTGGGCGGGGCCTCGCCCGGAAAGCAGGCACTGGCGGGCGGGCTATGCGACGAAATCAACGTGCATATCGCGCCCTATCTGCTGGGTGGGGGCGTGCGGCTGTTCGATGAACTGCCGGATGGCATCAGGTTGGAAAAGCTGCACATCAGCAACGGGCCGCTGGCGACCCATATTCGCTACAAGGTGTTGAGGGCCTGAGAGAAATGAGGGGAGAGCCGTTTGGGAATGCAGGCCGGCGAACCGGCTTGCAACGTCTCTCCCCTGTCAGAACAGCCTGGTGGACGCAGGACGTTCCGAATCCGGAGCGCAATGCCTATTTGGCGAAGACGACGGCGTGTGTCGTGTCGTTGGCAGCGTTCTGCGCGGTGCGCCCGAAGGCGTCGCGGAAATCTTCGATATAGACGATGTCTGGCCGGGCGAGCTGGGTGCGGGCCAGCGTGCCGATAATGTAGGCGAGGTGAGCGCTGTTGCGAGCCCCGACCTTAGTCATGATATGGGCGCGGTGGGTTTCGACCGTCTTGTAGCTGATCGACAGCTTTTGACCGGCCTCGCGGCTGGTCAGCCCCTGGCCGATGAGGCTGGCGACTTCGAGTTCGCGTGGCGATAGCTTGTATGGATTGCACGCCTGGATGCGCGCGAGTTCAGGGCCGAGCGCAATATCGAACATCGTCATTCCGTGCCGCATTCCCGGTGAACGACGGGCCTGCCCCAATGCTGCCTCCGCTCACAATAGAAACAATACAACATATTGAGCCGCTTGAAAATTGTGAGGAATGACGCTGGTAAAACTGTCATGGTGAAAAAGGTCATCGTAAAAATTACCATCGAGAAATTTTACGATGGGGTTTTTCACGAGGAACGATGACAAAGCCGGATAACCTGCTAGGTTTTGGCATCGCAGTATCCTCGGTGCGGTCTGCGACGAGGGGGAAACAGTGCTAGCCTTGGTGGAGCGAGTTCTCGATAGCATTCGCAAGTCCCGAACGGATACCGACATCATCGGTGTGCTGGCCGAGATCAGCGCGTCCCTGGGGTTTCGCAGCGGCTTCCTGATCGAGTACGCCGCCGACCTCAAATCGGCGCTGCATATCCTGGACAGCAATCCGCAGCGCGAAGGCTGGCTGCAGGACTATGTAGCCACCGGCCTGAGTACCGATCAGAGCGAGTTGGCCGCACTGCTGGCGGAAGGCGGCGTGCAGACCTTCGACGGCAGCCGTTTCGGTGCGGAAAGCCGCCTGCTGTCCTTCGCGCGCCGGGTCGATATCGTGGAACTGGTGCTTGTGCCGGTCAGCTTCGATGGCGCCGTCATCGGGCTGGGGGGCTTTTCGGGCAATCCGCCGCTGACCGCTGGCCAGAAGACCGCGTTGCAACTGGTGGTCTATAGCCTGTTCGCACAGACCCGCTCGTTCCGGGCCAGTGGCAGCCGCACCGCGACGGAGCCGCTGACGCCGCGCGAAAAGGAGGTCATCCGGCTCTCGGCCGATGGGCTGACGTCGCAGGAGATCGCGTTGCAACTGGGCATGTCGCCGCGCACCGTCAACCAGCATGTGGACAATGTCGCCGACAAGCTCGGCACCCGCAACCGCGCCCATACGGTGGCCGAGGCGATCCGGCACGGGCTGCTCAACTAGCGCCAGATCCTGCGAGCTATTCTTCCGGCTCGCTGGTGAACAGCAAAGGATAGCCTTTGTCGCGGGCGATTTCGGTGGCGCGGTTGGATTTCTCTTCGGCAATTTCCTTGGTGAACACGGCGACCACGCAGGAGCCCTTGGTGTGGGCGGTCAGCATGATGCCGAGGGCCTGAGCCTCGGGCACGCGGAATTCGGCCTTGAGAATGCGGACGACGAAGTCGCGCGGGGTGAAATCGTCGTTGACCAGGATGACCTTGTAGAGCGGGGGCTTCGCCGTCTTGAGGACAGTCTGGGTGCGGTTCTTGGTATCGGTATCAGCCATTGGGAGGCGCTCCTGCCAATGCGCGGGCAATCATTTTATCAAAGTCCGGCGGCCGTTTACAGATGGCACTGTGCCCCGGATGGTTCAATGGCGGAAATAACGAAAACCCGGGGCAGCGGGTTCCCCAAGGTTTGACCGGCCAGTAGCCGCGGGCGTAGGCTAGGCCATCCCCCTATCGCTGGAGACTCACCATGGACTATCGCCGCCTTGGAACGACCGGGTTGGAAGTGTCGCGCATTTGCCTGGGCTGCATGAGTTATGGCGACGCCACGCGCGGCAACCATGAGTGGACATTGGACGAGGCCGCGAGCCGGCCCTTCATCAAGCAGGCGCTGGAGGCGGGGATCAATTTCTTCGATACGGCCAATGTGTATTCGGAGGGCACCAGCGAGGAAATCGTCGGGCGGGCGCTCAAGGATTTCGCCAAGCGGGACGAGGTGGTGATCGCCACCAAGGTGCATGGGCGGATGCGGCCCGGTCCGAATGGTGCAGGGCTGTCGCGGCGGGCGATCATGGCAGAGATCGACAACAGCCTGCGCCGGCTGGGGACTGATTATGTGGACCTCTACCAGATTCACCGCTGGGACCCGGCGGTGCCGATCGAGGAAACGCTGGAGGCGCTGCATGACGTGGTCAAGGCCGGCAAGGCCCGCTATATCGGCGCGTCTTCGATGTTCGCCTGGCAATTCGCCAAAGCGCTGTATGTGCAAAAGGCCAATGGCTGGGCGCGGTTCGTCACCATGCAGGACCATTTGAACCTGATGTATCGCGAGGAAGAGCGCGAAATGCTGCCGCTGTGCCGGGCCGAGGGGGTGGGCGTTATCCCGTGGAGCCCGCTGGCGCGCGGCAAGCTGACGCGCGATTGGGACGAGACCAGCAAACGCGGTGGCACCGATAATCTGATCGCGCGGATGTATACCGAGACCGAGGCGGCCGACCGCAAGGTGGTGGAGGCGGTGGCGCAGGTGGCGCAAAAGCTGGGCGTGCCGCGGGCGCAGGTGGCGTTGGCGTGGTTGTTGCAAAAGGATGGGGTGACGGCGCCCATCGTGGGCGCGACCAAGCCGCAGCATTTGACGGATGCGGTGGCGGCGGTTGAGGTGACGCTCAGCGACGAGGATGTGGCGGCGCTTGAGGCGCCGTATGTGCCGCATGAGATTGCGGGGCATAGCTGAGGCTTTCTCACCTCTCCCTAAGGGGGAGAGGTCGGTGCGTAGCGCCGGGTGAGGGGGCCTTTACTGGGTGAGGTGCGCGGCGAAGGCCCCCTCACCCGACCCAAGAGGGTCGACCTCTCCCCCAAAGGGAGAGGTGAAAGACTAAAGCTTCAACTTGAAGCCTTCGTGCGACTGCTCGAAGCCCAGCTTGCGGTAGAAGCGGTGGGCGTCCATGCGGATTTTGTTGGAGGTAAGCTGCACCACGCCGCAACCGGCTTCGCGGCAGCGGTCGATGGCCCATTGCACCATGACTGTGCCGAGGCCGGAGCCGCGCTGGTCTGAGCGGATATGGACGTTTTCCAGCACGCCGCGCCTCATGCCGAAAGCGGGCAGGCCGGGCAGGAAACTGATCTGCAATGTGCCGACGACCTCGCCATTGCGTTCGGCGACGATCAGGCGGTGGGCCGGATCGGCCTCGATAGCGGCGAAGGCGGCCAGCGTCCGCGGATCGGTAGCCATTGCGGGGTCGAGCGGTGGCGTGTCGGGGCCACGCGCATCGCCGGCATGACTCAGTGTCAGCATGGTCAGGATGTCGGCAGCGGTGGCGTCGCGGAAGGTCAGTTCGGGCATGGCAGGCTCCAGTCGGCACGCGCAACCTAGCGTGCGGCGGCCGCCGATCAACCCGAAATTCGGGCGTCCATCAGGATAATTCAGCCGAGGCCCGCGTGGAGACCACGGGGTCGCCGATGGCGATCTGCTCACCCATGTCCGGCAGGGGCAGGTAGCGGGTTGTCGCGATGATCGAGTCGAGAAAGCCGGGGAAGCGGCTATCCAGATCGGCGCGGCGCAGCGTGACCATGCGCTTGGTGCCGTCGGGACGGACATTGACCACGCCGGCTTCGCGCAATTTGGAGATGTGATAGCTCAGCGCGGTCTTGGAGCCGAGGTCGGAGAACTGCCCGCAGGTGAGGGCGTGGGCCTCGTCGCGCGCCAGGCAGCCAATGATCGCCAGCCGGGTCTCATCGCCAAGCGCGGTAAGGACATTGGGCAGGCTGATCTGATCGGCATCCGGGTGATAAATCGTGCTCATGACCATCACATAGCGCATCGCTGTCCTGCTTTCAATGTTCAAAGACTTTTGAACTTCGCCTTGACAGTTTGGCGTACGAGGTCCAATTGTTCAATGAATTTTGAACAAAGAGGTTTCCTCATGGACATCCGTCTGATCTGGCTGGCGGTGGGCACCTTCGCCATCGGCGTCGAGAGCTTCGCTATTTCGAGCCTGTTGCCGCAAATCGCAGATTCCACCGGGGTGACACTGACGCAGGCGGGCTATCTGGTGATCGCCTTCGCGCTTGCCAATGCCTTTGGGGCGCCGGTGCTGGCGGCCTTGACGGGGACGGCCGACCGGCGGCGGACGCTGACGCTGGCGGCGCTGGTGTTTTCGGTTGGCGCGCTGTGGGCGAGTTTCTCGCAGGGCTATTTCGACCTGATGGCGGCGCGCGTGCTGATGGCGTTTTCGGCGGGGCTCTATACTGCGACGGCGCAGGCGACGGGCGTCGCGATTTCGTCGGTTGACCATCGGGCGCGGGCGATATCGGTGATTGTGGGTGGGACCACGATGGCGGTGGCATTCGGCGCGCCGCTGGGGGCGTTGATCGGTGGTCTGGTAGGATGGCGCGGCGCTTATCTGATGGTGGCGGCGTTCGGGGTGATCGCGGCTGGTTCGATCTGGATGCTGTTGCCAGCCGGGTTGCGCGGCGCGCATCTGCCCCTGCGGCAGCGCATTGCCGCAATCGGCATTCCGGGCGTTCCGGTGGCGCTGCTGACGACGTGGCTCTATATGACGGGTGGCTTTACGGTGATCATCTACATCGCGGCGCTGACCACCAAGTCGATTGGGTTGCCGGCGGCTCTGGTGCCGGCTGTGCTGCTCTCGTTCGGCATCGGCGCGGCGATTGGCAATGTGGTCGGCGGGCAGTTGTCGGACCGGCTCGGGTCGCGCCAGACCATTATCGGGGCGATCGTGTTGTCGGCGGCTCTGATGTTCGGAATTTCCGGAGTGGTGCATCTGCCGGTGGCGGTGGTTGGGCCGGTGTTCTTCGGGCTGATCTTCGTGTGGGGCTTTGTGGCCTGGGCGTTCTTGCCGCCGCAGTCGAGCCATTTGCTGGGCCTGTCGCCCACCAATGCGCCGCTGGTGCTGTCGCTCAATGCTTCGGCACTGTATCTCGGTATTGCCGCCGGCTCGTTCGTCGGGGGGCTGGTGTTGCAGAATGCCAGTGTCAATGATCTGGGCTGGATCGGGGCCCTGTTCCCGGTGGCGGCGCTAGTGCTGACCGTAGTGGCGGCGCCGGGCCGCGAGCGCCTCACAGGCGAAATGCGGCTGGGCTAACGGCGGCGCGGTGCTAACAGCCGCGCCAGCCCGACCACGCCGAGCGCCATGATGGCGCAGCCGACCGCGAGCCATGAGCCTGCCGCCCAGATGGCGCCGGTGCCGGCCCACAGGATCGAGGCGAAAGCTTCGGTCAGGGTGGCGGCGCGGGAGGCGACCTGGCGGCGGCGGAACATCGAGCGTTTCGCCGGCACGCGGAACCAGAGCTGGATCGCGGTGGCGGAGCTGGCGGAGATTACGGCGCAGGCCGCCGTCACCAGCGCCATCTGCGGCGAGGACAGCGCCAGCATGAGCAGCAGCGGCGCCAGCACCAGCGCGATGATGACCAGCACGGCCTCGATCTTGGCGGTGAGCACGGCGCGAGGCGCGACAGGGGCCGTGGTCACCAGATCGTGGGCGTCCTCGCCCGAAATGGCGAGCCAGGCCAGCCCGCCCGCCAATTGTCCCGCGGCCATGACCAGCACCGGCACGACCACCACATAGGCGCCGGCGCGGTCGCCGTAATTGATCCAGAGCATGAGGGCGGGGGGCAGCAGATAGAGCATCTGCATCAGCGTCTGTGACAGCAGCCATGGGTCGCGCTGCAATAGGCGCCACTCCTTGGCGCGCAGCACGGCACGTTGCGAGCGGGCGCGGAAGGGCTGGGCGGCCGGCTTGCGGCGGTTGCGGATGTGGGACAGGCCGGTGGCAGAGATGGCGTGGCGGCCGTAGCTGGAGGCGGTGGCGGCGATGGTCAAGGCGAGTGCCCCGAAACCCAGCAGCGCGACAACGGCGAGGGCCACGGGATCACCCATGCCGGCGCGGGCGGGGAGCCAAAGGGGATTATCGACGCCGGGCGCGGCGGAGATGACCGCCTCTGACTCGAACAGTGAGAAGCGCGAAAAGCTGCCGTAGTAGAGAATGGCGGCGGCTTGGATGCCGATGACGAAGCCGGCGCCCACCAAGGCGGCGACGATTTGGGCGATCAGTCGCGTGCGCTTGGGGCCGACGGTGCGGAACAGGGTGATGGTGATGGCCACCGCGATGGCGGCGGAGAGAGCGCCCAAGGCGGCCAGCGTGCCGTAGGCGGCCAGCCATTTGGGGCCATCGAGCACGATCAGCGTGTTGATCATCGGGCTGGCGAGCAGGCAGGATAGCACGACCGTTGACAATGCAACCGCCGCCGTGCGCACGGCGAAGAGGCGGCGCGAGGAGGCGGGGGAGGACAGGATCAAGTCGAGATCGGAGCGGGCGTAGTAGACCCGCGTCACCGATTCCAGGGCCTGGCTGAGCATGACCGACCAGAACAGCAACCCGCCGCCGGTGAGCAGCACGAGGGTCGGCTTATCGGGCATGATGCCCCGGGCGACCCAGGGGGCCAGGACCGTATAGGCCATCAGGTGCAGCAGCACATAGACCACGCCGAGCACCAGGGCCAGTACGAGGCCGCGGCTGCGGCGGCCGCCGGTCATCATGGCGACGCCCTCGCGCCAGGCGAGATTGATTTCGTGGCGGGCGAACCAGCCCAGCGAGGCGGGCGCGGCGTTCATGCGGCGGCGGGCTCGGCGTCGTCCTGCGCCACCAGATCGAGGAAGATTTCCTCGAGGCTGGTCTGGCCGCGGCCGATGCGGGAGCGCAATTCGGTCAGCGTGCCTTCGGCAATCAGGCGGCCGTGGGTGATGACGCCGATGCGCTCGGCCATGCGTTCGGCGACTTCCAGAATATGGGTGGTCATGATGACGGTGACGCCATCGCGCACCTTGCCGAGCAGCACGTCCTTGACCTGACGGGCGGAGCCGGCATCGAGGCCGGTCAATGGTTCGTCGAGGATGATGAGTTTGGGATCGTGGACGAGGGCGCCGGCCAGCGCGACCTTCTGCAACATGCCCTTGGAAAAGCTACCGCAGAGTTCATTGGCGTGCGGGCCCAGGCCCAGCCAGTCGATCAGCTCATGGGCCTTGGCCTGTGCGGTGCGAGCGTCGATCTGCCAGAGGCCGGCGACGAATTCGAGATATTCCAGCGGCGTCAGCCGGTCATAGACCATGGGTTCGTCCGACACCCAGGCGGTGACGCGCTTGGCGGCGAGAGGATCGTGGCGGGCGTCTATGCCGAAGATGGAGATGGCGCCCTCGTCGGGCTGGAGCAGGCCGGCGACCATGCGCAGGATGGTGGTTTTGCCGGCGCCATTGGGGCCGAGCAGGGCGTAGAATTCGCCCGCGCGGATGGTGAGATCGAGATTATCGACCACGGGCCGATCGAAGCTTTTGCGCAGGCCGGTAATGGCAAGGGCAGGCGTGGAACTGGACATGGTGGCTCCGGCTGGGCTGCCGGAACTCTAGGCGTGCCGCCTTGCGGCGAGGTGAACGCGATGGGTTAAGATTTGGTCCATCCCGATCTATTGCAGGCCGGCGGGGTCGACCGTGCCGATATTGCAGCCGCCATCGGTGGGGCGTGCAGCGGCAGTCAGTTCGGCGAGGTCAGCATCTGGGGTGATGGGGCCAACGAGGCTGATGGTGAGTTCGCTGATCACGAAGCGATCGCCGTCACGCTCGCAGTCCATGCTGACGCGTTGGCCGGTACCGGAGCCGAATGCTGCGTCGAAGGCGGAGCGCACCTGCCGCTGGCTGAGCTGTCGTCCGATATTGGCGGCGAACAGATTGGCCACTCTTGAGCTGTTGAGAGCACTCATCAGGGCGACAGCATCGGTAAAATACTGCTCCTGCGACGCGCCATAGCAGGTGCCGTGCTTGGTCCATTCGTGGCGTTCCAGCTGCGATCGCGTGCCGGGCATGACCTGATCGAGGGCGGACCGCAGACGGGCGCTGAGCGCGACCGGGGGCAGATACTCCCAATACCCATCCTCGCTGTCGCGCACCTGATCGGCCGGAACGTCGCAAAAGACGTTCTCGAAGGGTTCAGGCCACAGACCGTGCAGGCTGAAATGGGTGGCATCGAAGCGGCCCGGTGTCTGGCTGCGGCATTCGGGCGTGCGGGTGTGGGCCTCGCAAAAGGCGGGCTGCCAGCTGACCGCCATGGTGTAGCGCGGCTTGGGACCCGATGCCGGTGGTTGGCGGGGTGGAGCCGGCATGCTGGCCGTGCCGCCATCGAGGCTGCCACACTCGACGGCGACCCAGCGACGGTCGGGCTGCGCGCCGTGAACCACGATCCAGTAATGCGTGGCCTGCGCCTTATTGGCCGCGATCACGCGATAGGTGGCGCCCGGCGAAACAGTGATATCGCCGGGATTGGTCTGCCGATTGATCGATTGCAGAGCCGGGCAGGTGCGTTGCGCCGTGAACGTGCCGTCAAGCGGTACCTCGGCCCGGACGCTGGCGCCCATGACGGCCAGCAGCAACAGGCTCAGGATCGTGCGTACCATCAAGCTCTCCAACATGGCGATAGTCTGGCCGCTGATCGTGAGCTCCGCGAGGATTTGCCGCCAGACCAAATCGCAGCCGTTAAGGGCGATGAATCCAAAGCAACAAACGTCGGCTCATGGGCAAATAGTTGAGACGCGTTAACGAATTTTAGGGGCGATTCGGAGCAATGTCTTTGCGCAAGGTTAAGGACCGTTCCGAATGGCCACGAAAATCACGGCGACGCAGCAGGCTCGGCAGTCGAGCACTTTTGCTGGGTTGAAGATGCTCAATGACGCGGTGGCCAAAGCCAAATTTGCGCAGCAAGCCCGTAGCGGCGGCGTGAGCTACGTGGACAACGTCGTCAAGGTGCCGAAGTACAAGACGCTGATCACCTATAACACCGAAGCGATCATGACCGAGGTGCCCATTTATGAGGGACGCCAGGCCCCCAAGAGCGTCGCGGACGGCACCAAGTCGCTGACGAGCTTTCGGGAGGCTGGTCAAGCCGGGATCGAGATAGGCGCCACCTTCCAGGTTCAGGTCGGCAGCGGTGCTTCGACGTCGATTTCGTTTGGCACCGGCCGGACCATTAACGTCACCTCGGGGTCTTCGACTACCAAATATACCTATGGCGGCGCAGAGGGCGAGTTTGCGAGCACCCTGACCAAGATTCTGGATGGCGTCCCTGGGCTACAGGCCAAGATGGATGGCGGCCAGTTGAAACTGGAAACCGAGAAGTCGGAGTCCCTGACGCTGACCGACTCGCTTTTCAGCCCCCTGGGGTCGCTCGGCCTGACGGCTGGGAACTTCGACCTCAACGGCACCGGTATCGAGCAGGTTCAGATCGGCACCAGAATGGCGCAGACCGGCACCAAGCAGGTGGAGGTCGGGCGCGAATATAGGCGTGATGGCGACCGCGAGATCGTCACCGGCACGCACGCGGTCCAGGAAGCCGTCGATGAGAGTGAAGCGACCCTGACTGCGGCCAGCCGCAAGGCGATCCTTACGGCCGCCCTGGCCCTGGACAACGCCATTGGGCCCGCCGAGATTTCCAAGGGTGTGGCCAATCCGTACGACCAGATCCGCGGCCAGATAGGCCTGACACAGCTCAAGACCGCGAGGACCAGAGGCGATCTCGGCTACAGCCCGGCACAGGTGGCGGTGATGATCCAGTCATATACCAAGCAAATGGCGGCGGCGTCCGGTACCAACAAGCTCGGCTGAGGTGCTGGAGCATTTCCTGCTTTGATTGCATCAAATCAGGAGCTCTAGTCTTTGTGTTGTGGCGTTTCCGATCCCCGGATCAAGTCGGGGAAACCGCTTCGCACTTTTCCTCGAAACGCTCCTAGCGCTGCGTCACATATCCCTCGGGTACGCCCTTGGGCGAGAGGACGAACTGCCAGACCTGTAGCGCCCGCGAGCGGAAGCCGCCGGCACAGCAGAGCAGGTAATACTGCCACATGCGATAGAAGCGCTCGCCCTGGGCGTCGCGGTCCTTGGGCCATTTGGCGGCAAAATTCTGTGACCAGGCCATCAGGGTGTTATCGTAGTGGGGGCCGATATTGTGCACATCCACGGTGGCGAAGAGGCCATCGATGGCGGTGCCGATCTGGGCAATGGAGGGGATGACGCCGCCGGGGAAAATGTACTTTTCCAGCCACGGGTCGATGGTGCTGGTGGTGTGGGCCGAGCCCACGGTGTGCATCATGAACAGCCCGTCGTCGGAAATGGCGCGGCGGGCAGCCTCGAAATAGGCGCGGTAATTCTTGTAGCCGACATGTTCGAACATGCCCATCGAGACCACGTGGTCCACCTTGCCGGTGAATTCGCGGTAGTCTTTGATCTGGAATTCGACCTTCATGTCCTTGTAGCGCTCGCGGCCATAGGCGGCCTGGTCGGGCGAGACAGTGACGCCGACGCAATCGGCGCCATATTTTTCGGCCGCAAAGCCCATGAAGGCGCCCCAGCCGCAACCGATGTCCCAGACCTTCTGGCCCGGCTTGACGCCAATCTTGCGGCAGACCATGTCGAGCTTGGCTTCCTGGGCCTGGTTGACGTTGACGACGCCTTCCGGCCAATAGCCGCAGGAGCCGGTCATGCGGTCATCGAGCGAGGCGCGATAGGCGTCGGTCTCGTTGTAATGCATGGCGGCGACGCGGCGCGAGCGGGTGATGGTCTGCATGTTGAACAGGCGCGCCTGCACCGTCTGCCAGATCAGGTTCATCGATGGCTTGAAATTCCGATCCACCGTCTTGCTGATGACCCTGTTGAAGAATTCGGCCACGTCGGCGCAATCCCACCAGCCGTCCATATAGGCCTCGCCCAGGCCCAGCGTTCCCTCGGCGAGGAAGCGGTTCCACAATCGCTCGTCATGGACCTGCATGTCCCACGGATCGGAGCCGTTGACGACCACCCCCGCGTCGGCGAGCAGGGCGACGATAGTAGATTTCTGGGTCATGGGGAGCGCAATCCTGAAGCTGGTCGCGAGTCGAACTGTGGCGACAGGAGGGCACCAGAGCAATTTTGCGACGGTATTTCAAGCGTTCAGGAATGACGAAGTGCCGTGCCAAGAAGGCGCCGCCGAAGGGTGGGACAAGAGCGAAACGGCGCGAGAAATTCCTTTGCAGGCCGCTGTAACCTTTCTCAAGGGCGTTGCGTATAGGATGGCATAAGCAGTGGGGACTTGGCTCATGGCCATCAGCAGCGACTATCCGCGTCCGATTACCGTCAACGGCTTCCTGTGCCGCAATTGCGACGACGTATCGGAGGCCAAGAAGTTCATCGATCCGGCGAAGCCAACCGGTAGCATGGGGACGGTCGAGGCCAGCGACAACGATCCGCAACGGGCGGTGAATTTTGGGGGAACGCTGTCGTTCCTCAATACCGTATCCCCCGCAAATCCGTCGCCGAGCCCGGCCGCCGATATTGGCCAGCGCTACGACAAGGTCGCCTGAGCCTGGACCAGATATGGAAAAGCCCGGCTACCGATGTGGTAGCCGGGCTTTTCCTGTCGCGGCAGGATCAAGCGGATCGCCGATCACAGCGCTCCGCCCAGGGGGAGGGGTTTAGATCCTGCCGATCGACCGGAAGGCTTCGGGGTCGATACCGAGGGTCCTGAGATGCCGGGAGTGGGGCACCCGACCCGACTGGACGGCCGATGCGGCGGCAACAGCGCTGCCAAAAACATCGACGACAGAACCAAGACGGGCAAACAACGATGTGTTGTGGTGGGTGTTCATTTTCCAAGCTCTCCAAGGATCCGGCCAGAGCGCCGTCGCCTTCATGTTCCAATAGATGGGGCAGGGCGGCGCGGTTTGTAGGGCTGTGACGGCAAGCCAGCCATGCCGCTGCTGCACACGCCGTGGTGCATGGTCGGCAGAACGAATTGCTCTTGTGCAGTGAGTTGCTAGAATTTATTGACTGTGGGGCGCGACTGCGCGCTGCGCAATCAATCCGGATACCGACATGCTGACGAAAAAGGGCAAATACGGGCTCAAGGCGCTGGCCTACCTCGCCGATGTTCCCGAGGGGCGGTTGGCTTTCGTCAACGACGTGGCGGTGGCCGAGAACATTCCCAAGAAGTTCCTCGACGCGATCCTGGGGGAGTTGCGCAATGCCGGGTTCGTGCATAGCCGCAAGGGCAAGGCCGGTGGCTATTGCCTGGCGCGGCCGGCCGACGAGATCAGAATAGGCCATGTGGTGCGCGTGCTCGACGGGCCGCTGGCACCGATCCCCTGCGCGAGCAAGACGCGTTACCAGCCGTGCAGCGATTGCGATGTCGCCACGTGTCAAATCCGGCACTTGATGCTGGACGTGCGCAATGCGATCGCCGAGGTTTTGGACAATACCAGTTTGACGCAGATGAAGGCGTTTGGCGGCGCGGATGAATTGCTGGTGGCGCAGGTGAGCGCTTAGCGTCTGCTGAACTTCGATTTTTTTATAGGGCGCCGTACCGCCTCCCTCCCCCTTGAGGGGAGGGATTGAGGGGGGGGTGTCGAGGTTGGGCGAACTCGACGGCCCTGCAATTGCTGAACCGCCGACACCCCCACCCTAGCCCTCCCCTCAAGGGGAGGGGACCGTGCGGTGTGCTTTTCGACGGTCGACGTCGGGCCTACAGCTCTATGCGATACACACCGAACCCGGTCTCGCTGGTCTGGCCGGTGGCTTCGATCTTGACTGCGGTCACGTCCGCCAGATGCGCGGCGGCTTTCGGGCCGGTTTCGAACAATACCGTGGTGCCCCCAATGGGAGCCAGCGACCAGTTGCTGTCGGCCTTGGGGTTGATGGTGCCTTCTTCGATGATGAAGCGGATGAGCAGGTCGCGATTGGTATCGGGGCCCTTGAACACGATCTTGTCCGCCCCGGTGCCGGGGAAATTGCCGCCACCGCCAGCGCGATAATTGTTGGTGGCAACGACGAATTTAGTCGCCGGATCGATCGGCTTGCCGTCAAACATCAGCTCGATGATGCGGTTGGCGTCGGGATTGGTGACGCTCTTGCCATCGCTGGCATATTTGGAGGGCTGGGTGAGGTCGATCTTGTAGGTGACGCCGTCGATGACGTCGAAATTGTAGGAGGGGAAGTCGAGGTTGATCAGGGATGCGTCCTTGGCGCCCTTTTCGATCTGGTTGAAGATACCGGCCGAGCGTTCCAGCCAGTCCTTGACCTCGGCGCCGGTGATGGCAACGGCCATGATGGTGTTCGGATAGAGGTAGAGATCGGCGACGTTCTTGATGGCGACGGGACCGACGGGCACGTCGGTGTAGTAATCGGGGCCACCACGGCCGCCGGCTTTGAACGGCGCTGCCGCGGAGAGCAGCGGCAGGGCTTCCCACTCGGTGCCCTTGAGCATCTGCTTCAGGTACCAAGTCTGGGCCTGCGAGACCACCTGCACCGATGGATCGTCGGCCACGAGGGCAAAGTAGGAGTAGAGCGGTGCTGAGGTTTCGCCAACCGGACGGCGGACATACTCCAGCGTTTCGTCATGCTCGGTCTGGGCGGCCTCGATGATCTTGGGCTCGTCCTTGACCAGGGCTTTGACCTTGCCGTCGACGCGCTCGAAGATCGGCCGGGCTTCTGAGGTGTGTGAAACGATGCTCCATTTGCCAGCCGCGTCCTGCTCCAGCAGCAGGTCGATCAAGCCCATATGGCTGCCCCAGAAACCGGCCATGACGGCGGGCTTGCCGGCAAGAGTGCCCTTTTCCAGGTCGGCGCCTTCAAGGCCCTCGAAATCCTTGGAATTGGGGAAAACCAGATGCTGGTGGCCGGTGAGGATCACATCGATGCCCTCGACGGCGGCAAGCTGCAGCGAGGCGTTTTCGGCGCCGGGGCCACTATCGGCGGCGATGCCGGAATGAGAGAGCGCGATGATCAGCTCGGCGCCTTCCTGCTTCATCTTGGGGATATATGCCTTGGCGGTCTCGACGATATCGCGGGTATTGACCTTGCCGGCGAGGTTGCCTGCGTCCCAGGTCATGATCTGGGGCGGCACGAAGCCGATCAGGCCGATCTTGATGGTCTTGGTGGCGCCAGCGCCGTCGGTCAGGGTCTTGTCGATGATCATGTAGGGGTCGAGATAGGTGTCGTCGGCCAGAATGTCGGCGCCGAGGGTGTCGCCCTTGACCAGGTTGGCAGAGACGAACGGGAAGCTGGCGCCCTGCAGGGCCGTGTCGAGGTAATCGAGGCCATAGTTGAACTCGTGATTGCCGACGGTGGCGGCTTCATAGCCCAGCGTGTTCATCGCGGCGATCATGGGGTGGACATTGTCCTCCAGGCCCTTTTCGTAGGCGACGTAATCGCCCATCGGATTGCCCTGGATGATGTCGCCATTGTCGATCAGCATGGAATTGCCGGCCTCGGCGCGGATGGCGTCGATGATCGAGGCGGTGCGGGCCAGGCCCATCGTGTCATTGGGGGCGTCGGCGAAATAATCATAGGCGAAGACCGCGACGTGCAGATCCGTGGTTTCCATGATGCGCAGGTGGACTTGGTTAGCCTGGGCGCTGGCGGCGAAAGGATGCAAGGCAGCCATGGCTCCGACACTGACGGAGCCGGCCAGGAAGGCGCGGCGGGAAATGGCGGGATCAAATTTCATCGCGGTTCTCCGGAACGATCCAAGGTTTGGATGGAGGCACGGGAACGATAACCAGCAGCGCCGGTTGTGTTCCGCACTGTAGAGCATGCCTCCTCTTGCCGACCTCAAATGACGCTGCCATGACGCCGACTTGGCCAGTGTTAGGGAAATTGGACCATGTGGTCAAATTTTCACATTTGCTGGCAGCTTGCCTCTGTGCGAAACGTTAACGGCAGGGGCCGGTAGGAGAACACGACCATGAAGTGGCAAGGGCGCGAGCGCAGTTCCAATATCGAAGACCAACGCGGCCAGACCGGCGGCGGACTGGGTGGCCTGGGTGGCGGCGGCAATCCATTTGGACGCGGCGGCGGCGGCATGCGCCTGCCGACCGGGCGTTCGGGCGGCGGGATTGGCGGGGTAATCGGCATCGTCGTGGTGCTTGGCCTGATCTGGGCGCTGACCGGCCAAAACCCCATCGATATCCTGACCGGGGGCTCAGGCACCACCTCAAGCGCGTCTTCGTCGCCCGCACGGCCACTGCCGCAGGCTGGCCAGGATGAACTGGCGGACTTCGTGGGCGTGGTGATCAAGGAAACCGAAGACCTGTGGGGCGCCCAGTTCAAGGCGGCCGGCCAAGTCTATACGCCGCCCAAGGTCGTGCTGTTTACCGATAGCGTCAACACTGCCTGCGGCGCTGCGGATTCCAGCACGGGTCCGTTCTACTGCCCGAACGACAAAAAAGTTTATATCGACCTGGCCTTTTACGACCAGTTGCGGACCCAATTTGGTGCGCCGGGGGATTTCGCCCAAGCCTATGTGCTGGCCCACGAAGTTGGCCACGCCGTGCAGGATCAGACGGGGATTTTGCCGAAGTTCAATCAGCAGCGCCAATCGATGAGCACCGAAGAATCCAACGCCTATTCGGTGCGGATCGAACTGCAGGCTGATTGTTATGCCGGCATCTGGGCCAATTATGCGGGCCAGGAAAACCTGGTTGAGCAGGGCGATTTCGAGGAAGCCCTGAACGCTGCCGACCAGATCGGCGACGATACGCTGCAGAAGAAGATGCAGGGTTTTGCTGTTCCCAAGACGTTCAACCACGGCACCTCGGCACAGCGCCAGACCTGGTTCGCGCGCGGGTATAAGAGCGGCGACGTGAACCAGTGCGATACGTTTAGCGGAAATGTTTGAGCGAGCTTCGGCGTCCCGCGGGACGCCGAGTGCCTGCAGGGCGCGATAAGGACCGCCCGTCGGGTAGCGGCGGCGGCAAAGAAAAACGAAGGATCTTGCGATCCTTCGTTTAAGTCGACGGGAACGTCAGGCGGAGATCAGAAATCTAGAAGTGGTAGTTGAGGCCCACTTTTACGGTATGGGTCACAGCGCTGATGTCGAGGAAATTGCGGCCCGCACCGTCAAAATCGGCACCGTCGAACGTGTTGGTCTTGCTGCCGAGATCGGCATAGTCGTATTCGGCGAAGACGGAGAGATTGTCCGTCACCATGTGTTCGACGCCGGCGCCAATGGTCCAACCCACGTAGGTGTTGGAAGCGGTAGCGTCGAGAGCGCCACCGACGACGACGAGGTTATTCTCCACGCGAGCGACGGCCAGACCACCCGTGGCGTAAAGCAGGGTCGTATCCAGCGCGACACCAATGCGGCCGCGAATAGAGCCCATGAACGGTATGGAACCGGTGAGTTCCTGGCCGGCGACTGGAGCCAGGCTCTCTTCCGAGCTTGAAGCGATAGCGTCGACCACGATACCGACGACCAAGGGACTATCGGGCATCTGATAATCGCAACCAGCCTGGGCACCACCACCGATACCGTTCGGGGTCGTGCTGTAATTGCTGAGCGGAGCGTTGGAATCCAGGGGCGAAGTCGACCAGGTCAGCGGTACGCCGACATAGCAACTGGTCCAACTGAACAGTTCGGGTTGAACAATAACTTGCGGGACAAAAAGGTCCGCGGCGAAAGTTGGGCCGGTCATCAGACCGATCAGCCCCAGCGATGCGACAGCAACAGATTTCCGAAACATTCGACCTCCATTATGGCTCAGTCAATTTTGAGTCATGGCGAGAATGCGGCAATAAGAGGCTTCGGTAAATTGCTGCTGGCGGTAAAGTCTTGCCGCCCAGCTATGTCGACTTGGAAAACGTGCAGGTTTGCAACACTGGTATTGTCGACCAAGTCAATTGGTATCATCCAAATGAATGATTTAGGCCTTCACGAATTCCGGCTGCTGCTCGGCGCCGTTTTGGGCGCGCACGTGATTCATGAACCGCGTGAACAGGTAGTGGCTGTCGCGGGGGCCGGGGCTGGCTTCGGGGTGGTATTGTACCGAGAAGATGGGCTTGCCATCAACGCTGAGGCCGGCATTGGAGCCGTCAAATAGCGAGATATGGGTTTCGGTGACGCCGGCGGGCAGGCTGGCCTTGTCGACCGCGAAGCCGTGGTTCATCGAGGTGATCTCGACCTTGCCGGTGGTCAGGTCCTTGACCGGGTGGTTGGCGCCATGATGGCCCTGATGCATTTTGGACGTGGTGCCGCCAAGGGCGAGGCCCAGAAGCTGGTGGCCGAGGCAAATGCCGAAGACGGGCTTGCCGGTGTCCATCAGCGCCTTGATCGTCGGCACGGCATATTTGCCGGTCGCCGCCGGGTCGCCGGGGCCGTTGGAGAGGAAAATGCCATCGGGCTTGTGTGAGAGTACATCGGCTGCGGTGGCGGTGGCGGGAACCACGGTTACGCGCGCGCCCTGATCGGCAAGGCAGCGCAGGATATTGCGCTTGGCGCCGTAATCGATGGCAACGATATGGAATTGCGGGTTTTCGAGCGTGCCGTAGCCTTCGCCCCATTTCCAGCCGGTCTGATCCCAGTGATAGGTCTGGGCGGTGGTGACTTCCTTGGCGAGGTCGAGGCCCTCAAGGCCGGGGAAGGCATTGAGTTCGGCCATGATCGACTTTTCGTCGAAATAGCCGTCTTCGCTATGGGCGATCACGCCGTTGGGCATGCCGTGTTCGCGAATCTGGGCTGTCAGGGCGCGGGTGTCGATGCCGGTAATGCCCACGATATTGCGCTTCTTGAGCCAGGCGTCGAGCTTTTCGGCGGCGCGGTAATTGGACGGATTTGTGATGTCGGCTTTGAGCACGACGCCACGCACGCCACTGAGGGCGGCCATGTTGACCGTCTCGATGTCCTCGTCATTGGTGCCCACATTGCCGATATGGGGGAAGGTGAAGGTGACGATCTGGCCCGCATAGGACGGGTCGGTCAGGATTTCCTGGTAGCCGGTCATGGCGGTGTTGAAGCACACTTCGCCTGCGGCATGGCCCACGGCGCCGATGCCGCGGCCTTCGAGGCGCGTGCCATCGGCCAGGATCAAAAGGGCGGTCGCGGGGGATTGCTGCCAACCGGTCACGGTGAGCCTCCAGAAGTGTGGACTATGTCGATTGAGACCTTCCTTTAGAAGGCTCGGCGCAGCCGCGCAAGTGGCGCAGCGGCATGTTTACGCCTATATGGGGCCGACAAACGCAAAGCCAAGAGGATGAAAACCCATGCGCGACGAGATCAGCGAAAGCCTCAAGATTGCCCTCAAAGCCCGCGATCAGCGCCGTACGTCGACGCTGCGGCTGATCAATTCGGCGATCAAGGACAAGGACATCGCCATCCGCCAGGAGGCACGTGGGCCGGCGACCAATGAGGAAATCCTCGTCATCCTGCAAAAGATGGTCAAGCAGCGCGAGGAGAGCTTTGCCATTTATGCGCAGGCCGGCCGGGCTGATCTGGCGACTGTGGAAAAGGAAGAAATCGATATCCTCAACGAGTTCCTGCCCAAGGGCTTGAGCGATGCGGAAGTCGATGCAGCGATTGCGGCGGCGATTGCCAGCACCGGCGCCGAGGGCCCCAAGGACATGGGCAAGGTGATCGCCGCACTGAAGGCGGATTATCCGGGCCGCATCGATTTCGGCAAGGCCAGCGGCAAGGTGAAGGCTGCATTGTCCGCTTAGGCTACAAGTCGAAGACCCGGGGCATGGACGCGGTTGCGGCCGTCGCGCTTGGCTTTGTAGAGGGCGCTATCGGCGCGGCCGAGCAGGTGCTCAAAGGTTTCGCCCTTGCTGCCGCTGATGGCGATGCCGGCGCTCACCGTGGCCCTGACGGGCTCGCTCATCGAGGGGGTCAGGGTGGTCTCGAAGGTTTCGCGGATCCGTTCGGCCACGCCGACTGCGGTGCGTGACGACAGGCGGCCGAGCACGATGCAGAATTCCTCGCCGCCTAGGCGCGCCGCAGTATCGGCGGCGCGCACATTGTCCAGCACGATGGTGGCGAATTGCTGCAGCACCAGGTCACCAATGGCGTGGCCGAGCCGGTCATTGATGGCCTTGAAGTGATCCAGGTCGAACATGATGACGGCGACGCCGGGCTCGATGGCCTTGCCCGCGAGATTGTCGAACAAGGCGCGGCGGTTGAGCATGCCGGTCAGTGGGTCGGTCATGGACTGCTGCCGGTGATGGCGCGCGGCGCGGAACTGGTTCAGCGTGATCGATAGCGCGCCGATGCCGGTCAGGCCGATAATTGCAGCGATGGAGTTGAAGTCCTCGGCCCAGTTCTGCGGGCGTGCCGTCAGCACCAGCCTGCCCTCACGCAGCAGTTCGAGGCCGCAGAGCACGAAAGAGACGGCGACGATGAGGTAGAGTACCGCATTGGCGACGAGGGGAACCGGCGCCTCGGCGCGGCCGGACCAACATTCGTGCGCGGCCAGTATCAGGAAGACCGCGATGCCGAAATTGGCGCCGGCCGTTCCCAGCCCCGACAGGCCAAGGGCGAACGCCACGCTGATGCCGCCCGCGAACACGGCCCAGAGGCCCACCACAATGAGCCATGGCACTGCACCCAAGCGGAATTGGCGGGTGCCGGCATAGACCAGCGCGAAGCCGGCGAGCAGAAGGGCGAACGAGGCCAGTTGCAGCCCCGGATCGTAATGCGCGCCCACGATGCTGAAAACGACGACGCCCAGCACCACCAGCGCCATGCCGGCGGCCCAGCTGAGCAGATAGTTATCGGTGCGCGCGCCTAGCCAACTGGCCAGCAGGGTCAGTGTCAGGGCCGCGCTGGAAAAGCCGATCGCCGTCAGCAGGGATATTTGGTCTAGAAGCATGGCCCCGTCCGCACTCGAATACGCCGGGGTTGGCGGTTTCGCGTGTGCAGCAGCCTTAGCAAGCTTCCGCCGATTGCGATTTCACGAGCGCGGTTGTGGTGAGCAAAGTCTTAGCGTCGCCGCTCATTGCGCGGGCAGGGCCGCCTCGATCGCCGCTGGCGGCCGCGAGCCGCTGCGTTTCTCCCAGACCAGGGACTGCAGGGCCACCAGGGCCGCCACCAGAAGCGCCACGGTGCCCAGCAGCGGCAGGCTGCGATAGCCGTAGCCGCTGTTGAGCATGGTCGAGCCGAGGACCGCCGCTATGGCGATGCCGATATTGAACCCCGAGGGGATCAGCGAGGATGCCAGGCCCGGCGCGTCAGCGGTCCAGCTCAGGATGCGGGTCTGGATCGGGGTGCCGATGGCGAAGTTCAGGGTTCCCCAAACGAAGACGGTGGCGACCATGGGCCACGGATAAGGGCTGGCGAGATACAGCACCACCAGGGTGACGGCCTGCAACACCATCATGACGATCATCGAAGGCATCAGCTTCCAATCGGCCAGGCGGCCGCCGAGGAACACGCCGACCGTCGAGCCGACGCCGTTCAGCAGCAGCACCCATGGCACCACATTGGTATCGAGCCCCGTCACCTCATGCAGCATGGGGGCGATGTAGGTGAAGGGCACATATTGGCCGATCATCAGCATCAGCATGAGGAAGAGCGAGGTCCAGACCTGCTGGCGGCCCAGCACGCCCACTTCCTGCGCCAAAGGCGGGCGCGGCGCGGCGGCACCCTTGGTGCGCGGCAGCCACAGCACGATGGCCAGGCTCGCGACCAGCCCGAGCACGCTCATGGCCCAGAAGGTGGCGCGCCAGCCGAACATATTGCCGATGGCTGCGCCCAGTGGCACGCCGACCACGTTGGACACGGTCAACCCGGACAGGATCAATGCGACGGCAAAACCGCGGCGCTCGGGCGGGACCAGCCCGACCGCCACCACCATGGTGATGCCGAAAAACGTGCCGTGCACCACGGCGATCATCATGCGCAGCACCAACATGGCGGCGAAATCGGGCGCCAGCGCGCAGGCGACCTGGCCGACGGTGAATACGGCGATCAGGCCGAGCAGCAGCGTGCGGCGCTGCATATTATTGGTGACGAAGGTCAGCAGCGGCCCGCCCAGCGCGATGCCGATGGCGTAGCCCGATACCAGATAACCGGCGACCGGAATGGTGACGCCAAGCCCGTCGGCGACCTGGGGCAGGACGCCCGCAATGACGAATTCGGTGGTGCCGAAGGCAAAGGCGGCAATGAACAGGGCGATCAGCGGCAGGGACAGCATGGCAGGCCTCAATTGAAGCCGCCTCAAATCACAGCCGGCCGCGCCCGGCAATGGAGATAATGGAAAGCGGGACGCTCAAAAACTGAACCGTGGGATGCTCGACTAGCCGGCAAATGGCGCTACACTCCGCATCATATTTGGGCGGGAGACGGGGCTATGGCGATTTCTGCGGATACACGGCGGCGTTTTGCGCTGGCAACGGCGTTGCGCGGCGTGCTGATGCTGCTGGCGGGACTTTATGTGGTGATCTTTCCGGTGCAGGCCCTGTCCGTGCTGGTGCTGTGGGGCGGCATTCTGCTGATCATCGATGGCCTGCTGGGCCTGTGGAGCCTGACCTTGGGGGGCGGCAAGAGCGGCAATTACTGGTTCGACGTCGTCTCCAACGTGCTGGCGCTGATCCTGGGCATTCTGATCCTGATCAGCCCGTTTATTGCCACCATCTTGACCGTTACGTTCCTCTCCACGCTGGTGGGGATCGCGGCGCTGATCGTGGGCGTCATGCAGATCGTCGTCATCACACGCGAGCGCGAGCATTATGCGCGCATCTGGCCGGTGGTGCTGTCGGGCGTGTCCTATGTGCTGATCGGGCTGGTGTTCCTGTTCTTCCCGGTGCTCAGCGCCTCGATCGGGCTGATGCTGGGCGGCATTTTGCTGATCGTGTTCTCGTTCGGCCTGTTTGGCTGGGCCTATAGGCTCTATCAGCGCAGCAAGGCCGTCTAGGCGGCTCGGGCGCGTTCGGCGAGGGTTTCGAATTCGAGTTGGGCGTTGAGGGTGGCGCCCAGCACCAGGATCAGCGCCGAATTGTACATCCAGAGCAGCAGCACGATGGCGGTCGCCAGCGAGCCGAATGTTGCCTGGAAATTGCCAATGCGCTCGACATAAAGCGAGAACAGCGCGCACACTGCGATCCACAGCAAGGTTGCCGTGATGGCGCCGGGCCAGATCCAGCGGGCGCGATGCGCGCGTCGATCCGGCGCGAAACGGTAGAAGGCGGCGATGGCCAGCACGCCCAGCACCAGCAGCAGCGGCCAGCGCAGCAAGAGCACCGCGAGCTGATTTTGCCCAAGCCAGGGCAGCAGCGCAAAATAGGCGGGCAATACCGCCACCAGCGTCAATGCCACAACCATGGCGAAGGCGCCGGCCAGGGTAGTCAATACCGAGACCACGACCGTCATGACCAGTCCGCGCCGTTCCGGCTCCTGGCGGGTCTGGGAGGTGGCATAGATCAGCGCCGCGACGCCGCGCGAACCGCTCCATAGCGCCACCACCAGGGAAATCACCAGCCCGATACCCAGGCCCACGCGGGGCTGGGCCAGCAGCGTCACCATCTGGCTGGCCAGCGCCTGTTGAGCGACCTTGGGCACGAGGCCGTCGAGCTTGTCGATCATGTCGGCCAGAAATTGGGGGCTAGCGAGCAGGCCGATCAGGAGCACGACGGTGCTGATCGCCGGAAACAGCGAGAGAAACCCGAAATAGGCGATGCCGGCGCACCGCATCGACGTTTCCATCTGCGTCACCGCTTTGGCCGTGCGCCACAGCACGCGCCGCCACCGCCGCCGATAGTTCTTCGGCATTGGCGCGGTTACGGCATCGACGACAAGTTTGGTGGTTTGATCGGTCATGGCGCCCCCATTGCGAGGGGGAACGCCGCGCGGGCGGTGAGGTTGCCGAAGGAGGGGGGCCGAGTTCGTCAGGACCGACGGCCTTCCTGAGATTATTTGGCTATCACCGGGATGTGGCTACCAATCTTTCGCGTGTCGTCGCGAGCAAGCTTCGATAAACCGTCCCGTCGCTGTAAACGAGGACTGGCCCACTGCCGCTCCAAAGTCCTGACAGCCTGTCGTCGGTGGCATCGCTATCCAAGATCAGAGTTAGGAAATGCTGCAACGCTATACGGTCTGCGGGATTCGTAATATATTGCAGGGCATTGTCGACCAATTCGCCCATGTCATCGGCAGGCATTTCATTGAACTCGATCGCGTCGAGCGCATAGAACGCTACAAAATCGTGGAAGGCTTTTGGTATTTTGATTTTGGTCATTTGAAGACCTCATTTGGAACGTCTCTCATCGGAAAGGCGGTTATGACAATGTAGCCCCTGCTACCAGGTGTTGGATCATGGGCGATGAGAACCCTTACCTTGTGGGTAACCTGAATGATTGGAGCGGCGTCGTTAGGTCCCCAATACGCCTCTATCCCCGTTGGATAATGAAAATCATGGGTGATTTGCACTCGATTGTCCCCCTGCACCGCTCTTTCGACAAGCTCAGGATACTCTCGCAGGACCGATGCTACCAATCTATTGGCCTCACCTTCCGTTGCAAAGCCGCCTTGGCTCTGCTGGTGCCGGATAGTAGGTGATCCGTCTGGATTAACCCAAGGTCGGGCTGTTGCTAAGATGTCGGAAAGCAATGCTTCGGGCGTCTTGTTGACATGGTTGCTCCAAGCGTGTGAGCGCCGCGACTCTATCGCCCGCAAATCAAAATAGTAGAAGTCCGGCGAGCGAAATGGCGTTCCGCCGCTTCCCCCGGAGGTTCCGCCCCCAGACCATTGTCCACCAGTGGATGTTCCTGCTGGGTCTCTTGGTTGGTTGGGATCGTAGCCTGCCTTGCCAAGGGTGGCGCCTACTCGGCGCAATGCGGCCATGCAGCGCATCGCAGCGGACTCGTAGCGGAGCTCAAGGGTCAGCCGCCAGATGGCGGTTTCAAGGTCACGATTTGACGAACTGTCCATAAATGCGTCCCGCTTCGATGCCGGCCATTATGAGCATGGCTCGGCCGCGGGCGGACAAAGGGGATAACTCGGCCGCTTGGTGGTGACTTCGGATAGGTAAGTGCTTACTTACCCCCTATGCGCTTCACCGATACATTTTTGGACGAGATCCGTCAGCGCCTGCCGATAACGCAGGTGGTGGGCGAGCACGTCATCTGGGACAAGCGCAAGAGCAATCCGGGCCGCGGCGATATGTGGGCCTGCTGCCCGTTTCATGGCGAAAAAAGCCCCAGTTTTCATGCCGATGACCAGCGCGGCATCTATCACTGCTTTGGCTGCGGCGTATCGGGCGACCATTTCCGGTTTTTGACCGAAAAGGCCGGGATGAGCTTTCCCGAGGCGGTTGAGAAGCTGGCGGGCATGGCCGGCGTTGCGATGCCGGCGCGCGACGAGCGGGTGGAAAAGCGTGAGGCCGAGCAGCGTTCGCTGATCGAGGTGATGGACCTCGCCACCAAATATTTCGAGGCGGCGCTGAGCCACAATATTGGGGCGCGGGCGCGGGGCTATCTTTTCGAGCGCGGGGTTTCGGCGCAGAGCCAGACGCGGTTCCGCGTCGGTTTTGCCCCCGATAGCCGCAATGGGCTGAAGGAACATCTGGCGCAGAATGGCGTGTCGGCGCAGGACATGATCGATACCGGCCTCGTCGTGCATGGCGACGATATTCCGGTTCCCTATGACCGGTTCCGCAACCGCGTCATGTTCCCGATCATGGATTTTCGTGGGCGCGTGATCGCCTTTGGTGGCCGGGCGCTGTCGGCGGATGTGCCGGCCAAATATCTCAATTCGCCCGAAACGCCGCTGTTTTCCAAGCGGCAGACGCTCTACAACGGTCAATCCGCCCGGCAGGCGGCGCGCGATGGCAAGACCATTATCGTGGTCGAGGGCTATCTCGACGTGATAGCGGCTGTCTCAGCCGGTTTCGAGGGCACGGTGGCGCCGCTGGGCACAGCGATGACCGAGGAACATCTGCAATTGCTGTGGCGGATGAGCGAGGCGCCGGTGCTGTGCTTCGATGGCGACAAGGCCGGCCTCAAGGCGGCCGAGCGCACGGCCGACCTGGTGATGCCGCATCTCAAGCCCGGCTTTACCGTCAAGATCGCCACGCTCCCCGATGGGCTCGATCCGGACGATCTGATCAAGGCCCAGGGACGGCAGGCCTTTGCCGATGTGATCGACAAGGCGCGCAGCCTGTCGGACGTGATCTGGAGCATGGAGACCGGCGGGCTGGTGCCGGAGGCGCCCGAAGAACGTGCGGCGCTGCAAGCGCGGATGCGCGAGCGGGCCAATTCGATCCAGGACAGTTCCGTGCGCTTCCACTACGCGCAGGCGTTCGATGAAAAGCTCAAGGCGTTCTTCGCGCCGTCCCGGCAAGGGCGGTTCGAGCCGCGCGGCGGCCGGCCTGCCTATGGGCAGGGCAAGACCTATGGCCAGAGCGGCGCTTACGGATATCCGGCGCGCGGCACCCCCCGGCTGGTGGTCTCTGATACGCTGCGCAATTCGCGGCTGCTCAAGCCCAGCGCGACGGCCGACGCCACCCCGCGCGAGGCGGCGATCATTGTCAGCCTCGTCAATCACCCGGCGCTGGTCGAGGACAAATTCGAGACTTTGGCGGCGCTGGACTTCGAAACGCCGGCCGCTCACAAGGTATTGAGCGAAATCCTCGCGCTGGTGGTGCGGCACCACGATATTTCCGCTGCCGACCTGATGAGTGCCCTTGGCGTGCGCGGTTATGGCGAGGCGCTGGACAGGATGGCGCGGGTGCTCAACCAGCAGGGCGTGTGGCAAATTACCACCGAAACGGCGCAAATCGATGCCGAGACCGGATTGAGTCACGCGCTGGCCTTGCATAACAAGAAAGTTCAGCTAAATAAGGAACTCAAAGCAGCCGAAGCGGCGCTGGGCGAAGACCCAAGCGAAGAAACCTTTGAAAGGCTGCGGGACATCAAGAACCAAATTACCACTGTCGATGGCACAGAGGCATTGATCGAAGGCTTTGGTTCGTTATCGGGACGCGCGACACGCAGTTTTTAGGGTTGAGAGCCTGAAGCCTGCGAGTACGCGCGATTTTGCGTATGGCGATGTACGCATAAAACGGCCGAAACGAACTGCTTGGAGCGTCAGGCGTTAACGTCTGGGTAACCAAACCTTTATCTTTCCTTGAGGCGTCACCACTTATGACCTTACCGGCACCCGGCCGCTGACGGGTCCCGACGGAGTACCAGATGGCCACCAAGGCAGCTACCAAGACGACGACCAAGGACAATGAGAAGCCCGAAGCCGGCGCCCCTGAGGCGACGAACGACAGCCCATTGCTCGATCTATCCGATGCCGCCGTCAAAAAACTCATCAAGGTCGCCAAGAAGCGCGGCTATGTGACGTACGAAGAGCTCAATGCCGTCATGCCTTCGGAGGAAGTTTCCTCCGAGCAGATCGAGGACATCATGTCCATGTTCTCGGACATGGGCATCAATGTCGTCGATGAAGACGAGGTCGAAGAGACCGAAGTCGAAAAAGACGAGGACGACACCGGCACGGAAGTCGCGCCCGCTACGGGCAGCGCCGTTGCCACCACGTCCAATACCAAGGCCGGCTCAGACCGTACCGACGATCCGGTGCGCATGTATCTGCGCGAAATGGGCTCGGTGGAGCTACTCAGCCGCGAGGGCGAAATCGCCATCGCCAAGCGCATCGAGGCCGGTCGCGAGACCATGATCGAGGGCCTTTGCGAGTCGCCGTTGACGTTCCAGGCCATTATCATCTGGCGCGAACAGCTCGCACAGGGTGAAATCCTGCTGCGCGACATCATCGATCTCGAGGCCACCTATGCGGGCCCCGACGCCAAGCAGGCGACGCCGACGCCCGAAGTGCTGAGCATGCACACCCATCCCAAGCCCGAGCCCGTGGTTGCCCCCAAGCCGGTGGCGCGCCGCGCTCCGAGCGGCGATAGCGACGACGATTACGTGCCCGAGGAGCCGCAGGCCCCGCAGGACCCGGTCGCCGACGATGACGACGACGAATTCGAGAATGCGCTATCGCTGTCGGCGATGGAAGCGGAGCTGAAGCCGCAGGTGGTCGAGACCTTCGATCGCATCGCCGAGGCCTATGGCAAGATGCGCGTCATGCAGGACCGCCACGCCGGCAACCCGACCGGCGATGTCAGCGCCGCCGATACCAAGAAGCTCGACGTGCTGCGCGGCGAAGTGATCACCGACGTCAAGTCGCTGTCGCTCAATGCCGGCCGTATCGAGAACCTGGTCGAGCAGCTCTACGACATCAACAAGCGCCTGGTGAAGCTGGAAGGCCGCCTGCTGCGCCTGGCCGAGAGCTATGGCGTCAAGCGCGAGAAGTTCCTCGAGAGCTACTATGGCCAGGAAGTGAACCCGGCCTGGGAAGAGTCGCTGGAAACCCGCGAAGGCAAGGGCTGGGGCGAATTTGCAAAGCGCGAAGCCGATACCATCCGCGAAATTCGTGGCGATGTGTCTACTCTGGCGACCGAAGCCGGCCTCGATATCGGCGAATATCGCCGCATTGTGCATAAGGTGCAAAAGGGCGAGCGCGAAGCTGCGATCGCCAAGAAGGAAATGGTCGAGGCCAATTTGCGCCTCGTGATTTCCATCGCCAAGAAGTACACCAATCGTGGCCTGCAGTTCCTCGACCTGATCCAGGAAGGCAATATCGGCCTGATGAAGGCCGTCGATAAGTTCGAATATCGCCGCGGCTACAAGTTCTCGACCTATGCGACCTGGTGGATCCGTCAGGCGATCACTCGTTCGATCGCCGATCAGGCGCGCACCATCCGTATCCCGGTGCACATGATCGAAACGATCAACAAGATCGTCCGTACGTCGCGCCAGATGCTGCACGAAATCGGCCGCGAACCGACTCCAGAGGAACTCAGCGAAAAGCTGCAGATGCCCTTGGACAAGGTCCGTAAGGTGCTCAAGATAGCCAAGGAGCCAATTTCCCTCGAAACGCCGATCGGCGACGAGGAAGACAGCAACCTGGGCGATTTCATCCAGGACGTGAACGCGATCCAGCCGATCGACGCGGCGATCCAGAGCAATCTGCGCGAAACCACCACTCGCGTGCTGGCCTCGCTCACCCCGCGCGAAGAGCGCGTGTTGCGCATGCGCTTCGGTATCGGCATGAACACCGATCATACGCTGGAAGAAGTCGGCCAGCAGTTCTCGGTGACGCGCGAGCGTATTCGCCAGATCGAGGCCAAGGCGCTGCGGAAGTTGAAGCACCCAAGCCGGTCGCGGAAGCTGCGGAGCTTCCTCGACAACTAGGCAATTTCAGGCATTCTGGATAGTAAAAACGGGGGCCATCGGCCCCCGTTTTCGTTTCTGCGTCAGGCACTTACTCGGTGATGTAGTCCTGGATGATCTTTTCGTTTTTGGCGGTTTCGAGCTTGTAGAGGCGTTCGGCCTGGATGCGGTCGTCGAGGCGGTACTTGACCAGGTTCACCAGGGCCACGGTGAGCAGGAAGATGCCCATGCCCCAGTAGCCCTTGGTGGAGAGATCGACGGGTGCGAGCCAGACGGAGAGGGCCAGCATCACATAGGCGGTGGCGACGCCGAGGCCGTTGAACATGATGTAGACGGTGTTGTTGCTGTTGTTCATTTTTTAAAATCCTTGATTGTGTTGATGTTTTTTGGTTCAGGCATTGCGGAGGCGGGCGAGCACGTCTTGTGCGTGGGTCCTGGTGGCCGGGCCGAAGCCGGCAGCGGCGAGGTTATCTTCGGTGCTGCGGTGCGATAGCGCGTCGTCGATTTCATCCAGCACGCTGGATTGCTGGAACGGGTCATCCTGCTCGGTGACGCGCTGGATCAGTTTTTCGGCTTCGTGGATGGCGCTGCCGCCATCGAGCGAACGGTTAAGGCGGCGCTGCGAACGGCGTTCGAGGTCGATGGCACGGGCCGCGATGGCGTTCTGGCGCAGGTCGCCGACGCGGCGATGGGCCTGTTCTACCGATTGACGCAGCCGGGCGACGCGTTCGGAGAGCCGGGCGAGGGTTTCGGCGCGCACGCTCATTTCGTTTTCCATCTGGGCGATGGCGTCGGCGCCTTCGAGAGCCAGGGCCTCGTTGTCGGCGGCGAGCGCCTCGCGTACCCGGTTTTCCAGGATCGCCTTGCGGACGCCGAGGGTATCGAGGGTCTTCTGTTCGGCGCGCTGGCGGACGATGAGGGCGGCCAGCGCATGTTTGGCGCCTTCGACGCCGGCTTCGGCCTCGCGGATTTTCTGGTTGATCAAGTCTATGGCGAAGTGGTCGGTGACAGTTTCGGTCGCCTTGGCATTGGCGCCGCGGAACAGGGTGGAAATCAAGTCCAACATCTCGGCTTCTCCGGGTGAGGCGGAGGCTGCGAACCGCCGCAAATCGTTTTGAACATCGTTCATGAATTAAACATACGCTTTTTTGAACGGCGTTCAAGTGCAAAAACGAACAAAGTTCAAATTAATATGCTAGGACCTGTGAGGGGCCGAAAACGGACGAAAAATATATGACGCTGGAACATGACACGGTGCGCGAGACGCTGATCGACGCCACGATTGCGCTGATGGACGAGGGAGGGCTGCAGGCGGTGAAGGCGCGTGCGCTGGCGCAGGCTGTCGGCGTTTCGGTGGGCACGATCTACAATCTGTTCGGCAATGTGGACGGGCTGGTGCTGGCCGCCAATCAGCGGATTTACGCCGATCTCAATACGGTGGGGCAGGCCAATATCGGACCCATCGAGGAGCGGCTGGCGCAACGGATCGCGCAAGGTCTGGTTGGCGACACGGCGCGTGACCGCGTGCGGGAGCGGCTATTGGGGCTGTCGGAGGTCTATGTCGACTTCGTAGCCGCTAATGCCAGCCGCTGGAGTGCGGTGCTGACCTTCGATCGCAATCGCAGCACGGCGGAGACGCCTGAAGGCTATGTGGAGCAGCTCGATGCCATGATCGGCATTATCGGGCGAGTGCTTGAAGCGGCGCCGCGCTGTGCCGATATAGGGGTTCGCCACCAGACGGCGCGCGCCCTGTGGTCATCGGTGCATGGAATCGTGACCCTGACTTATTTCAGCGGTGATGTTGCAACCTCCCGGGACCGCACCTGGGCGCTGATTGTTATTCTTGTGAGTGCTGTGGCCGACGGCTTGTTCGTCGAGCCGGCCTGACTGCTTGCCGCGGGCGCCATGCTGAGGCATTAGGGGCCATGCCTCGACGACGGAGACTGAATTGGCGCTTAAAGTGACCTCTGTGCGAGCCCTGCCGCCGTACAAGCTTGATCTGGTGTTTTCCGACACCACATACGGCGCGTTCGATTGTGCGGCGCTGATCGAGGAACCCGGCTCGGGGCGGGCGCTGAAGGATCGGCGCTATTTCGGGCAGGTGATCCTGGAGAACGGCGTGCCGACCTGGCCGAACCATTTCGACCTGTCGCCCGTTTGGTTGCAGGAAGAATTGCGCAAGCGCGACCTGCTGCGGTTGCCCGCGCCCCCCAGAAAGCGATAAGAGAGGCGCAAAGCCCCTCTCAAGGAGAAACCAATGTCATTTTTCAGCAAGCTCTTTGGTGGTGGCGACAAGGCTGCGAGCACGCCAGCCGGCGACAAGGAATTGGATCAGGAGAGCTACAAGGGCTTCCTGATCAAGGCCATCGAGATGCGCGCCGGCAGCGAGTATCAACTCGCAGGCACCATCGAGAAGGAAATCGGCGGCGAGCTGAAGACGTATAAATTCGTGCGGGCCGACCGCATGAGTTCCAAGGACGATCTGATTTCGATGGCGCTCGGCAAGGGCCGGCAGATCATCGACGAGCAGGGCGACAGAATTTTCAGTTAGTCGCCCACCAATACAACAATGCCGATCACGACGCCGGGGCAGCATGCCACCGCCGTGTTCGGCCGCACAGGAGTTAGCCCCATGGCCAAGAAACCCACCGCGCGCAGCGAATATGTGATGTTCGACGTGATCTATGAAGACGGCAGCCAGCGCTCCAACCGCAAGGTGGAAGCGCATTTGCTCGGCGGCCTCGACGGCGACGAGCCGGCGCGCACCGCGATCATGGACCAGGACCGCGCCATCTCGGAAAAGTCCGGCCTGCCGCCACTGCAGATCAAGACCATCCGGCGTTCGGGCAAGTAAGGCCATGAGCGAGGGCGGATTGCAGCTCGGCCGTCAGGTCGCCCCACCGACGACACCCGAGGACGCGGTGCTCGATCCGGTGCCCAATCCGCATCCGGACACGCTTTACGTAGCGCGTTACGTGGCGCCAGAGTTCACCTCGCTCTGCCCGGTGACCGGCCAGCCCGATTTCGCGCATCTGGTGATCGATTATGTGCCGGACCAGTTCCTGGTCGAGTCCAAGTCGCTCAAGCTTTACCTGACGTCGTTCCGCAATCATGGCGCCTTCCACGAAGGCTGCACCATCGATATCGGCAAGAAGATCATCGCGACGATCAAGCCGCATTGGCTGCGTATCGGCGGGTATTGGTACCCGCGCGGCGGGTTGCCGATTGACGTGTTCTGGCAGACGGGTGTGCCGCCCGAGGGCGTGTGGTTGCCGGATCAGGGTGTGGCTGCGTATCGCGGGCGGGGGTAGGGTACTCCACCTCTCCCTTTGGGGGAGAGGTCGGCGCGTGGCGACGGGTGAGGGGGCTTTTGGCAGACACCTCACCCAGTAAAGGCCCCCTCACCCGACCCAAGAGGGTCGACCTCTCCCCCGAAGGGAGAGGTGAAGGGCAGCCAGCCCCTACCGCGGCAGTGCTTTGTCGATTGCCGGCTTAACCACTGTTCCGAACAGCTCGATGGCTTTCATGACCTTATCATGAGGCAGGGTGCCGACGCTGAGTTGCAGGCCGAAGCGGTCGTGCTTGAACCATTCGTGCTGAGCCAGGATCTTGTCGATCACTTCTTGGGGCGAGCCCATGAAGTAGGCGCCGTTGGGCGTGGCGCCGGCATCGAACTGGGCGCGGCTGGTGGGGCCCCAGCCGCGTTCCTTGCCGATGCGGTTCATCACCTGGCTGTGGGCCGGATAGGCGATGTCGCGGGCGTCCTGGCTGTCGGCGGCGATGAAACCGTGCGAGCTGATGCCGACCGGCAGGCTTTTCGGGTCCTTGCCGGTTTTCTCGGCGGTTTCGCGGTAGAAATCTACCAGCGGGGCGAATTGCTTTGGCTGGCCGCCGATGATGGCGATCATCAGGGGCAGGCCGTAATAGGCGGCGCGGGCCACCGAATTGGGCGTACCCCCGACGGCGATCCACAGGGGCAGGGGGTCCTGCACCGGCTTGGGATAGATTTCGAGGCCCGGAATGGGCTTGGTGTGCTCGCCGCCCGGCCAGGTGACCTTGCCGCCAGCGCGAATGGCCATCAGCATTTCGAGCTTTTCCTCGAACAGGCTGTCGTAGTCGTCGAGCTTGAGGCCGAACAAGGGGAAGCTTTCGATGAACGAGCCACGGCCGGCCATGATTTCGGCGCGACCGTTGGACAGCAGGTCGAGCGTCGAGAACTGCTGGTAGACCCGGATTGGGTCTTCCGAGCTCAGCACGGTGACGGCGGTCGACAGCTTGATGGTTTTGGTTTTCGCGGCCGCGGCGGCCAGAATGGTCACCGGCGCCGAGGCGACGAAATCGGGGCGGTGATGTTCGCCCAAGCCGTAGAAATCCAGCCCGAGCTGGTCGGCCAGTTCGATCTCTTCCAGCAGGTCCTTCAGCCGCTCGGCGGGGCTTTGCAGCCTGTCGCCATTGAGCGCGTCGGGGGTGTTTTCAGCGAACGAATAAAGACCGAGTTCCATGGTGTGCCTCTTGTTTGCAGGACAGATGGCCACTGTCCTGCAAACCGGCAAGAACGCACACGGATGTAACCGCGCCTAGACGTTAGTGGTGGACGGCGTATAGGCGAAGGGCGCGGCGGGCTGGGTCGGGCGCAGCAGGCGCTCGCCGGCGGCCTTGTGGATTTCATCGACCAGGCCCGGTTCCAGCTTGAGCTTGGTGGCCAGAGCATCGAGATAAGCGCGTTCCGAAGCCGTATCGGCGGTGATGGCCACCAGCGAGGCGGCATAGATTTCGCTGGCATGCTCGGGCGTATCGGCGCGGGCGACGACGGCGTTGATATCGAGCGGGCTCGAGAGTTCATCGAACACCCAGGCCTTTTCTTCGGCACTCAGCGACATGGTTTCGAGCTTGGTGAAGATGGCTTCCTTCTCGTCGCCATCGATTTTGCCATCGGCCTTGGCGGCGGCGATCATGGCGCGCACGAGGGTCTTGCCGAGTTGTTCCTGAGCCTGTGCATCGGCCTGCGGGGGAATGAAGGCGTCCTGGCTCTGTGCCGGCGCGGGGGCATTGCCCTTGTTCTGCTGGTGGTTCTGCCAGGCCTTGTAGGCCAGGCCGCCCACTGCTGCCACGGCCCCGATCTGGACGGCATTGCCGAGCAGCTTGCCGGGATTTCCGCCGCCGAGCAGCATGCCGGCCGCAACACCGGCGGCGCCGGTCAGCGCGGTGCGCTGCGTGTTGGGATCGGTCTGCAGGGCTTTGAGAATCTGGTCGATATTGAACATGGCTGGCTCCCTTGGTTTTCATGTGAAGTGGGGAAGCGATTGGGGCTTCGCAAGGCGGGCCGCTACGACGTAATGTCGCGCCATCTTTTGGGGATGCCATAAATGAGAAAATCAATTGGACTGATCATGGCCGCGCTGATGCTGCTGACGGCGGCCGCCAGCGCCGCGCAGGCGGTGGAATGGGGCTCGATCTACTATTCGCCCAGCACGCACGCGACCGGGTTTTCGCACAATTACGATACCCAGCGCCAAGCGGAACGGGCGGCTGCGAGCTATTGCCGTGGGGGCGATTGCGAATATGCGATCAGCTTCCGCAATGCTTGCGGGGCTGTGGCGGTGGGCCGCAATGGTGGCTGGGGCGCCGATTGGGGCACTACCGGCAGTTCGGCGCAGAGCAACGCTATAAGCGCCTGCCGCTCGCACGATCGCGGTTGCAGCGTCGTCCGCTGGCAGTGCAGCAAGTAGCGTTTTCAGGCAAAGAAAAGCCCCGGCGGGGCGGCCGGGGCTTTAAGTGACGCCTCAGAGGGAGTGCTGAGGCGCCGGGGACGCTTAAATTACGGGTTAGCTGCCGGAGCCGGCGTCGTGGTGTCGGTGGCCGGGGCAGCAGGGGTCGCGGGAGCCGCGTCAACGGCCGGAGCCGGGGTCGCGGGGGCCGCGTCAGGCGTAGCTGTCATCGGCGCGGGGGCGGTATTGGTCGCCGGAGCTTCGGTCATCGGTGCGGGGGCTGCGGCGCCCGAATCTGTGGACGTGATTGCTGGGCTGGCGCCTGTATTGACTGCGGTCGACGGGCCCGAATTGGCCGAGAAGACCAGATAGCCGATGGCAAGCAGTGCCAAGACCACAATGATGCCGACGAACCAGCCCGTACCGTTGCTTTCGCGGGTATAGACAGTGCGGGTGCCGTCATTGGTGTAAACTGTATCGCGTTCTGGGGTAGCCATGATTGCGCTCCTTTGTTTCACGCTATGGCAAAGAAACGCGGGTTTTCCGAAATCGTTCCCGATTCCGTGATCAAGCTGAGATCCGTGCCCGGTCGCCCAAAAGCGCTGAATTTTCAAAAGATTGCGCGCAAAATTCGCCCGGCGGCCGGGGGTTTTTCCACAGCCAAGGCAAAATAATCGCTTCTAAAGATCGGGTTCTTTGTCTTTTCCGGGCTTTTTGGAGATGCGGTCGATGATCGCCAGGAACAGCGCCGAAACCACAAAAGCCAGGTGGATAATGGTGAACCACATGATCTGGGTATCGGTATATTTCGGCACGTTGAGGAAAATCTGCAGCAGGTGGATCGACGAGATGGCGACGATCGTGGAGGCCACCTTGATCTTGAGCGAGCCGGCATCGATCTGGCCCAGCCAGTGCACGTCGTCCTCATTGTCGAAGCGCGAGACGAAGTTCTCGTAGCCCGAGATGATGACCATGACGACGAGGCTGGCGATCAGCGCCGCATCGATGAGGCCGAGCACCTTGAGGATGGTTTCGGTATCGTCCATCTCGAAGACATGGCTGGCGAATTCCCAGAGCTTGAAGATGAACGAGGCCGCATAGATCGCCAGCGCCAGGCCCAGCCCGATATAGAAGACGACCAGCAGCCAACGCGACGCCAGGATGACCTTCTCGACGAAAATTTCCAGCTGCTTCATGCTCGGCTCCACTGCGAGAACCCCCAATAGCAAGATTTGCCGGCCAAACAAGGGCCCGGGCTGCATAGGGGCTTGTCGGCGGCGCCGGGATCGGCACTGATGCTGGCAAAGCCGCGGAGGGGAAACCGATGATCAGCGATGACGCACGCAAGGAAATCGACGTTCTGTTTGCCAGGCCCAAAAAGGTGGGCCTGACCCTGACGGAGAACCGGCGGCAATGGGAGGAGGAGTGTCTTACCACCCATATGCTGCCCGAGGGGGCGGCGGTGGAGGCGGTGATCGCCGGCGGCGTGCCCGGGGAATGGGTGACGATGCCACAGAGCCAGGCGGGCAAGGTGTTCCTGCTGCTGCACGGTGGCGGCTATAATGCGGGCTCGCCCAAGACGCATCGGCGAATGGCGGCGAACCTCGCCGCCGCGACGGGCATGCGGGTGTTGGTGCCCGATTATCGGCTGGCGCCCGAGCATCCGTTTCCGGCCGGCGTCAAGGATGCGCTGCTGGCCTATGGGTGGCTGCTGAGCCAGGGTTTGAGCGAGGCCGATGTGGTGGTGGGTGGTGACTCCGCCGGGGGCGGGCTGGCGCTGTCGATGCTGCTGGCCCTGCGCGAAGCCAATGCAAAGATGCCGCTGGCGGCGGTGCTGATGGCGCCGTGGACCGACCTGACCGTCTCGAGCCCGTCTTATGAAACGCTGCGCGCCAAGGATCCTATCATTACCCGTGAGGGCCTGCGCGAGGCGGGGCTGTGGTATGCGGGCAATCGCGATCCCGCCGATCCCATGCTGTCGCCGCTGTTCGCCGACCCCAGCGGGCTACCGCCGCTGCTGATCCATGCCGGTGGCGACGAGGTGATGGTGGATGACTCGGTGCTGTTCGCGCAGAAGGCACAGGCGGCTGGGGTGGAGACGATTCTGAAGGTGTGGCCCGGGCTGTGGCACGTGTTCCACGTTCAGTCCTATGTGCCCGAAGCGGCGCAGGCGATTGCCGAGATCGGGGCGTTCGTGCACGAGCGGATGGGGCGGTCGAAGACTTAGGCACCCTCATCCGGCGCAACGCGCCCCTTCGCCCCGACGGGGAGAAGAATAAGTGGGCCAGCGGGGTTCGCCGAGGACTTAGCTGGCGCCTTCAGCCTTGGCGAACCCCCTGTCGGAGGCCCTCGCTTCCGGCAGGAGTGGTATGCCCGATTGAACATGAACGCATATCGAACAGATGTTCGATGTTCCGTTCATCTTAGCGGCTGGCGAAGTACGGCGTCACCAAGGGCGTGATGCGGCGGATGGTGACGCGCCGGTTCTGCGCTTCGGCGCGCGGCGTCCTGATCCGCAGGTAGCGCTCGCCATAGCCCTGGGTCGCCAGGTTTTCCGGCGGGATATCGTAATACTGGGTCAGGATGCGCGCGACATTGCTGGCGCGCTGGTCCGACAGCAGCAGGTTGTCGCGGTCCGAACCGGTGGCGTCGGTGTGGCCTTCGATGAGGAAGGTTTCGCCCGGGTTCTGCTCGAGCAAGGTCGAGATGGCCTCGGCGAGGCGGCTCAGCCCATTGACCTGGCTGCGGCTGAGGTTGGCCGACCCCGAGGCGAAGTTCAGGTCGTTGACTTCGAGCCGGCGCAGGCTGTCGCGCAGGCGGGCGGAGCGCTTGACTTCGTCGATCGAGTAGATGCGACGGGCCCGCTCCAGCGGCGGTTCGGCGAAGAATCGCGCAATCCGGGCCGCATCGGCGTAGCGCCAATCCAGCGCATAGTCGCGGATCGAGATGGTGATGCGCAGCGGCGGCAGGTCGATGCCGGGGTCGCCCCAATATTGCATGTCATCGTAATAGGCCGGGTCGAAATAGGCCATCACATAGGTATCGCCGTAGGGGTCGGTGCGGTAGCGCTCGAGGATATTGCCGTACTGGTCGCGCGTGGTGACGACAACCGAGCCGTCGTCGCGATAGACGGTTTCGCGGAAGCGGTTATCGCCGATCTGGTCGAACTGGTAGTTGTCGTCGCGGCCGAAAATGCGGTCACGGTCGGCGTAGGAATTGTTGATGATGACGGTGTTGTTGGTCTCGTAGATATAGGTGTTCTGGACGTTGTTGATGATGGTGACGTTCTGCGGCGTCACCACCTGGGGGGCGGCCGCCAGCCGTTCGCCCGGAGCCGCATTGGCCTCAACGATCTGCTCGGGTGTCACCTCGGCCATAACCTGCGCCTGCTCGTCGCTTACGGGCGCTTCTTCGTCCTCGCCAGTGTCCGCCTCCATGTCGACCGTGCCCTCCTTGGCGCTGTCGAACAGGGGCGCAGAATTCTCGGCCGATTCGCCGTCGGCCAGCGGCTCTGTGGCGGTGGAGAGTTCCTCGGCGGGCAGGTCGGCGATCGGATCGTCCTCTGCGAGAGCTTCGGCGGCCATCGGCTCGACATCCGCGTCGTCCTCGACAACGAGATCGGGGTCAGCAACCTGGTCGGCGGTGACGTCGGTCTGCTCCTGGCTTGCGTCGGGCTCGACGGCAGTGTCTTCGTCGGTGGTTTGGGGTTCGGCGGCAGTCTCTTGGTCGGTAGTGTCCGGCACAACCACCGGCTCGTCATCGCTCGTTTCAGGTTCGACGGCAGGATTCTCCTGCGTCGTGTCGGTCTCGACGTCCGTCGTATCGTCTGGCGTGGCCTCGTCTACAGATGGTTCAGCAGCGGGCTCGTCATAGACAGGTTCATCCGCTGCCGGTTCGTCGTAAACGGGTTCCTCAGGCGTCGGCTCATCATAAACCGGCTCTTCGGCTGCAGGTTCGTCATATACCGGCTCCTCGGCCGCCGGCTCGTCGTAGACCGGCTCTTCGGGAGCGGGTTCCTGGTAGACGGGTTCCTCGGGGGCAGGCTCCTGATAAACGGGTTCCTCAGGGGCGGGCTCCTCATAGGCAGGCTCTTGGTAGACCGGCTCCTCGGGAGCAGGTTCCTCATAAACCGGTTCCTCGGCCGGCGCGGCGCCCTGCAATGCAGCCTGGCATTCGTCATAGCTTGCAAAGCCTGCGCATTCCTCAGGCATGTCTTCCTGCGCAAATGAGGGTGCCGCCAGCACAGTAGAGAAACCGACAAGGGCAAGCCAGAAACGAAACCGCATTGAAGGTCCTTAGGCCGCTGTAGAATTAGCCAGCAGCTATACTGAAATCTAGACCGCCGCACAGTCACAAGTTGGCCGGATCGTTACCGGGCCAAAAAAAGAAAAAAGGCCGGGCGATGTGCCCGGCCTTCGTGTTCAGCGTCCGTTCAGATTAGTTGCTGGCCATGGTGATCAGCGGCGTAATGCGGCGGATGGTGACGCGGCGGTTTTCGCGCTCGGCGGCATCGGTGCGGATGCGCAGATAGCGTTCGCCATAGCCCTGGGTCGCCAGGTTTTCCGGCGGCACCTTGTAGAAGTCGGTCAGGATGCGGGCCACCGTGGCGGCGCGCAGGTCGCTGAGCTGCAGGTTCTTGATATCGCTGCCGACAGCATCGGTGTGGCCTTCGATCAGGAAGGTTTCGGCCGGGTTGTTGGCCAGCAGGCCAAGCATGGCGTTGGCCACGTTGCTCAGGGCCGCAACCTGGTCACGGCTGATAGTGGCCGCACCGCTATCGAAGGTCAGGCCGCCCACTTCGAGCTTGCGCACGCTGTCACGCACGCGGGAAGACCGCTTGACCTCGTCGATCGAATAGAGACGCGCGACCTGTTCGACCGGTGGCTGGCGGAAGAACGTCTCGACGTCGCCCTGATTGGCATTGTCGGCGTCCAGCACGTAATCCTGCACCGGAATGTTGAGGCGCAGCGGCGGCAGGTCCTGGCCCGGATCGCGCCATTCCAGCAGATCGTTGTCGTAACGATCATCGAAATAGGCGAGTACGGTTTCGCGGCCATCGGGCGAGAAGCGCGAGCGGCGCAGGACGTCGCCGTTGCGGTTACGCACGGTGACGATCTGGGTACCATCTGGTCGCGTAATGGTCTCGCGGACGCGACCATTGCTGAGGTTTTCGTAGAACACCTCATCCTTCTGGTTGTCGAAATACCGGTCGGTATCCTGGCCGGGGGTGTTGACGATCAACTGCGTACCAATCTGCAGGATGACCTGGGTCAGCTGATCACCATAGGTGGTCTGGCGCAGGTCGTTCTGCTCGATATTGGTCTGCTGGCCGATATTGGTCTGCGTGTTGTTCTGGGTATTGTTGGTGGTGTTATTCGTCGTGTTGTTGGTGATGTTGTTGACGACATTGGTCTGGTTGATGATCGTCACGTTCTGCGGCACCGCGGTCGGTGCGACGGCGGCAGCAGTTACCTGTTCGCCCTGTTCCTCGGTGACCGAGACGCGGGCGGCTTCTGCAGGCGCAAAGGCGGCCTGAGCGGCGGCATCGTTTTCCGGTGGCGGCGCTACGGGTGCCTCGGGCACCACTGCGGCGGCAGGCTGGCCATCGGCGGGTGCGGGAGCGGCTTCGAAGTCCTTGGCGCTGTCGAGCACTGGAGCAACCTGCTCCTGCGTGATGCCCTGCGGCAGGTTCTGGATCACTTCGACCGGCTGGCCCGTGGCGTCGACGGGAGCTTCGCCAACCGGCTGTTCAGCCGGGGTCTGTTCGGCCGGCGTCGGCGCCGCCGGGGTGAGGCCGGGCACTTCGGTAAGCTTCAGGCCATTGGCGGCAAGGCAGGCATTGGCGTCGGGCTGGCCGGCGGCAGCGCAGATGCTGGCGATCTGGGCGCGGGCAGCGTCCATATTGGCCTGGGCCGCGGTGGCATCGCCACCCGACATCAGGTCGGCAAGGGCGGTGTCGTAGGCATTGACCTGGGCTTGCAGGTCGGCCTGCAGATTGGCGCTGACCGGAGCGGGAGCATTTTCCGGAGCCGGAGCGGCTTCTGGAGCCGGGGCGGCTTCCGGTGCAGGCGCAGCCTCTGGAGCCGGTGCGGCCTCCGGAGCGGGAGCAGCTTCAGGTGCCGGAGCGGCCTCTGGGGCCGGGGCGGCTTCCGGTGCAGGCGCGGCCTCTGGAGCTGGTGCGGCTTCCGGAGCGGGAGCAGCTTCAGGTGCCGGAGCGGCCTCTGCGGCCGGGGCAGCTTCTGGGGCTGGAGCAGCTTCCGGTGCAGGCGCGGCCTCTGGAGCCGGTGCGGCTTCCGGGGCGGGCGCTGGTTCAGGGGCAGCCTCAGGCGCAGGGGCCGGTTCGGGCGCAACCTCGGGGGCAGGCGCCGGCTCTGGAGCCGCTTGGGGAGCGGGGGCGGGCTCAGGCGCAGCTTCAGGCGCGGGCTCCGGTGCGGGAGCGGCTTCCGGGGGGGCGGGCGCTGGTTCGGGCGCAGCCTCAGGCGCGGGGGCGGCTTCGGGTGCTGGGGCAGGTGCCGGCGCAGCCGACATGGCGGCGACGCAGGCGTCGAAATCGGTGATACCGGCGTCGATACACTGCTGCGGCAATTCCGGTGCTGGAGCGTCCTGCGCGAAGACCGGTATGGGCGCGAAAATCATTATTCCCAGGCTGGTGCTCGCGAGGAGCCAGTTTCGAATGCGCATAGTGATTCCTTTGTGGTCGACAGACACTTGGGATCAGCATCACGGCGCCAGTCTGAACCGAGACTGAACGGCGCCAAGATTATCGATGTGATGCAAATCCCCTCGTAATGCCCGCAACGCTTGGACTTGTGCCAAGGTTCCGCAGGCAGGCAATCGAACATGAGCGGCCGATGATGGCGTCAATGCGGCGCTGGCAGCGCGAGCCGCTCCGTGTTAGGCCGGAGGCACACCACCGGACCCGCCATGCTGCAAGCTCTCGATACGCTCACCCTTTCCACCAGTGGCGCCGCACTCTACGAGTTTACCCGTGACGTGCGCCGCTTCGTGGAAGCATCGGGCGTGGCCACGGGCCTGCTGACCGTCTATTGCCGCCACACGTCCTGTTCGTTGCTGATCCAGGAAAATGCCGACGACGACGTCAAGACCGATCTCGACGGCTTCTTCCGCCGCCTGGTGCCGCAGGGCATGGCCTGGATCGTCCACACCACCGAGGGTGCCGACGACATGCCCGCCCATATCAAGGCGGCGCTGACCCAAACCTCGATCGCCATTCCCATTGCCCAGGGCCGGCCGGTGTTCGGCACCTGGCAGGGCATTTACCTGTTCGAGCACCGCACGCGTCCGCATCGGCGCGAGGTGGTGCTGCATATTATCGGAGACGCATGATGGACTGGGGTTCACTCCTGTCATACTGGCCGTTCGTGGTTGGCCTCCTGGTCACTGGTGTCTGTTCGGGCATTGCAGCGGGGCTGCTGGGCATTGGGGGCGGCGCCATCATTGTGCCGGCGCTGTCGACGGCGCTGTCGGTACTCGGCTACGGCAGTGACGTGGTGCAGCATGTGGCGGTGGGCACGTCGCTCGCCATCATTATCCCCACCGGTATCATGAGCGCGCGGGCCCATCAAAAGCGCGGCGCGCTGGACATGCCCACGCTCAAGCTGTGGGTGCCGTTCATCGTCATCGGCACGCTGATCGGTGGCGTGGCGGCGGCGTTCCTGTCGGGCGACGTGTTGCGTGTGGTCTTTGCGGTCATGGCATTCGTCATCGCGGCCAATATCGTGTTCGGCTTCCAGGACAAGGTGATGGGCCACCTGCATGGCTCGGGGCTGACGCACCGGATTTCGGCGTTTGTGGTCGGCTTCATCTCGGCACTGATGGGCATTGGGGGCGGCTCGCTCAGCGTGCCGACGCTGGTGGCATTCGGCGCCAAGATGCATGCCGCGGTGGGCACGTCGGCGGCGCTGGGCGTCGCCATCGCGATTTCCGGCACCGTTGGCTACATCGTTTCGGGCTGGGGCGTGGCCGGCGTGCCGCCGCTGAGCCTGGGCTATATCAACCTGCCGGCGCTGGTGCTGGTCGCCGTGCTGGCGGCGATCTTCGCGCCGTTGGGAGCAACCATTGCGCACCGGCTGGACCAGAAAACGCTCAAATACGTTTTCGCGGGGTTCCTGGTTTTCGTGGGGCTGAACATGCTGTGGAAGGTGGTCTACGGGTAGGTCCGGCGCGAGCTCAATCTCCAATGAGTTGACCCCGCGCCTGTTTTTTTATTTCCCGGCCGCCGTTACTTCCCACTTCGCCGAAATACTGGACGAAAAGCTGAGTGTCCCGGGCGCGATGCGGACGATCGGGATGATCAAATCGGCCTCACCTTCGGACGGCGCATATTCCATGGTGTCGGTGTCATAACCGCCGCCTTCGCGCAGCGACAACAGGTCACCCAGCTTTACCCCTGTGGATGCCGCATAGGCCTGCGCCTTGGCCAGCGCATTGGCGGTCGCCACATCGCGGGCCTGGGCATAATAGGCGGGCGCCCTGGACGACAGGAAGGTGACGGAGCCGATTTCATTGCCCAGGCGGGCAATTCCGGCCAGGACGGTCCCGATCTTTGGCAGGTCCTTGACGTCGATGCTGACCGAGTTGCGGACGCGATAGCCATCGAACGTGTCGCGGTCCGGGTCGTCCTGTTGATACATGTTGTTGGCACCTTCGGCCCGTATGTAGACGGTCTCAAAGATGAAATTGCTGGTCTGGACATCGGCCTCCGGAATGCCGAGGGCGATCAGCGCGTTGAACAGCTTGTCGGTGTCGGTGATGTTGCCATCGACCACTTCCTGCGGCGTCTGGCCCTTCTTGACCACAGACACTTCGACGGTCGCGTGGTCGGGCGGCGCTGTGACCGTGCCTTTAGCTTCGATATAAATATAGTGGCGGGTGTCGATTTCGTCGGCAATAGCGGCGGTGCAGGCTAGCGCGGCAGACAGAAATACTATCGATCTCAGCAATATCACGGCGGTGCCCTCTCATGTGCAATGCAATGGAGCAACGCATAAAATTGGCGGCTTAAATATGGCCTGAATAGAGCCGTCAGAGTGCATTCAGGCGCATTGTCAGCTGCCCGGAACAACAAAGGCCGGACTTGCGTCCGGCCTTTGTAATTAGGTTGGTGGGGACGGTTGACTACGAAGGCCGTCCCCACCGTCCAAGCCCCTTGGGAGGGTTTGGGTTACTTGCCGGCGTCTTCCAGGTCCCACTGGACCGAAACGTTGATGGCAAAACTGAGTTCCCCGGCCGCGATCGGCACATCGGCACGCGGCGCTGCCGCCGCCATATCCTTGAACATGTACGGCTGCGGCTGGCCAATATCCTGGCCTTCGTTGATCGACACGATGTCGTCCAGCTTGGCGCCGGCCGCGGTGGCATAGAGTTCCGCCTTGGCGCGAGCGTCGGCAAAGGCCGCCTTGCGGGCTTCGTTGAGCAGTTCGCTCGGATCGGAGACGCTGAAGCTGACGCCGTTGATGGTATTGGCGCCCACGGTCACGGATTTATCCAGGATCGCGCCCAGCGTATCGAGGGCGCGCACACGCACCGTCACGGTATTGCTGACCTGGTAGCCGTTGATCTTGGGCGGCAGCGTATAGCCATTGGCGTCGCGCTCTTCGGTATAAACATAGTTCGGGCTGACCGAGAAGCCCGAGGTCTGCACGTCGCGCTCGGCAATGCCCGAAGCCTTGAGTTCAGCCAGCAGGTCGGCCATTGCCTTGGTGTTCAGGTCCAATGCCTCGCGCGCGCTGGCGCCCTGGGTGGTCACGCCGGAGGTTACGAAAGCGGTGTCCGGGGAAGCGGTGACTTCGCCATGGCCGGCGATGGAGACGGTGCCGGCGAAAGCAGGCATCGACAGGCCAGCAAGCAGGGCGAAGGAAACAAGACCGATCAGGGGACGCATATGAAGAACTCCTTGAGGGCGTGGCGGCGACACTTCGCCACCTAATGCGTCCATAATGGGGCGTAGCTGAACCGAACTTGAACAGACTGTGGAAACTCGCGCCGGCGATCCTAGTCCCATGGCGTCGCATCTGTTTTGCGAAAAAACGGTTCCCGCTTTTTCGCTCGACGCTCTCGTTGGCCGAAGGGATGAGCCCGTTTGAGGCACGTACACCTTGCGCGCAAGGGTCGCCGCGGGTTACTCAGCCACTAACATTTCAGGGGACCGGCATGAGCGAAGTGATCTATCCCGCCGATGGCGTTTTACTGGGGCGTGCCCGCGTTCCGGGCATTTCCCATCCGCTCATCGTGACGGTGCGGGATGGCGAGCTGGTCGATATCACCGCCAAAGGCATGGCCACGGTGCGCGATATCGCCGAAAGCGCCGATCCAGCGGGTTATGTGGCTGCGGCGCCGGGCAAGTCCATCGGCTCGGCCGACGCGATCGTGGCCAATAGCTGGGCCCGGGTCACCGATTCTGCCAAGCCGTCGCTGCTGTCGCCCATCGATCTGCAAGCCATCAAGGCCTCGGGCGTCACCTTCGTGGTGTCGCTGCTGGAGCGGGTAATCGAGGAGCAGGCGCGCGGCGACAAGGCCCGGGCCGACGCGCTGCGCGGGGAAATTATCGAGCTGATCGGGACCGACCTCAGCGAACTGGTTCCGGGATCGGAAACGGCCATGCGGGTCAAGGCGGCACTGATCGCCAAGGGCGTCTGGAGCCAGTATCTCGAAGTGGGCATTGGCCCCGACGCGGAAATTTTCACCAAGGCGCCGACCATGGCCTCGGTCGGCTTCGGCGCCGATGTGGGGCTGCATCCGATTTCGAGCTGGAACAATCCGGAGCCCGAAGTCGCGCTGCTGGTGTCGAGCGCCGGCAAGATCGTCGGCGCGACCCTGGGCAATGACGTCAACCTGCGCGACGTCGAAGGCCGCTCGGCCCTGCTGTTGGGCAAGGCCAAGGATAATAACGCCTCGGCCTCGTTGGGGCCGTTCATCCGCCTGTTCGATGGCCAGTTCACGCTCGATACCATCAGCCAGGCCGAAATCGCGTTGCGCGTCGAGGGCGAGGATGGCTTCGTGCTCGATGGCCATTCCTCGATGAGCCAGATTTCGCGCACGCCCGCCTCGCTGGTCGAAGCCACCATCGGCCGCCATCACCAATATCCCGACGGGCTGGTGCTGTATCTCGGCACCATGTTCGCGCCCGTCAAGGATCGGGATGGCGCGGGTAAGGGCTTCACCCACAAGCTCGGCGATACCGTCTCGATCTCGACATCCAGCCTGGGCACACTATCTAATAGGGTGAACCTTTCCACGCTTGCTCCCGCCTGGACGTATGGCACCAGCCACCTGCTGCGCGACCTCGCGACGGCCAATCTTCTCTGAATTCCTCAAAAGGCACTTCATCATGACATTGCATCAGAACCTCATCGGCGGCGAATGGGTCGGCAGCGAAGGGCGCGACAACATCAACCCGTCCAACATCAATGATGTGGTTGGCGTCTACGCACAGGCTTCGGCCGAAGAGACCAAGCAGGCCATCGCCGCCGCCAAGGCGGCTTTTCCGGCCTGGTCGCGCTCGGGCATTCTGGAGCGCCACGCGATCCTGAGCAAAACCTCCCAGGAAATCCTCGCGCGTAAAGCCGAGTTGGGCGAGTTGCTGAGCCGCGAAGAAGGCAAAACCCTGCCCGAGGGCATTGGCGAAGTCACCCGCGCCGCGCAGATTTTCGATTTCTTTGCTGGCGAAGTGCTGCGCCTGGCCGGTGAGATCATCCCGTCGGTGCGCCCCGGCGTCGGCGTCGAGATTACCCGCGAACCGATCGGCGTCGTCGGCATCATCACGCCGTGGAATTTCCCCATCGCCATCCCGACCTGGAAGATCGCTCCGGCGCTTGCCTATGGCAATACCGTGGTCATCAAACCGGCCGATCTGGTCCCCGGCTCGACCTGGGCCATCGTCGATATTCTCGTGCGTGCCGGCCTGCCCAAGGGTGTGTTGAACCTGGTCATGGGCAAGGGTTCGGTCGTCGGCCAGACCATGCTGGAGAGCAAGGACGTCAACGCCATCACCTTCACCGGCTCGGTCGGCACCGGCAAGCGTGTCGCGCTCGCCTCGATCGAAGTCGGCCGCAAGTTCCAGCTTGAAATGGGCGGCAAGAACCCCACCGTGGTGCTCGATGACGCCGACCTCAAGGTCGCCGTGGAATCGGTGGCGCAGTCGGCATTCTTCTCCACCGGCCAGCGCTGCACCGCGTCCTCGCGCGTCATCGTGACCGAGGGTATCCACGACAAGTTCGTCGAGGCTTTGAGCGAGCGTATCCGCAATCTGCGCGTCGGTGATGCGCTGCACAAGGATACCGAAATCGGCCCGGTGGTCGATGCCAGCCAGCTCAAGCAGGACACCGATTACATCGCCATCGGCAAGGCCGAAGGCGCCAAGCTCGCCGTGGGCGGCGAACTGGTAAAGGGCGCGACGGAAGGCTTCTACCTGCAGCCGACGCTGTTCACCGAAGCCACCAACCAGATGCGCATTTCGCGCGAGGAAATCTTCGGGCCCGTCGCCAGCGTCATCCGCGTCAAGGACTATGACGAGGCTCTGGCCACTGCGAACGATACTGAATTCGGGTTGTCGGCTGGCATCGTGACCACGTCGTTGAAATACGCCACCCACTTCAAGCGCAATTCGGAAGCCGGCATGGTGATGGTCAATGTGCCAACCGCTGGCGTCGATTTCCACGTGCCGTTCGGTGGTCGCAAGGCGTCGAGCATGGGCCCGCGCGAGCAGGGCAAGTATGCCAACGAGTTCTTCACCGTGGTGAAGACGGCTTATACGGCTGCGGGTTAGGTTTTTCTCACCTCTCCCTTTGGGGGAGAGGTCGACGCGTAGCGTCGGGTGAGGGGGCCTTCCTCTCACCCGGTGCCAAGAAAGGCCCCCTCACCCGGCTCGCAAGGGCGATCCGACCTCTCCCCCAAAGGGAGAGGTGGAGAGTTAGCCCACCACCATCTCCGCCCGACGCGCTACCTTCCCAATCAGCCCGCACAGCTTGTAAATCCCGCCCTCGATCTGAGCTTCGTCGCAGAGCGAAAAGCTCAGCCGCATGGTGTTGCGCCCCGAACCATCGGGGAAAAACGCCGCACCGGGGACAAACGCGATGTCGGCCCGCAGCGCCTGCTTGAGCAGGTCGCCGGTGTCGATATGCGCTGGCAGCGTTACCCACACGAACATTCCGCCCTCCGGCCGGGTCCAGTGCACGCCCTCCGGCGCATAGCGCTGCAAGGCGGCCAGCATGGCGTCGCGCCGCGTGCGGTACACAGAGCGAATCCGCGAAACCTGCGCGTCGAAACTGTCCACGGCCGCGTGGTGAATGATGATCTGGTTGATGGTCGCCGTATGCAGGTCCGCGCCCTGCTTAAGCAGTACGAGCCGGCGGATCAGCGCGGCCGGGCCGCAAATCCACCCCACGCGCAGGCCCGGCGACAGGGTCTTGGAAAACGTGCCGCAATAGAGTGTGCGCACGCTCTCGACGCTGCCGGTGCGTGCCTGGTCCAGCGCTGCGATCGCGGGTAGATCCTGGCCGTCATAGCGCAGTGCCGAATAGGCCGCGTCCTCGACGATCAGCGCGCCCATTGTGTCCGCCTGCGCCAAGGCCGCGTGGCGCGCCTTGAGGCTCATGGTCTCGCCTGTGGGATTGGCGAAATCGGGCACCAGGTAGATCAGCTTGGCGGGGCAGGCGGCACGCGGCGCATCCAGCGCCTCAAACGTAGGCTGATAAGCGGAAAAAGCCTGCAGAGCGCCCAGATAGGTTGGCTGGGCCGTGGCCACGGTGTCGCCTTCGTCCAGCATCAGCTTGCCGATCAGGTCCAGCCCCTGCTGCGAGCCGCTGGTGATCAGAATATTGTCGGGTGCGCAATTGACGCCCATGGCAGCCATCCGAGCGGCGATCCACACGCGCAGCGGCAGGTAACCCTCGGTGGTGGAATATTGCAGCGCTTCGCGCGCGATTGACGGACCCGCGAAGGTCTGCCGATAGGCGTCCTGGAACAGCCCCACATTGAACAGCGCCGGATCGGGAATGCCGCCGGCAAACGACGTCATGCTCGGACGAGATACCAGCTTGAGCAGTTCGCGGATTTCCGAGGCCTTCATGGCCAGTGCGCGGGTCGACAGGCGGGGCAGGGGGTGCGGTGGCATTGTATCACCTATGGCTGATATGATAGATACAATACCCGCGGCATTGTTATGTCAACTCTGTTGACCTTAATATTGTTGCGGCGTAGCGTCGGTTCCAGTGAAGTCAATGTCCAATCCCGCAAGCGCTGCCGGGATATCCTTGTCGATGCAGCTAGGGGGCGACTCTGATAAAGATGAGGCGCCACTTGAAGCGCAAACGTGCTGGCATGAATGGAACACCATATTGATTCAGCAATTGTATCTCCATGAAGGCATAGAAAGTGATACAATCGTGGACCAAGCGATACAATGACCGCTGTGAAAACGCTGCTGCTGCCCGATGGCGATCAAGCGCTGCATGAGCGCCTGGCGACTGCGCTGGTCGTCGCCATTGATGATGGGGCCTTCAAACCGGGCGAGCGGCTGCCGACCCACCGAAGGCTGGCGGAGCGCTTTGGTGTTTCCATCGGCACCGTTACTCGCGCCGTCGATACACTCAGCGATCGCGGCTTGGTGCGCGGCGAAATCGGCCGGGGCACTTTCGTGCTGGAGCGGGCCGCGCCGTCCGATGCCAACGATATTGTCGATCTCACCATCAATGCGCCGCCGCCTTTGCTGGGCTATGAGGCGCTGGCGGAAGCTGCCGAAATCGCCACGCGCCGGGCGCTGCGGCTCGGCAATGGCGGTTATGTCGATCACAGCGGTACCGATACGCAGCGCGGTGTGATTGCCGCTTGGCTGACCGGGACGCGCCAGACGGCCATGACCGACGAAATCGTGCTCACCAATGGGGCGCAACAGGGCATCCATCTGGCCTTTGCCGCGCTCAAGGATCGCTCGGCAACCATTGCGACCGAAGGAGCCACCTTCCCCGGCGCCATCTCCGCCGCGGCCAATCTGGGCCTCGCTATGTTGCCGGTGCTCACTGACGCGGAGGGCATGATGCCCGATGCGCTCGACGCCGTGCTGGCGGCCAACCAATGCAAGATCATCTATACGACGCCCGTGTGCCAGAACCCGCTAGGTTTTGAGACCGGCCCGGAGCGGCGGCGCGCCATCTCCGCCGTGGCGGCCAAAAACGGCGCCGTCATCGTCGAGGACGATATCTATGGGCTCTACGCCGCCAAGGGCCGGCTGACCTATAAGGACATCGCGCCCGAGGGCACGATCTTCGTTACCAGCCTGTCCAAAAGCCTGACGCCGCTGGTGCGGCTCGGCGTCATGGTGCCGCCGCGGCCGATGCGGGCGGGGATCATCAAACGGATGCGAGCGGAAAGCTGGGGCCTGCCGCCCTTCGTGGCAGAACTGTCGGCAGCTTTGATCGAAACCGGCGCCGCCACCCATGTCGAGGGGCAATTGCGCGATGAGGCGCTGGTGCGGCAACTCATGGCGCAGCAGATCCTCAATCTCGCCAGCCTGCCCATGCCCAAGGGCGCCCCCCATATCTGGTTGCCGATGAGCCCGCTGGCGGCGGAGCGATTGGCGCGGCGCGCCAGTGAGGCGAAGGTGCGGATCACGCCGCCCGGTGCCACCCAAGTGGGCGCTTCCAGCGTCGGAGGGGTTCGTCTCTGCATCATGGCACCGCCGACGCGCAGCGGGCTGGAGCGTGGGCTGACCATTCTCGCGGGTCTGCTCGGCAGCGAAGAAGACGTTATAGTCTGAGGCGTCATCTGGTTGTTACGCCGGCCTGATGAACTCATCCGGCAGGCCTTCGATCGCACCGGTGACGGCGGGGCGAGTTTGCACACGTGCACACGCAAAAGCCGCGCGCCGGGACTCCGGAGCGGCCTCGTCATGAAGTCATATTTTCCACTTTGTGACAGCGTCATTTTTGAATTATTACAAAGATATGTGTTTAAGTTCATAGCTTTAGGCTGTCACAAATCCGTGGCCCAACTGCAATAAAACTGTCGCCACGCCCTCCTATGGTCTGCCACGTCACAGGGCGGCCCGGCGCGAAGCCGGATTGGCCAGCCAGATTAAAAAATGAATTCCGAAAGGGAAATCTCAATGAAAACCGCACTCCTCACCGGTGTTGCAGTCATCGCTCTGGCCGCCATGGGCACGACCGGCGCTTTCGCCCAGTCGCGCGACACCATCCAGGTCTCGGGTTCCTCGACCGTGCTGCCGTTCGCTTCGATCGTTGCCGAAGAATTCGGCGCCACCTTCCCCGAGTTCAAGACGCCAGTCGTCGGTTCGGGCGGCACGGGCGCTGGCCTCAAGCAGTTCTGCGAAGGCGTTGATCTCAACACCACCGACATAGCCAATGCATCGCGTCCGATCAAGTCGAGCGAAGTCGAAGCTTGTGCCGCCAATGGCGTGACCGATATCCGCGAAGTTCAGTTCGGCTATGATGGCATCGTGTTCGCCTCGGAAGCCTCCAAGGGCGATTTCAAGCTGACCCCGCTGATGGTTTACAAGGCCATTGCCGCTCAGGTTCCAGTCGATGGCAAGCTCGTCGCCAATCCCTATACCAACTGGCACGATATCGACGCGTCGCTGCCTGACCAGCCGATCGCCCTGGCCATTCCGGCTTCCAACCACGGTACGCGTGAAGTGTTCCAGCAGAAGGTTGTCGATGCCGGCGCCGAAGAAGCCGGCCTGCCTGCCGACCTGACCGACGAACAGAAGCTCGCTGCCACCACCACGTTCCGTCAGGACGTCGTTGTCGAAATCTCCGGCGACTACACCGAAACCCTGGCTCGCCTGAAGTCCAATCCCAACACCGTCGGCGTGTTCGGCCTCTCGTTCTATGACGAGAACAAGGACACCCTCAAGGTTGCGACCGTCAACGGCGTCGTGCCCACCAATGACACTGTCGTTTCGGGCGAATATCCCGTGTCGCGTCCGCTCTACTTCTACGTCAAGGGCGCTCACATCGGCCAGATCCCCGGCATCGAAGACTACGTGTCGTACTTCCTGTCCGAAGGCGTTTCGGGCGAAGGCGGCATCCTGGAAGACGCTGGCCTGATCCCGCAGCCAGCCGAAAAGACCGCTGAAGTCCTGGCTGCCTTCACCGCCGGCCCGACCAAGTTCTGATAGATCCGACCCGGGCTGCGCTCATTCGAGCGCAGCCCATCCTCTTCGGCCCCCGGGAAAGCGTGACATCGTGAACTCCTTGATAATTGCCGGCCTGTTGATTGTTCTCCTGGGCGTTGCCTATCAGATGGGGTGGTCCAAGAGCCGCGCCCTGGTGACTGCCGATGGCGTCAAGGTGCATTCGCGTTCCCAATACCATGGCTCGCTGGTTGCGATCTGGACCATCATTCCTGCCCTGCTCGTGGTGGGTCTGTGGGCCTATTTCAGCGATAGCGTCACCCACAATTACATCGTCTCCCAGCTCCCGTCCGATCTGGTGATGAGCCTCGATCAGGCTGGCCTCAACGGGGTCATGCAGCGCGTCCAGGCCATCGCTTCAGGTTATGGCGTGGCTGGCGAGGTGCAGCCTTATGAGCAGAGCGCCGGCGAGGCTCTGCGCCAGTTCCAGTTCATCACCTTCCTCGTGGTGATCGCCGCCGCGGCCGGTACCGGCATCCTGGCGCTGCTCTATGCCCGCGGCAAGATCAGTGCCCGACTGCGAGCCCGCAACAGTGTGGAGCGCATCGTCACCCTGCTGCTGCTGTTGTGCTCGGCCATCGCCATCCTGACCACGGTGGGCATCGTCGCCTCGCTGGTCACCGAGGCGTTCAAGTTCTTCACCTTCATCAGCCCGGCGGACTTCTTCTTCGGCACCGTCTGGGCCCCGAAGTTTGCCACCACCGCTTCGGGCGACGCCGGCCAATATGGCATCCTGCCGCTGCTGACCGGCACGCTGATGGTTTCGGTCATCGCCATGCTGGTGGCGGTCCCGGTCGGGCTGATGACGGCGGTTTATCTCAGCCAATATGCCCCGCGCAGCGTGCGCGCCGTGGTCAAGCCAATCATCGAAATCCTGGCCGGCATCCCCACCATCGTCTACGGCTTCTTCGCTCTGGTGACGGTTGGTCCGTTCCTCGCCGGTATTGGCGCCGCCATCGGGCTGCAGGTCAGCGCCACCAGCGCGCTCACCGCCGGTATCGTCATGGGCATCATGATCATCCCGTTCATTTCCTCCCTTTCCGACGACATCCTCAATCAGGTGCCGCTGGCGATGCGCGACGGGGCCTTCGGGCTGGGCGCCACCAAATCCGAAACCATCCGCAACGTGCTGCTGCCGGCCGCTCTTCCCGGTATCGTCGGCGCGTTCCTCCTCGCCATCAGCCGCGCCATCGGGGAAACCATGATCGTGGTGCTGGCAGCGGGTAACAGCCCGGTCCTCCGCGGTAATCCACTGCAGCCGGTCTCCACCATCACCGTCTCGATCGTCAACCAGCTCACCGGCGATACCGATTTCGCTGGGCCACAATCGCTGGTCGGCTTCGCGCTGGGGCTCACCCTGTTCGTGATGACCCTGGTGCTCAACATTGTCGCGCTCTACATCGTCCGCCGCTTCCGGGAGCAGTACGAATAATCATGGCCAATACCACAGCTTCCGCGATCTCGACCGGCCTCCAGGCCTCGCGCGACCGCACCAAACTGATCCGTGACGGCCTGCGCAAGCGGCACACCACCGAGGCCATCTTCAAATGGTCGGGCGTGGGGGCCATCATTCTCGCACTAGGCTTCGTGGCGATCCTGTTCGCCGACGTGCTGGTCAAGGGCATCCCGGCCTTCACCCAGGCCAATCTGCATCTGACGGTTACTTACGACCCGGCCATCGTCAAGATCGATCCGGCCCCGGTTCGCGCCGCTGGCCAGTCGGATGCCGATTTCAACCGGGCGAACCTAGATTGGCAGCGCAAGGTTGCGCTGCTGAACTGGAACAAGGTGGTCGAAGCCTCGCTGCGCGCCGCAGCGCCGGCCGGCTACGAAATCGACAGCAAGGACCTGCTGTCCATCGCTGAAACCGATAGCCGCCACACCATCCGCGAACGCTTCGTCGCCGACCCATCGCTGCTGGGCAAGACGACCGAGATCGACGTGTTGGCGTCGGCCAATGCGGCCAACTGGATCAAGGGCAATATCTCCCGCGATGCCAGCGATGCCCAGCAGCAGCTGACACCTCCGGCTCGCACGCTGATCGATCAGTTCGTCGACAACGGTACGATCTCCAACGGTTTTGCCTGGAGCATCTTCACCAACGTCGATAGCCGCGCGGCTCCTGCCTCGGCGGGCCTGCTCGGCGCCTTCATGGGCTCGCTGTTCATGATGCTGATCGTCATTATCCTGGCGGTGCCGATCGGGGTGGCCAGCGCCATCTATCTCGAGGAGTTCGCGCCCAAGTCGCGCTGGACCGATCTGATCGAGGTCAATATCAACAATCTGGCGGCCGTGCCCTCCATCGTCTTCGGCCTGCTCGGGGCGGCGCTGTTCATCAACACCTTCCACCTGCCGCTCTCGGCGCCGCTTGCCGGCGGCCTGGTGCTGACCCTGATGACACTGCCCACCATCATCATCGCCACCCGCGGTGCATTGCAGGGCGTATCTCCGTCGCTGCGCCAGGCGGCGCTCGGCATGGGTGCCTCCAAGACGCAGATGGTGTTCCACCATGTGCTGCCGGTGACCTTCCCCTCGATCCTGACCGCGACCATTATCGGCGTGGCGCAGGCGCTGGGTGAAACGGCGCCGCTGCTGCTGATCGGCATGAACGCCTTCGTGGCTTCGGTGCCGGCGACGCCGCTGGATCAGGCCACCGCGCTGCCGGTGCAGATCTTCCTCTGGCAGGGCAATGAAAACCGCAACTTCTTTGAATCACGCACCTCGGCGGCCATCATGGTGCTGCTGGCCTTCATGATCCTGCTCAACGCCGTCGCCATCTTCCTGCGCACCCGGCTGGAGCGCCGGGCATGACGCAAAACAATTCCGGAGACACTCAAATGGACATGCTGGCTGGCAAGGTTAAGATGACGCAGACATCAGTGAATAGTGCCATGAACCCGACAGATATGCTCGAACGCCCGATCCGCCTGCATGCCAAGGACGTCACCGTCCACTACGGCGCCAAGCAGGCCCTGTTCGGCATTTCAATCGACATTCCCGACCGTGCGGTGACCTCGTTCATCGGACCTTCGGGCTGTGGCAAGTCCACGTTCCTGCGTTGCATCAACCGCATGAACGACACGATCGAAGGCGCCAAGGTTGGCGGCTTGATCGAGCTGGATGGCGAGGACATTTACGATCAGTCCCTCGACGTGGTGGAACTGCGCGCCCGTATCGGCATGGTGTTCCAGAAGCCCAATCCGTTCCCCAAGTCGATCTATGAGAACGTCGCCTATGGCCCCAAGATCCATGGCCTGGCCCGTTCCAAGACCGATCTCGACGAGATCGTGATTTCGTCCCTGCGCAAGGCGGGGCTGTTCGAAGAGGTCAAGGACCGCCTCAACGAGCCCGGCACCGGCCTGTCCGGTGGCCAGCAGCAGCGCCTGTGCATTGCCCGCGCCATCGCCGTCGGCCCCGAAGTCATCCTGATGGACGAGCCCTGCTCGGCGCTCGATCCGATCGCGACGGCCATCATCGAAGAGCTGATCGATGAATTGCGCGAGAACTACACCATCGTCATCGTCACCCACTCGATGCAGCAGGCTGCGCGCGTAAGCCAGAAGACGGCGTTCTTCCATCTGGGCAAGCTGATCGAGGAGGGTGTCACCGAAGACATCTTCACCAACCCGATCAACAAGCAGACCCAGGACTACATCATGGGCCGCATCGGTTAGGAGGCCGATCTTCGTGCCAAGCCGGGCTGCAAATGCCACCTATCTGCGCTTCCGGTGCTCACGTACCAAACGTACGCTCCGCTCCGGTTCTCGATAGGCGCCATTTTCGCCTCGGCCTGACACGAACCTCGACCTCCTAATGCCCTCCACAAATTTCGAGGATAAAGCCATGGCCACCACGTCCCCAGAACATATCGTCAGCTCCTATACCGACGAATTGACTACGCTTGCCCAGTTGATCGCCGAGATGGGCGGCCAGGTCGAAGTCGCCATCGAGAACGGCACCAAGGCGCTGCTCAAGCTCGACCGCGAGCTGGCCGATGTCACCATCATCGCCGATCAGCGTATCGACGACATGCAGCGCCGCATCGACGATATGGCAGTGTCGATGATCGCCCGCCGCCAGCCGATGGCCAGCGATCTGCGCGCCATCATCACCTCGATCCACGTCGCGTCCGATCTGGAACGGGTCGGCGACATGGCCAAGCAACTGGCCCGCCGCTCGCTCAAGCTGGAAGGCCTCAGCCTGCAGCCCACGTTCTACAATGGCGTGCGCAACATGACCAATCTGGTGCTGCGCCAGATCAAGGATGCGCTGGATGCCTATGCCAGCCGCGACGCCGAAGCCGCCATCGAGGTGTGCAATCGCGACGACGAGGTCGATGCCATGCACACCTCGCTGTTCCGCGAGCTGCTGACCTACATGATGGAAGACCCGCGCAACATCACGCAGTGCACGCATCTGCTGTTCTGCGCCAAGAATTTGGAGCGCATTGGCGACCACGCGACCAACATCGCCGAACGCGCCTATTACCTGCAGACCGGCAAGCAATTGACGGCCGACGTGCAGGAACTTCAGCGGACCCAGATCAAGGCGTAGCCGGCTGCGGCCGAGCGACCTTGGGAGCACAACAATGCCCGCAACGATACTTGTCGTCGAGGACGAGGAAGATATCTCGATCCTCCTGCGCTACAATCTTGAGGCCGAGGGCTTCCGCGTCCTGACCGCCGAAACCGGCGATCAGGCGCAGGAACGCATCCAGGATAAATTGCCGGACCTGATCCTGCTCGACTGGATGCTGCCCGAAGTCTCCGGCATCGAGTTGTGCCGACGTCTGCGCGCCCGCGAGGAAACTGCCCGGGTGCCGATCATCATGATCACCGCGCGTGGCGAGGAAGAAGAGCGCGTGCGCGGCCTTGCCACTGGCGCCGACGACTATGTGGTCAAGCCGTTCTCGGTGCCCGAACTGCTGGCGCGCATTCACGCGCTGCTGCGCCGGGCCAATCCGAACCTGGTCACCGCCGCGCTCAAGGTGGGCGATCTGGAGCTGGACCGCACCACCCACCGCGTCCGCCGCGCCACCCGCGACGTGCATCTGGGGCCGACGGAATATCGCCTGCTCGAATATCTGATGCGTCATCCGGGCCGGGTCTATTCGCGCGAGCAATTGCTCGACGGCGTTTGGGGCAATGACGTTTACGTCGATGAGCGTACTGTGGACGTCCATATCGGCCGTCTCCGCCGCGCCATCAATCGCGGTCGCGAAAGCGACCCGATCCGCACGGTGCGCGGCGCCGGTTATGCGTTTGACGAGCGGTTCGCGCAAGTGGCGTAGGGTTAGCACTAAGCGGCTCCTCCCCCTTACAGGGGAGGCTGGGTGGGGGTGTGAGAGCCCAAATCCGGCAGATACGACCCCCACCTTGATCCTCCCCCTGGAAGGGGGAGGTGTCGACTGAGGGGACTTACCTCACCCGCTCCAGATAGCGCTGCTTGCTCGGCTGCAAGTGATCGACGCAGAGCTGCGCCAGCACCCAATTATCGTGGCCTTGCAGCATGTCGATCATCATGGCGTGGTGTTGGTGCGCGATGCGCAGGGACTCCTTATCGCCCATAGTGTTGGCGCGCACCGGCAGGCTGAGCCGCATATAGAGCTCGATCGATTGCACCAGATGCGCATTGCCACAGGCGCCGAACAGCGTCAGATGGAAGCGGTCATTGGCCTCGTGCACGCCGCGCAGGAAGCCGGCTTCCATATGCCGGCCATGCTCTTGGTGGATGGCTTCGAGTTCGGCGATCAACGCGGCGGGTGCCGGCAGCGGAATCCACAGCGCCGCCTGCCGCTGCAACAGTTCGCGCACGTCGTAGATTTCCTGCACCTGTTTGGGCGTCAGCGAACGCACGGTGGCGCCGCGATTGCGTTCGCGCACCACGATGCCCATGGCCTCAAGCTGCACCAATGCCTGGCGCGCGAAGTGACGCGTCACGGCAAAGCGGGCGAGCAGCGTATCTTCGGTCAGCCGCGTGCCGGGGGCGAGACGGCCGAAGATGATGTCCTCTTCCAGCGCTCGGGCGATGCTGAGATCGTCGTGCTCGATAGCGATTTGTTCGGTTTGGGTCGCTGCGGCCAAGGTCGTCTCCACGTAACGATGCTCATCCTACAGCGATTTTTGCTGCCGGTCGAATTGGTCGGGCAAAACCGCCCAGGGCGCCTGCGCACGGCTTGCCCTGCGGCGGCCTCTGGCCGATACCGAACCATCGGCCGCCGCTCGCGGCACCATCTGGAGATCACGCATGGCAATCCTCAATGAACAGGCCAAGGGCGTCTACGTCATCGCGGTGACCCCGTTCGAGGATAATGGCGCATTGGACCTGGCGAGCGTCGATTCCATGCTGGATTTCTACGAAGGCGCCGGGGTGAGCGGCATCACCGTGCTCGGGCAATTGGGCGAGGCGCCCAAGCTGACTTCAGCCGAGTCGGCGCAAGTGGTGGAGCGCGTGCTCAAGCGCCTCGGTGGCCGCCTGCCGGTCGTGGTCGGCGTTTCGGCACCCGGCCTCGCGCCGATGACAGAGCTGGCACGGACCGTGATGGACCAGGGCGCGGCGGGCGTCATGGTGGCGCCACCCTGGACCATTAAGACCGACGATCAGAGTTTTGCCTTCTACCAGTCGGTCGGCGAGGCGTTGGGAGATATCCCGTTCGTGCTGCAGGATTATCCGCTGACCACCAATGTTACGATTGCCCCCAAGGTGATCGACCGGATCATTCGCGACGTGCCCAATTGCGTCATGCTCAAGCATGAGGATTGGCCGGGCCTGTCCAAGATTACGGCTCTCCGCGCCGCCAGCGACAAGGGCGAAACGCGGCGGATCTCGATCCTCTGCGGCAATGGCGGGCTATTCCTGCCCGAGGAAATGAGCCGCGGTGCCGATGGGGCGATGACCGGGTTTTGTTATCCGGAGATGATGGTTGGCGTTGTCGCCGAATTCGCCAAGGGCAATGTCGAGCGGGCGCATGATATCTTCGACGCCTACCTGCCGCTGGCGCGCTACGAGCAGCAGCAGGGCATCGGGCTGGCGGCGCGCAAATACGTGCTGGCCAAGCGCGGCGTCATCAAATCGGGGGCGCTGCGCAAGCCGCGGCCGGTGATGTCGGCGCTGGATGTGGCGGACGTGGAACTGCTGCTGGTGCGACAGGCACGGCGGCTGGCGGAGATTGGTGCGTAATGGCCAAAACCTACGACTTCATCATCGCGGGCGGCGGCTCGGCGGCCTCGGTGGCGGCGATGCGGCTGGTGCGAGAGTTCGGTTTTTCGGTATTGATCCTCGAACGCGGGCCGCGCGACACGGCCAAACTGATGGCCTATCCCGCCGGCTACATGAAGTACCTGGCGCGCGAGGACTTCCTCGAAATGCACCATACCGTGCCGCAGCCACAACTGGGCGGGCGCGGGCCGATCGTGCCGGTGGCCAAAGCCTTGGGCGGCGGCAGTGCGGTCAATGCCATGGTCTATATGCGCGGGCAGCGCGAGGACTATGACGGCTGGGCGGCCCATTTGGGCAACGAGACCGAATGGTCCTACGCGGACATGCTGCCGCACTTCAAAGGCATCGAGGCCAACACCAAGTTCAATAATGAATTCCATGGCATCGGCGGCAATTTACGGGTCTCAGAGCCCGGCCATATTGCCGATACCACGCAGGATTTCCTGCTCGCGGCACAGGGCCTGGGTCATGAATTCAACCCCGATTTCAACGGTGCTCGCCAAAACGGCGTTGGCATCATGCAGCACACCTATGGGCAATGGGGCCGCTACAAGGAGCGTTCGGACGCCAAAAAGGCGTTCCTCGATCCGCTGTCGGGCGATGATCGACTGAGCATCGTCACCGGCGCGCGGGTGGACAGGATTGTCATCGAGAACGGTCGCGCGGTTGGCGTCAGCTATACCAGGGGCGGCGTCAGTCATACGATGCATGCCGAGCGCGAAGTGCTGGTCGGGGCGGGGACCTATAACAGCGCCAAGCTGATGATGCTGTCGGGGCTCGGGCCGGCCGACCACCTGCGCGAGCATGGGGTGGATGTGGTGGCCGATATCGCCGGCGTGGGCGCCAATTTGCAGGATCACCATGAGGTCCCGGTCATCGCCACTACCAAAGGCAAGTCCGGCTATTTCGGCGAAGACAAGGGCTGGCCGATGGTTCGGAATGGGTTGCAGTATCTGCTGTTCAATTCGGGGCCGGTGACCACCACCGGCATCGAGGCCTGCCTGTTCTATGATCCCGACGGCGGCGAGCGGCCGACGATCCAGCTCTATTGCGCGCCCATCGTGTATCTCGACCGCGACGTATCCTCGGCCAAGCCAACTTATGGGGTCACATTCACCTCATGCCTGCTGCGGCCCAAGGCGCGTGGCAGCGTCAGGCTGCGCTCGGCGAACCCGGATGATCAGCCGCTGGTGAACTGCAATTTCTTTGGGCATCCGGATGACCTGCGGCTGACGCTGGCGTCGCTGAAGGTGGCGCGGCAGTTACTCGAAACCGAGCCGTTCAAGTCCAAGATCGCCGAGGAACTTTTGCCGGGCAGAGCGGTGCAGGACGAGGACAGCCTGACTCAGTTTGCCGGCCAGACCGTCAAGACCAATTACCATCCCTCGGGCTCGCTGCGCATGGGGCCGGATGGCGATCCGATGGCGGTGGTCGATCAGAGGCTGCGGGTGCGTGGCGTCGAGGGGCTGCGAGTCATCGATTGCTCGATTATCCCGTTCATTCCCTCGGGAAATACCAATGCGCCGGCCATGGCGATCGGGTCGAAGGCGGCGGCGATGATTGCGGAAGATCATCGATAGGGTTCAAGCGCGGAGATTGGCTTTGGGTGATCCCCACTCGATGCAACCACCACCACCGGTCTTCCCGCGGGCTTGACCCGCGGGCCATTGGCCGCTTGTGCCATGCTGGTGGAGGCCCGCGGGTCAAGCCCGCGGGAAGGCCGGTGGGTGTGAGGGGTGAAGCGAGTGGGTCGGGCGTTGAAGGTGGGTGGGTGGGCGCTTGAGGCGAGTGGGTGGGGCGTTGAAGGTCGGTGGGTGGCGGTGCCAAACACGCTGCGAGCCCCCAAATTAGAAAATGAGCGCGCCCCGGGGAGGGTGAGCGCGCTCGGAACTCCGGCAGTTACCAGTCGAGGCGAAGCAATGAGGCGCCTTGGCGGGGATCGTGGTCCGGAGTTCGATGCTGCTATTGATGAGCGTAGTGCTGGCCTGATCCCCGGCCTGGGCGACGGTCATGCCGCGTCATACACCCGCACCAGTCGACCATCGGGGCGGCTGACCAGTTGCCCGCCTGGCGCCGTCGCCAGCCTTGTGGCCAGCGCCACCATATCCGGATTGGTGGCGAGCTTACCGTCTCCGGCATCCTCGGTGGATAGTACCGAGGCCTTGAGGAGGCGCGAATAGGGATGTTCGGGGTTTTCCAGCACGGTGCGCGCGTCGCCCATTTCCACGATCCGCCCGCGCTGCATGATGATGAGCCGGTTGGAGATGTAGTAGGCCGTCGCCAGGTCGTGGGTGATGTAGATCACCGACACCCCAAAATCGTCGCGCAGGGCCTTGAGCAGGTTGACGATGGACATGCGCAGTGAGGCATCCACCATCGACACCGGCTCGTCGGCGATCAGCAATGGTGGATTGGGGATCAGCGCTCGGGCAATCGCCGCGCGCTGCAATTGCCCGCCGCTCATTTCATGGGGATAGCGCCCCTTCACTTCGGCCAGGCTCAGCCCAACCTTCTGCAAGGCTCCATCCATTGCGGCGTCGACGGCAGTCCGATCCTTTAGGCCCAAAAAAGTCCGCGCCGTGGATTCCAGATAGCGGTCGATCTGCTTGAGCGGGTTGAAGGCCTCGAACGGGTTCTGGAACACTGGTTGGACGGCCGACATGAACGCCATGCGTTCGGCCTTGGTGGCGCCGCCCACAGGCTTGCCGCGGAAGGTGATACTGCCACTCGTGGGCGTTTCCAGCCCCAGGATCATGCGGGCCAGCGTGGTCTTGCCCGATCCGCTCTCGCCGATAATGGTGAAAATCTCTGGCTTTTCAGCAGCCAGAGAAAAGCTGGCGTCCTGAACGGCAGCCGTGGTCTTGCGCGACAGCACGCCGCCCATAGCAAAAGTCTTGGAGACGTTGTCGACATTGAGCAGGGTGGTCATGCTGGCACTCCATGGGCGGCGTGCGGCGCGACCAGCGGCTTGACGTCCTGCCAACGCCAGCAGGCGGTGCGATGATCGGGCGCCACGGTTTCCAGCGGCGGCACGTCGGTCTTGCATTTGTCGATTGCGAGCGGGCAGCGCGGGTGAAAGCGGCAGCCGCTGGGCGGCGCGGCCAGGCTCGGCGGGCGGCCCTCAAGGGCGGGGCGCTGCGTGGTGTCGCCGATGCGGGGCAGGCTGGCCACGAGGTGCGCCGTGTAAGGATGCTTGGGCGCGAAGAACATCTGGCGCGTGGGGCCTTCTTCGACCAGCCGGCCGGCATAGATAATGCCCACGCGGTCGGCCATATTGGCGTGCACGCTCATGTCGTGAGTGACGAACACCACGGAAGAGCCCATTTCCTGCTGCACGTCGCGGATCAGGCTCAGCACTTCCTTTTGCACCACCACGTCGAGCGCCGTGGTGGGCTCGTCGGCGATGATAAATTCGGGACGGCAGACGGTCGCCAATCCGATGGTGACGCGCTGGCGCATGCCGCCGCTCAGTTCATGCGGATAGGCCCGCAAAACGTCGGCGGGCAGCTTGAGCTTTTCCAGATGCGCAACAACGCGATCCTCGAAGGCCCTGCCCTTGAGCCCGAGTGGCCGCGCAGCAAAATCCTCAAAGGTCCGCCCGATGCGTCGCACCGGGTTGAGCACGCTCATCGAGCCTTGCATGATGTAGCTCAGATGCCGCCAGCGGATCGCTTCGATCTGCGCGTCCGTTGCCTTGGCCACGTCCACCGGCCCGCTGGAAAAGTCATATTTCACCAAGCCGGCGACGACGCGGAAGGGTGGCCGCAAAGCCGCTGCCAGCACTTTGATAAATGACGTTTTGCCAGAAGAGCTTTCTCCCGCAATGCCGTAAATCTCGTTGCGGCGCACGGTCATGGTGATGTCGTCGACGGCGCGCACTTCGCGGTCCACGCCAAAATAGCTCATCTGGTAATAGGCCTTGAGGCCCTCGACCGTCAGGATATCGCGGCGTTTGTTGTCCTGGGCCATGGTCATGCTCCCATGCGGCGCAGGCGGCTGCGCGGGTCGATATATTCGTTGAGCGAGACGGCCAGCAGGAACAGCCCGATGAACAGCAGCACGACGATGATCACCGGGATCAGGATCCACCACCACACGCCCACCACCATGGCCGAGTGATTGTTGGCCCAGTACAGCGTCGTGCCCACGGTGGGGATATTGATATTGGTGAAGCCAAGAACAGCGAGGGTCACTTCCAGCCCGATCGACCAGATCATATTGGCCATGGTGGTGGCGAAAATGATCGGCATCACATAGGGCAGGTGTTCCTGCAGCATGATCTTGACCGGCGACATGCCGGCAAACACCGCCTGCCGGGTAAACTCGCGATGGCGCAGGCCCAGCGTCACCGAACGGATCAGGCGCGCGTCATAGGGCCAGCCGAAGCAGGCCATGACCAAAGCCAGGGTAAAGCCGTTCAGATTACTGCGCATGACGAAGTAGAACAGGATCAGGATTGGAAAGATCGGGATGGCGACGAAGATGTCGTTGATGAACATCAGGACCCGATCGACCCAGCCGCCCAGATAGCCGGCCGCCAGGCCCACGCCGATCGAGAGGATGCGCGACAGCAGCGCCACGGTCAGCCCGAAAGTCAGGGTGTTGCGGAAGGCGAAGCTAAGTTGCCAGAACATGTCCTGGCCGCGCGAATTGCTGCCGAACCAGTATTGTGCGCCTGGCGGCTGGTCGGGAATGGCGAGATAGACCTGGGTCGGATCGACCGGCGAGAAGAAGCTCAGGCCGGCGAAGATGACTATCACCGCGACCAGGATGGCGCCGATGGTGAATTCGATATTGTAGCGGACGAGGTCGCGCAGGACTGCAAACATGGACTACTCCGCCCGAACGCGCGGGTCGATCAGGGGGTGCACGAGATCGATGATGAAGATGGCACTGGCAACTGCGATCACGGCGATGCAGGACACCGCCAGAGTGGTGGCAGAGTCGCCGGCATTGACCGCGGTGACCAGAAGACTGCCCAGACCAGGATAGCCGAACACCTGCTCGGTGATGATGGTGCCCGAAAAAATGCCGCCCAGGGTCATGGCAAGCGAGGTCAATTGCGGCACCATCGCGTTGCGGATGACGTAGCTGAAGACGATGCGATTGCGCCTGACGCCACCGAGCTCGGCAAAGGTCACATAGTCTTCGGTGACGATATTGGACACCAGTGCGCGCATGCCCAAAAACCAGGTGCCGATGCCCACGATGACGAGCGAAGCCGCCGGCAGGATCGAATAGTGCAGCACCGACAGGACGAATTCAGGTGTCCAGGAAGGGCGCACATTCATCGCAAAGCCGCCGCTGATCGGCAGCACCGGCCAGAAGAAGCCAAAGACGATGACCAGCAGGAACGCGACGATGTAATAGGGGATAGGCTGCACGGCGATGGCCAGAATACCCAGCGTCTTGAGGATCTTGGAATTCTGGTAATAGCCCGCGAGGCCTCCCGCGATGTTGCCGATCAGCCAGGTCAAGACCGTCGAGACCATCAGCAGGCCGAAGGTCCAGGGCATGGCGAGCATCACCAGTTCCATGGCGGGTCGGGGAAAAGCCATAAGCGAGGGGCCAAAATCGAACGCGAGCAGGCGGCGCAGGAAATTGAAATACTGTTCGTGCAGCGGCACGTTGAGGCCGAACAATTCGGTCAACGTATCGCGCAGCGACTTGATGGCCTCGGGGCTGTAGCTGGATTGTCCGCTCACCCGGCCGATGATGGATTCAACCGGGCTGATGGGAGACAGATGCGATACCACGAAGGCGATCGAGCATCCGGCAAAGATAACGGCAAGCAGTTGGATGAATCGCTTGAGGGCGAAAAGAAGATAGGCCTTCATCGTCGGCAAGGTCCTCTGGTCAGGCGCCCGGCAAAGCCGAGCGCCTGGGGCGGGGGAGGGCGGTTAGGTCCTTGGTGCGTCGCGCTTCCGAAGCGGACAAACGCGACGCACATTTCCTAAAGGCTCTATGCGCCGGTCGGCTTCAACTGGGTCAGGATGAACTTGGAGTTCGACCAGTTGTTGACGATGTTGGCGTAAGGATTGGACTCGGCGGCCGGGAAGCCTGTCCAGTAGCGGGTGCTGTAAGCCGAGAACACGTTGAACGACATGATCGGGATCACCGGCATTTCGTCGATCATCAGCTTGATGAACTCGTTGCCCAGCGCCACGTTGGCGTCGTGATCGGTGAACTCGGTGACGCGCATCTTTTCGATGATCGGATCGAGGCCCGGATTGGTCCAACGCTGCCAGTTGCGCTGCGTCTGGCGTTCGCCAGGCTTGGCCACATAGGACGAGTGCCAGCTATCGAGGAAGAACGAGAGGTCGGGATTGCCGCCCCAGGTTTCGATCGACCAGCCCATGGCGACTTCATAATCACCCAAGGGAAGCTCGTTGCCGAAAATGTTCGGCACGGTTTCCGCGGTCGTCTGGACGCCGGCCTGCGTCCATTGCTGGGCGATGTCGGTCCCAAGGCGATTGATCACGCCATCGGGGAAGGTCTTGAGGGTGAACTTGAACGGCGTGCCGTCCGCGAGCATCCACTGATCGCCCTGCTTGGTGAGGCCAGCGGCTTCCAGCAGTTCGCCGGCGGCCGCGAGGTCCTTTTTCCACCAGCCGAAGCCGAAGGACTTGTGGATGGCCTTTTCGTCGGTCGGCACGGCGTCGCCAAATTGCGGACGAACCATTTCGGCGATGCGGGTGCCGACGGTGGCGTCGTATGGCTTGATCTTCTGCTTGCCGGTATCGAGTTCGTAGGCAACCAGGTAGTCCTGCAAGGGGCCATGGTAGTCGTCGGTGTGGGTGCCGGTCGGCGGCATGGCGATGGCCGAAAGGGTCGCCGCGCCACGATAGGAGGCCATCGACATTTCCAGCGGATCGAGCATCAGCGTCAACGCCCAGCGGACGCGCTTGTCCTGGAACATCGGGTTCTGATTGTTGAAGATCGCCATGGGCAGGGTCGGATCGGGATGGGCATAGGGGAAGCCCGGGAACCAGCCGCGAGCGGTCTGGTCCTGCTTGGCCAGCGCGAACATGCCTTCCGGCGACAGATCGTGGATCATGTCCAGATCGCCGTTGACCATCTCGATCAGGCGTTTGTCGTTGTTGGGGATCGAGCGATAGATGACGTATTTCGGCCCGGGTTCACCCCATTCGGCCATGGCGGTCTTGTCCCAATCCTTGCGCTTTTCCCAGATGTACCAGGCGCCGTTCGGATCGAACGAGTGCAGCGTGTATGGGCCAAGGCCGACCGGTGGGTTGAAGTCGTACGCCTTGACGTCGGCCTGCTTCTCGAACACGTGCTTGGGCATGATCCAGGCGCCGTTCCAGCGAACGGTGAACAGGGCATGGAAACGGGCATTGGCCTTCTTGAGCTTGAAGACGACGGTGTAGTCGTCCGGCGTTTCGACAGTGTCGATGGCGTCGGCGAAGGGCGCGCTCCAGGTCATGCCCGGATTGGCGATCTGGGTTTCCACCGTGTACTTGACGTCGGCGGCGGTGAATTCGACACCGTCGCTCCACAGCACGCCCTTGCGCAGCTTGGCGGTCATCTCGGTGAATTCGGCGTTGTACTTCCATGGCTCGCTGGCGAGTTCATTGTACATCGAGCCCTTGAGGCCATTGTCAGGGTCGATGAACCACAGGGTGTCGAGCACCAACTGATGCGTGCCGTTGGAATTGGATACGCCGTTGCCCGCAACCCACAGGTTGAAGTTGCTCGGGTTGACCGACGGGTTTTCCGGATTATTGATGATCAGCGTTTCATTACGCGGGAAATCGGTCAGCGACGGTGCCGCTGCCTCGTCCTGACCATAGGCCAGGCCCTTGGCCGCCAACATAAGCGCACCGACGGCGGTGCCCACCATAAAGCCACGTCTATCCATTTTTTATCCTCCCTTGGTGGAGCGCCATTCGGCTTCTCCGGTCGAAAGTGCCCTCCAGCACTGTGAGATCATGCTAGCGCATAAGGCGAGTAAGTCAACGTACTACGTGATATGAACCCGAAACCATGATGAACAATACGAATGGGCGCACCTTTGCCGGTGCGCCCATTGTCAGGTCGGTGGAAGCTTTGGCGCGTCAGACCTTTACGCGGACCATCTGGTAAGAATAGGGGGGCAGGCTGACGGTGAGCGTGCCGTTGTCGATGCTGGCGCCGTTGCCCTTGCGGGGCGCGACGGCGTTCTGATCGCCGGCGGTGTTGACGGCCTTGAGGTTCGGATGGGTCATGACCTGATGGTCGATGACGGTGCCCGTGCCAAAGCCCTGCAGGCTGACTTCCGTGTCGATGCTCTCGCTGGTGTGGCGATTGACGATGAAGAAGCTCAGCGTGCCATCAGCCTCGTTGTGGACGCCGGAGACGTCAACGAATGCGGTGTCCTTTGCGTGGGTCGTCTCGTAGCCGGGCGAGTTAGTGACGAGCTGCAGCGCCGTCCCGCGACCGAAGATCGAGGCGAAGTAGTAGGGATAGTAGATCGTCTGGGCCCAGGCAGGGCCGCCCTTTTCCGTCATGATAGGGGCAATGACGTTCACCAACTGGGCGATACAGGCGATCTTCACCACGTCCGAGCGGCGGATGAAGGTGTTGAGGATCAGGCCGACCATCAGCACGTCTTCGAAGTTGTAGATGTCTTCGAGCAGGCCCGGAGCATGCGGCCAGCCGCTGTTGCCATCGAGGATCTGGCGATCCTGCTTGTTGGAATGGTACCAGACGTTCCATTCGTCGAACGAAATGGTGACGTCCTTTTTCGACCGCTTCTTGTGCTTGACCTGCTTGATGGTCGCCGCCACCGTTTCGATGTAGGTGTCCAACTTTTCGCTCAGGCCGAGATAGTTGGGCGTATTGTCGTCGCGGTTGGCGAAGTACATGTGCAGGCTGATATGATCGACGTGATCATAGGTATGCTCGAGCACGATGCGCTCCCAATCGGGAAAGCTGATCATATCCGAATGAGACGAGCCGCAGACGATCAGCTCCAGCGAGCTGTCGAACATGCGCATGGCGCGGGCGGTGTTGGCGGCCAGTTTGCCATACTCTTCCGCATCCTTGTGGCCGACCTGCCATGGACCGTCCATCTCGTTGCCGAGGCACCACATCTTGACGTTGAAGGGCTCCTTGCGGCCGTTCTTGATGCGCAAATCGCTCCAGTAGGAGCCGCCGGGATGGTTGCAATATTCGAGGAAATTGCGGGCTTCGTCGACGCCGCGTGACCCCAGGTTCACGGCCAGCATCATCTCGGTGCCGACCGTGGCGCACCAGTCGGCGAATTCATGCACCCCAACAGCATTGCTGTCCGAAGTGTGCCAAGCCAGATCGAGGCGTGTCGGGCGCTCGTCGCGCGGCCCAATTCCGTCTTCCCAGTTATAGGCGGAAACGAAGTTACCCCCAGGATAGCGCACGACAGGTACATTGAGGTCCTTGACCAGCTTGGCCACATCGCCGCGCATGCCATTGGCATCGGCCGTGGGGTGATCTGGCTCGTAGATGCCTTCATAGATGGCGCGGCCGAGGTGCTCGAGGAATGCCCCATAGACACGATCGTCGATTTTCGAGATCGTGTAATCCTTATGCGCCGTTACCGTCGCCTTCATCGTATCCTCCCAGTAGTCCCGTTTATCTGATTTATATCAGTTGTCGCGTTTGTACGTGACGGGGCGTGGCGGCGCAAGCACCTGCGGGGGAGAAATTATCGACGATGTGTCAGCGTTCGGTCTCCAGCCTCAGCACGATATCCTGATCGTAATTGCCGAAGCCCTTGCCGAAAATATTGATGCCACCGGGGTGTTTGGCATCGGCCTTGACGGCAATGCGCAGGCGGATCGAGTGATGGTTTTCGAGGTCCAGGTCGACGAGCGAGATCGGTGAAATCTTCATCCCATCGACAAAGCTGCCGTCATGGGTGACGCGCCAGGATTTGAGTTTGCCGTATTGGCTGCCCTTCAGTTTCCACCAATCGGGGGTGTAGACGCCGCGCTTATCCCCGAAATCCCCCGGTGACATCCAGGTGCCGATTTCGGTGCCGTTGACCGAGAGGGTAATGTCCGAGGGCCAGTCGGCGGACGTGCCGGGCACTTCCGAGGACAGCTCCATCGAGAATTCCATGGACTCGATCTTGTTCTGCGCCAGCTTGGCATTGTTGGGGAATTGATACTCCACATATCCCCGCGTGAACCAGATCAGCCCGGTCTTCATCCGCTCCGGATCGAGGAAAGTATCGGGCACGTCGAGCAGGCCGATAATGCCCTCGCTGGAACAGAGGCCACACGGAGCCGAAACTTCGCAACTGGTGTAAAGCCCAAGCGGCATCGAGACTTCGATACCGTTGGAGCGTTGCTGGGAGATGTCTTCCTTAAACATCACCAAGACTTCATCGAAGGTCGAATGGCAGATTTTCTGGTTGCCCTTGCGGGCCTTCTGGGTTTCGGTGCGGATCAGCCCGGCTTCTTCCAATATCTGGATATTGGTGGAGACCGTCGACTGCGGCAGGTCCAGTTTCTCGGCAATGTCGTTACCGTTCATCGGCCCATGTACATGTAATAGCTTCAGTATCCGGATCCGGATCGTCGACGCCAGGCCCCGGAGAACCTCGAAATCCTCTTCGGGGTCGACGACCAGAAAGTTGCGGCTCATAGGGGACAGCTTCGCATGTGACGGATTGATAACAAATCTGTATCAGAAATTATGATTGAATCAACGGCGTCCAGCATGCCGGGTTTCGCCAGCATGCTGGATTTCTTGTGAGAGCATATCAGGGCGAAACCAGCTCCAGCGTCTGTTCGTCGAACAGGGGTGCGTCCTGGCCGGCAATGACGAACAAAATCTTGTGCGCGTTGTCATGCGCCTCGAAATACTGGATGCCGTCTGGCCACTCGCCGAGGTCACCGCATGGCGGTTCGGGGAGTTCGTCGGGGGAAGCGGACTTTTCCAGTTCAGCTGCGTATTCGGCATTTGGGACGAAGCTATATCGGCGGACGCCGGCCGGCACGGTGCCGTAATCGGCGTCTGCGGCGACGCAACGGCTGGCGGTCGCGGGATCGGTATGCTCGGCATAAATGCGGTTCAGGCCCGCTTCTTCTGTTTCGCCGTCTTTGAGATCGAAAATCTGGATCACTGGCTCGGCGTCACCGCCGTCAGAGTACTTTTCCACCACGGTGTTGCCGTCGAAATGCAGGTCGATCTTGCGGTCGCCGAAATCGCAGCGTTCGACCCAGGCGGAGAGGCCGACTTTGGCGTCGGACAGTTTTTCCCAGGCGCAGCGATCATCGGCGGGGCGGGAGGGCTCGCCGGTCTGGGCGAAGGCGGGGGCGCTGAGCAGGACGGTCAGCGCCAGCAGGGCGAAGGTGGGGAGGGCAAATTTGGTCATGGTGAATTCCAGGTTGGGTGGGCGCCTATTGGCGGGTGTCGTTAAGGTCTTTGAGCTTGTCGATTTCGGTGGTGTCGCCGTCGAAAAAGCCGGTGGCGGCGTTCCATTGGAACAGCGCGGAATATTGGTCGGTGTAGGGGGCCAGGCCCACGGGTTGGGCGCAGCCGTCCTTGGTTGGGTGACCGAGGTCGTTGATCGTCACCTTAATATCGTCATAGGGGCCAGCCGTGGGCGGCTTCTGCGTCGTGACGTCGAGGGTTTGCGTGCGTTCAAAGCCGCAAAGGAGGGTGCCGGTGCGGAAAAAGCCGCCGACGGCGTCGAACTTGCCGTTGCGCATGAACAGCAGCGTGTCGGCGCTCTGGGTCTGGCCCTCGTTGGCATAATCGCTGCTCGTGACGATGGCTTGATCCTTGGCGCCAATGCGCAAGGGTTGGCCGATGGTGACGGTATCGCCCATGCTGACATCCATGACATCGAGCAGTTTGGGAGTGGCATCGTCGCTGAAGGCCAGCAGCAGTACTGGATCATCCGGGTTGGTGCGCAGGCCGACGGCCGTCAGGATCAGCAGGCGGCTGGCGCCCTCGGATTGGATCGTGCGGGTCTCGAAGGAGGCGAAGCTGACGGTGGCGTCGAAGTGCGCGACGAAGGGTTTGCCCATGACGTGGGGGATCGGCTGGGTCGGGGCGGTGCCGGTCGCGATGGTCTCGTTGAGGCGGAGGTCGGGGACCAGTTGGCGCAGCAGGTCGGAATAGCGCAGCTCGGGATGGCCCGGCACCACGGTGTTGATGTCCGTATAGGTGAATGGCGGCGGCGCGGTCTCGGCGCCGAAGGCAGCGAGGGTGCTGACGGCTAAAGCGAGCAGCGCGGTCCAGGAGCGGTGGATGGGGAACATGAGATTTCCAGGGATGGCGCATCGGCAGCGCTGAAAGTTGTTGGCGAGCAATGCCTTGATGGATGTGAAGCCAGGCTGAACGGACCATTGGGGGGCGCGACAGGATGGCCCGACTATAGGGACTGCGCCGGCCGAAAGCTTGAGCCGGTCCAGGGGGCGTCCATGATTTTCCGTACAGCGTGCATTCTGGCTTTTGCGAGTGTCGCAATTGCCGCCAATGGGGCGGAGTGCCGACTCGACCAGGCGCACTATGTGGAGCCGGTCTCGGGCGCGACCATGCAGTTTCATCCCAAGGGGCCGGATGAGGCGGCGCAGACCATGGCGGTGTTCGATGTCGCCCTGCCCAATGTGGTCCGCACCTATGCTGGCGATATCACCTGGAACGCCGGCAACAATGCGCGGCCCGACCCGAGCATCGAGGAGTTGCTGGATATCAGTACCGTCTACGCTATCGATGGGGGCAAGGTCGGGCTGATCGACGATGTCGACATGGCGGCGCCGGCGAGCATCCTGATCGTCGATTTCGGCCGGGCGCTGCATGGCTTCAGCGCGTTTCTCGAGGCCAACCCGGACAGCCAGGCCTTCGATGTCTTCACGCTGACCGGGTGCCCGTAAATGGAACTGAAATGGCTGCTATTCGGCATCCTGATGGCCATGGACGGCTTGGTCATGGTGGCCGCGGCGACGAAATATGCAGAGGTCAAGCGCGCCAATATCTGGGCCGCGGTAGCGGGCAAGATCACCTCGTCGCGCTCGGAAGCGCGCAGGGTCGACAGAAGCTCGGGCAGTGGCCTCGACCGGACCGTGGACACCGAAATCCGCAATTTTGCGACCGTTGCCTATGAGTTTCACGCCGATGGCAAGAAACAAACCGGCAATCGGATCAGCATTGCGCATGACGTGGGCAATTATCAGGTGGCCGAGAAGCTGGCGAAGTATCCCGTCGGCGCGAAGGTTACGGTGTTTTACGATCGCAACAAGCCCACCGACAACGTGCTGGAGCGCGAGATGTCGATGCGCGGCTTTGAGATCACCTTCCTGATTGGCGCACTGGTTGCGACGGTTGCCGTGCTGGCCATGCTGATGACGGAGAATGTGGGGGCGATCGTCGCCCAGTACGTGCCGCAGGACGGGCGCACCTCGGGTGGAATTTTCGTGACGGTGATGGCCGGTTTCATGGCGCTGTTTGCCAACGCCATCTATCAGCGCGGGCAGGCGACGTTCAGCTGGCCAAAGGTGGAGGGCGTGGTCGCATCATCGCAGGTCGACAAGGTGCAAAGCTATTATCTGCGCGGCAACGGGGTCATGTACTACTGGTATATGTTTCGGTCCCGGACGGTCTACGACTACCGGGTCAACGGGGTCGCGTATAAAAGCGACCGGGCCAGTTATGGGGCGCAGACCTATGCCAGCTTCACACTGCTGGCGAAGCGGGAGGCGGAGCGCTTCGTTCCCGGCGATAGCGTCGAGGTTTATTATGATCCGAAGTCGCCCGAGCGGGCGGTGCTGGTGCGCGGTGCGCCGGGGCAGTGGCTGATCTGGGTGGTCGCGTTGGCCCTCTTTGCCGTGGCCGCGCGGCTGATCGGGTTGATCTGAGAGGCCGTCTGGAAACTCTACTTTGGCGGCCATCTGCCGCGGTTTTCTGCGCTTCCGGTGCTCACGTAACAAACGTACGCTGCGCTCCGGTTCTCGAAAACCACGGCAGCTGACTCACCAAAGCGAGTTTCCAAACGGCCTCTGCGTCGCAAGGGCTGAGCGATTATTGGCCCGGAATGCGGCCGGCAGTCTGGCGGGCGACCATCCAGCCGGGATATTCCGGAGGCAGGGCGCTGACCGTATCGAGGCGCTTGAGCTCGTCCTCGGTCAGCTTGACTGCGGTGGCGGCCAGATTGTCATCGAGCTGTTCGATGGTCTTGGCGCCGATGATCACCGACATGACGTGCTTCTGGTGCAGCACCCAGGCCAGCGCGATGCGGGCAACCGAAACGCCCTTGGCGTTGCCGATTTCGCGCATCACATCGACGGCGTTGAAGGCGCGGTCCTTGTTGACGGGCGGGAAATCGAAATTGGCGCGGCGGGAGCCATCGGGGGCATTGCCGTCGCGGTCGTATTTGCCGCTGAGCAGGCCGCCGGCGAGCGGGCTCCAGACCATCAGGCCGAGCTTCTGGTCTTCGATCAGGGGGACCAGATCGCGTTCCAAGTCGCGGCCCGCAATGGTGTAGTAGGCCTGCAGGGTTTCAAAGCGAGCCCAGCCGTGCTTGTCGGACAGGCCGAGCGCTTTCATGATGCGCCAAGCGGCCCAGTTGGAGACGCCGACGTAGCGGACATGGCCTTGGCGGACGAGATCATCGAGGGCGCGCACGACTTCGTCGACCGGGGTCAGGAAATCCTGCGAGTGGATCTGGTAGAGGTCGATATAGTCGGTATTGAGCCGCTTGAGGCTGGCCTTGACCGAATCCATGATGTGGCCGCGCGACGAGCCGCGATCGTTGGGGCCCTGGCCCATGGCGCCGGTGGCCTTGGTGGCCAGAACCACGTCGGTGCGCTTGCGGCCGGAATTGACCATGGCCTGACCGGTAATCTGTTCGGAAAGGCCTTCGGAATAGACGTCGGCTGTGTCGATGAAGTTGACGCCAGCATCGAGCGCGCGGGCGACGATGCCATCAGCCATCTTCTGATCGAGCTGGCCAATATTGCTCCAGATGCCGCCGCCGGTGCCGCCAAAAGTCATGGTGCCGAGGCAGATTTCGGAAACGAGCAAGCCCGTCCCGCCTAAAGGTTTGTATCGCATTGCGAATTCCGATCTGAATGGGTCTCGCGCGCGGCTGGAGAAGCGGCGGGCGAGACCTATCTTAGCATTGAATTCGGCTTTTGCGCTAGGTGGGGCCGGCCGGGACGAACCCGGCCGGACGACAATCAGGCGGCGATGCTGGTGACGCCGTAGCGTGAGGCCGGGCGGTTGGCCACGAGCCCTGACAGCAGCTTGGTCCGCGCCTCGACGACGCGCGCATAGTCGCTATCGCCATGTTGGGCCGGGATGGTCACGAGCTCCTTGTTATCCATGCCTGCAAGGGCCGCATCGACCAGGTCTTCCACTTCCATGATCTGCTCATCGGGAATGCCGGCACCGTTGCCGATCATCGGCGTGCGGGTATAGCCGGGCAGGACGGCCTGAACCTGAACACCCTGCGGCGCCAATTCAAGATCGAGCGAATGGGTGAAGCTGAGGACATAGGCCTTGGTGGCGCCGTAAGCGGCAGTCTGGGGCGTGTCGAGCAAGGCCAGCAGCGAGCTCAGGTTGACGATGATGCCACGCTTGCGCTGGGCGAAACCGGCGGCGGCCGCGGCGGCAAGGCGGGTGAGCGCGGTGACGTTGATGTCGAGCATGGTTTCCAGCTCGTCCACATTGGCCTGGGCCAGTGGGCCGCCGCCAAGGATCACGCCGGCATTGTTGACGAACAGCGTGATGGCGGCGTCGTCGCGCAGGCGGGCCTCGACCACCTTGCGGTCGGCGGCGTTGCCCAGTTCGGCGCTAATGGTTTCGACCTTGCGGCCGGTTTCGGTGCTGAGGCGCGTGGCGAGGGCCGTGAGACGCTCCACATTGCGGGCGACCAGAATGAGGTCATAGCCGCGCTTGGCGAGGCGGTCGGCATAGACTTCGCCGATGCCGGAGGACGCGCCGGTGATCAGGGCGGTGCCGAGGGAAGGATTGGACATGGAAATTCTCCGTTAAGCCCAGCGCCAGCCGGAGCGGCGCGATACCGGACGGCTCGTCCGGCTGCCTTTAGATTATGATCATCATCTAAATCGACAAGGGGTGAGGTCGGATATTTTTCGGGCTATTCCGGTTTTGGCGAAACGGCCTGCAGAGCAGCACTCAGCAGGTCGTCGGAAACGGCAGTGCCACGGGTCGCGCGGGAGAGCAGCAGGGCGCCGACCATGGTGGACAGCGTGACCAGCGCCTGCTGGTGGTCTTCGGCGGATGGGTTGCCCCGGACGGCTTCTAGCTTGTCCATCGTCTGCTCGAGACCTTGGACATAGGCCTGTTGCGCTACGCAGCCCGGCGCCGCGCGGGCAACGTCGCCCGCCAGGGCCGAGGTGGCGCAACCGCCGCCGGGGTCGTCGCGGTGGGCCGGGGAGAGATACGTGGCGAAAAACTCGCGCAACGCGCCTTCCGGATCGGCGGGATGGTTGGTCGTGGCGGTTTCCAGGAAATCGTCGACCGTCGAAAAGGCACGCGCAAAGGCCAGCGGCGCCAGCGCTTCCTTGGAGGCAAAGTGGCGGTAGAAGCCGCCATGGGTCAGGCCGACTTCGGCCATCAGATCGGGTACGCTGACGCTGTCGAAGCCTTTTTCGCGCACGAGTCTCGCGGCGGCGTCGATGATGGCTTCGCGATGTTTTTCCGTATCCTGGCGCGATGAGCGCATGGCTTGTTCCTCAATCCGGCCACCATGATATAGGAAAGCCACCCGGTTTTTACATCACGATGCCGGCGAGTCGCATTGGCCGGGAAAAGGCGCCGCATGTCTGTTCAAGAAGGGCGTAAGGGTAAGCCCAGTTCCGGCGGCCTGCTGCCGCTATTGACCCCCTATTGGCCATGGATTTTGCTGCTGGTTGGGCTGACCATTGCCAGCAACGCGCTGAACCTGGTCGGACCGCAACTGATCGCGCGGGCGATCGACAGCGTTGGTGGGCCCGATTATCGGCTGACCACGCTGATTGAAGAGTTCCTGACGCTGGCGGCGGGCGTGTTCATCCTGACTTACGGGCAGTCGATCGTACAGACCGTGGCGGCCGAGCGGGTGGCGCGCGATTTGCGGGCCCGGCTGGTGGATACCATTTCGCGGCAGGACTTTGCCTATGTGCAGACGGTGACGCCGTCGCGGCTGTTGACGAATTTGACGTCGGACGTCGATGCGGTCAAATCGTTCGTGTCGCAGGCGATTTCATCGATCGTGTCGTCGTTTTTCCTGATCATCGGCGCGAGCATTTTGCTGCTGCTGATCGACTGGCAACTGGCGCTGGCGGTGCTGACCGTGGTGCCGGTGATTGGGTTTAGTTTCTATTACGTGCTGAGCCGGGTGCGAAAGCTGTTCCGCAAGTCGCAGGAGGCGATCGACTGGCTGAACAAGGTCATCAACGAGAGCATTCTGGGCTCGTCGCTGATCCGGCTGCTGAATTCGCAGGCCAGCGAATATACCAAGTTTCTGGAGGCCAATAGCGAAGCCAAGTCGATCGGCATGAGCATTTTGCGCATGTTCTCGACACTGATCCCGATCATCACATTCTGCACCAATCTGGCGACGCTGGTGATCGTGGCGTTTGGCGGGCATCTGGTGATTTCGGGCACGATGACGCTGGGCGATTTCACCGCGTTCAACAGCTATCTGGGCATCCTGATTTTCCCGATCATCATCATCGGCTTCATGAGCAATGTGGTGGCGCAGGCTTCGGCATCGTATGAGCGCATCGCCAAGGTGCTGGTGAGCGAAGCGCCCAAGCCGTGGGGGAATGTGGATGTCGAGCTGCGCGGCGATATCGCGGTGGAGCATCTGACGGTGCGGTATGGCCAGCGCAATGCGCTGGACGATGTCAGCATGGTGGTGAAGGCGGGGACGCGCACTGCGGTGATTGGGCCGACGGCGGCGGGCAAGACGCAATTGCTGTTCGCGATCAGCGGGCTGCTGGTGCCGCAAAGCGGTCGCGTCACCGTCGATGGGCGAGTGCTGACCGACTATGACAAGCAGGCGCTGCATCGGCAGGTGGGGCTGGTGTTCCAGGACAGCGTAACGTTCAACATGTCGGTGCGCGAGAATATCGCGTTCAGCGCGCTCGTGGACGATGCGAGCCTAGCCAAGGCGGTGGAAACGGCGGAACTGGATGACTTCATCGGCACGCTGCCGGCGGGGCTGGATACGGTGATTTCGGAGCGCGGCACCTCTCTGTCGGGTGGGCAGAAGCAGCGCATCATGCTGGCGCGGGCACTGGCGCTTAATCCCAAGGTGCTGTTGCTGGACGACTTCACGGCGCGGGTGGATGCGCGGACGGAGAAGAAAATCCTCGCCAATGTCACGGCCAATTATCCGGGCATCACGCTGATTTCGGTGACCCAGAAAATCGGGCCGGTCGAGGATTATGACCAGATCGTGCTGCTGATGGAGGGCAAGGTGCTGGCAGAGGGCACGCATGCCGAACTGATGCACAGCTCGCCCGAATACGTGCAGATTTTCTCTTCGCAGCAAAGCACCGAAGACTATGAACTACAAGCTTAACACCAAGGACGCCAGCGAAAGCAAAGAGTCGATCTGGACCGGCCTAGCCCGGTTGCTGCCACTCATGGCCGATGAATGGCGCAATATCGGGATTGCCTTTTCGGCGATCGCGGTGACCTCGGCGATGGCGCTGACCGCGCCGTTCATCATCGGGCACATCGTGGATCAGTTCATCTCCAAGGGTGACTATACGGGCGTGCTCACCTGGTCGGGCCTGTTGCTGATTGTGTTCCTGGTGCAGCTGGTGTCGAGCTATACGCAGACGCGCACCATGGGCGGGGTGGGGCGGCGCATCCTGTTCAACCTGCGCAATGCGATTTTCACCAAGCTGCAGGAGCTGCCGGTCGCGTTCTTCAACCAGAACCGTTCGGGCGACCTGATCTCGCGCATCAACAACGATACCGACAAGCTGAACCAGTTTTTCGCCCAGGCGCTGATGCAGTTTCTGGGCAATGCGTTTCTGATCGTGGGCGCGGGCATTTTGCTGCTGGTGCTCAATATCAAGCTGGGCGCGGCGGCGCTGGTGCCGGCGGTTCTGGTGCTGATCGCGACGCAATTGCAGTCGCCCTGGGTCAAGCGGGCCAGCTTCAAGAGCCTGCAAACGCTGGGCGGGCTGAGCGGGGAAGTGCAGGAGAGCCTGGCCAATTTCAAGGTGATCGTGGCCTTCAACCGGCTGGATTATTTCCGGCAGAAGTTCGCAGTCGCCAATGATGTCAACTATTCGGCGTCGGTCAGCGCCGGGGTGGCCAGCAATATTTTCCTGCCGCTCTATGGGCTGGCGGCGACGCTGGGGACGCTGATCGTGCTGGGTTATGGCATCATGCTGATCGACGCGGGTGACATGACCACCGGCCTGTTGATCGGGTTTTTGCTCTACGTCACCAATTTCTACAATCCGCTGCGGCAATTGGCGTCGATCTGGTCGTCGCTGCAACTAGCGCTGGCGGGGCTGGACCGGATTTCCGAAGTGCTGGCGCTGCAATCGGACATGGTGGTGGTGCCGTCCGAGGCGGTCGTGTCAGACGCCGTGATGGCGTTCGAGAACGTGTCGTTCCGCTATCCCGATGGCAAGGATGTGCTGAGTGGGATCACTTTTGCGCTGGAGCGCGGCAAGACCTATGCGCTGATCGGGCCGACCGGCGGTGGCAAGACCACGACGGCGTCGCTGATGGCGCGGCTTTACGATCCGAGTTCGGGAACGGTGCGGCTGGAGGGGCGGGATATCCGCGGCTATACGCCGGAGGAGCGCGCGGCCAAGATCGGGTTCATCTTGCAGGAGCCGTTCCTGTTCACCGGCACGGTGCGCGACAACATTATCTACGGCAATCCGACTTATGTGGGCAAGCCGGACGCGGTGTTGGTGGAAACGCTGGAAAGCGCGGGACTGCATAGTCTGCTGTCGCGGTTCGAGGCGGGGCTGGATACTTCGGTGTCGTCGAGCGGCGATGCGATGAGTCTGGGGCAGAAGCAGTTGATCGCCTTTATCCGGGCGGCGTTGCGCAATCCGGAATTGCTCATCCTCGACGAGGCGACGGCCAATATCGATACGGTGACCGAGCAATTGCTGGAGGATATTCTCAAGCGCCTGCCGGCGAGCACCACCAAGGTGATCATCGCGCACCGGCTCAACACGATCGACAATGCGGACGCGATTTTCTTCGTCAATGCGGGGACGGTGACGCTGGCGGGATCGATGGAAAGCGCAGTGGACATGCTTTTGAACGGGACGATGCAGAGCTGAGGCGATTTGTGCTAGGGTCTGGCGTCGCATTTAAAGGAAGAAGCTCATGAAGATCAGTGCCAGGAACCGCCTCAAGGGCGTCGTCACCGAAGTCGTCAAGGGCGCGACCACGGCCCATGTGCGGATCGATGTTGGCGGCTCGATCGTCACGGCATCGATCACCAATGAGGCGGTCGACGAACTGGGGCTGAAGGTTGGGCAGAGCGCCTACGCGATCGTCAAAGCCTCCGACGTCATGGTTGGCGTCGACTGATCGCGACCGTGCAGGCGGACGATTTACTGGGCCTGGTCGGCGATTGGTCGTTCAGGCGGTCGGTGACCGGCGGATCGATCATGACCGGGCAGGCGACGTTTGGTCGGGTCGGCGAGAATTGCCTGAACTATGCCGAGACGGGGATGCTGACCCTGGCGGATGGCAAGGATTATGCGTTCGAGCGGCGCTATATCTATGAGCTGCGCGGCGGCGGCTTTCGCGTGCTGTTTGACGAAAAGCCGCCGCGGTTGTTTCAGGATGTCGATCTCGGCCTGAGTGATGACACATGGATCGGCAGCGGCTTTCACAATTGTGCCCCCGATATCTATGCGTCCACCTACCGGTTCGATCTGCCCGTTGGGTTTCGCATTGCCCACGATGTGAGCGGGCCGCGCAAAGCCTATGCCATCGTCACAGACTATGCGCGGCGCTAGCGACTAACGGCGCAGGGCTTTGGCGGTCACGACAAGGTTCTCCAGCGCAGCCTCGACCTCGGGCCAGCCGCGGGTTTTGAGGCCGCAATCGGGATTGACCCAGAGTTGATCCGCCGGAATGCCCTGCGCTGCCTTACGCATCAGGGCTTCCATGTCCGCCTGGCTGGGAACGCGCGGCGAGTGGATGTCCCAGACGCCGGGCCCGATCTCATTGGGATATTTGAAGTCGCGGAAGGCTTCGAGCAGTTCCATGTCGGAGCGCGAGGTTTCGATGGAGATGACATCGGCGTCCATCTCGGCGATGGCGGGCATGATGTCGTTGAACTCGGCATAGCACATATGGGTGTGGATCTGCGTGGCGTCGGAGACCCCGGAAGCGGAGGCGCGGAAGCAGTCAACCGCCCAGCGGAGGTAGACGTCCCAATCGCTGTGGCGGAGCGGCAGGCCCTCGCGCAGGGCGGGCTCATCGATCTGGATGATGCCGATGCCGGCAGTTTCGAGGTCGATGACCTCGTCGCGGATGGCCAGCGCGATCTGGCGGCAGGTTTCCGAGCGAGGTTGGTCGACGCGCACGAAGCTCCATTGCAGGATGGTCACCGGGCCGGTCAGCATGCCCTTCATTGGACGGTCGGTGAGCGAGGCGGCATAGGCCGACCAGCGCACTGTCATCGGGGCAGGGCGGCTGACGTCGCCGTAGATCACCGGCGGCTTGACGCAGCGCGAGCCATAGGACTGGACCCAACCGTTCTTGGTGAAGGCAAAGCCGTCGAGCTGTTCGCCAAAGTATTCCACCATGTCGTTGCGCTCGAATTCGCCATGCACGAGCACATCGAGGCCGATGCGCTCCTGGATGCGCACGGCGCGTTCGGTTTCGGCTTGCAGGAAGGCGTCGTAGGTGGCGGTGTCGATCTGGCCCTTTTTGAAGGCGGCGCGCTGTTCGCGCACTTCGGCGGTTTGCGGGAAGGAGCCGATGGTGGTGGTGGGGAAGGGCGGCAACTTGTAGCGTTGGCGCTGTAAGGCACGGCGGGTGGAGAAGACGCCGCCGCGGCCGAGGGCGATTTTGGCGGCGGCGCGAGCCTTGACCTGCGGCTTGTGGATGCGGGCCGAGGCCTTGTGGGCGGCGATGGCGGCGGCGCTGGCATCGAAGGCGGCTTTGGCGGCGCCACGGCCTTTCTGCATGGCCAGGGTGAGGGCGCTGACTTCGGCCAGTTTTTGTTTGGCGAAGGCCAGCCAGGATCGCAGTTCCTCGTCTAGCGCGGTCTCGCCGTCGAGATCGACTGGGGTGTGGAGCAGCGAGCAGGAGGGGGCGATTTGCAGGCGGTCAGGGCCGATGGCGTCCCAGGCGGTGGTGATCAGGGCCAGTTGCCGGTCGAGATCGGCGCGCCAGATATTGCGGCCGTCGATGACGCCGACGGAGAGGGTTTTGTCGGCGTCGAGCAGCTTGAGGAGGTGGGGCAATTGTTCGGGCGCGCGGACCAGATCGATGTGGAGGCCCGAGACCGGGAGTTGCGTGGCGAGTTCTGCATTGTCGAGCAGCGCTCCGAAATAGGTGGCGAGCATGATGCGCGGACCGGCGGCGGACAGGGTCGCATAGGCCTGGCGCAGGGCGTGCTTTTGCGCGTCGGACAGGTCGAGGACCAGGATGGGTTCGTCGATCTGCACCCAGGTGGCGCCTTCGGCTTTGAGGGCGGCGAGCAGTTCGGCATAGAGGGGCAATACGCTATCGAGCAGCGACAGCGGGTCGAGGCTGCCATCCTTGGCCTTGGCGAGGCTGAGCCAGGTGACGGGGCCGACCAGCACGGGGCGGGTGTCGATGCCCAAAGCCTTGGCTTCGCGATAATGGTCGAGGGCTTTGGTGCTGGCGAGGTGGAAGCGCTGGCCGGTGTGAAGCTCGGGGACGATATAGTGGTAATTGGTGTCGAACCATTTGGTCATCTCCATGGCGGGCGCGGCGGCGGTGCCGCGGGCCATGGCGAAATAGAGCTGGTCCGGATCGGCGATGCCGGCAAAGCGCGGGGGAATGGCGCCGAGCATGGCGGTGGTATCGAGCATGTGGTCGTAATAGGCGAAGTCATTGGAGGGGATGATGTCGATGCCGGCATCGCGCTGGAGTTGCCAGTGGCGGGCGCGGAGCTGTTTGCCGGTGGCGTGGAGGGCGTCGGCGTGGGTCTCGCCCTTCCAGTAGGATTCGAGGCTCTTCTTGAGTTCGCGGTGCAGGCCGATGCGGGGAAAGCCGAGATTGGCGGATTTGGTCATGGTGGTGCCGATGCAAGGTTACGCGCCCGCCGGCGGGCCATAGGCCGCCACGGTCTGGGCGTCGAAAAACAATGAGGAACTAGGTTCGGAGCGTCAGGAGCGACGCATTCGGAACCGGGGCCTTGGTGCTATCGGCAGCAGGGAGATCGTCATGGCATGTCCTCGACCAGTCCACCCGACTGGCGTGTTGTGAGCGTTCAATCCCAAGGTAGGTCTCCTGGCTCGCGGGTGTGGCCGGATGCTCGCCTTCCCAGCTTGCGCCAGTGGCTTGATGAGCACCCGTCACCGCCTACAGTTGCGGGGGCAGCTCCGGACTGGGCAAAGCCGCACCGGATTCCCTGTTATCCCCTTGCGGGGACCATGGGCTGGACGACCATGCACTAGCGGCGGAAAGGCTGTCAATTGAGATATAAGGATTTCTTTATATCCCCGCTGTCCACAGCGGCGGTCGGTCGCCGGCAAAAATCCGTCACAAGTCATTGACGCGAATCGCGGGTAGGAACACAAGATATAGTGTGTCGTGGTCATCCGGGTCGCAAGGACGGGTGATAATAGGGAAGCTGGTGCGAACTTCGGTTCCAGTCCAGCGCTGCCCCCGCAACTGTGAAAGCGTGTTTCGGCACGCCAGCCAGATACCTGCCACGACAGGTTAATTCGTCCACGGCGGGGTGTCCGGTTGGTCGCATGCGAAGCCGTGGCCGCTCGACGGTCCCTTCGCGCGCGTCCCCATCCCCCGCTTCCACCTACGGGGTCTCTGGGGTCCACATGACTGAACTCGATATTGTTGAGCGCGCTGACACCGCTGTCGCGCAGTTTGCCTATGACGCTTCGGACCATCGGTCTGCGGCGGAGCCGGGCTATTCCATCATCAAGCGCAATGGCGGCACGGTGCCGTTCGATCCGTCCAAGATCGCGGTGGCGCTGACCAAGGCGTTTTTGGCCGTGGAGGGCAACAAGGCGGCCGCATCCCGCCGCGTGCATGAGATCGTCGAGGGGCTGAGCGGGGAGGTGTTTGCCGCGCTGAGCCGTCGCGCCAAGGACGGCCGCGTGTTCCATATCGAGGATGTGCAGGACCAGGTCGAACTGGCGCTGATGCGCGGCGAGCACCAGAAGGTGGCGCGGGCCTATGTGCTCTATCGCGAGGAGCATGCGAAAGCGCGCGCGGCCAGCAGGCCGGTGACAACTTCGGCTTCGGCGCTAAGCATGAAGCTGGCGGATGGCACTCTGGTGCCGCTGGATGAAGTGCGGTTGGCGACGGTGGTTGGCGAAGCCTGCGATGGGCTGGAGGGGACTTCGGCGCAGACCATTCTGGAGGAAGCCCGGCGCAATCTCTACAATGGCATTTCGCTGGACGAGCTGGCGCTCGCGCCGATTCTGGCGGCGCGGACACTGGTGGAGACCGAGCCGAATTATGCGCTGGTATCGGCGAGGCTGTTGCTGGACAAGCTACGCCGCGAGGCACTGAGCTATGTTTCCGGACGCACCGAACTGGCGACGCAGGCCGATATGGCGACGCGCTATGCGGAGTATTTTCCGGACTATCTGGCAGTTGGCATCAAGGCGGAGCTGATCGATCCGGAACTGGCGCGGTTCGAGCTCAAGCGCATCGCGGCGGCGATCAAGCCGGAGCGGGATATGCAGTTCCAGTATCTGGGGCTGCAGACGCTGTACGACCGCTATTTCCTGCATGTCGAGCGCACTGTGTTCGAGCTGCCGCAGGCGTTTTTTATGCGCGTGGCCATGGGGCTGGCGGTGCGCGAAATCGATCGCGAGGCGCGGGCGATCGCGTTTTATGACCTGCTGTCGAGCTTCGATTTCATGGCGTCGACGCCGACTTTGTTCAATTCGGGCACGCTGCGGCCGCAGTTGAGCTCGTGTTTCCTCACCACCGTGGCGGACGATCTGGACGGCATTTTCAAGGCGGTGAGGGACAATGCGCTGCTTGCCAAATATTCCGGCGGGCTTGGCAATGACTGGACGCCGGTTCGTGGGCTGGGCGCGCATATCAAGGGGACTAACGGGGAGAGCCAGGGGGTCGTGCCGTTCCTGAAGGTGGCCAATGACACCGCCATCGCCGTCAACCAGGGCGGCAAGCGTAAGGGGGCGGTCTGCGCGTATCTGGAAACCTGGCATGTCGACATCGAAGAATTCCTCGACCTGCGCAAGAATACCGGCGACGACCGCCGCCGCACGCATGACATGAACACGGCCAATTGGGTGCCGGACCTGTTCATGGAGCGCGTCGAGGCGGGGGCGGACTGGACGCTGTTTTCGCCGGATGAAGCGCCGGACTTGCATGATCTTTATGGGCTGGCGTTCAAGGCGGCCTATGAGGGTTATGAGGCCAAGGCGGCTGGGGGCGGGCTGAAGGTGTTTCGGACGGTCAAGGCGCTCGATCTGTGGCGCAAGATGCTGACCATGATCTTCGAGACCGGGCATCCGTGGATCACCTTCAAGGACCCGTGCAATATCCGCTCGCCGCAGCAACATGTGGGCGTGGTGCATTCGTCGAACCTGTGCACCGAGATCACGCTCAATACGAGCAAGGACGAGGTGGCGGTGTGCAATCTCGGCTCGATCAACCTGCTGGCCCATATCGGGCCGCACGGGCTGGATATGGCGCGCCTCAAGCGCACGGTCGACGTGGCCATGCGCATGCTCGACAATGTGGTGGACATTAATTTCTACACCATTCCCGAGGCGCGGAAGTCCAATCTGCGGCACCGGCCCGTGGGGCTGGGGCTGATGGGATTTGCCGATGCGCTGCAGGTGCAGGGCATCGCCTATGCGTCGGAGCGGGCGGTGGAATTTGCCGATAGCTCGATGGAGGCGATCAGCTATTTCGCGATTTCGGCATCGACGGATTTGGCGGAAGAGCGCGGCGCTTATGCGTCGTTCCAGGGTTCGCTGTGGAGCCAGGGTATCTTGCCGATCGATAGCCAGGAACTGCTGGCGCGGACGCGCAGCGAAATCAATATCGACCGCACGCAGCGGCTGGATTGGGAGACGCTGCGGGCTCGGGTCAGAAACGTTGGCATGCGTAATTCCAACACGATGGCGATCGCGCCGACGGCGACGATTTCCAACATTTGCGGTGTCAGCCAGTCGATCGAGCCGGGGTATCAGAACCTCTATGTGAAATCGAACATGAGCGGCGATTTCACCGTGGTGAATGCGCAACTGGTGCGTGATCTCAAGGCGCGCGGGCTTTGGGACGCGGTGATGATTTCGGACCTGAAGTACTTCGATGGTTCGGTGGGGCAGATCGACCGGGTGCCGGACGATATCAAGGCGATCTATGCGACCGCGTTCGAGATGGATTCTGCGTGGATCATCGCGGCGGCGTCGCGGCGGCAGAAGTGGATCGACCAGGCGCAGTCGTTGAACCTGTATCTCGCCAATCCATCGGGGAAGGCGCTGGACCAGCTGTATCGGTCGGCGTGGAAGGCGGGGCTGAAGACGACGTATTACCTGCGGTCGCGTTCGGCGACGCATGTGGAGAAATCGACGCTGAAGGGCACGGATGGGAAGCTCAATGCGGTGGCGGTCTCGGCTCCCGTCGTTGTTGCGCAGGTCGTTGAAGCGCCGCCGCCGCGTATGTCCCTGAGCATACCGGTGATCGATGGGCCGGCGTGCCTGATCGACGATCCTGATTGCGAAGCCTGCCAGTAAACAGAACCCCTCATCCGGCCTTCGGCCACCTTCTCCCACAAGGGGAGAAGGGAAAGAGCCGAGAGAGCTTCGGGCAGTCGCCTTCTCCCCTCGTGGGAGAAGGTGCCCAACGGGCGGATGAGGGGGTCTCTCCAACAAGGAAATCCCAAAATGTCCCTCGACTGGACCTCCGACACTCACAAACCTGCTCCTGTCCTAGAAGCCCACAGTGACCTCAAGGGTGGCCGCGTCTCCGTTGACGACAAGGCGATGATCAATTGCCGCGCCGATGTGAACCAATTGCTGCCGCTCAAATACAAATGGGCGTGGGAAAAATATCTCAACGGCTGCAACAATCACTGGATGCCGACCGAAGTGTCGATGCAGGCCGATATCGCGCTGTGGAAGTCCAAAGACGGGCTGACCGATGACGAACGGCACACGCTCAAGCGCAATCTGGGGTTCTTTGCGGCCTCGGAGAGTCTGGTTGCCAACAACATCGTGCTGGCGATCTACAAGCACCTGACCAATCCGGAATGCCGGCAGTATCTGCTGCGGCAAGCGTTCGAGGAGGCGGTCCATACGCACACGTTCCAGTACATCGTGGAAAGCCTGGGGCTGGATGAGGGCGAGCTGTTCAACATGTATCGCGAGGTGCCCTCGATCACCGACAAGGCGGCGTGGGCGATCACCTTCACCCAGCATCTGGACGATCCGGATTTCACCACCGGCACGCCCGATACCGACCGCGCCTTCGTGCGCGATCTGATCGCCTTCTATGTGATCTTTGAGGGGATGTGGTTCTATACCGGCTTTGCGCAGATCCTGTCGCTGGGGCGCCGCAACAAGATGGTCGGTATTGCCGAGCAGTATCAGTACATCCTGCGCGACGAGAGCATTCATCTCAACTTCGGCATCGACGTCATCAACCAGATCAAGGCGGAGAACCCGCATGTCTGGACGGCGGAGTTCCAGGAGGAAGTGCGTGGCATGATCCGCACGGCGGCGGAGCTGGAGGCGGCTTATGGGCGCGATACCATGCCGCGCGGGTTTCTCGGGCTGAACGCGGCGCTATGCGAGCAGTATATGCACTTCATCGCCAACCGTCGCTGCGCCCAGCTTGGGCTGGCGCCGGTCTATCCCGAGACGGAGAACCCGTTCCCCTGGATGAGCGAGGCGATGGATTTGAAGAAGGAGAAGAACTTCTTCGAGACCCGCGTCATCGAATATCAGAATGGCGGGGCGCTGAGCTGGGACTGACGGACGTCACCGCGGCCATTTGATCACCAGCTTGTCGCCCGGTCCGTGGGCGGCTGCGAACATCAGGCCGGCGAACAAGCTGAAATGATCGACGAAGAAGCCGAACTCCATCTGGTTGGCGGTCCAGGTGGAGGGTCCGTGAAAGGCAAAGGCCAGGAAGATGACGTAGAGCCCCGCCAGCACGGCGGCCGGCGAAAACAGGATGCCGGTGAAGAAGGCGGCGACTAGCGCCAACTCGAAAAGGGCTGCCAGCCAGGCGAAGACCAGCGGCAGGGGAAAACCGATGGAGGCGATATAGCCGGCGGTCGCCTCCATGCCGGTGAATTTGAAATAGGCGGCCATCAGGAATACGCATCCGAAGATGAGCCGCCCAAGAAGCACTGCGGTTGTGCGAGCCATTTGTATTCTCCTCTCATTGCTGTTCGGCGGCATCGGGCCGCGCGAGCCCCTAGGGCTCTCAAACAACGACGAACGGGGTGGGAGAATTCAGACAGCGATGTGGGGGAATTTATGGAGACGCTTCGCGCGACCACTACGTGCCAGCTGCTCAAAGCATGATCCGGCGCTGACGGTGACCCGCTGCCACGCAGCAGGCCTTTCGAAGGGCAACTTTCAAGATGCGAAAGCAAGGCGTGAGTGACCGGAATGGGGCGGTGGGTTCAACTGATCGTCGCAACACCTTTAATCTGAGAGGATTGGGAGGTGTCGCATGGTGACGTCAAGGGTCTGGTTTACCGCCGAACAGAAGGTTGAGCTCTGGGAGCGATGGAAGCAGGGTCAGAGCATTCGTCGATCTCGCGAGCGCTGGATCGCAGGACCGAAGGTGGCGTTCAGCGGATTGTAGTTGTCCGTGGCGGCATTGCTCCATCAGCAAGACGGCGAGCTGCAAGGACGCTCGAGGTGTGGGAGCGCGAAGAGATCTCTCGCGGGGCTGCGGCAGGTCTTTCCATCCGCGCGATTGCTCGATGTCTGGGGCGGTCCCTCGCACGAGGCCTACCGAGGAAGCCGCGAAGCTGGGCAACGCCCCGGCATTTTTGGGAGGATGCTGTCCGCCCGCAATGGAGCGAGCGGACAGCATCGTGTCAACGCGACGGTGCGAATGGAGCTAGTACATCGTCCGCGGATTGGTGGCGTCTGCGGGAATTTGCTGGATCACGTCCCAATGCTCGGCAATCTTGCCGTTCTCGACGCGGAAGATGTCGACGATGACGGTGCCGGGGGAGTTTTCCGATTTCGGCTGCGCGGTTTGCAGCATCACAAGATCGCCTTCGCGATTACACGCTCGAATTTGACCTGCCGTTTCGGCCAGGAGTCGATGCCCAGGCCCTGGAGGAAGGTCTTTACTGCCTCCCGGCCATCGGTCATGGAGGGATTGTGCTGGATGTACTCGTCGGCCCAGTAACGGTCGAGGGCAGTGAGATCGGCATTACCGAACAGTTCCTGGAACGCCTTTGTAACCAGCGCCTTGTTGGCCTGTGTCAGTTCGTAGTCCTGCACGATCTGGGTCTGGGTGGCGTCCTGGGCAAAGACAGGTACCGCCAATCCCGCGACCGAGGCGGTCACGATGAAGATGGATGCGAGAAGCGTCTTCTTGAACATTGGGTCGTCTCCTGGTGTTTGCGCCTAGCTGAGCGCGCGGTTGACCAGAACGGTGTCGACATACTGGGTCATGCGAATGACCTTGCCGTCCTCGATCTGGTAAAGGTGGGCGAAGGGCGCGGTCATGGACTTGCCCGTCGCGTTGTAGGTGCCGGAATAGAGGCCGAAGGCGGCAACCCGGTCGCAGTCGGCAAGGTAGGTGTGGACGTCGGCGCGATAGCCGGTCCATTCCGTGCCAAGGCGGCGGAATACGCCGTCGATCAGCGCCTCTGGCCCGACATAGGTGCCGGCATAGGGGAAGCCCTCGGCCTCAGTCCATTCCACGTCCGGCGCCAGGACAGCCCGCAGATTGCGGCCGTTGTCCTCGGAGGACCCTTCATAGGTCGCCCGGATCAGTTCGAGATTGGTGCTCATCTCAGCCCCACTTCATTTCGCCGGTGGCGACCTTGGAGCCGATGTCGAGAGCGACACCCATGCCCAGGTTCGGAAAGCGCGCTTCGAGCGCGGCCTTGAGCGCGGCGGAGTCGCCGCCCTTGGCCAATTCCTCCTCGAAAGCCAGCAGATACACCTTGGTATGCTCGATCGCGGCAAGACCGGTCGGCGCTGCGGGGTCCATGTGGCCCGGAATGACGACCGACGGATTGCGGGCGGCAATCTTGTCGAGATTGGCGATCCAGGCCGCGCGCTGCTCCTTGGTGGGCGTGTCGGCGGTCCACACATGCACGCCCGAAAAAATCAGGACGCCGCCAAAGACGGCATTCAGCGTCGGAAGCCACAGATAGCGGCGATTGGCTGGGCCCTCTGCCGGGACGATTTCGACCGTTTCGCCATCCACGGTAAGCGTCGGGCCGTCAAAGGCCTCCGGAAAAACGATATCGGCCTGGGTCTGCGGACCATTCTCGTTGAGCTTTGGGCCCCATGCGGCCAGCTTCTTGTCCACATTGGCCTTGATAGCTTCCACCGTCGCCGAAGCCGCAACGACCCTGGCGTGCGGGAACGCTTCGCGAACCGGCTTCAGGCTGAAATAGTAATCGGGATCGGACTGGCTGATATAGATCGTGGTCAGCGTCTTGCCCGTCGCCTTGATGGCGTCGGCGAGCGCGCGCCCGTCGGGATAGGTGAAGCCGCCGTCGATCAGCAGTGCCTCGCTTGGGCCCGACAGCAGCACCGGCGCCCGGAAGAAGCCGTTCCCGCCGGCTGGAAAGTGCGTCCAATTCAGAGTTGTTGCCATGATTGTTTCCTTGGTGATGCTTGTCGTCGTTGGGATAAGGGCTCAGGCAGCTTCGAGCTGAGCGACCAACATTTCGGGGCCGCCAAACATCGCGCCGTTGGGAAGCAGCCGGCGGCTGTCGCCCTTGCCGACGACCAGCGCGGGCACCCCGTTGGCGCCGAACAGCGCCATGTCGGCGCGGCCGGCCGCTATCCGCGCGCGGTAGGCGGCCATCAGCTCCGGGTCTGGCACGCGAAGACGGTCGGCGGCGTCAGTGAATCCGGCATCCGCGAGGATACCGATCACGACGCCGATATCGCCGTTGTCCCGGCCGTCGACATAGCGTGCGCGCTGAAGCGCCTTGAGCGTCGCTAGCTCATCACTAGGCGCCTGCAGCCCGACGGCCACGATGGCCAGAGTTGCCGGCGCAGAGTCGAAGGTGGCGCCTGTCGCGCCGAGTACCTGCTGGCGGTAAGTTTCGCTGAAAATCTGCCCGGTCAGCCGGGCGATGCGCTGATCGTTCTGCCAGGCATAGGCGGCAAACGATTGGTCCATGGAGCGGGCGCCTTCACCGGCAAAGAGGCCAGTGGGGGCAAGATGGATAGTCGCGCCAGCCACACGGCTCAATTGCTCTAGGGCACCACTGGCCCCGTAGCACCAGCCGCACAGCGGGTCGAACAGGTAGGTAATGTTCATGTCCTGCATCCTTCAATGTCTTGAATGCAAGCTAGGCCACCGCTATTGATTGATCGAGGACGTCAAAGCGTACAAAATGTTTGCGTACGGCATACAATGTGGTGATCTGGTGCAAGCTATTCGGCTCAATCGATTGGCCTACTTCTCCGCAGTGGCTGAGACTGGATCTTTCACCAAGGCCGCTGACCGCCTGGGCATCACCAAGGCCGTCGTGAGCCAGCAGGTCAGCCGTCTCGAGGCAGAACTCGGGACGAGTCTGCTGGTCCGAACCACGCGGCGGGTCGAGCCAACCGAAGCCGGCAGGCTGTTGCACGCGCGCTGCGTGCTGATCTTCAGCGAAGTCGAGGAAGCGGTCGGGGAAATCGCTCAAACCAATGCAGAGCCAACGGGAACCTTGCGCATAACCGCTCCCAATGACTATGGCGCGTCCACCATTGCGCCTGTCATCGCAGCCTTCACCCGGATGTACCCGGCCTGCAATGTGGAATTGCAGCTGTCCGATACCAAGGTCGACCTGATCGCCGACCATTTCGATCTCTCCATCCGCGTCGGCTGGCTGGATGATTCAAGCTATCATGCCAGGCGGATCGGCACGTTTCGGCAGTTGTTGGTGGCATCGCCGGACCTGACGCGGGCCTGGACCGCCGACGTGCCCGAGGACGTGACTGGTCTCCCTTTCATTGCCAATGCGTCGCTGAAAGAGCCGTTGGTCTGGCGCTTCGCCAAGGATGATTTCGACCCCAGGACCGTCAGACTTCGGCAGAACATCCTGACCAATTCCACGCCCGCGGCGCTGGCGGCCGTGCTGGCCGGTGGCGGCATGTCGGTTTTGCCGGACTTTCTCGCGGCGGCGCACTTGGAGGCCAATCGGCTCGTCCAACTCCTGCCAGCCTGGAGCCTACCAGCTGGAGGGGTATATGCCGTCTATCCGGCGGCGCGGTTCCGTCCACCCAAGGTCACCGCGTTCGTGGCGATGTTGTCACGCCACCCAGGCGATCAAACAAAGCTGGAAAAGTAGATATTCGCATCAGCCGCACGTGGAAACCGCGGCGGAGCTGGCTCGCATGATGAGTTTTGGCTGCAGGATAATGTGTTGCGCGCTTACCCGCCCTCCGACACGCTCAAGCAAAAGCCGGGCGGCGGATTGACCCAGCACGGCGCCCGGTTGGTTCACACTGGTGAGGCCATTCTGAGCGAGCGCGCAAACCGGGCTATTGTCGTAGCCAACGATCGCAACATCGTTGGGACTTGTAAGTCCCATGTCCGAAGCGACACTCAAAACTTCCACCGCTACCAAGTCTGACCAACAGAACAATGCGCGTGGCCTCACCGGCTCATCGAGCACCCGTTTGGCGCCAGCGACGATCTGCGCTTTAGCGCTGCCCACCCGGACGATGTTGATGTGTTCGGACAGACCACACCGGATCATCTCTCTACGGTATCCCAACTCTCGCTGGGCGATGATCGTGGACTCGGGGCGGTCAAGGCTGAACATGGTGGTCGCCAGGAAGCCGTTCGCGACTAAATGTCGGACGGCCAGGCGGGCGCCGAGCTGATCGTCAGTGTTGACCGTGTCAAACGTCCGCATCGTAGGCGCGTGAAATCCAAGCGCGACCAACGGCAGGCGCGACGCGAGCGCGTCTACGACGGCCTCTACATTGACTGTGCCAACAAGGATTATCCCTTCGACCTGCCGATCGATCATAGCCTCGATGACTGCGTCTTCGCTGGCCGCGGGCTCGGTTATACCAATCATGACCTGATACTGCGTTTCGGCCAAGGCGGATGCGACGCCATCGAGAATTTCGGCAAAGAAGGGGTTCCGGATGTCCGGCAGGACAAGCCCGAGCGTATAGGTCCGGCCGCGCATGCCTCGGGCGGCGGCCAGGGGCCGGTAGTTCAACTCCCTGATCGACGCCTCGACCCGCGCGCGCAGCGAAGCGCTGACGCCGTAGGCATCGCGCAACACCTTGGAAACTGCCGATACCGAAACGCCCGCATTCTCGGCCACCTGACGGATAGTAACCCTGGGGGGCAACCTGTCTTCCTGCACACCCAAGGTTGACACCTCCTCTCGAACTGCAACGAATTGAGGATCGGGAGGTCCCCGATCCTCAATTCGGCAGAGAGTTAGGCAGTTTTCCAATATTGGCGTTCGGCGGCGTCGGGATCGTTCACAACTCGGCATTCGGCATCGATCCACATGGTGGCTCGTTCCGTCAGGTTGTAAGCAGGCCACGCCGGCACGCTATCGGCATGGGGTACACCGGTACGGGCGAAGTCGGCCCATAAGGCACTCATGTTCTCGGCCGTCTTGTAGCGCTCGGGCGACTGATCCATCCCGAGAATGAAGTCCTGGCCGGCGGCCGGGTTGTTGAACTTCATGGCAATGTCAGAAGCATGAGGCGACCCCAGTTCGAATTCGGAGCCCGGAACCTTGGTCTTGCTGTGGTAGACGAGTTGGTACGAATAGACGGACGCGCCGGCTTGCGCGACCTTGGCTTCCGCAATTTTGATGGAATCCGGGACGATCGGCGCGGTCTTGATCGCGAAGTAGATCTCAGCCGGCGTCGCGTCCGGCCGCGAGCCCTTAAAGGTGGCGATGATAGCCTCGAGTTCGTCGCCCTGGTAGGTGTCGCTGAGCTGTTCGCGCAATCCGGCATCGTCGATGTTGAAGATGTCCGGTGGGCCAAAGAGCGAGAAGAACACCATCTCGTCGCGGGTCGTGCCGCACATCAGTGGTTTGTCCTTTGAGAACGACGCTACGCCCTGGGCAAAGGGGTTTTGCGGAATGATGGTGCCATCCACGAAGGCGCCAAATCCGGGAACCTCCCGACTTTCCGCCCAAGGCGCCTCGCCCATGGGTACGTCATTGCCTTGTTGGGCTTCGAGCAGCTTTGCGACGGGCATGTCCGTGAGCAGACCCAGATCGGCTTGGGCGATGCCCAGCGCAGCAAGTGTACTGCGGGCACGCTCGGTGGCACCCTCTCGGGTGGCAAGGGTCAGGGGCGCCGAACTTTCGATCGAGGCCTTGTGGAACAGGTTGGCCGCGCCGGGCATGGTATAGACGCAGGCGGTCTTGGCGCCGCCGCCGCTCTCGCCCCAGACCATCACATTGTCCGGATCGCCGCCGAAATTCTCGATATTGTCCTGCACCCATTGCAGCGCGAGCTGGATATCGAGCATGCCGGCATTGGCCGTGTAATCCTCGCCGCCGAGGTCACCCAGGAACAGGTAGCCGAGCAGGCCGAGGCGATGGTTGGATTGCACCACGACAACGTCATGCAACCGCGCCAGATTGGTGCCGTCCTGCCCGGCGGCCGAACCGGAGCCGACCGTATAGCCGCCACCATGGTTGTAGACCATGACCGGGCGGCGCTTGTTGTCGGCAGCGGGCGTCCAGACATTGAGGTAGAGGCAATCCTCGGAGGGTGCAGGCATGCGCCTGTCGGGACCCATGTCCGGCTGCGGCGCCTGAAAGGACGGGTTGCCGAACGTCATGGTGTCCCGAATTTCAGTCCAGGGCTGCGGCGGTTGCGGTGCCCGGAACCGCAGGGATCCCAGCGGCGGGGCGCCATAGGGAACGCCGAGGAATTTGGCGATGCCATCCTCGGTCTTGCCGCGGATCGGACCGTGGGTCGTCGCCGCGTCAATGGTGCCGCCGTCGGCCTGTCCCACCGCTGACAGCGGCAATCCTGCGACGCCGAGTAAAGCGGCTCCCTGCACCATCATTGTCCTCCGGGTTATGCGCATTTGAGTCATATCTGCTCCATCTGTTAATAGGGCATGCAGTCTCGTTGACCGACGCGTTGGCGCGGCTGGCTAAAGGCGACCGGGCCGGTGGCACTAGAGGTGGCGGGCGCGCCCGGAGGGATCGAAGACGATCGCATCCTGGGGTTCGAAGCCGAAGCTCACCTGTTGTCCGGGCTGCAGTGTCTTGTCGCCATCGAGCACCGCCAGGAAGTTGACGCCCGACGGCAGGTTGACGCTGACATTGGTTTCGCTCCCCAACCGCTCGACAAGGACAACCTTCCCGACCAGCGACCCTTGATCGCGAAGGACGAGCGCCTGTGGCCGTATCCCGAGCGTGACCTGGTCGCCAGGTTTCAAGCCTGTTGCATCTGCGAGCACTTCCACCCGCTCGACGCCCTTGCCACTCACGGCGATGGTGTTGGAACCGATGGCGTCCACGCCGGCGGACAGCAGGTTCATCTTTGGCGATCCGATAAACCCGGCGACGAACAGATTGGCCGGCCGCTGATAGAGGTCGATCGGGGCGCCAATCTGCTGAACCGTGCCGCCGTCCAACACGACGATCTTGTCGGCCAAAGTCATGGCTTCGACCTGATCGTGGGTGACATAAATCATGGTCGAACCGAGGTCCTGATGCAGCTTGCTGAGCTCCATGCGCATGTCGACACGCAGGGCAGCGTCGAGATTGGACAGCGGCTCATCGAACAGGAATACCTCGGGCTGTCGCACGATGGCGCGTCCAATGGCGACGCGCTGGCGCTGACCGCCGGACAGTTGGGCTGGCTTGCGCTCAAGCAGATGTTCCATCTGCAGGATACGCGCCGCCTCGCGCACCTTGGCGTCGCGCACATCCTTGGGCGTCCTGGCCAACTTGAGGCCGAAGCCCATGTTCTCGTAGACCGTCATATGGGGGTATAGCGCGTAGCTCTGGAACACCATGGCAATGCCGCGGTCGCGCGGTTCCACCTCGTTGACGATCCGCGAGCCAATGGACAGCTCGCCCCCGCTGATCTCTTCGAGGCCGGCGATCATGCGCAGCAAGGTGGACTTGCCGCATCCCGAGGGCCCGACGAACACGACGAACTCGCCGTGTTCGATCGAGATGTCCACGCCCTTGATGATTTCCACGCTGCCATAGCTCTTGTGGAGTTGCTTGAGTTCCAGTCCGGCCATGGCGGCCTCCCTTGAAAAATGTTGTCAGCCCTTGACCGCACCGGCCGTCACACCGGCCACGATCTGCCGGTTGAAGAACAGGAAGACCAGAAGTGGCGGGATGGTGATGAGCAGGATGTTGGTGAAGAGCAGATTGTAGGAGGTGTTGAACTGGCTCTGGAAATTATAGAGCGTCAGCTGCACCGTCGCGTTGCCATTCCCGGGCAGATAGTAGAGCGGGTTGGTGAAATCGTTGAAGATGGCCACCGATTGCACCACGATATTGGTCACCGTCACCGGCCAAAGCAGGGGCAGGATCACCCGGAAGAACACATCCAGCGGGCGAGCGCCGTCGATGATAGCGGCTTCGTCCAGCTCGCGCGGAATAGTGGAAATGAAGGCCCGATACAGCAGGATGGAGAATGACAGGCCGTAAGCGACCTCGATGAGCACCAGCCCGTGCAGCTTGCCGAACAGGCCCAGGCCCTGCAGCAGCCAGATCGTGGGGACAACCGCCGGCGGGATCATCAGCCCGGCCAGGATCAGGAACTCGATGAGCCCGTTGAACCGCGTCTTGCGGCGGGCCAGCACGAAGCCGACCATGGCAGCAAGCACCACCAGCAGGGTGACGCTGGCCACGGTCAGGATGGTGGAATTGATAAAGGCGGTGATCAGCATCCAGTTGCGCGTCGCGGCCACCTCCACCACGTTGTCCCAGAGGTGAAAGCCATTGGGCCAGGAAAAGTCCCGCAGCAACGACTGCCGGCGATCCTTGAACGCCATGAGCACGATGAACGCGAAGGGTATCAGGAACACCACGGTCGAAGCGACGATGGCGGCTGCACTGATCAGAATGGATGGCCGGGATTTCATTCGTGACCCTGCTTGCGGTTGAGGAGCATGGTCAGCGGGACCACCAGGACGCCGATGAGCACGAACAGCACCACATTGCCGGCGGTCGACAGCCCGTAAAAGCCGGCCTGGTACTGCTTGTAGATGACGGAGGCCACCGTATCGGAGGCAAAGCCGGGGCCACCTCTGGTCATCGCCCAGATCAGATCGAAGGTGCGCAACCCGCCAATGAAGCTGAGCGTGATCACGGTGGCCGTCGCCGGCCGGCTCAGCGGCAGCGTGATGTAGAGGAAATTCTGGAACTTGGTGGCCCCGTCGATCCGCGCCGCCTCGTAATAGTCCTGCGGGATGGCCACGATGCCGGCGATGTAGATAACAGTAGCGAGGCCCACGCCCTTCCAGACATCCACCAAAGCGACCGAGAACAAAGCGAGGTTGGGGTTGGTCAGCCAGCCGGGCCCCTTGATGCCGATCAGGGCCAAACCCTCATTGATCATGCCGGTGGTGGGATGCATCAGCACCGTGAAGGTAATGCCGACGCCCACTGTCGAGACCAGGACGGGAAAGAACACCACCGAGCGGAGGTAGCCACGCGCCAGGATCTGGCTGGTGAGCAGCAGCGCCAGCAGCATGCCAAGCACGACCTTGAGACCTGAAGTGATCACCGCATAGAGCACGGTGTTGACCAGCCCCCTGATGAGGAACGGCTCACGAAAGAACTGCGCGAAATTTTCGAACCCGATGAACGTCGAGTTGAACAGCGTCCAGCGTGTCAGGCTGAAATAAAGCGACGCAAAGGTGGGCATCAGGAACAGCACGCCATAGATCACCGCCGCAGGCAGGAAGAACCAGCCTGGATAGGGCGAGGGGCGGGCTCCCAGTCTGGCAGGCATGACCAGCGGGGCGAGGCGCGTATCGGACGCGGCTGACATCAGCCTTCTCCTTGAGAAAGAGGGTGGCAGCCCGGAGCGAGACCAGATGCTCCGGGCTGCCTGGGCAGCAAACGCTTACCAGCCAGGGAGGCCGAGCTGCTGCGCCTGCTTGCGGACGTCCTCGTCATAGAGTGCCGCGGCATCTTTGGGGGTGCGGATGCCGGAGCCAACTTCGACAGTGATGTTTTCCAGACTTGGGCCTTTGACGGGCGACAGGAATTCCAGCGCTGGAGCGGTACGGCCATCGGCAGTGAAATAAGTCTGCAGATCTGTGACGGCCGGAGGCACATCGGCCGGCAGTTCACACCCCTGGATCAGGAACGGTCCGGTGATGGCGTTGAGTTTGACCCATGGGTCGCAGCCGCCTTCCTTGCTCGCGACGAAGGCCACAAGCTTCTTGGCCGCCTCCAGATTGGGCGAACTCGCCGAGATGTAGAGTGCAGTCGGCATCCAGACCGTGGTGCCGTTGACGGCAGCGTCGTCGCCCGGCAGGGCGAAGAAGCCGACATCCTTGAGCTGGTCGGGATAGTCCTGCGCGATCGTGCCGACCGCGAAGGTCAGCATCGGATAGTGGGCACCCTCGCCCATAGCGAGCATGCGCAGGCCGTCATTGAGCGTGGCGGCACCGAAATCTTCGTTCAGATCCCCAGCGTTGAATATGTCGGCCTGTTTCTGGAAGCCGCCCATGGCGGCCGGGGTGTCGGCATATTTGGCTTCGCCGCGTGTGTACATCTCGGCAAACTGCGGGTTTTTGGCCTGCACATTGAAGAAGTCGGCGAGGATGAATAGCTGGCTGGTCCAGGTATCGCCGAACGTCTGGATCACAGGGGCCTTTCCGGCGTCTTTGATCTTGGCATTGTTGGCCATGAACTCGGCCCAGGTCATCGGAACCGAGAGGCCAAGCTCTTCATAGACCTTCTTGTTGTAGAGAATGCCGCCGCCCATGGCCTGGCCATAGGGAACGCCGCGCAGCGTGCCATCGGAGGCGGCCACGGTCTGCTTGAAGCTGCCCAGGATCGTGGACATATAGGGTTCGTTGGTCAGGTCGACCGTGGTCTGCAATGGATTGATCGCCTGGAACAGCGAGCCGGCATTGTAAACGAAGACATCGTTCATCGTGCCGGTTGCGAGGCGACTCTTGACCATGTTGTCGCGCTCGGTGCCGCCCGGCCCGACCTCGATTTCCACATTGATATCGGGATTGGCAGCTTCGAACGCCGTAACCATAGCTTCAGTGTAGGCGACAGCGGCCTGATCGTTTGGTGCAAACAAGCTCAGCGTCGTCTGCTGTGCGAAGGCAGCGCCCGACAAGGCGGTGAAGCCCATCAAGCCCGCAGCGAACCCGGCAATGGCGTGCCGGCGGTTGGTCTTCTGCATAGTTAATCCTCCCTGTGATCGAGCCATTTGGCTTCGATCGGATGTTGTGATCCCGCCAGAGCGGGCTCCGGTAACTAGTTCTCCCGCCGGCTGATCCGGAACGTCACCGTGTGACGGCCGGGCGCGAGCTGGCATCGCGCTGTCTCGCCGGACGAGCGGCCAAGGGCCCCGCCATCCACGATGATTTCCTGGTATTCCGGCCGCAGAACGAGCGTGCCGGTGGAGTGCATGGGTACGAGCACCTCGTAGGTGACACTGTCGCCATCCAGGCTCCAGGCAGCCTCGATCCGCCCGATCTTGGCGTCGTGATGGGCGGCGACGGGCGAGAGCGACGGCACGATCAGCGGCTCGAAGACGACATGCTCGAAGCCGGGCTTTTCCGGATCGGGCCGGAAGCCCGCGACGGCTTCGAACAGCCATTGGCAGACCGCGCCGTAAGCATAGTGATTGTAGGAATTCATCGTCGGCTCGAAGATCGAACCGTCCGCCTTGATGCCGTCCCAACGCTCCCAGATGGTGGTGGCGCCTCGTTTGACCTGGGCGAGCCAGCCTGGAACTTCCTCCTGGAGGAACAGGCTGGCTGCCATGTCCGGTTCGCCGATCTTGACCAGTGCCGGCAACAGCGCCGGCGTGCCGATGAAGCCGGTGCCAATCCGCCCCCGCGCGCGTTCGACGGTTGCCTTGAAGAAGCCTTTTGCCGCTTCGAAATGCTCTGCCGGGATCAGGTCGTGCAGGAAAGCCAGGGCGTAGGAGCTTTGGTCGTCGTAGAGAAGTCGGCCGGCGGGGGTGATAAACTCCCTGGCAAACGCCTGTTTCACGGCTTCGGCGCGTGCGCCAAAATGTTGCGCCTCGGCCTGTCGACCGATGATCGAAGCGATGTGCGAAATTTGTCGCGACGATATGTAGAGGTAGATCGTGGCCGCGGCATCGTCGCCCATGGTGGGCACTGCCTTGAGATGATCGTTCTGCGGCTGCAGCCAGTCGCCGAACGAGAACCCCTTGACGCCCCAGCCCGAAGGTGGCCGAACAACCGGGCCGTCGCTGATGGCCCAGACATAGTCATTCCACCGCGTCATGGCGACGAAAGCCTCGTCCAGGATGGCCCTATCGCCGTACTGGAGGAACAGGGTCCAGGGGATGATGCTGATGGCATCGCCCCATCCGGTTGAGCCGGCAAAACTGCTGCCATCGAGCGGTGGCTTGAGCCGAAGCGGATTGGGAGACACATGCGCGATGGCGCCGTCCGGCTCCTGGTCCACCATCATCTCGCGGACAAACTTGGCCAGGAAACCGTGGCTGTCGGCCAGGTAGCACGCGGTGGACGCAAAGACCTGGGCGTCACCGGTCCAGCCCAGGCGCTCGTCGCGCTGCGGGCAATCGGTGGGAATATCGATGAAATTGCCGCGCTGCGACCAGATGGTGTTTTGAACCAGCTTGTTGACCAGCGGATTGGCCGACGTGAAGCTGCCGGTTGGGGTCGGGACCGAAGTAATCGGCACCGCAACGATGCTCTCTATGCTCGCAGTGCCGGTGATCGTGGCCCGCGCATAGCGGAAGCCCTGAAAGGTGAATGTCGGCCGGTATTCTTCCGCCGCATCGCCAGCAAACACATACTGAACCACTGCCTCGGCGCTGCGGAAGTTCCCGTTGTAGAATGCGCCATCCTTGTCGAGGATTTCGGCATGCTCGAACAGGACCGACGCACCTGCGACACCACGCCCCCTGAAGGCAACATAGCCACCGATATTCTGACCGAAGTCATAGACGGCGCGACCCTGGGCATCGTTCCAGGTCTTGACCGGGGCCAAGCCAGCCATTTCTCTGATGGGAAGGCATTCCGGTGCGACCAGGACACCGGGATTGAAGTCGAGCACCTCAACGCCCTGGTCCGCAACCAGCTTGACCTGCGCGTCGAAAATCTCGCCGAAATAGATGCCAGACTTTCGGACCCCGCTCTCGCCGCTTTTCCAGGAGGCATCGGTGACCAGCAGTGGCTCGCCCAGGCGACGCGACTCCTGGTTGAACGCATCGACGGCCGGCAGAAGGCCGAAAACTTTCTGGTTCATCCCCGTCTTGTCGCGCGGCGCAGCACGGCAAGCAAACCAGTCGAAGCCAGATCGGTCTCTTAGACCGCCGAGCGGCGCATCGGATCACCTGTCGGCGTCCGCAACCCCGGGCGCGGCAGGATATTCGCTGGGTGCAGATCCGCATGCAGCCAAACGGCCGGCCAAGCCCAGGCAGGAGCGGTGACCGCCGTTGGCCGGGCCCTGATATATGGCCGGAAAGGGGCCGGTAGCGGAGTGGCACGTCTTTTGTGAGCCTAAACGAAAGCGGACACATGGCGGGCAAATGTCGACTATGTCCATTGTGGAGCGCCCCAATGAGCGATTGAAGGGCGAACTTACTTTAATGTCCGTCCTAAGCCTGTCCGTCGGCCCATCTTGGTTTTGCGACCAGCAGCCTGGCCTGGGCAAGCAACTGCCGGCTGCTGCGAAGGGGAATGGCTTCAATCCCGACAAAGCCTCTGTATCCCGCGTCGCCCAGCCACTTCAGTTCGTTTGCCCAGTCGACCGTTCCCGTGCCGAACTCGTGCCGCCCCGGCACGTCTGCGGCCTGAACGTGACCGACCATGTCCATGTTGGCCGCAACCGCCCAACCCAGGGGCTCGGCATTGAGGATGGCGTGGTAGCGATCATAGAGGAAGCGCACGTCGGGACGACCCAGCCGGCGCAGCAGATCAATGGCCGTTCTTGAGTCCTGGACCAAGGCACTGGGGCCTTCGAACTCGCGGTTCACCACTTCGAGCAGCAATGTCAAACCGGACCCGGCGATCGCTGTCGCCGCCGCATCCAGGGCTTCCACCAGGCGATCATGCTGTATCTGCTCGTCAACTGCGTCAAGGCGATCGCCAGGCAGCACCACGAGATTGGGTGTGCCAAGTTCGAGAGCGGTCGCCGCGCTGCGCTGCACCCGCTCGACGAACTGTTCGCGCGCTGCCGCATCGCCAAGCCGGCATTTGTCCCGCCAATCCTCCACGCAGAGCGTATGCAGCGTCGTGCCGGTATCACGCAGGGCGTGGCGCAGTTCCGGCAGCGGTTTGGTCCACCAATCCCATATCTCGACCGCCTTGAAACCGCTTGCTGCAGCGGCGCGGACCCGCTCGGGAAAATCCCCACCGTCTTCGGTGAAGGCGGTTTCGATGCAGACGCTGAACTCGATCATGAGCGATAGCGCGAGACGACTGCCAGGCCCTCGCGCAGGGCAGCGACGGGATCGGCTGCGACATCAAGCTCGATCAGGGCGATATCTCGACCCGGCGTGCGCGCCATGGCAGCGGCCCAGCCAGCCCAGTCAACCACGCCCTTGCCGAAGTCCGCCATGTAGCGTTGCTGCTGCTCATAGATGGTTGCGTCGATGACCAGGTGCCCCTCAATGGGGCCAAGCGCGTCTTTCCAGTGCGCCAGGGCAATGCGTTGACTGTGACGTTCGGCCACCTGCACCGGGTTGCCCCCGCCCAAGGCGATGTGGCAGGAATCGGGGCACAGCCAGACATAGCGCGGGTCTGTCAGGGCCATGAACAGGTCGATGTCACGCTCATACCAAAGCGTACTGTTGGATTCGGTATGCAGCGCAAGCTTGATACCCTTCCGACTGATCGCATCGCCCACGGCGTGGGCAATGTCGGCCATGGCCTGCACGTAGCGGCCATCGACGAAGACCGGTGGCTGTTCGCCAAAGGTTTTGCGCATGGGCAAGCCGCAGACCAGGATTTCAGCACCGAGTGCTGCCAGGACATCGGCGCGGCGTTCGGCGTCGGCGACGATGGCGGGAATGCCCGCATCGCCATCCCATTTCGGACCATCCGCGACAAAGGCGCTGACAACGCTTATTCCCGCGACATCCAGCGCAGACCTGAAGGCCTTTACGCTGCCATAGGCCTTGAGGGCGTTGTCGATACTGCCCGGACCAAATGTCAGTTCAAGCCCGGTGACACCTGTGCCGGACAGTGTCGTCAGTACCTTGTCCCAGAAGGCCCGCGGGTGCGCGGCGCCCCAGGCCAAAACTTCGTCAAAAGTGCTCAGACCCCAGAACTTTGGATCGTAGAATGTAATGATGTCGGTTGCGACCATGAATGGCATGGGAATTCCTTGCTAAGCCCGCGGGCTCGATATGACGGAGCTATTTGATGCCGGTGCCGGCAATGCCTTGAACAAAGTACTTTTGCAGGAAAAGGAAGAGGATCAGCACCGGCAACAACACGACGATGGCTCCTGCCAGCAGCAGCCCATAGTCGGTCGACTTGGCGCCCTGGGAGGCTACTGCCAGGCCGACGGGCAGGGTGTAGGTGTCCTGGTTCTGCGCCACGATCAGCGGCCAGAGGAAGTAATTCCACGAGTTGAGAAAGGTGATGATCGCCACCGTCGCCATGGCCGGTCCGACCAGCGGGATAAATATCCTGAAGAAGATCGTGAACTCTCCGGCACCGTCGATGCGGGCTGCCTCGAGCAATTCGTTGGGAACGGAATCGGCGAACTGGCGCATGATGAACACGCCAATCGGCATGACCGCTATCGGAAGCACGATCGCGGTCAGGGTATTGACCAGCCCCATCTGGACGATGATGAAAAACTGGGGCACGAACAGGGCGATATAAGGCACCATCATTGCCGCCAGCACGCAGCCAAACACCAGCTTGTGGCCGGGGAACTCGAGCTTGGCGATGGCATAGCCTGCCATGGTGGCAAACAGCACGTTGGTAAGAACAGTTGCCGACGACACGATCAGCGAATTGACCATGTAGCGCCCAAACATGCGCTCGGCGAATAAGGTGACAAAGTTGGCGACATTGCCAAAACTCTGCGGCAGCCAAGCCCCGGGCGCGGACATGATTTCCGCCTGGTTCTTGAACGCACCGAACAATACCCAGGCAAAGGGGAGCAGGGCAATCAATGCCCCGAGCGTCAAGAGGCCGTAGAGGACGGCTGTCACGACAGGATGGGTTTTGTTCATTGGCGGGCCCCCAGGAAGCGGAGTTGGAGGACACCCAGGACCACGACGATGGCCAACATGACGTAAGAGCCGGCCATTGCGGGCGCGATATTGCCCTGCCCGAACTGTTCGTAGACCCAAAGCGCGACCGACTTGGTCGAGCTCAGCGGGCCGCCTTTGGTCAGCAGATACGGCTCGTCGAAAATGTTCATGAATGAGACGGTCATCAGCACGGTTACCAGCAGCGTTGCCGGCCTGAGCAGTGGGAGCGTCATGGTCGTGAAGCGTCGCCAGGCCGAAGCGCCGTCAATCTTGGCAGCTTCGTAGACGTCGACAGGGATCGCCTGCAGGCCGGCGAGGAACAGCACCATGCATGTGCCGACGTTACGCCAGACGGCCAGCATGATGACGGTCGGCATCGCCATCCTGGGGTCGCCGAGCCAATTTGGACCGGCCGTGCCGATGGAGGCGAGGAAGGAATTGACCGGCCCGCTCAGCGTGAACGCATACTGCCAGATCACCGCAGCGGCCACGATGTTGGTAATGACAGGCAGGAAGAAGGCCGCACGATAGGTGGCGCGCAACTTGGTGATGCCGTTGTTGAGCCCCATTGCCAGCGCCAGGCCGATGATCATGGTCACTGGCACGCCGACAATCACAAAAAGCGCGGTGGTCCAGACCGACTTGAGAAACCCCGGATTGGTCAACACGCGCGCAAATGTCTGGAACGAGACAAAGTCGACATCCAGCGGGTGCCGGATGTCAGCCACGCCGATATCGGTAAAGCTGTAGATCAGCGCCAGTACCGCCGGAATTGCGGTGAACAGCACAAAGATCGTCATGAACGGGGCGACGAACAGCCACGCCGTGCTGACGCGTTGGCGGCTTGGCGCCTGCATCCAGGAAACGAAGCGAGTCATGGCAGGCTCCAGACAACGGAGGCAGCAAAAGGCCCCGGAGCGTAATGCCCCGGAGCCGTTCGGGAGATCAGTTGCCCAGCCCTGCGCCTTCGGCAAAGCTCTGGACATCATCGAGCACATCCTGGGCGCTGGCCTGGCCGCGGGCCACCAGTTCCATCTGTTGGCCAAGATAGGTGCCGACCTGCGTCCAGGTGGGAACCTGCGGAATGTCCACGGCCGTCTGCAGTGCCTCGCGTTCGGCATCGAGCAGGGGATTGGACGCGATGGACGGATCGTCCCATGCCGCCTTGACGGCGGGAAGGGACCCAAACGTCTTGTACCAGGCGATCTGGGTTGCAGATTCGGTCAGGTAACGCGCCAGCTTCCAGGCGGCGTCAGGGTTCTTGGCGTCCTTGAGCACCGCAATGCTGCCCGAGCCCAGAGCGGAAAAGCTGCCGGACGAACCAGCAGGCACCGGTGCCGTGGCGAGATTGGCTTTCACCCAGTCGGCGCCGTTGGCATCCACCAGCCATTGCTCAAGCCAGGGGCCGTTATCCTTGGCGGCAATCTGACCGGAGGTGAGCCACGGCACGGTGTCGAGGAATTTGGGACCGTCGGGGGAGGCATAACCCTGCGAGATCAGCGAGCCCCAGAATTCAAGTGCGGCGACATTCTCGGGGGAGTTGATGGTCCAGGCCGTCTGGTCGGCATTGATGAAGCTGCCGCCATTCTGGTGCACATATTCGTTCAAGCCCTGGGCATTGTAGATGTCATAGCCGACATCGAGCGATATCGGCCACTCGACGCCGTGTTCCTTCATGGCAGCGGCAAAGGTCTTTAGCTCGTCCCATGTCTTGGGCGCTTCAAGCCCTGCCTTGTCTGCCAGATCCTTGCGGTACTGGAAAATGGTCGCATAGGCATCCCATGGAAGACCGTAGGCGACGCCATCCTTGACGGTGGTGTTGTAGGTATTGGCGAAGAATGTTTCGGGATCGACCAGACCTGCCGGGACTTCCGCGAAAGCCCCGGTCGCCAGCAGTCCCGACTGACTCTGTGAGTAGAGCCGCACCAGATCGGGCACGGTGCCGGCAGCAATGGCAGTCAGGAGCTTGGTGTCAAACTGATCCGACGGGATCTGGGTGACCTGGATATTGAGATCGGGGTTGGCTGTTTCAAAATCGGCGAGAAACGCGGGCAGCTTCTCTCCTTCCGCTCCACCGATCCAGATTTGCAAGGCGCCAGAGGCCGGGGTGTTGTCGATTGGGCCCTGGGCGACAGCGAATGGTGTTGCGAGAGCAGTGCCCGCTAGAAGCGATACGGCGATCATCAGACGTTTCATGGTCGTAGTTCCTCAAGACCCGTGAATGACAGCATTGCTGGCCTCTCCACACGCCGCTTCCCGTCAGCACCGGTCGGACCATTTAGGTTTGGCAATCGATTGCCAACGCACTATTGATGGCATATGCTGATTTGGTGCGCAAGAGTGGTTGATGCCTCCAAATTAGGCTACTTCGCTATTTGAGGTTTTGATCTGCAGGTTGGGATTAGCATGGCGAGGAATGATGATCGCGTGGCCGGACCGTCCATTTCGGATGTGGCACGCGAGGCTGGAGTGGCGACGTCGACGGTCAGCCGTGCGCTGACCAAACCCGGCCGCATTGCTGAACCCACGCGCCTGAAGGTGGAGGCCGCGGCGCGAAAGCTCGGCTACACCGTCAACCAGACGGCACGCAACCTGCGCGTCGGGCAGACCCGCACCGTGATGATCGTGCTGCCGGAGGCACTGTATATCGGGGCGTCTCAGACCGTTATCGAGGGTCTCGAATCCGTCGCCAGGACGCTGACGGAACGCGGCTATCACCTGCTGATCGCCAACGTCTCGCGAGAGGCCTGGACGGACGAACACATCATTACCACGGCCTTTGGGGGCACCATTTGCGGCGTGATCCTGATGGCTACCCTTCCCCCCAAGACTGCGGAACTGACCCTTGCCGAGGCCGGCCTTCCAGTCGTGTCGTTGCACTTCGACCAGAGCGCAGACGGCATTCCCAGCGTGGTGAGCAATGACTTCAACGCAATCGCCGAGGCGGTGCGGGCATTGTTCGATCTGGGGCACCGCAAATTCGTGTACGTCGGGGGGCGCGCCGACAATTATCATGAGCATCAGCGCGTTAGCGGTGTCCGCGACACCCTTGCAGCACTAGGTGTGCCGACCCAAAATCTGGAAGTCTTGCGCGGCGACTTCAATTTTGGTGGCGGCGTGCGCGCTGCAGCCGAATATCTCGAAACGGCATCTGACCGTCGCGCCACCGCGGTAATCTGTGCCAATGACGATACGGCCATCGGCTTCATCAAGCGGGTGACCGATGCCGGTCTCGACGTGCCAGCCGATGTCTCGGTAGTCGGGTTCGACGGGGCGCCGGTTGGAGCATTTCTGGTGCCCAGCCTGTCGACGATCCAGCAATCCACGACCGAACTCGGCCAGCAGGCCGCCGACCTTCTCATTCGTATCGTGGAAGGAGAGGCGGTTCCGTCCAACGCGCGCATCGAAGTGGCGTGCCAACTGGTCCTGCGTCAAAGCGTCAGAAGAATCCAGGCATGAACACACCCCTCCGTCCCGGCCTGCGTGGCCGCGCCATCATCGGTGATTTTTTCCACGCGCCCGTGCTTGATCGGCTCGAAATCCTTTTTGATACGCTGATCGAAGTCGATGAAGTCGGCACCATCTCAGCCGTTCTTGGTCCCAATGATCCCCGCCGCGCGGAGGCGGAAGCACGTTTTGGCGACATGCTCCTGAGATTGCCGCAGGGAAGGTATGGCCTGCCGGGTTTTGTTGATACTCATGTGCACGCGCCGCAATATCCGCAGCTGGGACTGGCGCTCGATGCGCCGCTCGAAACCTGGCTCAACACCTATACCTTCCCGCTCGAGGCGCAGTATGCGGACCTGGAATTCGCCGCTGCGCGCTACCAGTTGCTGGTGGAGGACCTGCTCGCCGGTGGTACGACCACTGCGCTCTATTTCGCCACGCAGCATGTCGAGGCCAGCAAACTGCTTGCCGATATCTGCCTCGCCCTTGGCCAGCGCGCCCTGGTGGGCAAGGTTGCCATGGACGACGCTACCGCCTGTCCGGAAGGCTATCGCGATGCGACCCCGGAAGACGCAATTGCCGGAACGCGAGACGTCATTGAATACATCCGCTCGCATCCGGACAATCAAGAGGCCCTGGTGCTGCCCGTCGTGACGCCGCGGTTTACGCCCTCCTGCTCGGATGAAGCGCTGGCCGGCCTGGGCGCATTGGCGCTCCAATATGATTGTCACGTCCAGACCCACTGTTCGGAAAGCGACTGGGCGCATGGTCATGCCCTGTCGCGCTTCGGGGTGACGGATGCCGAAGCGCTTGACGGCTTCGGGCTGTTGACGCGTCGAACAGTTTTGGCCCATGCCAATTTTCTCTCAAGTGATGACATGGATCGGTTGGCCGGCCGAGGGGCTGGCGTGGCTCATTGCGCCCTGTCCAACATCTATTTCGCCAACAGCGTCTTTCCGCTGCGCAAGGCCCTGGAGCGACACGTGCGCGTGGGCTTGGGGACCGACATTTCGGGCGGCCCGTCGGCGTCCATGTTCGATGCCTGCCTGACAACGGTGCGGTCATCTCGCATGCTGGAGGAGGGTGTCGATCCGGACTTGCCAGCCGAGCGCCGCGGTCGCCCCCGATCTGCCGTCGATCTCGTTGCAGCGTTTCACCTGGCCACGGCCGGCGGCGGCGATGTGCTGGATCTGCCGGTGGGACGCTTGGCGGTGGGCTACCGTTTCGACCTGGTGGCTATCGATGCGACCGCCAGGTCCGGGGGCATTCGTCTTTTCGATCTCACCGAGCCAACGGCAATTTTTGAAAAGATTATGCACGGGGCGACCCGCGCCAACGTAGCGGCTGTCTGGGTCGACGGGCACCAAGTCGTCCCGTCGCCAACGGGCGAAGCAGTTCGCTAGTCGGCAGCGCTATCTTAAACACCATACAATCGATGGAGCGACTATGCCGGACCCAGTTTACGATGCCCTGATCGTCGGGGCGGGCGCCTCAGGCATGTTTGCGGCCCAGGAACTGACCGCGCAGGGGCTACGCGTGGTTCAGCTCGAGGCCGGCCCGGAGATCGGCGTCGGCAACTTCGATCCTTCATCGGTTCGCCGACAGAGCGACATCAACCTGTGGCAGCGCATCAAGGCCTTCGTCGGCGGCCAGGGCATCCAGGCACGGGCTGCTTTTTTCGATGCGCGCCAGCGCCACCTGTTCGTCAACGACCGTGAACTGCCGTACACGACCCCGCCCGACGCGCCGTTTGTCTGGATTCGAAGCCGGCAGGCCGGTGGCCGGACCCATGTCTTCGGTCGCGTCCTGCTGCGCTGGACCGACGACGATTTCAAGATGCGTAGCCGCAGCGGCCGCGGCGTTGATTGGCCGATCGGCTATGATGATCTGGTGCCGTACTACGAAGAAGTGGAACGCTCTCTCGCCCTTTATGGCGAACAGGATAATGTTCCAACGCTTCCCGACAGCCTATACGGCCATCGCGCTGCGATGACGTCCGCCGAGCAGATCTTCAAGAGGGATGTCGAGAGTCGGTGGCCCGAACGCAAGATCGTCACTTGGCGCTATATCGGTCCCGAAGCCACCCGCGTCCTGCGACCGCTGCGTGATGCCATAGCCAGCGGCAGCCTCGACATCCGCTACAACAGTATCGTGAGCAGGGTCCTGACCGACGAAGCCGGGCGACAGGCGACGGGCGTGGAGGTGATCGATCGCCTCACGGGTCAGAAGACTGCCGTGCTGGCCCGTTCGGTCATCCTTTGTGCTTCGCCGGTCGAAAGCATCCGCCTGATGCTCAATTCCGCTTCTGCGCACCATCCCAATGGCCTGGGCAACAGCTCGGGCACACTGGGCCGCTACTTTGTGGATCAGCTGCCTTGCGTGGTCGCCGGCACCTATACCAAGGCCAAGGGGTGGGCCAGTGCCGACCCAGCACCCGCCGACCCGTTCTACGGTCCGTCAGGCGGCATTTACATGCCGCGTTTCGTCGCTCCAGATGGCCGGTCCGCCGACAGCGACTTTGCCTTTCAAGGCAGTATCGGGCGCTATAGCACCCCCGACGATGCCGATGCCCGCTTCAGCTTCTTTGGTTATGGCGCCATGGACGCCGACCCGGACAATCGCGTCACCCTCAATACCAATCGACGCGACGCCTGGGGCATTCCAATTCCGCATATTCGATGCAAGATCGGCGAGCATGACCGCACCACTCTCAAGCAGCAAATCGGCGCCATCGTCGAAACCATCGAGCAGGCCGGCGGGCGCATTGACTATGTTGGCTCGCCTCTGGGCCTCGAGGAAAAAGGGCGCGGTGCCTATCCCGACGCCAACCCGCTCAGCCGCTTTGTGTTTCGAAAGATGTTTTCGCGGACCATGGTGATGGGCGCCGCCATTCACGAGGCAGGCGGCGCTCGCATGGGCGACGATGCCAAGACATCCGTTCTCAATGGCTGGAACCAGAGCTGGGACCTGCCCAACCTGCTGGTGACCGATGCCAGCGCGTTTGCCAGCAGCGGCGTCTCCGGAACGACACTGACCATCATGGCCATGACTGTGAGGGCCTGCCGCAATCTGGCGTTACGACTGAAAAGCGAGCCGAGGTCGGAAACCTAGAGCGGCCAGCGAGACACTACGAGCAGCCGCTTCCAATAGCTTCAATCGTGTGTCCGCACTGACACCGGTCCGGTTGTTTAGCGCACATGAGACGGTGCCGATGGAGATGCCAAGGGTGTCCGCCAATAGCCGGCTACACGCAGACCGTTTTTCTGCGGGTCTAGAGATCTGCATCCCAAAAGCTGCGCAGTCCGGTGTCACTTCAACAGCCGGAGACCCCTGAGGATATTATGCATGGCCTTCCGATCTTCGCGAAAGGCTATGCCGACAATGTTCAGGTCTTCGGTGCGCGCAGCATACGCCCGGAAAGGTTGGTGGGCCCACCAGGACTCGAACCTGGAACCAGACCGTTATGAGCGGTCGGCTCTAACCATTGAGCTATAGGCCCTTGCGTCGAAACGCCTGTACTCACTAGGGTCTACAAGTGGAGCTGGTCAAGGGCGTTTCTGGGGCAACTGCATAGACGATGCCAACGACCTATGGCCATCGTCGTAGGCGTGTAGACACTGGTGCAGGACGAAATTGCGGATGCCGCCACGCTGCTTGTACCCGGGGAGGGGCCGTCCCCTCGTTGCAGTTCCACTGGTAGAATGGCCAAGCGATGCCGAGGCTTGACCTGCTGTTAGTTTACCTCGTTGACGAGTTACTTTCGGCTAAGGTCACTTTCGATAAGGATTTTACCGACCTCGTTGAGCAATTTGAAGTACCGGCACCCTATAAGGGGAGAATGGAACCCGAGCGCCGCAGGCAAGTAAGACATCCAGTCAAGATCAGCGCCACGCTGGTTGCCGGCAACGGACTTGACCGCATGGCGGTCGCAATAACCGATATGTCCGACCTCGGAGCCCGCCTCGCATTTAGACCTTCCTTCCCACTCCATGGGGAGATTTACATGCTGATTCCGAACAATACCCTGCAGCCTTGCCGCCTTGTGTGGCATCAGGACGAGCGTTTTGGCCTAAGCTTCCTTTAGCAGCCGCTGAGCTCCGCTCGAGGCCATTCGGTCATCCCTCCGCCACCCCTCGCATGCGATCTGTCAGGGATGCATCGCCGTTCGGGCGTGACGACGCTTTTGCCCCTTTTGGCGTTCGCGAAATCAAGCTGGCGCAATTCTTAGACCGTTCCCGTCCGGCAGCGTCCCGCGTGACGAGGTCCAAGAGGTGACGGTGAGCTCCAAAATAGCGCCGTCATGCGGAACCTGCCGGCATCTACGACATTGGGTGCGCAAAGAAGGTGCGCCCCATAATGCAGATCAAGTCCGGATTCTCGTTGACCTACGACTGCCCCCAGCCGACTCCAATGTTGCTGACCCTGAACATCCACCCATCGCGCCGTGTAGACCTACTCACCCCGCAGGTATTGAGCTTTTCACCGGAGGTAGAGCCTTGGGAATATCTGGATGTTTACGGGAACGTCTGCACCCGAATAACCGCCCCGGCAGGTCAGTTGACGATCTCCACCGAGTTCGAGCTTTATGATGCTGGCCTCCCTGACATTGTGCCCTTGGATGCCCGGCAGCACGATATCCGCGACCTCCCCGATGAAACCCTGATCTACCTCCTGGGATCCAGATACTGCGAGACCGATGTACTGGCCAACATCGCTTGGAATCTTTTCGGTCAGACCCCCCCGGGCTGGCCACGCGTCCAAAGTATTCTCGATTTCGTACATCAGCACATTGCGTTCGACTACCAGAAGGCAGATCGCACCCGGACTGCGTACGGTGCTTATATCGATAAAACCGGCGTATGCCGCGACTTCGCCCATCTGGCCCTGACGTTCTGCCGGTGTATGAATATTCCGGCCAGGTACTGCACCGGGTACCTTGGAGACATCGGGGTGCCATTCAACCCTGACCCGATGGACTTCTCCGGGTGGTTCGAAGTCTACCTTGGCGGGCACTGGTATTCGGCGGACGCTCGCCACAATGAACCGCGAATTGGGAGAATCCTGATGGCCAGAGGGCGTGATGCCACGGATGTTGCGCTGTCCACTCAATTTGGCCCGGCGACCCTCTCGAGCTTTTCCGTCACAACCTACCAGATGCCTGATCCGATCGGACAGCGTTGAGCGATAGAGGATCCTTGCCTTGCCCTACTCGCCAATCGAAGCGATATGCGAGCCCGGTTGAGTGCAATTGCCTCCTTGGTCCGCTCCCGATCTTTGGCACCAGGCCTTGGGGAAGCCATCGAGCAGGCGGCCTGTGTCGACGCAAGCGGCCGGTAACCGAGCTGCGGTCGCGGGCACCCAATGAGACGTGATGCTGTCGCGCGCAGTGCCGCCTCCTTCATCGGACCGGCTCAGATCGGGTGCCTTTTCAGGAGCATGAGTGAACCAGTATGCCCTCCAGCCCGTATCTACGGGGGAACAGGAGCGCAGCATGGCATCTCGGAAAATGGCCTGGGTTACCGGCGCAGGAACCGGCATTGGCCGGGAAGTTGCCCGGCGCCTGGCACTGGATGGCTGGCAGGTGGCCGTCAGCGCCCGGACCAATGCCGACCTGGACAGCCTTGCGCGCGAAGTTCCCGATGCGATCCATTCGTTCCCACTCGATATCACCGACCGCGATTCAGTCAACGCAGTGGCGACACAGATTCGTGACACCCTTGGCCCGTTGGATTTGGTGATCCTGAGCGCCGGCACTTATGTGCCGATGTCGGCGAAGGACTTCGATGTGGATGGCTTCGCCAAGACCATCGATGTCAACCTGATGGGCACGGTCAATTGCCTTGCCGCGGTCATGCCACCAATGATTGCGCGGCAGAGCGGACACATCGCGGTGGTCGCCTCGGTCTCGGGATTTGTTGGACTTCCCGCTGCCGGTGCCTACGGCGCCAGCAAGGCGGCGCTGAACAATCTGTGCGAGGCGCTGCAGCCCGACCTGGCACGCTATGGCGTGAGGCTGTCGGTGATCAATCCAGGCTTCGTCGACACGCCGCTGACCAAGAAGAACGACTTTCCGATGCCATTTCTGATCCCAGTCGAACAGGCCGGGGATGCGATCATGGCCGGCCTCAAGACAGATCGGTTCGAAATTGTATTCCCATGGCAGATGTCGGTGGCGATGAAAACGCTGGCCTTACTGCCGCATGGACTGCGGCTGGCTATCACCAAGAGGATGCTGCGCTAGGCCTCCTCGCGCTCGCGCACGACGGTGGTGGCGATGCGCGTCGCTGCCGGCTTGTGGCGGAGCAGGGGAACGCCCTTGCGCCAGAGCTTTAGCGCCTCCCAATGGATTGCGCCGATGATCTTGACGGTCATCAGAGGGTAGGAAACCAGCGCCCGCAACAAGGCGTGGCCATTCAGTTCCTGCCGGTCGCCGGAAAACGATGCCCGCAGCAACAATCCCTCGGCATCCGTTTCGTTGATGCTCACGACCACGCGCCTGGCCGGCGGCTCGATGTGGAAGTGATAATCGCACTCCATCGGCATGAAGGGGGAGACGTAGAGTTGCTTGGCGCAGGAATGCTCCACCGCTCCATCGTGGTCCCCAGCGTGGATGACATAAGTGTGTCGCTCGCCAAAGGTGTTGCAGACCTCGTAGAGAATGGCCCGCGTGGTCCCACTCGCGTCCGAGCAAAAATACACCGTCAGCGGATTGAACACGTAGCCGAACATGCGCGGATAACACAGCATACGGATTGTGGGCCGGCCCATATCGATACCTGCGGCATCCAATTGCGCCTCGACCCACTGCCGCAACCCACCCGCGCGGCCATCGCCATGGTCCTTTTCCCAGAAACTCAAGACGCCGCGGGCATTGATGCCGAACAGTTTTGTCAGTCCCGCTAAGGCCGGCAGTTCATCCAGATCGAGCAGCAGGCAGAATACGCGGTAATGCAGGTTGTGCTTGCGCGGCCGCAGGCGGGAATGCACCACGTGACCCGCATAAATGGCGGACTGCATGCTCATTCGGCCGCTTCCAACATCTGAGGCGCCAAGGTGATGCGATCAGAACTGCCCGCGACCGACCAGGGCCGGCGCACGCCACCCAGCATTTCGGCAACCGACAGACCCGATTGCAGCGCGTCTTCGTGGAAGCCGTGGCCGAAATAGCTGCCGCAGAACCAGGTGTTGCGCCGCCCCTGCAATTGCCAGAGCTGCTGCTGGGCCGCGAGCGCCGCCGCATCGAACAGCGGATGGGTATAGGCGAAGCTGCGGATGATCTTGTCCTCGCGGATCTCTCGGGTTGGATTGAGCGTGACGAACAGCGGATGGGCCGGATCGAGATTCTGCAGGCGGTTCATCCAATAGGTAACGCAGAGCGGTCGATCCCCACTAGCGCAACTTTCCCCTATGTAGTTCCAGCTCGACCACACCCTGGGGCGCTTGGGCATCAGGCCGGGGTCGGTGTGCAAGACCGCGGTATTGCTCGTGTAGCGCATGGCGCCAAGCAGCGTCCGCTCTTGCTGGTCCGCGTCGGCCAACATCTTGAGCGTCTGGTCGGCATGGCTGGCAATCACAACATCGCTAAAGGTCTCGGTGCGGCCGAACATGTCGGTGATGTCGACGGTGCCGTTTGCCCGCGAAATCCTCTCGACCGGGCAGCCCAGGCGCATTTCCCCTTTGAACGCAGCGACCAGGCGTTGCACATATTGCTGGCTGCCGCCGGTGACGGTTCGCCATTTCGGCCGGCTCATCAGGTTGAGCAGGCTATGGCTGGCGAAAAACCGGATAAACGCCTTGAGGGGGTAGCGCCGCATTTCGGTGGCGCTGATCGACCAGATCGCGGCTCCCATCGGCAGGAGGTGGTCCTCGATGAATGCCGGCGCATAGCCATTGGCGTCCAGATAATCGCCGAGGCAGATAGCATCGAGTTCGGGCAGGTCGAGCAGACCTGGCGCGTCGCGATAGAAGCGCACGATATCGCGCAGCATCAGCCAGAACCGGCCGCGTGCGAGATTGCCGCGCTGGCCGATCAGGCCATTGAGCCCATTGCTGGAATATTCCAGCTTGCCGTCATCAAGTGACGCGGCGAAGGACATGTTGGAGGCTTGGTGCGCCACGCCGAGATGCTCGAACAGTGCCACCAGGTTGGGATAGTTCTGCTCGTTATAGACGATGAAGCCGGTATCGACGGAAATGCTGCCGTCGCCGCCGGGGACCATCACGGTATTGGCATGCCCTCCCAGCCGGTCGTCCGCCTCATAGAGCGTGACGCGGTGGCGCTTGCTCAGCAGCCAGGCGGCCGAGAGCCCGGCAATGCCAGATCCTATGACGGCAATGTTGCGCCCTGTCTGATATTCGCCCGATGTCATCTGGTGCAGCACGCGCCATTCCTTCTACACGTTGTGCAGGTAGATACGGGCGGCAGCGCAAAACGGACTTCGCCGGTTTGAAAAAATCTGCCGATCACTGATCCGGCCCCGCACCGGCAGCGTAACAGCACCATGACCCTGGACCTGCATATCGCTGTTCTGCCGCCCGCTCGGGTTGTATTTGCGGCAGGGCCGAGGCTAGCCAGAGCAAGGCGTTCTGATCATAATGTGCCCATGACCGCACTTCCGGACGGCCAAGCCGACAAGAGCATGACGGAGTTGCTGCTCGCCGTTGGCCGCAGCCAGGATATCGATGCGTTCGAAACCCTGTTTCGCTATTACGCCCCCCGCATCAAGGCCTATATGTCGCGCGGCGGTGGCAGTGCGTCGGCCGAGGAGCTGATGCAGGAGACCATGGTGGCGGTGTGGAAAAAGGCCGCGCTCTATGATGCGTCCAAGGGCGCCGCATCGACCTGGATTTTTTCGATAGCGCGCAATCTGCGCATCGATGCCTATCGGCGCGAACGCCGTCCCGAATTCGATCCCAACGATCCCGCCTTCGTGCCGGACGAGGCGCCTGCCGCTGATGTTGCAATGGCGGCATTCCAGGATGCCGGGAGGGTTCAGCGGGCGTTGTTGAGCTTGCCCGCCGATCAGGCGACGGTGCTCAAGATGTCATATTTCGAGGACCAGTCGCAAAGCGCCATCGCCGCCGCGCTCGACCTGCCATTGGGGACAGTCAAATCACGCATGCGCCTCGCCTTCGACAAACTCCGTGCGCTGATAGGGGGGGACCCCTCATGAGCGTTATCCATCACCTGAACGATGACCTGCTGGTCAGCTACGCCGCCGGGGCCCTCAGTGAGGGCTGGAGCATCGCCGTGGCCACGCATCTGGCCCTGTGCCCGGACTGCCGCCGGCGTGCAGCTGTGGCCGATGCGGTTGGCGGCGCCATGCTGGATGATCTCGACGCGGCACCATCCGAGGAAAAATCCTGGCAGGCCGTACGCGCTCGACTGACGTCAGGATCCGAGTCGGGGAAATCGCGTTCGACAGGCCGCCCACAGACCCTGCCGCAGCCGTTGCGCGACTATGTGGGGGGCGACCTCGATGGCGTCCGCTGGCAGGCACTGGGCAAGGGCGCCTCGCAATTGCGCATCAAGACTGCGGATCGCGCCACGCAGGTGCGGCTGTTGCGCATTCCCGCCGGCAAGCCCGTCCCTGAGCATACCCATGGCGGACGTGAACTAACCCTCGTGCTGACCGGCAGCTTCCGCGATGGCGACACGATTTTTGCGCGGGGCGATATCGAGGATGCCGATGCCAGCCTTACCCATCAGCCTATCGCGACGCCGGAGGCCGATTGCATCTGCCTCGCGGTTACTGACGCACCGCTACGCTTCAGCAGTTGGATCGTGCGGGTGGTGCAGCCCATTTTGGGAATTTGAACGCAGGCGGAGCTCATCGTGCTGAAATACATCGTCGCCTACGCCGCCACCGCCGTGATTTTCTTCGCCTGCGATTTTGTATGGCTGTCCACAATGGGCGGCTTTTATCGCGAGCGCGCCTCGGGCCTGTTCCTGGACAAGCCGAACCTCGCCATCGCCGGCCTGTTCTACCTGGTCTATGTCGGCGGCGTCGTTTTCCTCGCCGTCATTCCCGGCCTATCGGGCGGCAGTTGGAGCGCGGCATTGCTCGCCGGTCTGGTGCTCGGCCTTGTGGCCTATGGCACCTATGACTTGACCAATTTGTCGACCCTAAAGAACTGGCCGTTGGCAGTAACGCTGGTTGATCTGGCCTGGGGCACCGGGCTTACCGGCGTCGCCGCAACCGGCGGCTTCCTGGTGACACGCTGGCTGGCTGCGTAATCTGCCGCTTAACTCCAGTGACACGGCCTGGGGCTCGGCAGGACGAACCCAAGACTCGACGAGCCAGCCTGTTCAAATAGCGCCGACGATAGGTTTTCATTGCATTCGCGGTCGTGGTCCACGCGCTGCATGTAATTCACGCCTGCCTGCCCGTGTTCATGCAGGAAGGGGAGGCGAGTCAGCGATCGACGTGCTTGTTTTGGGCGCAGGCACACGATGATTGCCCTGCCATCACTGCGATGATGGAGCCTCAACACCCTCAATAGTTCGCCCGGTAATGGCCACTGAAAGCTTGTTTCGGCGAGGCTGGAATAATCATTCGCGCCGGTTGTCTCCTAGCCTGCGGATAGCGAACTCCCACGCCGGCCGGACAGGTGCAAGAATCCCTTTGATTATGTCGTTATAACGTCATAACACTATGACCTATCGGTTAGCGCTTGGCTGGCCGGACGCGACGGGGAGAAAATTCATGCATTACGTTAGGGCCATCCGCTGCCTAGCTGGCGTGGCGACTGTCCTGGTATCCGGCACCGCGCTCACGCAGGCGGCCGAGATTTCGTTTCTGACCCATTGGTCGCCGGACACGGTGGCCATGCTGGACGCCGCGATCGCCAAATATGGCGAGACGCACAAGGACGACACGATCACTGTCCGCGCCGTACCGTTCGGCGACCTGTTGACCACGCTGCGCACCTCGGGTGGTGGGGCAGGCGGGGCAACCATTGCGGGCATTTATGACGCCTGGCTGCCGGACCTGGCAAAGGACAAGCTGGTCGCGCCCGTGGCGGCCGAAATGGCCACGGCCGTGACGGCCAATTGGCCGGCCGGTGTCGTCAGTGCGGCCACGGCGGGCGGTTCGCTTTATGGCATTCCCAATGAAATCGATGTCTATGCGCTGAATTATAATAAGCGCCTGTTCGCGGCAGCCGGGATCACCGAGCCGCCCAAGACGTGGGAAGAATTTCTTGCCGATGCGGAGAAGCTGACGGACAAATCGAAGGGTCAGCAGGGCTTCGGTATGATCAATTCCTGGGCCGCGGGCGTGCTGCATCCGTTTGCGTCGCTGCTGGTGTCCAATGGCGGCGACCTCGTGGTCGACGGCAAGCCGGTGCTGGACAGCAAGCAGGCCAAGGAGACGTTTGAGCTCTACGAAAAGCTCATCACCTCCGGCTTCTCCGATCCAGCCATGGCGACAGCCGACGCCAATACGGCCGGGCCGTTCCTAGACAATTTCGTTTCAGGCAAGACCGGCATGATCATCATGGCGAACTGGTGGGAATCGGCGCTTAAGGCCGGCATGGGCGGCGCGTTCGCCGATATCGCCACCGCGCCGATCCCGGTCGGTCCATCGGGCGACAAGGCGCATTCGATCTCCTATTCGTGGATGACCGTGGTCAACGCCCAGGCCAGTGCGGAAGAACAGGCTGCGGCCTGGAGCTTCCTCGATTGGCTCAACGGGCCGGAATCCGGGCCGAACGGCGCCTCGGCCATGGGCGAAATCCTGATGTCGATGGGTATCCTGCCCTCGCGCACCTCGGACGCGAAGGCGTTTGGCGATCGTCTCAGCGGGGACGCGTTCCTTGCCGGATATACGGGGCCGCTGTCGGATGCCAAGCCGTTCCCGGTGGTGCTCGGTGGTCAGGAGTTCTCGGAATCGCTGCAGCAGACGCTTGAGGCCTTGCAGTTCGGGCAGGTTACTGCCGCCGAGGCGCAGACCAATGCCCAAACCGATGCGACCGAAATTCTTGGACGCAACGCCAAATAGGCATCTCATCATCACGTTCTGGGCGGCTACGGCCGCCCAACTCTCCTTGCCCCGGATAGTTATGCTCCGCACTCAAAACAGATCAGCGATCGGCATGCTGGCGCCCGCGACGGGCCTGATCGGCGTGTTCGTGCTGCTGCCGACGGCGCTGACCATCTGGCTGGCGTTTCAGGACTGGTCGACCCAGACCGGGTTCGAGACCGCACGCTTCATCGGCGTGGACAATTTCCTGGCCATTTTCGGGCCCGGTTCGGTCGGCCGCGATTTCAAGGCAGCGCTGGTCAATACCGCTATTTATACCGTGCTGTCGGTCCTCATCATCGTGCCGCTGTCGGTGGCGCTGGGCCTGCTGGTGCATCAGAAGATCGCGCCCGGCGGCATCGTGCTGCGCACGGTATTGTTCTCGACCTATATGGTGCCGATGATCGCGGTGGCGCTGGTGTGGTCCAAGCTGTATTCGCCCACCGAGGGGCCGATCAACCAGATGCTGGGCTGGATTGGCATCGGAGCCCAGACCTGGCTGTCGTCGCCCAAGACGGCGCTGGTTTCGCTGGTGCTGCTCAATGTGTGGCAGCAGGTGGGCTATTTCACCGTGCTGGCCGTTGCGGGACTGACCCAGATTCCGCCGGTTCTATATGAGGCTGCCCGCGTCGACGGCGCCTCGGCATGGCGGCAGTTTCACGCGATCACGCTGCCGCTGCTCGGCAATACGCTGCTGTTTTCGGCGGTGATCGGCGTCATCAACGCGGTGCAGGTGTTCGAGCCGGTGGCGCTGATTACGCAGGGCGGGCCGGTCAATTCCACTAACGTGCTGACTTACCACATTCGCCGGGTCGGCATCGAGCGGGCGCAGGGTGGGCTCGGCTCGGCGATGGCCGTCACGCTGATGCTGGCGCTGATCGTGGCGATCACCGCCTTGTTCGCGGTCGCGCGCAGCCGGGAGAACCGGCCATGAGCAGCGATCGGCCGAAAATTTTCGCTTCGCCGCAGGAAGGTCTGCTGACCCTACTGATTATTTTCGTTGCCGTGGTTGCGGCTTTCCCGATGGCCTGGATGGTTCTGTCGAGCCTCAAGACGCCGCAGGAAAGCATGCAGACGCCGCCCGTCTGGTTTCCGGCCACGCTGAACCTGGATGCCTATTTGCAGGTGGCCGATGTGGTGAGCCTGGGACAATCGTTCCTGAATTCGGCGGTGATTGCGGTGATCACGACCGCCGCCATTCTATTGACCAGCCTGATGGCGGGCTATGCCTTCGCCAAATACACGTTTAAGGGCCGCGACGCGCTGTTTGCCGTGTTGATCGCGGCGATGTTCCTGCCGCCTATCGTTACGCTGATCCCGCTCTATCGCATCACCGGCTATCTGGGGCTCAATGCGAGCCTGTTCGGCGTCATCGTGCCCAATCTGGCCAATGCCTTCGGCATCTTCCTGATGCGGCAATATATCAAGGGCGTGCCCGACGACATGATCGATGCGGCACGCGTCGATGGGGCGAGCGAAATGCGCATCCTGTTCAAGGTGGTGGCGCCTTCGGTGATGCCGGCCATAGCGGCGCTGACGCTGTTTGCCTTCGTCTATCACTGGAACAGTTATCTGTGGCCGCTGACGGTGTTGCAGGGCAAGACCGACCAATATCCCATCGTCATCTCGCTCTCGCGACTGCTGAGCTATAATCGCGGGGCGATGAATACCGGGCTGGTCATGGCCGGCGCGACGCTGGCGGTGTTGCCGCCGGTGGTGCTGTTCGTGTTCTTGCAGCGCTTTTTTGTCGACTCTATCGTGTCGAGCGGGGTCAAGGGATGAGCGCGATCCTGGCTATCGATTTAGGTGGCACGCGCTGCCGTATTGCGCTCGCGACGTCCGATGATGCTGGCGCCGTTCAGGCGGTTGCGAACGTGCCGGCGCCGACCACGAGGCAGGATTTCATCGCGCTGATAGGGGGGCAACTCGCCGAGCATGGCGCAGAGGCGTTGGGCTTGGGTATTCCGGGTCTGGCCGAGGGCAGCGTCTGCCGCTGGGTGCCTAACTTGCCCTATCTCGATGGTCTCGACCTGGCTGACGCCTTTCCTGCAATCTCGATTGCGCTGGGTAATGATGCGCAGTTAAGCCTGCTGGCCGAGGCAAAGTCCGGCGCCGCTGTCGGCGTTGCGGATGCGATCCTGTTGGCAATCGGCACCGGCATTGGCTCGGCCGTTCTTGCTGGTGGTACGATCATCAGTGGGACTATGGGCGCGGCGTGTTCGTTTGGCTGGGCATCGGTGGATGTCGACGACGGGGGCGAGGACGTCAGTGGATGGCTCGAACGGCATTGTTCGGGCCGGGCGCTGGACGCACTGGCCCGCCAGCAGGACCTCGCCGACGGAACGGCGCTGATAGCGCAGGCCCGGGCGGGCAACGCCGCGGCGCGCAAGGCGCTTCAACGGTCTATGCAAATGCTCGGGACGGCTCTAGCGGGTGCGGTGGCGCTGCTCGCGCCCAAGAGAGTCATCTTTGCCGGCGGCGTTGCCGATGGGTTCGATGTGCTTGCGCCGCTGATCGAATCGGGGCTGGTCCGGCATCTGCCACCGCATTTGCGGCAGGTTGAACTGGTGGCGGCCCGGCATGGGCCTGGCGCCGGCCTGATCGGGGCCGCGTTTGCCGGGGCAGTGGGGCCAGCTTGGAGAACCGGACATGGATGAGCCACAAGGCCTGCAACGGCCCGATCGCCGCCGACCCGAGCCGCTCTGGCACCAGGCCGAAACGGCGCTGCGCGAACTGATCAAGAGCGGGGAATGGGCGGCCGGCTCACAAATTCCCAACGAGGATCGCCTCGGCGAGATGCTGGGCATCTCCCGCATTACTTTGCGCCACGCGCTGCGCAATCTGGAGGAGGCCGGGATGCTGCGCCGCGAGCATGGCCGCGGCACGTTCGTGCGCTCTGCCACCATGGTGGCGGGGGTGCGCGGGCTGACCAGTTTCACCGATGAAATGCGCACACTGGCGCTCGAGCCGGGTACACGGCTGATCGCGGCGCAGATCTTGCCGGCCACCGAGGTTATCGCCGAAGCGCTTGAGGTCAGCGTCGGAGCGCCGATCGTGCAGTTGCGTCGGCTCTGGCTGGGCAATGGCATGCCGATCGGCATCCAGACCACACATCTGGCGGCAGAGCGGGTGCCGGGCCTCTACGAGGCCGCGCCCAGCGTCGGTTCGCTCTATCGCTGGCTCAAGGACAATTGCGGCATCGACCCGATCAAGGCCAAGGAAGTCTATCGCGTCGGCAGTGTCCCGCAGGGCGATGCAGACCTGATCGAATTGCCCGCCGGCACGCCTGCTTTCGAGGTTGAGCGCGTGACCTATGATCGCGCCGGCCCATTCGAATTCGCCCTCTCCATCATGCGGGCGGACCGCTACGAAATCCGCTCCACACTTTTCGTCTAGTCCAGAAAGGCACATATCCATGTCCACGCTCTATATCAGCAAACTCGTCAAGCTCGCCGAACAGGCCGGCGCGGACAACGAGGCGGCCTACGAGGCGGCCTCCAACGCCATGACCGAAAGCCTCGCTAATGATGGGCTGGTCCACCTCTACGGCTCGGGCCATTCGGTGTTGCCCGTGCAGGAAACCTATCCACGCTACGGCTCCTATCTCGGCTTTAACCCACTGACCGATCCGCGCGTCATGTGGCACAATATTTTGGGTGCCGGCGGCGTGCGCGAACTGCTCTGGCTCGAGCGCACCGAGAACTATGCCGAGAAGTTCCTCGATCACCAGCCGCTCAATGCCGGCGACACCATTGTTATCTTCGGCCATTCGGGGCGGAATTCCTCGGGCATCGATACCGCCATCTATGCCAAGAAGCGCGGGCTGACGGTTATCGCGATCACCGCCAAGTCCAATCTGGACAAACCTGCCACGCATTCCTCGGGCAAGCGGCTCGCCGACGCGGCCGATATCGTCATCGATACCTGCGCGCCGATCGAAGATGCCATCGTCGATATCAAGGGCTGGAGCCGGCCGGTGGCCGGCGCCTCGACCGTGCTCGCCATGATCAACATGCATGAGCTGGTGGCGCGCACGGCGCAGAAACTGGCCGATCGCAATATCGAACTGCCGGTGTTTGCCTCGCCGACGATCGCCGGGGTCACCCTGCACGACACCGACATCATCTATGGCCAGTACCGCGAAAAGATGCTGGACGCGCAGACCAAGCATCTGCCGCAGTTCAAGAAATCCATGGCCAAGGAAGATTAAGACGGTCGGCTCTAAGCGTTGAGCTATAGGCCCTTACGTCGAGGACCCCCGGCTGATCCGTGGGGCTCTGGATGGTAGTGGTCAAGGGCATTTCTGTCCCCGTGTCGACCTCCGGCTCTGTTCCGCGCATCAATGTGTCGCCACAGAGCTGGGGGTTGGTCGCGTAATTTTACACGTCCGGGATGTCAGATTTCCTCTATCGTATCGGGGGTGGCATCGGCGGCAGGAACGTGCGCTTTGCGGCCGCCGGAATGCCCGGAGACTTCTGCGCCCGCGTCCCGAGGCAGCCTCACGAAGGTCAGCGCGGTCAGCAGCAGCACGACGCCCATCAGTCCCAGCGCGATCTGGAAATCAGGCAAGCCCGGCGTCGCCGCGCCGCGCCAGAGCTGGGAAAGATTGACGCAACCGGCGGCGGCGGCGACGCCGAACACCATGGAGAGCTGCTGCGACATGCTCGAGATGGTCGTGGCCGAACTGCGCTGGCTGGCGTCGACATCGGCAAAGGCAAGCGTGGCGAGAGCGGTGAACTGCATCGAGCGGGTGGCACCGGCGATGAGTAGGATGGCGATGGTGATCGGGTAGGGCGTTGCCGGCCCCAAAAACCCGCAGGCCATGACCGAGAGTCCGGCCAGGCTCCCATTGATGACGAGGACGGCCCGAAAGCCGAAGCGCTGCAGGGTGGGGGTGGTGATTGCCTTCATGGCAAGATTGCCGATGAAGTAGGCGACCACTAGGCCGCCGGCCTGTAGAGCATCGAGCCCGAAGGCAACCTGGAACATCAGGGGCAGCAGGAACGGCGTAGCATTGATGGCGATACGCGCCACGACGCCGGCCTTGGCATCGGTTGCCGCGAAGGTTGGAATTTTGAGGGTACGCAAGTCAAGCAGCGGGTGGGCGCGCCGGAGCAGCCAGACGATTGCGACGGCGCCGAACACCAGGCCAACAGCCGCCAGAATCACGGCATAGAGCACCGGCAACGTTCCCTGGACCAGGGCGTCGAAGCCGTATAGCAGCGTCGCCAGGGTGATGCCGGTCAGCACGAAGCCGACGCGGTCAAAGGGGCGCCGCTGGAACTCGCGGTCGGCTGGAACAATCCGGAACACCAGCACGAATGCGATGATGCCGAGCGGCACGTTGATCCAGAAATTCCAGTGCCAGGACGCATATTCGGTCAGGAACCCGCCCAAGGCTGGGCCAAGCACCGGCGCGAACAGCGCGGGCCAGATGGTCAGGCCGATGGCCGAGACGATCTCTGACTTCTGCGCCGTCTTCAGCACGATGATACGGCCGACCGGAAACAGCACCGCGCCACCGGCGCCCTGCAGGGCGCGCGCCACGACGAACTGGCTCAGATCCTGTGCCAGTGCACAGGCAATCGACGTGACGGTGAAGATGGCGATGGACAAGAGGAACGTGCGGCGCGCGCCCAGAGTATCGGCGAGCCAGGCAGCGGCGGGGATGCAGATGGCGACAGCCAGCATATAGATGGTAATGCCGATGCTCATCTCGAGGGTGCCGACATTGAAGTCGCGCGCCATCTGGGGCAGGGCGGTGACGATGATCACCCCGTCGAGAATCTGGGTGAATAGCGCGGCAGCGACGACCAGCGCGATATTTCGGGAATGGGGGGTGAGAACTGAGGGCATACAGGCGGGACCGGGCGCAGATTTTGGTACTCCAGCGGCCTGGAGCGCCGCTTTGTGTGCCACATATTTGTGAGCCAACCTAGTCATTTGCGATAGGCTAGGCGGTTGTCGAACGTTGGCCGTTGCGCGCGCAGGCAAATGGAGCGGCGTTCGGTGTCCGCCAATCAGGCGCGGTATGTGAGCCGGCATATGGGGCCGGAACGCCATTGTCGGGATATCCAGATTAGCCGCATTTCAGGTGTCATCGTAGAGCGGTATGATGTGGAGCCCGGAGATTCGCCTCATGTCGACAGATTACGACGCCGTCCTCGCCGACATCACAGAGCTTGCCCGCCAGGCAGGTGCGCTGACGCTTGGATATTTCAAGCGGTTCCGCGAGCTTGAAATCGGCATCAAGGGGCCGGCCGATTTCGTGTCCGATGCCGATAAGGAATCGGAGTTGCTGATCCGCAAGTTCCTGTTCGAGCGCTATCCGGACTGGAGTTTTACCGGCGAGGAGTTCGATCCGGTCACCGGACGGAACCTGGAATACCGCTGGCTGGTCGATCCGATCGATGGAACGACCAACTTCATCAACGGTATGCACTACACCATCTCGATCGCACTGCGGCGTGGCGACGAAACAGTTTGTGGCGTGCTTTACAATCCGCCCGCCGACGAGATGTTTACGGTCATCAAAGGGCAGGGCGCCTTCCTCAACGGTGAGCGGCTGCAGGTCAGCCAGCAGACCGACATCGGCCTGATGACCGTTAGCACCGGCTTGCCGACGCCGAACCTGCAGCTTTATCCCGGGGCCTATGAACGCCTCGATGCCATCCGGGCACCGATCGGCGCGGTGCGCATCGTCGGCAGCGCCGCCAATTCCTGCGCCTATGTGGCTATGGGCCGCCTCACCGGGTATTTCGAGGAGACCGGGTTTGTCGATACGGCAGTGGGCATTCTTCTCGTCGAGGAAGCCGGTGGCGTGGTGACGGATTGGTGGGGCCGTGGGCCGGAATTCTATGAAAAGACCGGCACCTTGATCGTCGCCAACAAGGCGACGCACGCTTTCCTGCTGGAGAAGCTCGGGGACGTGCCGCGCAAGGACCCGAGCTAAGCCAAGGCGTCGGCGAGACCTTCGGGATCATCGGTGGTGATCTGGTCGACCTTGAGCGCCAGCAGCCGCTTGACACGGGCGACGCTTTCAGGATCGGAGCGCTGGATGGTGTAGGCGTCGATCCGCCTCCCATGAGCGTGGAACGCAGCGATGATGTCGAAGCCAGCGTCATCGGCGCCGAGCACCAATCGCCATTCCAGATAGATCATTTCGGCGTTGGGAGAGGCTGCCACGGCATCGGCCACGAAGCCGGCGAAGTCCTGGCTTTTGGCCAGATTGTCCAAGGCGTCTCCGTGGCAGGGGTCGTAGCCGATGCGGACGCCCGGCGCGGCCGTGGTCAGCAGGCGAACGGCCTCGGCATCGCCGGATGACAGGATCATGTTGCGGGCCACCGGGGCGACGCTGCGGGCGAAATTATCGAGGGCGACAGGATCGAGCGCCGCCGCGTCTTCCTTGTAGTCGAGTTGCAGCAGGGCGTCGGGATGCACCGTCTCGTTCGCCAAGAGGCTCGCCAGATCTTCAAGCAGCATGATCGGCTCGTCGATCGGGGTGCCGGTATTGTCGCGCAGCCGCAGTGCGCGCAGTTCGGCGGCGGTCTTGGAGAGCACTGCGCCGTCGCCGGTGCTTTCGCGGCCCAAGATCATATCGTGCAGCACGGCGAAGCCGCGTTCGCCATGGATGACCAGATCGACTTCGACGCTGGCGCCCAGGCGCATGCCTTCGATGATGCGCGAGCCGGTGAAGACGGAGTCGCTGGCGCGGCGGCGGCCCCGGTGCCACTTGAAGAAAGTGCGATGGCCGTCGCGAGTTATTGAAATGGCGTCAGCCATGATTGTCGAGGCTCCGGAAGATGGCGGCGTTGTCGCGATAGGCGGCAAAGGCGCGCGGCTTGAGATCGATGGCTTGACCGGCCGACCAGTTCCGCGCCTCGCCCACCATGGCCTTGAGGCGCACGCCATCGGGCAGGTCGACATCGACGATGGCATGGGTGCCGTAATCGGTGACACGATGGATCTTGGCCATTCCGGCGCCGGCCGCCGGCACGATATCGAGTGCTTCGGGGCGCACCGCCAGCGTCGCCGGCCCGTCGGCCGCAGCTAGCGGCACGGCGAAACCCGTATGGGTGAAAACGCCGTTGGCGATCGTGCCGTCCACCAAGTTCATGCTGCCGATAAACCCGGCAACGAAGGGGGTTGCGGGTTCGCGATAGACTACATCAGGCCGGTCGGCCTGTTCGGTATGGCCATCGCGCATGACGACGATCCGGTCGGCCAGCGCCAGGGCCTCGTCCTGTCCGTGGGTCACGAACAGCGTCGTGATTTTGAGGCGCTGCTGGATATCGCGCACTTCCTCGCGCAGGCGTTCGCGCAAATGCTGGTCAAGGCTGGCGAAGGGTTCGTCGAGGAGCAGAATTTTGGGCTCCAGCACCAGCGAGCGGGCGAGCGCCACGCGTTGTTGCTGGCCGCCCGAAAGCTGGGTGGTGGCGCGCGAGCCATAGCCACCGAGGCCCACAAGTTCGAGCACGGCGTCGACCTTGCGCTTGATTTCGGCCTTGGGCAGGCGACGCAGCTTGAGGCCGAAGGCCAGGTTGTTGAAGACGTTCATGTGCGTCCACAGCGCGTGGCTTTGGAATACCATGCCGGTGGGGCGCCGTTCGGGGGGGACTCGGGTGACGTCTTCGCCATCGATGGTGATGAGGCCGCTAGTGGCAGTTTCGAAACCGCCGATCATGCGCAGCAAGGTCGACTTTCCGGAACCCGAAGGGCCGAGCAGGCAGACGAGCTCGCCGTCAGCGACGGTCAGGGTGAAATTGTCCACCGCCATGGTGGTGGAGAATTTCTTGGTGACGCCTTGGATATCGAGCACGGCCATACGCCGAAGACCTTTCTAGCCGCCGAAGCCGCGGGCGAATGAGCCCGAGCTGATAATACGCCGCGCGAACAACAGAGCGGCAAAGGAGGGCACCCACAGGATCACCGACAGCACCGCGCCATATTGGATCACCGGCTGGTTGTTGATGAAGGAAATCATCAGCACCGGCAGGGTGCGGATTTGCGGCGCACCGATCAGCCAGGCGCCTTCTGTTTCATAGAAGGTGCCGACGAAACTGAGCAGCACGGCCGCCGCGATGGTCGGCCCGGCCTGGGGCAGGGTGATGGACCAGAACACGCGGAATGGCTTGGCCCCGACATCGCGGGCCGCTTCCTCCATGCGGCGATCCACCGACTGGAATGCCGCGACTGGAATCCAGATCATGAACAGCAGCGTGCCCACGAGCTGGATCAGCACCACGCCCCAGAAGGTGGCGATGAGATTGAGCTGCAGGAAAATGCCGGCAATGGCGACGAGGAGGCCAAATTTGGGGAAGGCGTGCCCGGCCAGGAACGAGAAGAACAGCAGGTTGCGCGCCGGAAATTCCATGCGCGCAAAGGCATAGGCGGCCGGCAGGCAAATGACGCAGGACAGCAGCGTCACCGTGACCGAGAGGCTCAGGCTTGTGGTGATCGAACTCCAGACGTCGGCGCGGGCCAAGGTCTGCTGCCAGAATTTGAGCCCGAATTCCTGCGGGATCACCGAGGGATAGCGCCACACATTGGTGAAGGCCCAGGTGCCGACCACCAGCAGCGGGAAAATGATGACCACGGTCAACACTGCGGCAAAGCCGATACCAGTCCAGTCCATGCGCTTTTCGATCAGGGCACGGGCCATCAGGGCGCTCGATTCTTGGCGACGGAATAGACGTAGAACAGCCCGAACACGATGCAGAAGCCGAACGCGATTACCGCCTGGGTAATGGCCGTCGTCGGATCGTTGAGATCGCGGAAGGTGCGCTGCATGAACGGCCCCATCATTTCGGGCGCCGCGGGCCCCAGCACATAGGGCAGTGTAAAGGCCGAGAAAATGCCCAGAACGGTGAACGACACCGCCACCAGCAGCGAATTGGAAATGCGCGGCAGGATGATGTGCCACAGCACGGCGATCCGCCCGGCGCCGACATCACGCGCGGCCTCGATCGACTGGTTGGACACATTGCCCAGCCCCGACAGCAGGATCAGCACGGTCAGCGGGATATTGTCCCACACCAGCCCGAGAACCGGACCCCACGGCGTCAGATAGGGCGAGCGGATGTGAGGCAAATGCACCGCGTTCAGCAGCAGGTCGACCGTGCCGTTCGGCCCGAGCACGCGGATGAAAGCGTAGCTCAGAATGATCGAGGGCACGAACATCGGGAAGATCGCCAGGCCCTGCACATAGGCGGCAATGCGATTGGTCGCAAAGCGCAGGTAGAGCGCGATCGGCAGACAGATCAGCAGCAGGATCAGCGCGGTCACCGCGGTGGTCCACAGCGTCACCAGCAGATTATTGATGCTGTACTGGTCGGAAAAGAAGAACTGGTAGGTTTCGAGCGAAAAGCGCTTTTCGCCCGCTGCGTCTGGCAGCCAGATGGTGCGGATGATCGCCGAAATGATCGGCCAGATGATCAGCCAACACACCAGCAGCACGGGCGCGGCGACGAGCAGGAGGCCAACTGGCCTCCTGCTCGATTTCGTGCCGACAATGTCGTTGGCCGGCAAAGCGGTCATGCGGCGGTACGGTCGACGTTCGGTGCCACGGCGCGATACCAGCCGTCATTGATGGCCTTTTCCCAATCGCCGCCGGGAAAGACCGGGATGGAGTTCGGCACGATATCCTTGAACTTTTCACGCAGGTCGGCGGCGACATAGTCCCAGGATACGCCCGGATAGCCACCGAGTTCGGTCAGAACGGCCGACTGGATTTCCTCGGTCAGCACGAAATCGGCCAGCTTGAGGGCCGCATCCTTGTTCACGCCATTGGAGAACACGCCGAGCTTGGTGAAACCGCCCGGCATGCCGAGGTCGGTCAGCTGTACCAGACCCGTGGTTTCGGGCAGCACGCCTTGGCTGATCGCCGACAGCGCCTGATCGGACCAGGCGGGGATCATGGTAACGGCAGACTGGCTAAGCAGCTGGATCGACTGGGTATTGCCCGAAGTATAGGCGCCCTTGTCGAACAGCGAGCCCGACAGATCCTTGAGGATGTCCCAGGCCGGGTTCAGCGAGGCATCGGCCAGTTCCTGGGTGTAATTTTCAACGGTGAACTTGGAGGGGTCCTTGCCGGTCGCTTCATAGATCGCCCGACGCACGAAATTGCCGCCCGAGCCGCCCTTGTCGGGACGGTTGTAGATGAACTGGCCGGGATTAGCCTTGATCCAGGCAATCAGGTCCGGCCAGGTCTTTGGCACGGAAGCGGGATCGAGCTTGGTGGTGTCGTAAGCCAGCAGGACCTGCGAGCCGCGATACGGCAGGTTGGTCGGAATGTCCTGCGCCAGCGGATTGATCTTGGAATAGTTGGACAGGTTGGCCTTCGCGAAATCGACCCAGAGGCCAGCTTCGATGCCGCCACTTGGCAGGCGCGTATCGAAGCCTTCGGCGAGGTCCGACTGCGGATCGGCACCGCTCGGCAGGGCAGCCAGCGCGCGCTCGGCAATGGCCTGCACGCCGGCGCTATCGCCACCGTCGACCAGATTGAGGGTGATGCCGGCATTGGCGGCTTCGAATTTCGGCTTGATCACATTGGTCCAGAAATCGATCACGTTCTGATCGGATGTGAAATACACGTCGATCTTGCCGGCTTCGGCGAAGGCCAGACGGGGCAGCAAGGCAAGGCCAGCGGCGGTGCCGGCGGCCGAAATCATGAATGAGCGACGTTTCATAACTGTTCTCCAGGTCCTGCGGAATATCCGCGGCGTTAAAGTCCGAAGTCGGTCGGTGACTGATCTGCTTCCGCAGACGACCGCTGAAGGCGCAGGAAGCCTGCGGGCATTATGAGATGTGTGTGACAGGCAAATGACCGCGCCTGCGGTCGACAAGACGTGCTGGGCTCTCCCTTTGGCTCTTTGCGAGCTCTACGGTAAGCGTGCACATTTTCGGTCGGCATTCCAGCGCGTTCTGTTAGCGATCATTCAAATCATTTTGGTCCCAGTGGTCGCCTGCAACGGGTTTGGTGAGACAGACGCTCCCCGAGCCGGCCGCTAGAAAATGGAGATTTCGACGGGACTGAGGGGTGACAGGTGTCGCGCCGGTATTCCGTCGAGGTTGTCTTGGCGGAAAGCCAAGCTTGCCAATTGAGCTGGGTGAGGCCAATCTCGGCCTTAGCAGGCGTTTGGCGGGTGCACTGCCGATCGGTTTTTTGGTCAGGCAACGGGAAATGGGAAACTTCAAGTCATGATCGTAGACAATGGGATTGTGGATGCTCGTGAAATGGGCGAGGTCACTTCGGCCCGGCTCGCGGCAGGGGCTCTGAGCCGCAGGTCGTTTCTGGTCGGTTCTGCTATCGGTCTTGGCGCTTTGGCGCTTTCCGGTTGCGCGACCGGCGGTATGAGCCTTGCTGAGGCGGAGAAGACTTACGGGCCCGTGCCTGATGAGCGCTTCCCGATCCCGGCCGTCGCTGTCAGCAAGATCGATCCGAAATTTTATCGCCGGACCGTGCGCTATGACACCAAAGAGGTCGCTGGCACGATTATCGTCGATCCCAGCCACCACTACGTCTACCGTATCGAAGGCGATGGAAACGCCACGCGTTATGGTGCCAGTGTCGGCCGCGCCGGGTTCCTTTGGAGCGGGGACGCCTATATCGGGCGCAAGGCCGAATGGCCCGTCTGGACGCCACCCAGGGAGATGATCCTGCGGCAGCCGGAAGCCGCCAAATATGCTGGCGGCATGCCGCCAGGCCTGGACAATCCGCTCGGCGCCCGCACGCTGTATCTCTATCAGAATGGCGCCTACACGCTTTACACGCTCTACAGCACGAGGGTGGCCGAAACGATTGGAAAGGGCATTTCAAGCGGCTGTATCGGCCTTCTCACTCAGGACATGATCGACCTTTATTCGCGGACGCCGGTTAACACCAAGGTGGTCGTGCTGCGCGCATAGGCGACAGCGGCAGAGCCGTTCGGAAAATCATGCGACCTTGAAGGGGCGGCGACCTTTGCCTATCTGCGCCGTCTCGCCGGCGCCAAGATGAGGCCTATATCGCCGCAACCTATTTTGTCTTCTGCTTTGCCGGCTGCTGCTACAGCCGGTGGCTGGAGCAGCGGCCGCGCAAATCCCATTGAGGCGGCTGCGGCTATCCAGGGCGGCGGCAAATGGCCGGCGAAAACCGGCTTAGGGGAGGCGGTAGTCGTCGCTTTCGCCTTCGATCAACTCAAACGGCCAGAGGCGGCGGACGGTGCCTTGCGGATAGTCGGCCTGGTAGGCGGGCATGGTGGCCAAAAGGGCTTCGGCGAGGGCGATGCCGACATTGCGCAGCGACAGGCCGAAGCAGGTCAGGGTGGGCGACAGGAACGTGGCGTGCGGGCTGTTGAGGCCGATCACGGCGATGTCGCGGCCTGGGCGGACGCCGGCCTCGGACAAGCCGCGATAGAGGCCGATGGAGACGCTTTCATTGATCAGGACAATTGCGGTCGGCTGATCGGGTCGTTGCAGCAGGCGCTTGGCGATGTCGTAGCCGCCGGCTTCGTTGGGGGTGGAGCGGAAGATCATGTCGTCTTCCAGCGTGAGGCCGCGGGCGGCGAGGGCGCGGCGGCTTTGCTCGACGAACACATATCCCAGGTTGACGTCGTCATGGGGCGCGCTGATGGCGATGCGGCGGTGCCCGCGCGCCACCAGGCGATCGATGGCGGCCGTGGCATAGGCTTCGAAGTCGAGATCGAGCCAGGGGTGACCGGCGTCGGAAAGGCTGCGTCCGAGGGCGACGAAGGGGATGTGGCGCTGGGCCAGATATTCGATGCGGGGGTCCTTGCGTCGGGTGGCCGAGATGATGAGGCCATCGGCGAAACCGCGCGCGACGATGCGCTGGACATAGGCCTCGGGGTCTTCCTCGGACGAGCAGAGCAGGGCAACCAGATCGAGCTGGTGGCGGGCGAACACGGTCTGGACGCCATCGAATACGCCCATAAAGAAAGTATCGCCCTGTCCGGTGATTTCAGAGCCGGTTTGCATCATGAAGCCGATAACGCCGGTGGCGCCGCTGCGCAAAGCGCGGCCGGCCTGATTTGGCACATAGCCCAGCTCGGCGGCGGCCTTGAGGACGCGTTCGCGCGTTGCTTCATTGACGTCGGGCTTGCCGTTCAGGGCCCGCGAAACAGTGCCGATCGAAATATCGAGATGCTGCGCTAATCGTCTGATGCCCTTCATGATTTCAGCCGATTATTCCCAAGGTCGTGGATCGCATCAGAAACGTTTACGGAACCCTATTGACATGGATTGGGGTCAGAATATAGCGTCGTAAACGTTTACGGCATATCCCCAGTCAAGCTGTCGCACAAGACACAAGCAGACTGGCGGGGTGGCCGAAAGGGAGGCTTCATCTTGACGTTTACGGCCGTTCTCGCGGGTTGCGGTGGCATGTCCAAAGGGTGGTTGTCGGCGCTTGCTGATAGCGACCTGCTCAAGGGGCGGGTGCGCATTGTTGGCCTCGTCGACCTAGATCGTGCGGTGGCCGAACAACGGGCCGCCGAGTTCAATCTGGGCGATGTGGTGATCAGCTCTGATCTCGATGCGGTGTTGGCAGAGACCAAGCCGGACCTGCTGTTCGACGTGGCAATCCCGGCGGCGCGCGAAGCCATCGTGACCACCGGGCTGCACCATGGTTGCCACGTGCTCAGCGAAAAGCCGATGGCGGCGAGCCTTGCGGCTGGTCGGGCGCTGGTGCAGCAGGCGGCAGCGGCGGGGCGCGTCCATGCGGTGGTGCAGAACCGGCGGTTCATCGCCGGGGTGCGGCGGATCAAGACGCTGATCGAGAGCGGCGCGCTGGGCGAGCTAACGGCGCTGCATTGCGATTTCTTCGTTGGCGCGCATTTCGGCGGGTTCCGCGACGAGATGGACAATGTGCTGCTGCTCGACATGGCCATCCACACGCTGGATGCGGCGCGCTTCATGGCCGGCAAAACGCCGGAGGCGGTCTATTGCCTCGAAACCAATCCGCGCGGCTCCTGGTACGCCCATGGCGCAGCGGCCAATGCGATCTTCGAATTTTCCGACGACGTGGTGTTCAACTATCGCGGCAGCTGGGCCGCGGAAGGCGCCAATACCAGCTGGGAAAGCGCCTGGCGGATCGTGGGCACCAAGGGCACGCTGCTCTGGGATGGCGGCGACAGTTTTGAGGCCAAAGTGGTCAGCGGCGACACCGGGTTTTTCCGCGACCTGGCCGACCTCGCGGTGCCGGAGCCGGCAAATGCCGACCAGACCCATGGCCATGCCAGCGTCATCGCCGAATTCCTGAATGCCATCGAGGGCGGACGACCGCCCGAGACGGCGAGCAGCGACAATATCAAGAGTCTGGCGATGGTGTTCGCGGCGATCGAAAGCGCCAAGACCCGCCAGCGCGTCATCATAGCAGTTTGAGGATTATCTCGTGACCAACCCCGCCAAATCCATCCGCATCGGCACCATGATCCAGGCGACAGCCGGACAGGGCGCCGAGAACATCGCCAAGATTGCCGATCTGGGTTTCGAGAGCTTTGAGCCGTTCTTCTGGCAGACCACCAATGGGCAGGACCTGGCGGAACTGGGCAAGCGGTCGCTTGAAGCCATCGGCAACCGCGACATCACCATTTCCACCATCGGCATGTTCGGCAATCCGCTGGAGGACCAGGAGATGGACCGCCAGACGCTGCAGGGTTGGAAGGATTGCATCGACAATGCGCACCATTTCGGCGCGACCTGCGTCGCCGGTTTTACCGGGCGCGTGCGCAACAAGCCGCTGACCGACAGCCTGCCGCGCTACAAGCAGGTGTGGAGCGAGTTGGCCAAGCGGGCGGCGGACAAGGGCGTCAAGATTGCCTTTGAAAACTGCGCCATGGACGGCAATTGGGCGAGCGGCGACTGGAACATTGCGCACAATCCCGATGCCTGGGAGCTGATGTTCAACGAGACGCCGGACGACAATATCGGGCTCGAATGGGAGCCCTGCCACCAGATGGTCTATCTGATCGATCCGCTGCCCCAAATTCGCAAGTGGGCGCACAAATTCTTCCACGTGCACGGCAAGGACGCGACCATCCGCTGGGAGGTCATCAAGGAGCACGGCATTTTCGGCAAGGAAAAGTTCGTGTTCATGCGCACGCCCGGCTTCGGCGACACCAATTGGGTGGATGTGATCTCGGAACTGCGGCTGGCCGGCTATGCGGGCGCTATCGATATCGAGGGCTGGCACGATCCGGTCTATCGCGACGCCCTGGAAATGACCGGGCAGGTGCGCGGGCTCAACTATCTCAAGCAATGCCGGGGGGGCGACTACGTCGCCTGACCCCGTCTGATCGCCAGGACAGGCTCCGCAGAGGGCCTTGGCGATTTCATATGAACCGCGGCCACTGCCGCACAATGGGAGGACTAAGATGAAACTTTCGACATTGGCCATGGCGATGGGCGCCATGGTATTGGCGACGGGCCTGGCCCACGCCCAGGACAAGACGTTCAATATCTGGTGGTTCGAAGATCCTGCGAGTGCGCAGGGTACCGCCTGGACCAAGGCGCTTGAGGAGTTCAAGTCCGCCCATCCCGACGTGACCGTGAACTTCGAGCAGAAGACATTCGCGCAGTTGCAGGCTTCGGGCAGCATGATCCTGAATTCGGATCAGGCTCCGGACGTCCTCGAATACAATAAGGGCAACGCCACCGCCGGCCTCGTGGCCAGCCAGGGACTGCTGACCAACCTCGACGATTATGTGACCTCGCAGGGCTGGGACAAGATCCTCAACGAAGGCGACCTGGTTTTGTCCAGGTATGACGACAAGGGCATCTATGGCTCGGGCCATGTCTGGGGCATTCCAGCCAATGGCGAATATGTGTCGGGTTTCTACAATATCGACGCGTTCGACAAGGCCGGCCTGAAGGCTCCCACCACGATCGCGGAGTGGGAAGCCGACATGGACTATTTCAAGAAGCAGGGCATGACCCCGCTCGCCCTGGGCGCCGGTGATACCAGCGGCCAGCATCTGCTCGCCTCGCTGGCCTATACCAAGGCCGACGATACCTGGATCCAGAACTATCAGGGCTTGAAAGCCCCGCTCGATGGCGCACCCTACCTATACGCCGCCCAGACGCTTATCGACTGGGTCGGCAAGGGCTATATCAGCAAGGACTCCACCGGGATGAAGGACCCGGACGCAGCTCTCCTGTTCACCTCAGGCAAAGCCCCGATGTATGTCTCGGGGACCTGGAACCTGGGTTCGTTCAGCTCGACCATCAAGGATTTCAAGTGGGGCCAGTTCGTGATTCCGACCGCGAAGTACTCGGTTGGCTCGACCGGTAACCTCTGGGTCATTCCAAAGGGTGCCAAGAACGCCGACCTGGCGGCTGAGTGGATCAGCCAGACCTTGTCGCCGAAGTACCAGACCGAGCTGGCCAATGCGGGTGGCGTCGCAATCGCCGCCGATCCGGCCACGATCACCGATCCGGTCGGCAAGAATGCCGTGACCGTGTTCAAGCAGATCTCGGACGCCAATGGTCTGGGTTTTTATCCCGACTGGCCGGTTCCGGGCTTCTACGACACGCTCAACCAGAAGGATAGCGGCCTGTTCCAAGGTACTCTGACCCCTGAGCAGTTCGTCGACGAAATCAAGAAGGTCTATGACGACGCCCAGGAAAATCAGTAAAATCTGAGCATGCCGGATCGCGCCGAAAAGGTGCGATCCGGTGACTTTGGAGGGGAAAATGACGGACTCGACCGATTCTGCCGCCGAAGACCGGCGCAGTTACTATTTCTACCTGCTGCCAGGCGCCATCGGCTTCGTTGTCATCGTCCTGATCCCGCAAATCGCCAATTTCCTGCTGAGCTTTACAGCCTGGAAAGGCGTCGGCCTGCCGCGCTTTGTCGGCCTGCAAAATTATCTCAAGCTGCTAACGGACGACCAGTTCTGGGGTTCGATGGTCCACACCCTGCTGTTCATCATCTCGATGACCATCATTCCGGTGATAGTGGGGCTGGTGCTGGCCGCGCTGCTGTTCGATTATGTCCGCGACGAGTTCGGCGAGACAGTTTCGAGCATCTTCCGCGCCGGCTTCTATCTTCCGCAAATTCTGCCCGTGACGGCGGCTGGTGTGCTCTGGGGTTGGATACTGAGTCCCATTGGCGTTGCCAACACGATTCTGCAGGCCGTGGGCCTGGGTGGGCTGACGCAGAACTGGATCGGTGATGCAACCTTTGCGCTGGCGGCGGTGTCGCTGGTGATCGTCTGGATCCAGGTGGGGTACTGCCTCGTGGTGTTCATGGCCGGCCTGTCGCGCATCGATCCGGCGCTTTATGAGGCCGCCGAACTGGATGGCGCCGGCTGGTGGCAACGCCTCGTGACCATCACCATTCCACTACTGGCGCCGGAAATTTTCGTGGTGGTGCTGACAACGCTGATTGCCGCGCTCAAAGTGTTCGCACCAATCTTCGTAATCACGGCGGGCGGACCGGACAACGCGACCCTGGTGCCCTCCTACCTGACGTATTTCCACTTCTTCACCACGCAGCGCGTCGGCTATGCGGCCTCGATCGCTGTCGTGCAAACGGTGCTGACCGTCACCCTTGCCGTGATTTTCCTGCGCTTCCAGGCCCGCCAGGAAGGGAACTCCTGAGATGAGCGATGCAATCCTGACCGATAACGCCGCATCCGCGGCAGCAGAGGACGCCGCGCACAATCGCCCGCGGCGCAGCCCATTCCGCTGGCTGGTGCTGTTGCTGGTCACCCTCATGCTGTTGCTGACGCTGTTTCCGTTCATGCTGGCCGTCATCAATTCGATCAAGAGCGGCGTTGACTACGCGCGAAATGGACCGCTTTCGATACCAACCAGCACAGATTTCGGGGCTCTTGCCTACTTCTGGAATCTCTCCGATTTTGGCCGGAAGCTCGTCAACAGCGTCATTATCAGCCTCTCCGTTTCGCTGCTGGGCGTGCTGATCAGCCTGCTGAACGCCTACGCCATCAGTATCGGCCGGGTGAAGGGGTCGAGAATATTCCTCGTCATACTGTTGCTGGGCATCATGGTGCCGCAGGAATCCATCGTTTACCCGTTGTATTACATGGCCAAAGCGACGGGCCTATATGACACCCAGCTCGCTGTGATTATCGTTTTTGCGGTGCTGCAAAGCGCCTTCGGCACTTATCTGCTGTCGTCCGTGCTGCGGAGTTTTCCCAAGGAAATCATCGAAGCGGCGGAAATGGATGGGGCCAACCGCTGGCAGGTGCTGTGGCAGGTGGTGGTCCCGGTGCTGCGGCCATCGCTGATGGTGGTGGGGACGTTCTTCTTCATCTGGACCTGGAACGAGTTCCTGATCCCGCTGGTCATGCTGGTGTCCAACAACAACCAGACCGTCGCGGTGGCGATGGGCCTGACGCGTGGACAAAACATGTCAGACCCCACCTTTCAGGCGGCGGCGTCGCTGCTTGGTATCGCCCCGACGCTGATCTTCTTCCTGATCTTCCAGCGCACCTTGACGCGGGGCGTGGTGGTGGGAGCGGTCAAATGACGGTGCGTATCAGTCTTCACATTGGAGAACTCAAATGAGCGATATCCAGATCGAGTTAGCCAATATCAACAAGCACTACGGCACCTATCATGCGCTCAAGGACGTCAGTCTGCGCATCGAGAAGGGGAGTTTCGTGGCGCTGGTGGGGCCTTCGGGGTGTGGAAAGTCCACGCTGTTGCGCTCGCTGGCGGGGCTGGAGAGCATTACGGGCGGCACCATCAGGATTGCCGGCGAGGTGATCAACAATGTGCCGCCGCGCAAGCGCGACGTGGCCATGGTGTTCCAGTCCTACGCGCTTTACCCGCATATGACGGTGGCGGAGAACCTGACCTATTCGCTGCGCATCAAGGGCGTGAAGAAGGATGTGGCCCGCAAGGCGGCTGAGGAGATCGCGGCGACGACCGGGCTGACCGGGTTGCTGGACCGGTATCCGCGCGAGTTGTCCGGTGGGCAGCGGCAGCGCGTGGCGATGGGGCGGGCGATCATCCGCCATCCCAAGGCGTTTTTGTTCGACGAGCCACTGTCCAATCTCGATGCGGCGCTGCGGGTGCAGATGCGCAAGGAAATCCGCAGCCTGCATGACCGGCTGGGCGCGACCTCGGTTTACGTGACTCATGACCAGATCGAAGCCATGACCATGGCCGACCATGTGGTGGTGATGCGCGAGGGGGTGATCGAGCAACAGGGCGCGCCGCTGGAGCTTTACGATACGCCGGCCAACAAGTTCGTGGCGGGCTTTATCGGATCGCCGGCAATGAATTTCGTGCCGGGCACGATTGCGGCTAATGGGCATGAAGTGGTGCTGGACCTGCCCGGTGCGCCGGTGATGGAACTGGGCCGGCAGGTCGAGGCCAATCGGCAGGTGACGGTGGGTCTGCGGCCCGAGCATCTGAGCGTCGTGCCGCTGGATGAGGCGAGCCTTCGGCTACCGGTCGCGGTGGTGGAGTCGACGGGGTCGATGACCTATGTGACGACAGCGACCACGCCGGAACTCACCGTGGTCGAAACGGGTCGCACGGCGGCCAAGACCGGCGACAATGTCGGTGTGCGGATCGAACCGGGCAATGTGCACCTGTTCGACCGGCAGAGCGAAAAGGCGATTTAGGGCACAGCCATTCAGGTTTGCCAGCACCCTCTTGCTGCTCCTCCCCCTCCCAGGGGGAGGCTGGGTGGGGGTATGAGAGCCCCAATCTCACGAAGAAAACCCCCACCTTGATCCTCCCCCTGGAAGGGGGAGGTGTCGACTGAGGCATTTCGCTCTCGATTGGTCTCTAGTGTTGCCAGACGACGAGGCCGGCGGCGGTGGCCATCATGGCGCCGGCGGTCTTGTTGAGCCGGCCAAGGGCCTTGGGGCTGCGGAACATTTCGCGGGCGGCGGAGGCCAGCCAGGCGTAACCGCAGCCGATGATGAGCAGCACCACGACTACGATGAAGGTCAGTTCGGCGAAGGCAACAGGGTTCATCTGGTCGAGCGGGATCACCGTGGGCAGGATGGCGAGGTAGAAGACGATGGTCTTGGGATTGCCCATGGTCAGCGAGAAGCCGGCGAGGAAGGTCTTGAGCGCGCTCTCGCTCTTGGGTTTCATCTGTTCGGCGCCGGGCCGGGCGGTCCAGAACTTGTAGGCGACATAGAGCAGGTAAGCGGCGCCAGCCCAGCGGATGACGACGAAGATCGGGCCGAAATAGTGGGCGACGGCGGCCAGCCCGAACACCGCGAAAACGAAATAGACCAGATCACCGGCCAGGATGCCCAACACCATTGGGAAAGCACCGCGGAAGCCGCCGCCCAGGGCGCGCGCCACCACGGCGGCGACGCCGGGACCGGGCACCAGCACGGCGATGGCATAAGCGATGGTGAAGGTCAGAAGCGTGAAGATATCCATGATCGGCCCGCCAGATTGGAGGCGGACCCTAACGCTGGTCGGTCAGCTTCGCAATCGTCTACGGCAGAAGCGCGAGGCGCTCCAGCAACAGCGCGTAGAAGCCAACGGCATTGCCGTTGCGCATGTAGTTCACGTTCCGCGGCCTGTCGGTGACGTGCCAGTAATCGGCCACGGTCATGCCGACGGTCAGTTCGCTGGCGGTCTCGATGGTAACGTTGCACAGGCGCCCGTCGAACAGCTCAGGGCGCAGCAAATAGGCGATAACGGTGGGGTCGTGCAGCGGTGCGCCGTCCCAGCCGTATTTCTTGAGGTCAAAACTCTCCGAGAAGGTGAGCATTTCGTACACGGCGGTGCCACTTTTGTTGCCGATGGCGCGGATGGCGTTCAGCCGTTCGGGGGTGGACTGGATTTGATGGGTCACGTCGAGCGTCATCATGGTGATCGGCGCCCCGCAGCGCATAACGAGGTCGGCGGCTTCGGGATCGACATAGATGTTGAATTCGGCGGCGGGTGTGATGTTGCCCGCTTCGAAATAGCCGCCGCCCATCATGACGATCTCGGCGATGCGTTCGGCAATGGCCGGCTGCTTAACCAGCGCCATGCCGATATTGGTCAAAGGCCCCAGCGTGCAGAGGGTGATGCTCTTGGGCTCGGCCGCCATCAAGGTATCGATGATGTAATCGACGCCGTGCTGGGCTTGCAGCGCGGTTTTGGGCTGCGGCAGGTCGGGGCCGTTGAGGCCGGTATCGCCATGCACATGCTCGGCGGTCACCAGCGTGCGGCGCATCGGTCGGGCACAGCCGGCAAAGACCGGAACATCGGCTCGTCCGGCAAGCTCGGCGATCTTGAGGGCGTTATTGGCGTTATGGTGCAGACCCACATTGCCCGCCACAGCCACGATGCCCAGCACCTCAAGTTCGGGTGAAGCCAGCGCGAGCAGGATGGCGACGGCATCGTCCTGACCAGGATCGGTGTCGATGATGATTTTGCGGGGCATGAGAAGGCCTTAGCTTCAATGGTTGAATCGCCACGATGATAGCGGGCGCCGGGAACGCGGTCGACCGGAACGTTTGACCCGCGTCACCGTTGTGGGCACGGGCTTTAGACGTCGAGGGACAACAGATGGCACGCGTGTCGAGCAGCAAGGTCGACCAGGAGCTGTCGGAGAGCCAATTCGAGCGCATCTTGCGCAATGCCGGCAGTGTTGCTCTGGTGTTCCTGGGCTTCATGGTGCTGGTGGTTGCGTTGCAGGTGGGGCAGGTGTTCCTTGCCCCGGTTTTCCTCGCCATCGTCATTGGCTTGATGTTCGGGCCAGTCGCCGATCGGGTCGAGCGCTTTGGCGTGCCGCCGGCGCTGTCCTCCGCCGTGGTGGTGCTGCTGCTGATCGCCGTGATCCTGCTGGGCATGGCGCTGTTTGCGGTGCCGCTATCGGAATGGGTCGCCAAGGGCCCGATGATCTGGCAGAAATTGCAGGCGGAACTGGCCAATTTCAAGGAGCCGCTGGCCGCCATCGGCTCGTTCCAGGAGCAATTGGGGTCGGTCTTCGGGCGATCCAGCGCCATGAGCGTGACGGTGGACAATGGCGGCGGCGCCGTGACCAGCATCGCGCTGCTGGCGCCCGCAATCCTCGCACAAATGCTGATATTCCTAGCCAGTCTCTACTTTTTCGTGGCGACGCGCGACCATATCCGCCTGTCGGTTTTGTCGCTCTGCGTCAGCCGACGGATGCGCTGGCGCACAGCGCATGTGTTTCGCGATGTCGAACAGAAAGTGTCGCGGTTCCTGCTGTCCATCACGATGATCAATATGTGTGTCGGGGCTGCGGTCACGCTGGTCATGTGGGCCATCGGCATGCCCTCCCCGCTGCTGTGGGGCGCGATGGCGGCGGTGCTGAACTATATTCCTTATGTGGGTCAGGGCGTCATGATCCTGGTGCTGGTATCGGTAGGTCTTGGGACCCAAACCGGGCTGGAACATATCCTGCTGCCGGTGGCCTGCTATCTGGTGATTACCTTTTGCGAGGGGCAGGTGGTCACGCCCCATTTCATCGGCCGGACGATGACGCTCAATCCGTTCCTGATTTTCCTGTCCATCACGTTCTGGCTTTGGGCGTGGGGTCCGGTCGGGGGCCTCGTGGCTGTTCCGTCACTGTTGATCACCACCTCGATCATGGCGCACTTGTTGCCCAGCAAGCCGCTGGAGCCAAGCCGGCGGGTGCGCCGCACGCGCAATATGACCGACCGCGACGAGTTGCTCGCCAATGCGGCCAAGGCCATTCGCGAACAGGCTGAAGCTGCCGCAACCCCGGCGGAAAAGCGCAAGGACGCCCGCCTTCAGCCCCCCGAAGGCACGCTGCCGAGCGGGGTCGAAACGGCGACCTGAGGGACTGCCCTGCAGCCATGACGCTTGACGCCGTGATGAGCAGGCGAAACACTTGCCGCTCAATGCAGGAGAGTGTTCGTGGCGGTTGAAGTAGTGGGGCATGCGGCAGAGGCGGCGAGCCATGGCATAGATTTGGTGCCGGTCGTGGTGCTGCTGGCGGCGGGCGTGATTGCCGTGCCGTTGTTCAAGCGACTGGGGCTTGGCAGCGTGCTGGGATATCTGGCTGCGGGCCTTCTTCTGGGGCCATCCGGCCTCGGCCTCATCCATGATCCTGAATCTGTGCTGGCGGCGGCGGAACTCGGCGTCGTCATGTTCCTTTTCATCATTGGCCTTGAAATGGAGCCCGCGAAGCTGTGGGCGCTACGCAAGCAGATTTTCGGGCTGGGCGTTATCCAGGTGGCCGTCTGTGGCGCGCTGTTGACTGGTGCCGGCGTGTTGCTGGGGTTTTCGCCGGTGGTGGCCTTCATTTTCGGGATGGGCTTCGTGCTGACCTCGACGGCCATCGTCATGCAAATCCTGGGGGAGCGGGGCGAGCTGTCGACCGATAGCGGGCAACGCATGGTGTCGATCCTGCTGCTGGAAGATCTCGCCATCGTGCCGCTGCTGGCCATTATCGCGATCCTGGCGCCGACGGGGGAAGACGGCGGGCTATGGGCGCGCCTGACCAGCATCGCCATCGCGTTGGGCGCCGTGGCGCTGCTGATTTTCCTGGGGCGGCGAATCATGAATCCGCTGTTCGCGCTACTCGCCGCCAGCAAATTGCGCGAGGTGATGACGGCAGCGGCGCTCCTGGTGGTGCTGGGGGCGGCACTGCTGTTCCAGGTCAGCGGATTGTCTATGGCGATGGGCGCGTTTCTCGCTGGGGTGCTGCTATCAACGTCGGCGTTCCGCAACCAGTTGGAGGCTGATGTCGAGCCGTTCCGTGGCATTTTGCTCGGGCTGTTTTTCCTGGCCGTGGGCATGTCGCTGGACCTGTCGGTGGTGGCCGGACACTGGGTCACCATCGCCATGAGCGTGGTCGCCTATATGCTGATCAAGGCGGGCGCGATCTATGTCATCGCGCGGCTGCTCAAGTCCAAGCATGCCGAGGCGCTGGAGCGGGCGGTGCTGATGTCGCAAGGCGGCGAATTCGCCTTCGTGCTCTATACCACCGCGGCGACGGCGGGGCTGATCGACGGGCCGACCAATGCCATCTTCACCGCCACCGTGATCGTCTCGATGGTCATCACGCCATTCGCCATCATCGCGCTGGGTTACCTGACGCCCAAGCCCAAGCCCTCGATGGAGGGCGTGGAGAAGGTCAGTGGCCTGGATGCCCGCATCCTGCTGATCGGCTTTGGCCGCTTCGGCCAGATCGCCAGCCAGCCGCTGCTGGCCATGCACCATACGGTATCGATCATCGATAACGACACCGACATGATCCGGGTGGCCGCGCAACTGGGCTTCAAGATCTATTACGGCGACGGCACGCGGCTGGATATTCTGCGGGCCGCGGGCGCCGGGACGGCCGACGTGGTGATGATCTGCATCGACAACCGGGAGTCCGCGATCCGCATCGCCGAATTGCTGCGCGACGAGTTCCCGCTGGTCAAGGTGATGGCCCGCGCATTTGACCGTGGTCACGCGATCAAGCTGGTCAATTCCGGGGTCGAATATCAAATCCGCGAGGTTTTCGAATCATCGCTGGCGTTTGGGCGGGCGGCGATCCGCATTCTAGGCGCCACCGATGAGGAGGTTGATAACGTCATGGAGGGCGTGCGGCAGCGCGACCGGCAGCGGTTCGACCTGCAACAGGCCGGTGGGCCGGCAATGGCGGGGCGGCACCTGCTGCTCAGCAATGCCGAGGATCAGGCCCGCGAAAGTGGCGTCGACATCGATCCCGAGGCGATCGAGGAAACAGTTTCCAAGACTACTCATCCAGTCGAACCGGCATAGAGCCATGCAAAATTCTGGGGGTTTCAACTGCCCAAATTAAGTGCAAGACTAAAGTCTCTAGAGGGGAATACATCGTCATGAAACCTGGATTGCGATATGCCGCAACAGCCGATCGTTTACGACGCCCCTACGCCGGAGCCACGTGCCACCACCGTTGAGGCCATCCAGGCCGAAATCCTAGAAAGACTGATTTATTCAGTCGGGAAAGACCCCATTGTCGCCCGCCCACATGACTGGCTGGCGGCCACTATCCTGACGGTACGCGACCGGGTCATGGATCGCTGGATGGAGTCCTCACGCGAGACGTGGCGGACCTCGCAGAAGCGCGTCTATTATCTCAGTCTCGAGTTTCTCATCGGTCGCCTGATGCGGGACGCGATGAGCAATGTCGGGCTGATCGAGCCGGTGCGCGATGCGCTCAAGAACCTCAATGTCGATCTGGGCGACCTGATCAACCTGGAGCCCGATGCGGCTTTGGGCAATGGCGGTCTCGGCCGGCTGGCGGCGTGTTTTCTGGAATCCATGTCGACCCTGAAGATTCCCGCCTACGGCTATGGCATTCGCTATGTCCACGGCCTGTTCCGGCAGGAAATGAGCGAGGGCTGGCAGGTCGAACTGCCCGAAGAATGGCTCGCCCACGGCAATCCATGGGAATTCGAGCGGCGTGAAAGCGCCTATGAGGTCGGCTTTGGCGGCCATGTCGAGCCGGTGACCGATCCGGACGGCACCATCCGCCAGGAATGGCGACCGAACGACCATGTGCTGGCGGTGGCCTTCGATACGCCAATCGTGGGTTGGCGCGGCGCCCGGGTGAACACCTTACGGCTGTGGAGCGCGCAGCCGATCGATCCGATCCTGCTGGACAAGTTCAACTCGGGCGACCATATCGGCGCGCTGGAGGAAAGCTCGCGGGCGGAAGCGATCACGCGGGTGCTTTACCCCGCCGACTCGACGGCGGCGGGCCAGGAACTGCGGTTGCGCCAGGAGTTCTTCTTCTCGTCGGCATCGCTGCAAGACATCGTGCGCCGACATTTGCAGCAATATGGCGATCTGGGCTCGCTGCCCGAAAAGGTGGCGATCCATCTCAACGATACCCATCCGGCGATTTCGATCTGCGAGCTGATGCGCATTCTGGTCGATGACAATGGGCTGAAATGGGCCGACGCCTGGAAGCTGAGCCGTGGCGTGTTTGGCTATACCAACCATACGCTGCTGCCCGAGGCGCTCGAAACCTGGCCGGTGGCGCTGCTGGAGCGGCTGCTGCCGCGCCACATGCAGATCATCTACCAGATCAACGCCGACGTTTTGACCGAGGCGCGGGTGCGCGCCAAGTTCACCGACGCGCAGATCGCCAATGTGTCGCTGATCGACGAAGCGGGCGGCCGGCGCGTGCGCATGGGGCAGTTGGCGTTCGTGGGATCACACTCGATCAACGGCGTTTCGGCGCTGCACACCGAGCTGATGAAAAAGACGGTGTTTTCGGACCTGCACAAGCTCTATCCCGACCGCATCAACAACAAGACCAATGGCATCACGCCGCGCCGCTGGTTGATGCAGTGTAATCCGGGGCTGACCAAGCTGGTGATTGACCGCATAGGACCCGGATTTCTCGACGATATCGAGCTGCTCAAGGGGCTCGATGCGCATGCCGACGATCCCTCGTTCCAGGGGCAGTTCGCAGCCGTCAAGATGGGCAACAAACGCCGGCTGGCACAGTTGATCAAGGATCGGCTGGGCATCGTGGTATCGCCGGACGCGATGTTCGACGTGCAGATCAAGCGTATCCACGAATACAAAAGGCAATTGCTGAACATTATCCAAGCTGTTGCCGCCTATGATGAAATTCGGGCGCATCCGGAACGCGAATGGGTTCCGCGCGTTAAGATTTTTGCGGGCAAGGCGGCTCCGGGCTACTGGAACGCCAAGCTCATCATCAAACTCATCAATGACGTGGCCAGGGTCATCAACAATGATCCTGCGGTGCGTGGCCTGCTCAAGGTGGTCTTCCTGCCAAACTACAATGTCAGCCTTGCCGAAGTGATCGTACCTGCCGCGGACCTGTCCGAGCAGATTTCGACCGCTGGCATGGAAGCCTCGGGCACCGGCAACATGAAGTTCATGGCCAATGGGGCAATCACCATCGGCACCATGGATGGCGCCAATGTGGAAATGCACAAGGAAGTGGGCGCGGACAATATCGTGATCTTCGGCCTGACCACCGATGAGGTCAACGACAAGCGGGCCAAGAGTGAAGTGCCACGGTCGGCGATCGACAACTCGTCGCGGCTCAAGGAAGCGCTGGGGTCGATTTCATCGGGCGTCTTCTCGCCGGACGATCCGAACCGCTATCGCGACCTGATCGGCGCGCTCTACGACCATGACTGGTTCATGGTGGCGCGTGACTTCGACGCGTATGTCGAAGCGCAGGCGCAGGTGGACGCGATCTGGACCGACAAGCGGCGGTGGAACGCCATGGCGATCCGCAATACCGCCCATGTGGGGTTCTTCTCGTCGGACCGCACCATCCGGCAATATGCTGCCGACATCTGGGGCGTGACGGTGCCCGCATGACGATACGACTGGCGGTAACTGACCTCAAGATCAGGCCGGCAGGAAACATAGGGTCATATGTGGCGCACTGGTGCGCTGCGACGGACCATAGGGGGATGGACGTTTGAGTAAGGAAACCTGGCAGGCCGACTCGGCAGAGGTGGATGCAATCGTTGCTGGTCGGCACGCCAATCCGTTCGGCTTCCTGGGGCTGCAGCAGATCGGCACCGATTGGGTGCTGCGCGCGTTCATTCCGCATGCCGAACTGGTCGAGGCGTTCACGCTGGATGGTACGGAACTGGGCTTTTTGACGCCGCGGCATCCGGCAGGCTTTTTCGAGGGCCAGGTCACGGTCGACAAGCGTCAGCCGATCCGCTATCGCGCCAAGAATGCCGGCGGCGAATGGGAGGTCTACGACCCCTATAGCTTTGGGCCGGTGCTGGGGCCGATGGACGATTACTACATCGGCGAAGGCAGCCATTTGCGGCTGTTCGACAAGCTCGGCGCCCATGAGATGGAATTCGAGGGCATCCACGGCACGCATTTTGCGGTGTGGGCTCCGAACGCCAAGCGCGTTAGCGTTGTTGGGCCGTTCAACGAATGGGACGGGCGGCGCAATCCGATGCGCAACCGGTTCGAGAACGGCATCTGGGAAGTGTTCATTCCGGTGCTGGGCACGGGGACGCTGTATAAATTCGAGATCGTCGGGCCCGATGGGGTAGTACTGCCGCTGAAGGCCGATCCGTTTGCGCGGCAATCGGAAATGCGGCCAAAGACGGCTTCGGTGGTGCCAGATCCGACGCCGTTCGTATGGACCGACCAGAAATATATCGAGGAGCGGGCGACGCGCGATTGGCGCCGCACGCCGATGTCGATCTATGAGGTGCATCTCGGCTCATGGCGCCGACGGCCGGATGGCGGTTTCCTGACCTATGACCAATTGGCCGAGCAGCTCGTGCCCTATGCGGCCGACATGGGCTATACCCATATCGAGCTGATGCCGATTACCGAGCATCCGTTCGATCCGAGCTGGGGTTATCAGCCGACCGGGCTTTATTCCCCAACGGCACGGTTTGGCGATCCGGCAGCGTTTGCGCGTTTTGTCGACGCGGCACACGAGGCGGGGTTGGGGATTATCCTCGATTGGGTGCCGGCGCATTTCCCGACCGACGAGTTTGGGCTGGCCCATTTCGACGGCACGGCGCTCTACGAACATGCCGATCCGCGGCAGGGCTACCACCCCGACTGGAACACCGCGATCTACAATTTCGGCCGGCGCGAGGTCGTCAGCTTCCTCGTCAACAACGCGCTGTATTGGCTGGAGAAATTCCACATTGATGGGCTGCGGGTCGATGCGGTGGCATCGATGCTGTATCTCGATTATTCGCGACAAGCGGGGCAGTGGGTGCCCAACAAGCTTGGCGGCAACGAAAACCTCGAGGCCGTCGAGTTCATCCGCAAGGTCAATATCGAAGCCTACCGGCTGCATCCGGGCACATTCATGATCGCCGAGGAATCCACGTCATGGCCCGGCGTCAGCCATCCGGCCTATACGGGCGGACTGGGTTTCGGGTTCAAGTGGAACATGGGTTTCATGAACGACACGCTGCGGTTCATGAGCCGCGAGGCGGTGCATCGCAAGTACCACCACAACGACATGACCTTCGGCATGGTCTACGCATTCTCCGAGAATTTCGTGCTGCCGCTGAGCCATGACGAAGTGGTGCATGGCAAGGGCTCGCTGATCGAGAAAATGCCGGGCGATGACTGGCAACAGTTCGCTAACCTGCGCGCGTACTACGCCTTCATGTGGGGCCATCCCGGCAAGAAGCTGCTGTTCATGGGCCAGGAATTTGCCCAGCGCGAAGAATGGGCCGAAAGCAAGTCGCTGGATTGGTGGTTGCTCGACGCCGGCGCGCATGAAGGCATGCGGCGGTTGGTGACGGATTTGAACACCGCTTATCGCCAGCTTCCGGCTCTCCATGAGCGGGATTGCGAGCCGGACGGGTTCGAGTGGATCATTGGCAATGACTATGCCAATTCGGTGTTTGCCTGGGTGCGCAAGGCGCCGGGGGCGGAACCGGTGCTGGTGATCTCCAATTTCACGCCGGTGCCGCGCGAGAATTACCGCATCCCGATGCCGGCTGCTGGCAAATGGGTCGAGCGGATCAATACCGATGCCGGATGGTACGCCGGCAGCAATACCGGCAACCAGGGCGCCGTCATAGCCAAGCCCGTGGAAGGCCAGCATTGGCCGGCGGAGGCGGAGCTTTACCTGCCGCCGCTTTCGACACTGTTCCTGAAATTCGAACCGGAATGAGCCGGTTTCATTGAGATACGTTCCGGACTAATCCGGGCATATAACGGAGGGCAAGAATGGCAGACTATCGAGTTCCTTCACCGCTGGCACGCGAGGCGATGGCCTATGTGCTCGCTGGTGGCCGCGGTACGCGGCTGATGGAATTGACCGACCGGCGCGCCAAGCCGGCCGTGTATTTCGGCGGCAAGTCGCGCATCATCGATTTTGCGCTGTCCAATGCCATCAATTCGGGCATTCGCCGAATTTCGGTGGCGACGCAGTATCAGGCCCATAGCCTGATCCGGCATCTGGGGCGCGGCTGGAACTTCCTGCGGCCGGAGCGTAACGAAAGCTTCGACGTGCTGCCCGCCAGCCAGCGTGTGGCCGAGGACATGTGGTATGCCGGCACCGCTGACGCCGTGTACCAGAACATGGACATCATCGAGGATTACGGCGCGCGCTATATCGTCATCCTGGCGGGCGACCATATCTACAAGATGGACTATGAAATCATGCTGCGCCAGCATGTGGACACCGGTGCCGATGTGACCATCGGGTGCCTGGAAGTGCCGCGCATGGAGGCCACCGGATTTGGCGTGATGGCTGTCGACGGACGCGACCGGGTTGTCGATTTCGTAGAAAAGCCCAAGGATCCGCCGGGGATACCGGACAATCCGAACATGGCGCTGGCCTCGATGGGCATTTATGTGTTCGAGACGCGGTTCCTGATGGAGCAGTTGCGCCGCGACGCCGCGACCGAAGGCTCCAGCCGCGATTTCGGCAAGGACATCATTCCTTATATCGTCAAGAACGGCACCGCCTGGGCGCACCGCTTCAACCGCTCCTGTGTGCGCTCGTCCAAGGAAGACGTGTCGTACTGGCGGGACGTCGGCACCATCGATGCCTATTGGAAGGCTTCGATCGATTTGACCGACATCCAGCCGCAGCTCGATCTTTACGATCGCGACTGGCCGATCTGGACCTATGCCGAGATCACCCCGCCGGCCAAGTTCGTGCATGATTTCGACGGTCGTCGCGGTGCGGCGGTCAATTCACTGGTGTCGGGCGACTGCATTATCTCGGGCGGCTATCTGCAGAAGACGCTGCTCTCGACCGGCTCGCGGGTGCATTCTTATTCCGAACTCAATGAGGCGGTGGTGCTGCCCTATTGCGATATCGGGCGCAGCGCGCGGCTGACGAAGGTGGTGATCGACCGCGGGGTGAACATCCCCGAGGGACTGGTCGTTGGCGAGGACCCCGAATTCGACGCCAAATGGTTCCGGCGCAGCGAAGAAGGGGTGACGCTGATCACCCAGGCGATGATTGACAAGTACCTGGCGAGCCGATGATCGAAGTCCTCTCCGTTGCGGCCGAAGTCTATCCGCTGATCAAGACCGGGGGGCTGGCCGACGTGGCCGGCGCCCTGCCTTTGGCGCTGGGCGACAAGGGCGTGACCCTGCGTACACTGCTGCCGGGTTATCCGGCGGTGATGAGCAAGATCGATGGCGGCCGGGTGGTCGCGGAAATCGATGATCTGTTCGGCGCGCCAGGCAAATTGATCGCGGGCCGGTTCGCGGGGCTCGACCTGATCGTCATCGAGGCGCCGCATCTCTATGACCGGCCGGGCAATCCCTATGTGGCGCCGGATGGCTGGGACTGGCCGGATAACTGGAAGCGGTTCGCGGCGCTGAGCTGGGTGGCGGCCGAACTAGCCTGGGGGCTGGTTGATGGCTATCGTCCGCAGGTGATCCATTGCCACGATTGGCAGGCGGGGCTGGTGCCGGCCTATATCAAATACGGCACGCCCTCGGGCATCAAGACCATCATGACCGTCCATAATATGGCCTTCAAAGGCTTTTTCGGACGCGAAATTTTCGCTCAGTTGCGACTGCCACCGCAGGCGTTCGAGGTGGGTGGCGTCGAGTATTATGGCGGGATTTCCTACCTGAAATCGGGCATGGAATGCGCCGATTACGTCACCACGGTGAGCCCGAACTATGCCGATGAAATCCGCACGCCGGAATTCGGCATGGGGCTGGAAGGGCTGCTCAACGGGCGCGCCGATACGGTGATCGGCATCCTCAACGGCATCGATACCGCCGCCTGGGACCCGATGACCGATGCGTCGCTCCCGCAAAAATATTCCGGCAATACGGTGCATCTGCGCCGAGCCAACAAGGCCCGGCTGGTGGAAAAGTTTGGCCTCGACGGCGAGGACGGCCCGCTGTTCTGCGTTATCAGCCGGCTGACCGACCAGAAGGGCATGGACCTGCTGCTGCAGGCGCTGCGCGGTCTGGTCGAGCTGGGGGCGCGATTGGTCGTGCTCGGCTCGGGCGAGGGGTATCTGGAAGACGGGTTCCGCCATGCCACGGGGCTGTATCCCGGCAAGGTCGGCATCATCACGCGCTACGATGAGGACTTGTCGCATCTGATCCAGGGCGGGGCGGATGCGATCCTGATCCCGTCGCGGTTCGAGCCGTGCGGGCTGACCCAGCTTTATGGGCTGCGCTATGGTTGCGTGCCGGTAGTGAGCCGCATTGGCGGGCTGGCGGACACGGTGATCGATGCCAATCCGGCGGCGTTGGATGCGGGCGTGGCGACGGGCATAATGTTCGATGCCAATAGCGCGCACGCGCTTTACGAGGCGATCCGCAGGACGGTTCGGCTCTACAATGACGACAAGACCTGGAAAAAAATGCAACGGCGGGGGATGAAGTCCGACGTGTCTTGGGAGGCGAGCGCGGGTCGCTATGCCGATCTCTACGCCACACTGACAGGGCTCAATATTCATGACGATTCAAACGATTAACACGACGCCCTATGACGATCAGAAGCCGGGGACCTCGGGCCTGCGAAAGCGGGTGAAGGTTTACCAGCAGGAGAATTACGTCGAGAACTACCTGCAGGCGATTTTCGATAGCCTCGAGGATTTTCAGGGCAAGACGCTGGTAATTGGCGGCGATGGGCGGTTCTACAATGATGTCGCCATCCAGACGGCGATCCGCATGGCCGCCGCCAATGGGTTCGGCAAGGTGATCGTGGGGCAGGAGGGTCTGCTGTCGACCCCGGCCGCGAGTCATCTCATCCGGCACTACAAGGCGTTTGGTGGGCTGGTGCTGTCGGCCAGCCACAATCCGGGCGGTCCGGACGGCGATTTCGGCATCAAGTACAATATCGGCAATGGCGGGCCGGCGCCCGAGAAGATCACCGATGCGGTATTCGCGCGCAGCAAGGTGATCGAGAGCTACAAAATCGCCAATGAGCGCGATGTCGAGCTGGGACGGCTGGGCATCCAGAATTCGGCCGGGATGATCGTCGAGGTCGTCGATCCGGTCGCCGACTATGCCGCATTGATGGAGACGCTGTTCGATTTCCCGGCGATCGAAGCGCTGTTTGCATCGGGCTTCCGCATGACGTTCGACGCCATGCACGCGATCACCGGGCCATACGCGCATGCCATCCTCGAAGGCAGGCTGGGCGCGCCGGTGGGCACCGTGGTCAACGGCAAGCCCTTGCCCGATTTCGGCGGCGGGCATCCCGATCCCAATCTGGTCTATTGCAAGGACATGTTCGACCTGCTGATGACCCCAGAGGGCCCCGATTTCGGCGCGGCCTCGGACGGCGATGGCGATCGCAACCTGATCATCGGCAAGAACCGATTTGTGACGCCATCGGATTCGCTGGCGCTGCTGGCGGCCAATGCGCATCTGGCGCCGGGCTATAAGGGCGGTATTGCCGGCATTGCGCGCTCGATGCCCACCAGCGCGGCGGCGGATCGGGTGGCGGAAAAGCTCGGCATCGAAATGCACGAGACGCCGACGGGCTGGAAGTTCTTCGGCAATCTCCTCGATGCGGGTCGGGTGACGATCTGCGGCGAGGAAAGCGCCGGCACGGGCTCGAGCCATGTGCGCGAGAAGGACGGGCTGTGGGCGGTGCTGCTCTGGCTCAACATCGTCGCGGTGCGCAAGCAGAGCGTCGATGAGATCGTGCGCGAGCATTGGGCCACCTATGGCCGCAACTACTACACGCGGCACGACTATGAAGAGGTCGATGCGGGCATTGCCAGCGGCCTGGTGGATGACCTGCGCGCCAAGCTTCCCGGCCTTGTGGGCCAGAACTTCGGCGATGACCTGCAGGTCGCCTATGCGGACGACTTCACCTATCACGACCCGGTGGATGGCTCGACCAGCGCCAAGCAGGGCATCCGCATCGGTTTTACCGATGGGTCTCGTATCGTACTGCGCTTGAGTGGAACCGGCACCGTCGGGGCAACGTTGCGGCTGTATCTCGAAAATTATGAGGCAGCTGATGGACGACACGATCTTGAGACCCAATCCGCCCTTGAGGAGCTCATCGAACTCGCCGACCAACTCTCAGGCCTCAAGCAGCGAACCGGCCGTCAGGAACCCAGTGTCATCACCTAATGTCGGCAATCTGATGAAACCCAATCTGGTTCCCGGCGCCGGGAGCATCGACAAGCTCGGCGCCACCATTGTCGACGAGGGCGTCAATTTCGCCGTCTATTCGGAGTCGGCCTCCACGATCTGGGTCTCGATCTATGACGAGCAGGACCAGGAAACCGACCGGTTCGAACTCGACGTGCATCAGGATAATATCCGCGCCGGCCTCGTGGCCGGGCTTGGCGCCGGCACGCGCTATGGCTTGCGCGCGGACGGGGAATATAACCCGGAGCAGGGGTATTTCTTCGATCCGCAAAAGCTGCTGGTCGATCCCTATGCGCGCCGGTTGGACCGGGTGTTCGTGCGCTCGCCGCGGCTGCGGCTGGATCGGCAGGAGGCGGTGGATACGGCCGAACTGATTCCCAAGGCGATCGTGGTCAGCGATGGCAATGAAGCCATCATGCCGCGTAACCGCGCGCCCAAGCTGATGTATGAGCTCAATGTGCGTGGTTTCACCATGCGCCATCCGAGCGTGCAGGGGCCGTTGCGCGGCACTGTCGCGGCGCTGACGACGCGGCGGGTGATCGACCATTTCAAATATCTGGGTGTCGATACGGTCGAATTGATGCCGATCGCGGCCTGGATCGATGACGGTCACCTGCCCAGCCTGGGCCTGACCAATGCCTGGGGCTATAATCCGGTCAGTTATTTCGCGCCCGACCCGCGCCTGATGCCGCGCGGGCCGCAGGAATTGCGGAACATGACCGATCTGTACCGCAAGAACGGCATCTCGGTGATCCTCGATGTGGTCTACAACCATACCGGCGAGGGCGACGAGAACGGGCCGATGCTCTCGCTGATGGGGCTGGATGCCAAAACCTATTACCGCTTCGTCGAGGTCGATGGGCAGCAGCATCTGGTCAACGATACCGGCACCGGAAATACGCTGCGCTGCGATCATCCCGCGACACAGCGGCTGGTGATTGAAAGCCTACGCTACTGGGTCGAGGAAATGGGCGTGTCCGGCTTCCGCTTCGATCTGGCGCCGGTCTTGGGCCGCGAGCCGGGGTTCAATCCGAATGCCGAGCTGTTGCAGAAGATCAAGGCTGATCCGGTGTTGAGCAAGGCGATCCTCGTGGCCGAACCTTGGGATCCGGGTCCGGGCGGCTATCAGCTCGGGCAGTTCGGCAAGGAATTCCGCGAGTGGAACGACACCTATCGCGATGAAGTGCGCAGCTTCTGGCGCGGTGACGATGGCAAGATCGGCGCATTGGCCGGCAAGGTCGCCGGTTCCGCCGAGATTTTCAACTTTGCCGGGCGCAAGCCGACCAGCGGCGTGAACCTGTTGGCCGTTCATGACGGTTTCACGCTGCGTGATCTCGTCAGCTACAACGACAAGCACAACGAGGCCAATGGCGAGAGCAATCGCGACGGGCACAGCAACAATTCCTCGTGGAATTGCGGTGTCGAGGGCGAGACCGACGACGAGGCCATCAATGCGGCGCGTAAGCGCGATGTGCGGGCGCTGCTGGCCACGCTGTTCCTGTCACGCGGCACGCCGCTGATCCAGCAGGGCGATGAGATGTACCGAACCCAGAGCGGCAACAACAATGCTTATGCGCAGGACAATGAAATCACCTGGGTCGACTGGGAAACCAATGACGGCGACCTGGTGGATTTCGTCGCTGCCGCGCAGCGGTTTAGACGGAGCCATCCGGCGCTGACGCATGAGCATTTCCTGACCGGCGCCACCGACAAGGCGGGCATCCGCGACGTGGTGTGGCTGCATCCGGACGGGCGCGAAATGAACGAGGGTGACTGGCAGGAATCCGGCGCTTCGGTCCTCGGCATGCAATTGCGGACCAAGGACGATGAAGTGCTGGTGTGGTTCAATCGCCGCACCGAGCCGGTGGTGGCGCGCATGCCCGAGGGCGACTGGGTGGTCGGGATCGAATCCGACGATCAGGCCGATGTGGCGTTCTCCGAAGGCACCGTCACCCTGACGCCGCGCTCGGTGGTGGCTTTGGTGCGCGACCAGTAAGCTTAGCGCGAGACTTCAACCATGCCGAGCCGGGCATAGAGCCGGCGCGCGGGCTCTTCGTCGGTGTCGACCTTGAGGTCGACATGGGCAAGGCCGCGCGCGGCGAAGAGGGCGAAGGCGTGTTGCATCAGTGCGGCGCCGACGCCTTAGCCGCGGAAACGTTCCGCGACCGCGAGGTCCTTGATGAAGCCCGACGTCCAGCATTGCATGAAACCCGCTATGCTGCCGTCCTCCGTCTGAGCGGGCACGCAAAGGGCGGGGTCGAATTCATCGTAGCTGGTCATGTTGCCGTACCAATCCGCAAGCGGGGCGACGAGACCGGGGAACGCCTCTTCCAGCACCGCGTGCAGCAGGCGTGGGTCGACGGAGTCAAAGGCTGCCGGCCTGATCCCAGGGGGCCAAACGGGCGCCTCGACCGCCGTGTCGAGATGCTTGCGCATACGAAGATGGCTTGTGCTCACGGCTACTCGGCCGCGACGGCGTCCTGCAGGCCGCCGGCGTGCTCGATATAGGCGATGATCTCGTCGAGGGCTTCGCGGCGGAGCAGGTCGGTGAAAATATAGGGCCGGCCCTCGCGCACCTTCTGCGTGTCGCTTTCCATCACCTCGAGGCTGGCGCCCACATAGGGGGCCAGATCGGTATGGGTGATGACCAGCAGGTCCGAACGAGAAATGGCCGGGCCGCCTTTGCGCGGTATTTTTTCGCCCTGGGCTACAGAGATGACATAGATCGTCAGGTCGGCCAGGTCGGGCGAGAAGGTCGCGGCCAGGTTATCGCCGCCGCTCTCGATCAGGATGATATCGAGATCGGGAAACTTGCGGTTGAGATCGGCGATGGCGGCGAGGTTCAGCGAGGCGTCCTCGCGGATCGCCGTATGCGGACAGCCGCCGGTTTCGACGCCGACGATGCGGTCCTCGGAAATGGCCTGGGCGCGCGCCAGGATCAGCGCGTCTTCCTGGGTGTAGATATCATTGGTGACGACAGCCATGGAGTAGCGGTCGCGCATCGCCTTGAGCAGCATCTCGCAGAGCGTGGTCTTGCCGGAGCCGACGGGGCCACCGATGCCGATGCGCAATGGACCGTTGAGCGACTTCATACCAACCTCATCACCACAAGAACCAGAAAGCCTGCGCCGAGCGCCAGGCATAGCGGTGAGTATACACGCCGGTCGTTGAGGCGGAAGTTGGGTTGGGGGGTTTTGGCCTTGAACCAGGCGGTGTAGCCGGCAATGCCGCGCGCTAGAAAAATGGCGGCGAAGGGGACGCCGAGCAGCGTCATGCCCACGCCGCCGCTGTCGTGATCGGCGAGGGCCAGCGCGGTCACGCCGGAGAGGATGGTGAAAAGCGCGACGCCGAACGACGCCAGCTTGGGCGGCATGTGTTCAACGCCAGCAGTGCCGACGACCGTCTGGGCCAGCAGCTTTTCCTCGCGGATCGGCCAGGTGCGGCCGATCGACCAGAGCAGGTGGGCGAAGCAAACCGCCAGCAGGGCGACGAACATGAAGGCGGCGATCAGCATGCTCATGAGCGGAAAATTCTTGTCGTGAGGGTTTCGTGGCGCATCTGGGCGATATCAGCGGCGTAGGCGATCGTGCCGATATCGTCCAGTGCGGCATGCTGGCACAGTTCGGCACGGGCCAGAATAGTGGGCTCCAGGGCGGCCATGATTGCGAGGCCGTCGGACTGGCCGATGGGGACGAGACGGACGGCGACCGAGACTTGGGCGTGGACAATGGCAGTCAGGAACGCGACCAGCGTGGCGGCTAGATCGATGCCGTGGGCGGCGGCGATAGCGCCGACGGCGATGGGGTAGGGGCAGGGCTGGGGCAGTGATGCATAGACCGGTGACGGCCAGGCGCGGGCGGCATTGGCGAAGGCGTCCCCGGTGATGGTGGTTTCGTCATGGCGCTCGCGGGCCGGGGTGAGGGCGAGGCAGAGATCGGCCAGCTCGCTGAGAGCGGCGGCATTGGTAGAGCGGTGAGCGTGGGCGAGCAGGATGGCGTCGGTGCGCAGGCCGCCATGGGCGAGGCTGGCCTCGATCCAGTCATGCGTGGTGGCGCGATCGTGGATGCGGGCATCGACGATGGCGGTTTCGAGCCCGGCGGACCAGGCGAAGGCGCCGACCGGGAAGGCAGGGGAGAGCCAGGTCAGCAGTTTTTGCAGGTCGCCGGCTTTGGTCATCGGGCGAGCAGAGCGTGGCCGGGTTCGGCGTGGCTATGATAGGCGCCGTGTTCGGCAAAGAACGGTTCGGACACATTGGTGACGACGGCGCCTAGGCCTTCGAGCATGGTCTTGAGCACGTGGTCGCGCTTGATCAGGATGCGGCTGGCTTCGAGTTGCGCCGAAGTGTGGCGGTTGCCGATATGCCAGGCGAGACGGACCAGGTGGTCGGCGTCGCGGGCGCGGATTTCGTAGAGCAGTTCGGGGGCGGCGATGACTTCGACCAGGCGGCCATCTTCAAGCTGGATGGCGCCCTGGTGGTCCAGGGTGATGGTCTGGGGGAAATCGAGCATGATTTCCTCGCCGTTCTGTAGCCGCAGCAGCTTGCGGCGGAGGCGGCGTTCGTCGTGTTCGAGCACGACGCGGTCGAACGGGATGCCCTGGCGGTGCTCGGCGGGGAGGTGGGATAGGGCACGCAGCATGAAGGGCTTTCCGGGGTCAGGTGACAGTGTTGAACAGGCGCAGAATCCATGAGCCCTGGTAGATCAGGTGGACGCTGACGAGCGCGAGATGAAACCGCCGGTCGGCGGTGCGGATGGCGCAGAGGATCAGGCCGATCGGGACCTGGATGTAATATTCGAGGCCGAACTTGTCCCAATGGGCCTGGCCCTTGATCAGCGTATCGGTGGCGTCGAACAGGAAATTGGCCAAGGCCGATGACCATACCCATGACGATACGAACATGGGGAAACAGCTCTGGAGCCGGCACAGTTTCCATGGCCTAGGGTGTGTTGATGATTTCGGAGCAGGTGGCGAGCGGGGGCGCACCCTCGGCGGCGGTGACATCGAGCAACGTGGCTTCGGGTCCCTTGGTGGCCCATTCATGGGTGCCCGAAACGTAGCGGGCACCGGAGCCGCTCAGCACCGTGGTGAAAATGAGCGTCTCGCCGTCGAAGGGCACGAGGGCGAGGAAATTCGAGCCGGCATTGATATAGACGACGCTGAGCTGCCCGAAGTCGCCGCAGTCATATTGGCTGGTTTTCTTCTCGACATCGCCGTCGAGACTGAGCGTCACGCTGGATTGGACGGACTGGGCAAGGCTCGGCGTCACAGCGGCCGCGAGCAACAGGACGGACAGAACGATACGGTCGAGACGAACGGTCATTTTCAACTCCATGACGCACCCTGCGCAGCCTGGTTAAGCGATGCGCAGGGCGGAAGTTTGGCCGCCGATCAAACCACGTAGTAGACGATCAGCAGGGCGGCGACGACAGCAACGATGTCCTCGATTATGCCGGCGGGCAGATCGCGGCCCAGGGCCTTGGCCAGCATCGAGCGCACTTCGGCGCCGCCAAGCGTGCCGAGCACGGCGCCGACGGCACCGATGATCAGCCCGATGATCCAATTGGCGGGGAACAGCAAGGCGCCGGCGATGGCGCCCATGATCACGCGGCCACCGAATTGCATCGGCACCTTGCGGCTGGGCGTCGATGGCAATTGGTCGCCGACCAGTTCGAGAATGGCGAGCAGAACGAGAATGATGACGGCTGGTAGCGAGCCGAGGAAACTGTACCAGGTGCCAGTGAAATCGAGCCAGCCAAGATAGGCGCCAAGGCTGATGGCCGCGATTGGCGTGGCGGCGCGCAGACCGGCGACGATGCCGATCAGCAAGACGAGAACGTAGATCATGATGAGTCCCCCAAAGACATTTGTGAAGCGAGCAAAGTCTAGCGTGGAAATCGGGGATTGTATCGTTCGATATTTGAATGAGCGAACGCAAACGCCGCGCGGGCTTGCCGGGCGGTTGCCATTCGAGCGTAGCTCTTATGGCCTTCTCTCCTCAAATCGATCCACTGGATCGATTTGCCCGCAGAGCGGGACGGCTCGAAGACTGCGGCATGCGGCGAGACGTGCCTCATGGTTTTGTAGATAAGCGAGACAGCGTCTCGCCGCATGCGATGGGGTTTCTGGCCGCTCGAACGTGGCCTCCATTGTTTCAGGAGACGAACGTCGCGCTGGCCCAGGGATCGCGCGACCGCATTCCCCTCCCACCAAACTCTCCACGGCCGTTCGTCGCGAACCCGCAGCCATTGTGGAGATATCGGGGGTGAGTATGCGGGAGGATTTATCGAGGGGGATAAGAGGGAGAAATTCGGGGGCAAGGGATGCTCACACCGCACTCGGTCTTCCCGCGGGAAGGGCGGTGGGGGACTAGATCGAGGCCAGCCATGTGGCGCGGAGTGGCGTTGGTTTCGGCTGGCTCCCCTCGGAGGAGAATTCCCCCACCCTGGCCCTCCCCTCAAGGGGGAGGGAACGATGGAGCTGATGCATTGGATAAGCGATACGGTAGATGGCTTTATCACCGCGCTCTTACACCACCGGTCTTCCCGCGGGCTTGACCCGCAAGGCACTGTCCGGTCGCACTGAATTCGGTGGGATGGCGAGGGGCCCGCGGGTCAAGCCCGCGGGGAAGGGGGGATGGGGTGAGATCGAGGTCAAACGAGACCCCCACCCGGCCTCCCCCTGGCAGGGGGAGGAGTACGCGCCGCTCTTGGGGCGCGATGCAGTTCAGGCCGCTGGCCTTTTCCTCCCGATGAGAGGGGGGTGGTGGGCGCCACGATTTCGCATCGTGACGGCCACGTTTCTGCCGGGACGATATCTAGGGGCCGCGATGCCCTTCGTCTCAAAATGGAGGGCGACTCATCATGGCCCTAGAACAGGAAGTACCTCTGCGCCATCGGCAGGACTGTTGCTGGTTCACAGGTCAGCAATTCTCCATCCGCTCGGACTTCGTAAGTTTCGGGGTTCACGTCGATGACCGGTGTGGCGAAGTTGTGGATCATCGAGGCTTTGCCGATGTTGCGGGTGTTCTTGACCGGCACCAGTTGCTTGTCGACGCCCAGCTTGCCGCGCAGGCCGTCGTCATAGGCGGCTTGCGAGATAAAGGTGACCGAGGAATTGGTGCGCAGCTTGCCGAAGGCGGCAAACATGGGACGGTAGTGCATTGGCTGCGGCGTCGGGATCGAGGCGTTGGGATCACCCATCGGGGCGGCGGCGATGGAGCCGCCGAGAATGACCATGTCGGGCTTTACGCCGAAAAAGGCGGGAGACCAGAGCACGAGGTCGGCGCGCTTGCCGACTTCGACGGAGCCGATGTGCTGGCTCATGCCGTGGGCGATGGCGGGGTTGATGGTGTATTTGGCGATGTAGCGCTTGACGCGGAAATTGTCGTTGTCGCCGGTTTCGCCGGCAAGGCGGCCGCGCTGCTTTTTCATCTTGTCGGCGGTCTGCCAGGTGCGGATCATCACTTCGCCGACGCGGCCCATGGCCTGGCTATCCGACGAGATGATCGAAAGCGCGCCCATGTCGTGCAGGATATCTTCGGCCGCGATGGTTTCCTTGCGGATGCGCGACTCGGCGAAGGCCACGTCCTCGGGGATGGACGGCGACAGGTGATGGCAAACCATCAGCATGTCGAGATGCTCGGCAATGGTGTTGACCGTGTAGGGCCGCGTCGGATTGGTCGATGATGGAATGACGTTGGGCAGGCCGGCGACGCGCAGGATATCGGGGGCATGGCCGCCGCCGGCGCCTTCGGTGTGGAAGGCGTGGATGGTGCGGTTTTTGAAGGCCGCGATGGTGTCCTCGACGAAGCCGCTTTCGTTGAGCGTATCGGTGTGGATCATCACCTGAACGTCGTAGTCGTCGGCAACCGAAAGGCAATTGTCGATGGCGGCGGGGGTGGTGCCCCAGTCCTCATGCAGCTTGAGCGAGGAGGCGCCGGCCAGCACCATCTCGACCAGCGGGGCGGGGAGGGAGGCATTGCCCTTGCCGGCGAGCGCCAGATTCATCGGGAAAGCATCGAAGCTTTCGATCATGCGCCCGATGTGCCAGGCGCCGGTGCAGGTGGTGGCCAGCGTGCCATGAGCGGGGCCGGTGCCGCCGCCCAGCATGGTGGTCATGCCGCTCATCAGCGCTTCTTCGATCTGCTGGGGGCAGATGAAGTGAATATGGGCGTCCATGCCGCCGGCGGTGATGATCTTGCCTTCGCCGGCGATGGCCTCGGTCGATGGCCCGATGATAATGTTGACGCCGGGCTGGGTATCGGGATTGCCGGCTTTGCCGATGGCATGGATGCGGCCATCGCGCAGGCCGATATCGGCCTTATAGATGCCGGTGTGGTCGACGATCAGCGCATTGGTGATGACGGTATCGACGGCGCCCTCGGCCCGCGTGGCCTGCGATTGGCCCATGCCGTCGCGGATCACCTTGCCGCCGCCGAATTTGACTTCCTCGCCATAGGTGGTGAAGTCCTTTTCCACCTCGATGATGAGATCGGTATCGGCCAGGCGAACGCGGTCGCCGGTGGTGGGGCCGTACATGTCGGCATAGGTGGCGCGGGAAATGCGAGCGGGCATGGGGCGGCTCCGTCAGATGGAAAAGGTAGGCGGGGAATTGAGAGGCGGGGCGCAACCATCGCCGCGCGGGCCCGTTGGTGCAGCGATCGGGCGGGGGCTGATTTGGGCAGCTCGAAAGGACTTTTCATGAACAGAATGATCATCACCGCGCTGGCGGCTGGACTGCTGATGAGCACGGCATTTGCACAGGACGCGGCTACTCCCCCCGCGCCGCCCCAGGACCCGAATGCACCATCCATCGCGGTGGAAAGCGGAGCGCCGGTCGAACTGGGGACGACCGATGCGAAAACCGACGTACAGATCGTGTTGCTGTCCGAGTTGCCGGAAAATGCAACGCCGCTTGACGTGACCGAAGACAAGGACGAACTGGCGACGCTGCACGCTTCGATTACGGACAATCCCGCGGTCAAGGCCAAGCTCGACGCCGGCGGCTACTCCATTGATGACGTCGTTGCCATGGAAAGCAACGTCGATGGCTCGATCGTCGTCTACTTGGACGATCGCGGCTAGACGTGCCGCAGGATGCTGACGCTGGACGCGATCCTGCAGCATTGCGCTAGTTGGGCTTGGGCTGGGCGCGATAGAGCGCAATAGCGTGGTTGATGCGAGCATCGAGCAATTGCTCGCCCTCCCGCATGGCGGGGTCCTTGCGTTGCGTGCCGGCGACGAGCGAAACAGCCAGCGCCTGTATAGCGTAGGCGTGCATGGCGCGGCCGGCGGCGTGATGCTCGCTGCCTTCGTGCTCGAACTTTTTCAGCAACTGATCGTAGAGCGCCGGGGTGATGACCTGCTTGGCCTCGGTCCAGTCCTTCCGCTTCAGATCATTGCTCAGATCGGAGGCGAGGCTGCCCAGCAGATACATGGCCTGCGGGTCCTTGCTGCCGTCCTGCTGCAAATCCTGCAGCACGGTGGCGAAGCGGCTCTTGAAATCTTGCTCTTTGGTCATGCGAAGCGTCCCGGCTTATTGGCTAAGCCGGTCTTTGAGCATTTTTGCAGAGGCACTGCCAAGACTATCATAGGGCTCCCATGACCTTGCCGCGGAAGCCGTAGACGGTGCGGGTGCCCGAGAGCGGCACCAGATTGACGTCGCGGGCCTGGCCCGGCTCGAAGCGGACCGCAGTGCCGGCGGCGATATCGAGGCGCATGCCGCGGGTGGCTTCGCGATCAAAGCGCAGGCCCGCATTGGTTTCGTAGAAATGGTAGTGCGAGCCGACCTGGATCGGGCGGTCGCCCGTGTTGGCGACTTCGATGGTGAGCTGCGGCGCGCCAACGTTGAGCTCGATATCGCCGGATTTGGGGAAAATTTCGCCGGGGATCATAAGACTTTTCCTTTGCGCATGATCTTGTCCAAAAACCGGTAGGCACTTTTTGGGATCATGCTCTTACCGAATGGGTTCGTGGACAGTCACCAGCTTGGTGCCGTCGGGGAAGGTGGCTTCGACCTGGATGTCGGAGATCATTTCGGCAATGCCGTCCATGACCTGGTCGCGGGAGATGACATGGGCGCCGGCTTCCATCAATTCGGCGACCGGGCGACCGTCGCGGGCGCCTTCGACCACGAAATCGGTGATCAGCGCGATGGCTTCGGGATGGTTGAGCTTGACGCCGCGTTCCAGCCGCTTGCGGGCGACCACGGCGGCCATCGAGATCAGCAGTTTGTCTTTTTCGCGCGGCGTCAGGTTCATTCAGTTTTTCCTAAATCTTGGCCGGGTCATCAGCGCTGACCGATCTTCCCTCAGAGATGCCAGAGGCGGGGCAGGCTGCCCGCGCCCGACAGTTCGGCAACAATTGGGACGATCATGCGGCGCAGCGCAAGCCCGGATTCGGCGATGGCGCGCACCACAAGACGCTCGCCAATGGCACTGGCGGCAATGAGGCCGTTGGCGGGCATCAGCGCCCGGACCGTCTCCAGCCGGCGCGCAGCGAGGGGGCCGATATGCAGGATGGTGGCAAAGGCACGGGCGCCGGCGAGCAACGGCGCGGCAATGCGCTCGCTGCCTTGGCCGGTCAGCAGCGTGGCCTCGGCATGGAGCAGGCGTCCATTGCGGCGAATGCGCCAGTTGTCGCGCAGGTAAGCGTCGCTAGCCAGCTCGCCCATTGCATCGCGGCCGAGCAGGACGGCCTCGATGGCCGTGAGGCTGGCGCCATCGGCCAGGTCGATATCGATGCGGCGGTCGAGCTTGCTGGCCTCGAACAGAATGGTCTCCTGCGGCAGCCAATCGAGATGCGCATTGGCGCCGACGGTGAGGCGGGTCTCGACGCGGGCGGTGGCGCCGGTGGAGCGGTAGATGCGCTCGCAGGCCTGGGTGGTCAGCACCATCTTGCCGTTGGGCGCGGCGTCGGCGCCCCATTGCATATGGTCGCCCCCGGTCAGGCCGCCGGCTGTGTTGATCAGGACCGCTTCGAGCGCGGAACTGTGGGTGTGGGGCAGGCGAATTTTAGCGCAGCCATCCTGATAGAGCGTGTCGATGACGGTGACGCCATCGCGCAGCTTGGTGGCGATACGGCCGACGCCACGGGCCCGCTGCATGGAAGCAAGTGGAAACACTGATGCTGCGGATTGTGCGATAGTCATGGGAACCTATGCCCATTCCGTACGTTTTGAACCCGACAAAGATTTTTCAGCGTCACCCTACAACAAAGATAGGATCTATTAAAATGACCTTCAAAACCGTTACTTGCGCTATTGTTATGGGTTCGGCTCTTCTGTTTGGCGGCGCCGCCTATGCTGACACTATGGTTGGTGCCTCTTCGGTGACCGATGCTGATCTGCCAGCCGTGCAGGCTCGTTGCGACCAGATCGCAATGGCTACTGGAAACGACTCCTTGGGCGGCGGCGCAATGTCTGCTGACAGCACCGACTCGTCTGCCGCTGCAACGGATGCGAGCATTTCTGGTGGCGTTGAAAAGGTCGACGAACTGGCCGCAGCGACGACCAAGTCGATCGATCTTGACACCATAACCGCTGAACAGTGCACCGCCGCTGGCCTGACCAAGTAACTGCTTATACATTAGAGTTTCCATGAGCGCTCGGCTTCGGCCGGGCGCTTTTTCGTATTTACACCATCAGGTGGCGGCGTACTTCAGGCAGGTCGAGGTCGCTCGCAGGCCCTGCATGCTGGATTTCACCACGGTCCATCACATAGATGTCGTCGGCGATTTCACGGCAGAAATCGAGAAATTGTTCGACCAGCAGGATGGTCATTCCCTTTTCATCGCGCAAAAACTGCAACGCACGGCCGATATCCTTGATGATCGAGGGCTGGATGCCTTCTGTTGGCTCGTCGAGCACCAGGACCTTGGGTCGGGTGACCAGGGCACGCCCGATCGCGAGCTGCTGCTGCTGGCCACCCGAGAGGTCGCCGCCGCGCCGGTTCAGCATGGATTTCAGCACGGGGAAAAGTTCGAAGATATAGGGCGGAATGTTCTTGTCGACGCGCGGGACGCTGGCAAAGCCGGTCTGCAGGTTTTCGCGCACGGTGAGCAGCGGGAAGATTTCGCGGCCCTGCGGCACATAGGCAAGGCCCATGCGGGCGCGTTTGTAGGGTGGGGCCTTGCGCAAGATTTCCTCGCCGAAGGTGATGTCGCCGGCGGTGATGTTGTGGACCCCGGTGATGGCGCGCAGGGTCGAGGATTTGCCGACGCCGTTGCGACCGAGCACCGCGGTAATGCGGTTGGGTCTGCATTCCAGCGACACGGACTTGAGGGCCTGCGCGGCGCCGTAGTGGAGGTCGATGGCCTGGACGGAGAGGGCGGTCATGCAATGCCTTTACTTGGTGAGCGCGGTATCGAGCGCCTCGATGGCAAGGGTTTGGGTCTGTGTGCGGTTTGGCGTGAGGGCCGCGATGGCCTGGGCCATGTCCAGCAGTTCCATACGCTCGCCGGTGGTCAGGTTATCGAGCCAGAGTGGGCGAAAGCGCCGGACGCAGTCGCGGGCATCGATCACGCTTTTGGCAGCCCATTCGGCATAGGCGATGAATTCGTCCATCTTGTCGGCGGGTACGATATTGGTGAGTTGCCGGCGAATTTCTGGGCCGGCGAGATGGGCGGCGCTGTCCGCCTCATTGGCGAGGGCGAAGAGGAAGATGGCGGCGCCGAGGGCAGGGTCATCGACGCTGGCCAGCACGGAGCTTTCGGCCTTCTTCCTGAAATTGTGCATGCGATAGGCACCGCGGGCACGGCCGACCGCATCGACCACGTCGCTGCCGACGTCCCGCATGGCCTTGAAGCGCCAATACCAAACACCGATGGCGCCAATAACCACGCCAAGAAATGCGATAATATGCATGTGATTTCCACCTAAACGACTGTGGTTGCAAGCTTCCATCAAATCATCGCGGTGGCAATGGTGGGCCGTCATCTCCCCAGATACCTCTCGATCACCACCGGATTGGCGCTGACCTGGTCAAGCGTGCCCTCGGCCAGCACCGAGCCTTCGGCGAGGCAAGTCACCCGTGAGCCGAGGTCGCGGACGAAGCTCATGTCGTGTTCGACGACGACGACGGAGCGGGTCTTGGCGATGTCCTTGAGCAGCTTGGCGGTTTCGACGGTTTCGCTGTCGGTCATGCCGGCGACGGGTTCGTCGACCAGCAGCAGCTTGGGGTCCTGCGCCAGCAACATGCCGATTTCGAGCCACTGTTTCTGGCCGTGGCTGAGATTGGCGGCCAGGTCGTCCTTGCGGCCCAGCAGGCGTACCGTCTCGAGGATTTCGGTGATGCGGGCCTCGTCGTCGGCGCTCATGGAATAGAACAGCGCCGAAAACACGCCGCGTGGTTTGCGCAGGGCCATGACCAGGTTGTCCCAGATGGTCTGGCTTTCGAACACGGTGGGCTTCTGGAACTTGCGGCCGATGCCCAGGTTGGCGATGGCGGCTTCGTCGAGCTTGGTCAGGTCGGTGCGGCCATCGAACAACACCTCGCCGTCATCGGGGCGGGTCTTGCCGGTGATGATGTCCATCATCGTGGTCTTGCCGGCGCCGTTGGGGCCGATAATGGCCAGCATTTCGGCGGGATAGACGATGATGGAGAGTTTGTTGATCGCCTTGAAGCCGTCGAACGAGACGGAGACGCCGTCGAGATAGAGCATGGTGCCGGTCTTATCAGCCATGTGCTACTCCGCCGGATTGGGTTGCGGATCGACGCCGGCTTCGACTTCGGCTGGCGAAGTTGCGTTGCGATCGTGCTGTTCGCGCTTGGTGGTCATGGTGCGCCACTGCGCGATCAGGCCGACAATGCCCTTGGGCAGAAACAGGGTGGTGAAGATGAAGAGGCCACCTAGGGCGTAGAGCCAAACATCGGACAGAGCCGGCAGCTTGAAACTGCCGTAGAGGGCCAGTTGATAGAGGCCATAGAGCACCGGGATGGCGACCGAGGCGGCGATGACGATCAGGCCCTTGGTCCAGCCGCTGGCGACGGCGACGATGCCAGAGAAGATCAGGATGACCAAGCCAGCCGCGATGTAAGACGAGCCGGAAGTGAAGATCGATTTGGTCAGGTTGACGACGATAGCGCCGATGATGGGGCCGACAATGGTGCCGCGACCGCCGACGGCGGTCCAGATGACGACCTCGATGGAGTTGCCCGGTTCGAATTCGCTGGGATTGATGATGCCGACCTGGGGAGCGTAAAGCGCCCCGGCGATGCCGGCGAGGACCGCCGAGACCACAAAGGCGAAGAGTTTGACGTTGTCGACGCGGTAGCCGAGGAAGCGGGTGCGGCTTTCGGCATCGCGGACGGCGACCATGACCTTGCCGAGCTTGGAATTGACGATGGCCGAGCAGATGATGACGGCCAGCGCCAGGGCGAAGGCGGAGGCGGCGAACAGGGCGGCGCGGGTAGTGGCGGCTTGGACGTTAACGCCCAAGATGTCTTTGAAATCGGTCAGGCCGTTATTGCCGCCAAAGCCGAGATCGTTGCGGAAGAAGGCGAGCAGAAGCGCATAGGTCATGGCCTGGGTGATGATCGAGAGATAGACGCCGGTGACGCGGCTGCGGAAGGCGAGGAAGCCGAAGACGAAGGCCAACAGGCCCGGCACGATCAGCACCATGGCGAAGGCGAACCACCACATGTCGAAGCCATTCCAGAACCAGGGCAGTTCCTTGTAGTTCAGGAACACCATGAAATCGGGCAGGGTGGGATTGGCATAGACCCCGCGCGCGCCGATCTGGCGCATCAGGTACATGCCCATGGCATAGGCGCCGAGCGCGAAGAACGCGGCGTGGCCGAGCGAGAGAATGCCGCAATAGCCCCAGACCAGGTCGAGCGCTAGCGCCAGCATGGCGTAGTTTAGATACTTGCCGAACAGGGGCACGGCGTAATTGGGGATGTGGAGCGGGTTGCCCTCTGGGACCACCAGATTGAGGATGGGAACGCCGATGGCGATGATCGCCAGCACAGCGACGAGCCAGATGGCCTTCTTGTCGAGCGCGCGGAGGATGAGTTGGGTGATCATGCTGCGGCACCTTCTAAAGCAAGGGAGGCCCCCTCACCCGGCCTGCGGCCGACCTCTCCCCTAAAGGGAGAGGTGAGGAAGAAGCAAGATCGTGCCCATGCGCCACCTCTCCCTGGGGGGAGAGGTCGACGCCAAGCGTCGGGTGAGGGGGCCTTCGCTGAGTGCGGGAAAATCATCATTGTTCCACCGACCGGCCCTTGAGCGCGAAGAGGCCGCGCGGGCGCCATTGGATGAAGAGGATGATGAGGACGAGGATGATGATCTTGCCCAGCACGGCACCGAATTGCGGCTCGAGCAGCTTGTTGCCGACGCCGAGCATCAGCGCGCCGATCAGCGTGCCCCAGAGGTTGCCGACGCCGCCAAAGACCACGACCATGAAGCTATCGATGATGTAGCCCTGGCCCAGATTGGGGGAGACGTTGTCGATCTGGCTGAGCGCCACTCCGGCCATGCCCGCGACGCCGGAGCCGAGCCCGAAGGTCATGGCATCCACGAACGGGGTGCGGATGCCCATGGAGGAGGCCATGCGGCGGTTTTGCGTGACGGCGCGCATCTGCAGGCCAAGCGCGGTGCGGTTGAGCACCAGTTGCAGGATGGCGAAGACGGCGATTGCGAACACCACGATCCAGAGGCGGTTCCAGGTGATGGAGAGGCCGCCGACATCGAAGGCGCCGGTCATCCAGCTTGGGGGCGAAACCATCTGGTTGGTAGGGCCGAACAGGGTGCGTACGACCTGTTGCAAAGCCAGCGACAGGCCCCAGGTGGCGAGCAGGGTTTCGAGCGGGCGTCCGTAGAGCCAGCGGATGATGCCGCGCTCGATGGCGATGCCGACGAGGGCGGTGAACAGGAAGGCGGCGGGGACCGCAAAGGCGAGGGAATAATCCATCAGGCCGGGCGCGAAATTGCGGATCAGTTCCTGCACCACGAAGGTGGTGTAGGCGCCCAGCATGACCATTTCGCCGTGGGCCATGTTGATGATGCCCATGACCCCGAAGGTGATGGAGAGGCCGATGGCGGCGAGCAGCAGGACCGAGGACAGCGACACGCCATAGAGCAGGTTTTGCGCGACCTGCCAGAGCTGCAAGTTGCGGCCAATGGCGTCGATGCCGGTCTGGATGACGGGCTTGAGTTCATCGGGCGCGGCGGCAAGGGCATTGACCAGCACGGTTTGGGCGGCCTGATCGCCATGGGCGGCGATGGTATCGACGGCGGCGCGCTTGTCCTCCAGCGTGGCGTCGGACTTGAGCACGATGACGGCGCGGGCCAGGTCCATGGTGGATTTGATCTTGGGATCGGTTTCGGCGGCGAGTGCGCTATCGAGCAGCGGCAGCATGGCCGGATCGGCGTTCTTGAGAATGCTTTGGGCGGCCGAGAGGCGGCTGGCGCTGTCGGGGCTGAGCAGGGTCATGGTGCCGATGGCGGTGCGGATCTTGCCGCGCAGGCCGTTGTTGACCTTGACCTTGTCGATGTCGGCGCTGGTCGCGGTGCCGGCATCGGCCCCGTCCACCGGATCGGTCAGCTTGAATTCGGAACCGGCTTTGGCGGCGAACAGCACGCGCTGGTCGGACTTGCGCACATAGAGCGTGCCGTCGCTCATGGCTTGTAGGATGGGCGGGACGCGCTCGTCGCCGGTGGCGACCAGGGCGTTCATAGCCGCTTCGCGATCGGGAAAGCCGCCCTGTCCAAGGGCCGCCACCATGGTGGCGAAATCAGGAGCCTGCGCCATGGCGGGCAGGGGAGATAAGGCGAGAGCGAACAGGACCGCGATCAGTCTGAGGATACGAATGGGCATCGGGCGCTCGATCGCTGGGGAGAGAAGGGTAGTGAAGGCGGGCGAACCCGCCTTCACCGCGGCTAGCGGCTTGCTCAGGAAGCAGGCGCGGCGCCGCAGGTCTTGGTTGCGGTGTCGAAGTGACCGCAACCGGTGAGCGGATCAGTCCAGTCGGCCTCGATGCCCTTGTCTTCAGGCAGCACATCGGACCAGGCATCGCCGGGAACTTCTGCGGTCTGCTTGACGATTTCGAACTGGCCGTCGGCCTGGATTTCGCCGATCAGCACGGGCTTGGTCAGGTGATGGTTCGGCAGGACGGTGGCGGTGCCGCCGGTCAGGTTCGGCACGGAGAGGCCGACGATAGCCTTGAGCACGGCATCGGTATCGGTGGTGCCGGCCTTTTCCACGGCCGCAACCCACAGGTTGAAGCCAAGGTAAGCGGCTTCCATCGGGTCGTTGGTGGTGCGGGTGTCGCTCTTGATATACTTGTGCCATTCGCTGATGAAGGCAGCATTTTCCGGGGTATCGACGGACTGGAAGTAGTTCCAGGCGGCGAGATGACCGACGAGGTTGGTGGTGTCGAGACCAGCCAGCTCTTCTTCGCCGACCGAGAAGGCGACGACCGGGATGTCTTCAGCGGAGACGCCCTGGTTGGCCAGTTCCTTGTAGAACGGGGTGTTGGCGTCGCCGTTGATGGTGGAGACCACGGCGGTCTTCTTGCCGGCCGAGCCGAATTCCTTGATCGCAGCGACTTCGGTCTGCCAATCGGCGAAACCGAACGGGGTGTAGTTGATCTTGATGTCTTCGGCGGCAACGCCCTTGTCGAGGAGGTACTGCTCCAGGATCTTGTTGGTGGTGCGCGGATAGACATAGTCGGTGGCTTCGAGAACCCAGCGCTTCACCGAACCGCCTTCTTCGCTCATCAGGTAGTCGACGGCCGGAATGGCCTGCTGGTTTGGCGCGGCGCCGGTATAGATGACGTTCTTTTCGGACTCTTCGCCTTCGTATTGCACGGGGTAGAACAGGATCGAATTGAGTTCCTTGAACACCGGCAGCACGGACTTGCGCGACGAGGAGGTCCAGCAGCCGAACACGGCGGCAACACCATCGACGGCGATCAGTTCACGCGCTTTTTCGGCGAACAGCGGCCAATCGGAGGCAGGATCGACGACGACGGCTTCAAGCTGCTTGCCCAGGAGGCCGCCCTTCTTGTTCTGCTCGTCGATGAGGAACAGCATAGTGTCCTTCAACGTCGTTTCGGAAATCGCCATCGTGCCCGACAGCGAATGCAGCACGCCCACCTTGATGGTGTCCGCAGCGATCGCCGGAATGGCCATCGCCCCCATAGTCATCGTCACGCCGAGCCCAAGGCCCGCAATCATGCGGTTTACGACTGTCATATTCCCTCCGACAGATTAGGTGTTTGCACCGCAAAGCAAATTGCAAAGCCCGTGCCAGCACTTGAGTGCGGGGGCTAATAGATTGATTCAATTGAGGTCGAGGGGGTTTAGGGAGACGGTGGGCCCAACCGCCTGCCTCTACAGTACAGCTGGTTGCCGGTTCTTTAGGCAGGTGTGTTTACGCCTGATTAATGTTTGGGCAGGCAAGTCGAGGTCGGATAATCGTGATGAAATCGGTTGCAGGTGACCTGTCGTGGCAAATCAGCTAGCGTGGGGAAACCGAAGAAATTCTTCGGCAGAGGTCGTTTGCACCGACTACCTCGGCCCCGCGCCCGCATACGGCGTGGGGCTTCATTCAGTTGATGCCGAGCCAAATATGGGCCCTGACCCCGCCAATTTCGACCGCTGACGGCCCAATCCATGCATAGTTTGCATGGAACGCATAAAATAGGGCGTTAATCTTGCTGCCACCGATGCTCGATGTTTTTCTCCTTTCGTCGAGAAGACATAAGCAATCGGGAGTTGAGAAAATGAAGACTTTGATCGCAGTATCGGTCGTTGCTGTCATGGCGCTGACATCGGGCGCCCAGGCCGGCGGGTTCTTTACCAAGCGTGCGCCGATCCTGTCCAACATCACTGGAATTGTTGTTGGTCTGACCACGCGTGACATCAACGTGCTCAATGGCAATACCGTCGCCGTCGGTAATAACAGCAATATCCTGTCCGGTATCGGCAATGGCAGTGCCAACGGCCTGCTGGGCGGGGGCCTGCTGAACGGCGTGCTCAATGGCAACGGCATTCTGGGTCTCGGCGGCCAGAACCAGACCCAGAACAATAACCATCGCCGCGGCTGGTAGGCGGTTTGCGAGCAAGGGGCCGTGCCACCAGTTGGCGCGGCCCCTTCTGTTACAGACGGCCGGGCTGGTGCCAGAGTTTGATGCTGCGGCGCGTATCCCCCAGGCTATCGAGCCGAACTTCCTGGACGCGCACGTCGCGGTCTTCGCTTACGGCGGGACCAAAAATGAGTTCGGCAAGGCAAACGCGGACCCCGGCAATCGAGTGAATGGTATTGCCGAGGACCGCAGACCAGGCCTCGCCTTCATGCTCGAAGGGCAAGGTAATCGACATGCCGATAACCCCGCCGGGGCTCTGCAGCAATTCCAGGTAGCGCCGATGGGCGGGCGCAAACGCCGGGTTGCGCACCGGGTCCAGAACCCAGCCGAAGCGATCGAGCGGGTTTGGCGATGCCTGGTATGGAATGCTGCGTGCCAGGATATTCTGCTGATCATCGAGCAGCAGCAGGTGCTGGGTAGAATTGGTCACGAAGTGGCGAAGCGCCAGCAATGGATCGGCTTCCGGGCCCCAGACCAGGCGGCGGATGGCCTCGATATTGTGCGGCCGCGGCAGGTCCCGTCCACTTTCCCACCGGCTGATCTGGCTTTGCGCCACCCCAAGACATTTGGCGATGGCATCCTGGCGCAAGCGCGAGCGGATGCGCCAGGCGCGCAAGGCGGAGCATAGTTCGGTTTCCATGGCGTGATCGCGATCGAACATCATGCTGCGAAAATCCCAGCAACCGGAAGAACAATATAGTTAATCAAATACTTACGGGCCGGTTCTCGCGTCTTAATGGTGAATTTTAAGCAGGAAAAATCAGGGTGAGCGCGTAGGGCCTACGTGAAATATTGGTTACTGAACTCATCCATCCTGCGTCCAAGGCAGGAGAACCAGCATGATCAGGCGGGCGACTGGGACGGTATTGATCGCGACGCTGGTGGTCTGGCCCGTGGCGGCACAGTCGCCGCTGTCGATCACCAGCCAGGTGGAAACCGGCTGGACCTCGAACGCGACCGACAGCGCGGCGGGGCGTGGCGATTTTTACGCGACCCATAACGAGGAAATATCGCTGACGGGCGTAGCGGGCGATGCGCTTTTGCGCGGCACCCTGCGCATTACGCAAACGCGGTTCCTGGACACCACCTTTGAAGATGATGACGAAGTCGCTGGTGGTATCGAGGCCGAGCTGGCGTTTGGGGCAGATGCCAAGCTGCGCCTCGGCTATGCGGTGACGCGAAGCTGGACGGGCGACGATCTCAATATCGAGGGGTTCATCATCCCCATCCGCAGCGAGGAAACGGATCACGAATTCGTCGGAACTTTCGTGGTGACCGGGCCGGACCAAAAGGTGACGGTGGATGTCGCCGCGCTATGGGCCGTGCAGGGGAACAGCGAACTGGTTGGATTGGGGCTGCCGCCGCTGAAGCTTGAGGCCGACGTCGGCACCGTGACGACACGCATTGCCTGGGAAAAGGCGATATCGCCGACCATGGCGGCGTTGGCGGGGATGGAAGCGCGGTTCACTACGGTCCCTGAACTCGACCAATTCCTGTACTTCCGGGCGCCGGCGGATGGCGGACGGGTGAGCACGGGTCTGCGGGTCATCGCAGGCCAACTCACCCTGAGCGGCTCGGCCGGCTTCGATCTGGTATGGCCAAAGGGGCATGCCGATCTGCGGCGCACCTCGCCATACTTTGCGGTGGCGGCGAGCCTTGTGCCCACCGATGGGCTGACCGTGACCCTCAACACCGCAACCGGCGTCGAGTTGGCCGATCCGCTCGATGGCGTGGCGGGGCGCACGGCCGCGATCGATCTGGGCGCCACGGTAGCGCTGGCCCCGCAAGTCGAGCTATCCGCTCAGCTTGGCGGCTGGCAGGAGGCGGGGCTCTACGACACCAGCTTGATCCGCTCCCGTCGCACGGCGGCGGTGGGCCTGCATTATGCCGTGTCGCCCCGGTTGGCTTATGGGGCGACGGTTTCGTTCGCTCACCATGACGATCCGGGCGAGAGCTATGACAAGACCGGCATCGCCCTTTCGGTCACCGGAAGTCTTTAAGTGCGGTGCTGTCGATCACAGATCGCGTTTGGAGGAACTGTTGCCAGTGCGCGCCGTTAAGGCTGCGAACCGTCGTTGCACTCCAGACATGACGGCTTAGGAATGGCGGCCGTGACCCTCCCGGCTGCCAGACGATCGGCAGACTGCCGCAGAGGCTGACGCTCCTTTGTGGTGTCGCCGATGGGGGCGCGAGACTTCGGTTTCGCGCCCTTTTTCTATTGCCAACAGAGTCCATAATAGGGCATACGTATTTACCTAGTATAGACTGTCATAAATTTTTATATACTTTTAGTATTTGAATTGTTTTCGCGTTCTCCATGATAATGCGCGGATCGAAACTTAATCTCAGAGATCGGGTTGCTCCATCAACAGCCATTCAGGTTGTTGATCAGGAGATTTGCCATGAAACGCAATACAATAGCGATTCTTGCCGGCATTCTACTTGCCGGTTCTACTATGCCTGCTTTCGCCCAAGGCCTTCTCGGAGGCATAATCAGCGGGAGCGGTGGGAATGGACTGGTGACCGTCGGGTCCGGTGATGCGGGCTCCGGTGGTTTGGTCAATGTTGGCCTGGGGGGCAACGGCTCCGATGGCGGACTGGATGTGAACGTCGGTAGCGGCAGCAGCCCCGCGGCCAATGTCAATATCGGCGGCAGCAGTGGTGGCGGCTCCGGCTCGCTGGCAGATGTCAATCTGGGCGGTGGGGGCAATAATGGCCTAGCCCACGTGGGCGTAGGCGGGGGTATCGCTGGCGTCAATGTGGGTGGCGCCGGAACCAGCGGCAACTTGGTGGACGTCAATGTGCTGACTGGCTCCCGTGGGAACCCGGGGGGCCCAGGTACGCCCGGCCAACCCGGTCAACCCGGTGCCCCTGGTCAACCTGGTGCGCCTGGACAGCCCGGCGCCATAGGCGTGAACGGTTCGTCGGGCAGCAATGGCTCTAACGGTTTTGGCGGTTCCTCGAAGATCACCTTCCTCGCTCGGCTGCTTGAAAACCGCGCCTACCTGCGCTTCGCCACCGGCAATGCGGTTTGCCTGCCGCCATCGGGGATTGCCAACGTGGCCAGCCTGCTCTCGCGGCGCGACGCCACCCGGGCAAACCAGTTGCTCGGCAGCTATGCGGGCGATATCGGCAACCTGCGCAACCTGCTGAAGCAGTGCGGCAGCCGGACAATCAGCCAGGCCGATATCAATCGCGCCGTGGCGGTTGACCTGCGCCGCGACGGTACGGTGGTGCTCTACGTGCTGTAAGCGCCAACAATCCGACGAACGGGCCCCGGCAGGTTGCCGGGGCTTTTTGTTGCGCTTGCGTCAACGCGCCGGGGAGGGGACAATGCCAGCATGCGCCGCTGTAGACGGCAGAGGAGTATGTGATGGCCCATGGCAAGCCGATCGTCGGTGGCGGACCCAAAAAGGTTCTCTATACGCTGCAGACCGTTGGCCGGATGGGCGTGGGCAAGGCAGCCAAGGCGTTGACGTCCAAGAATGCTTGCAAGGCCTGTGCCTATGGCATGGGCGGCCAGCGCGGCGGCATGACCAACGAGCTGGGGGAATTTCCCTCGGTCTGCAACAAGAGCGTGCAAGCGCAATCGAGCGACGTGCGCGCGGCCATTCCGGAGCCGATTTTCGAACATTCCATTGCCGAGCTGGGCGAGTTGACCGGGCGCGAGATGGAAAAGCTCGGGCGGCTGGGGACGCCGATCTTCAAGGCCGCGGGTGCGGAGCGGTTTGAGCCGGTGGGCTGGGACTTTGCCATCGCCCACGCGGCCGCGCAGCTCAAGGTGACGCAACCGCAGCGCAGTTTCTTTTATTCCTCGGGGCGCTCGTCCAACGAGGCGGGGTTCATTTTCCAGCTTTTGGCGCGCGCCTACGGCACCAACAACGTCAATAACTGCTCCTATTATTGCCACCAGGCGACCAGCGAGGGGCTGAAGACGACGATCGGCTCGGGCACGGCCAGCGTCGAGCTGGAGGACCTCACAGGCTGCGACCTGATCTTCGTGATCGGCGCCAATCCATCGTCCAATCATCCGCGCTTCATCCACATGCTGAAAAACTGCCGCGAGCGGGGCGGGCAGGTCATCGTCATCAATCCGGCCAAGGAGCCGGGGCTGGTCAAGTTCGCGGTGCCGAAGTCGCCTTCCTCGATGCTCAAGGGCGGCAGTGAAATTGCCTCGGACTACCTGCAGCCGCGCATCGGCTCGGACATCGCGCTAATGAAGGGCATCGCCAAGGCGGTGATCGCGGCGGGGCTGGAAGCGCGTGACTTCATCGCCGCCCACGCCAGCGGCTACGAGGCGTTCCGGGCCGATCTAGATGCGTTGAGCTGGGATGAGATCGTGGCGGCCTGCGGCATTGCGCAGGCGCGCATTGAAGAGATCGCGCAACGTTATGGGCAGGCGCAGAATGCCGTATTCGCCTGGGGCATGGGGATGACGCACCACGTTCATGGCGTGGAAAATGTCGAGGCCATCGCCAATCTGGCGACCCTGCGCGGCATGGTGGGCAAGCGTTTTGCCGGGCTGCTGCCGCTGCGGGGGCATTCCAACGTGCAGGGCATCGGCACGATCGGGGTCAAGCCGGTGCTGGCCAAGGATGTGCTGGGCAAGATGGAAACCGCCTTCGGGATGAGCTTTCCGAGCCAGCAGGGCATGGACACCATGGCCTGCCTCAAGGCGGCCGAACGCGGCGAGATCGACGCGGCGGTGATCATGGGCGGGAATCTGTGGGGCGCCACGCCGGATACGGAATTTGCCAGCCGGGCGATGGGCAATATCGGGTTCAAGCTGTTCCTCACCACGACGCTGAACCTGGGCCATGTGCATGGCTTGGGCGATGGCGAAGTGCTGATCCTGCCGGTCACGGCGCGCGACGAGGAGTGGCAGCCGACCACGCAGGAATCGATGTTCAACTATGTGCGGCTCAGCGATGGCGGCATCAGGCGGTTGGAGCATGTGCGGCCGGAAAGCCATATCCTCTGCGATATCGCGGTGCGGCTGCTGCCGGACTCTCCCGTCGATTTCAAAGCGTTCGCCCAACACTCCAGGGTGCGTGAGGCGATTGCGGCGATCGTGCCGGGGCTTGAGCAACTGGCCGATATCGACGTGGCCAAGCAGGAATTTCACATCAAGCACCGCGTCATGCATGTGCCTGAATTCGGCACCGCCGATGGACGGGCGCATTTCGTGGTGACGCCGCTGCCGGTGCTGGAGGCGGGCAAGCTGCTGCTGGCGACGGTGCGCAGCGAGGGCCAGTTCAACACCATCATCTACGAGGACAATGACAGCTACCGGGGCGGCGCGGGCCGCGACGCGGTGTTCCTGAATGGCGCCGACATGGCGGCATTCGGTGTCAGCGCGGGGCAGGTGGTGACGCTGGCCTCCGACGTGGGGCGGATGAGCGCGGTGGTCAAGGAGTTCGACCTACCGCGGGGCAGCGCCATGGCCTATTACCCCGAGGCCAATGTGCTGGTGGGCACGGCGGTTGATCCTCGCAGCAAGACCCCGGCTTTCAAGTCCGTACCCGTGTGGATCGAGGCGTGATCGGTTCCGCCGAGACCGTGCCGAGCGCGGCATTGGCCGCCTTGGTGGCGGAGCAGGTTACGGGCGCCTCGCCCATAGCGGTCACGCGGTTTACCACCGGCGCGCAGCACTACGTCTACGAGGCGCAGTTTGCCCAATCGGCGCCGGTCGTGGTGCGCATCGGTAGCCAATCGGCGCATGCCGAAATGGCGGGCGCCGTGCATCTCTCGGCATTGCTGAGGCCGCGCGGAGTGCCACTGCCGGCTCTGTTGGCCCAGGACATCGAAGCGAATTTGCCCTGGATCGTGCTGGAACGGCTGGCTGGAGGCGATCTTGGTGGCGTCATCGGATCGCTATCGGAGAACCAGCTTGATGGTATCGCAGCCGGCGTTGCCGCCGCGCAAGCCGCCGCCGGGCAGACGGGATCGGCAGGTCGCTATGGATATGCGATCCGGCCGGAGGACGCGCCGTTTGGCAGGTGGGAGGACGTGCTGGCCGCCAACCTCAATCGATCGCGGCAGCGCATGACGGCCCATGGACTGTTCGACACCAGCCCGATCGACGTTGTGGAGACGATATTGGCAACCCAGCGCGAGCGGTTGGCCGATATCGCAGCCACGCCGTTCCTGCACGATACGACGACCAAGAACGTCATCATCGACCCAACCGGCACGCTGTCCGGCATTGTCGATGTTGACGATTTGTGTTTCGGCGACCCACGCTATCCAGCAGCGCTGACCCTGGCGGCGCTGCTGGCCTATGGCGGGCCACCCAGCTACGTCACTGCCTGGCTGCGCCATGCGGGGCAGTTGGACGACGCGGTTTTCCGGCTCTATGTCGCCCTGTTCCTGCGCGACCTGATGGCGGAACATGGTGGGGTGTTCAACGGCAATGAACAGAAGTCGAAGCCCGAGGACAGGTCGAGAATGCTCGCGGCGTTTACTTCGATCGTCGCGATGGCACGCGAATAGCCCCCAGATTCATGGCTGCGCGGGTGCTTCCGGCATCGGGGCGGGCGCAGGTTGGGCAGCCGGGGTATCGGCCGGTGTTGCTGCCGGACCCAGCAGCAGGATGGTCGGCTTGACGCTCAGCAGCTTGACGGCCGCAGCCTTGACCTGCTCGAGCGTGACGGCGTTGATCAGCGCCGGACGCCGCGCCATGTAGTCGATGGGCAGATCGACATCCTGCAGGCCGACCAGCGTATTGGCGATGGCGACCGAGGAGCTCATGCTGTTGATGGCATAGGAGCCGATGATATATTTCTTGGCCGAGGCCAGCTCCGCTTCGGTCGGGCCGTCCTTGGCGAGGCGGGCAATCACGTCCTCGATGACCTTGAGGGTTTCGCTGGCGCGGTCGGCGCGCGTCGAGGTGCCGATCACCAGGGAATCGGCATGGTCGGCGTTCTGCAGCGACGAGCTGATGCCATAGGTCAGGCCGCGTTTTTCGCGCACTTCGGCGAACAGGCGCGAGGAGAAATCGCCGCCGCCCAGGATATAGTTCATCACGTAAGCCGCGAAGAAATCGGCGTCGTCGCGACGCACGCCCGGATAGGCCATGTAGATCGTGGTCTGCGGCAGGTTGTAGGTGATGGCGATATCCTGGCCGAGCTTTGGCACCATATCGGCGACCGGCGTCAGGGCCGGCCCGGCGGGCAGATCACCGAATACCTCGTCCAGCCGCGCCTTCAGGGTCTCCGCATCGATGGCGCCCACGACGCCAATATGCAGGTTGGCGCGGGCGAACATCGCTTTGTGGAAGGCGCGCAAATCTTCGGCCGTGACGGCCGCCAGGCCGGGAATTGTGCCTTCACTCGTGCGCGAATAGGGATGATCGCCATAAAGCGTCTTGGCCCATTGCTGATCGGCCGCGGTCTCGGGCCGCTGCGCACTGGCGAGGATGCCGGAAACGATCTGGCTGCGCATGCGATCGATCGGGTTCTGGTCGAAGCGCGGGTTTTGCACCGACATCTTGAGCAGGCCAAAGGCTTCCGGTTGCTGGTCGGCCAGCATGCGCATGGAGCCGTAGACACCGTCCAGGTCGGCGGAAAAACTCATTTCGGCTCCAGCGTCATCCAGCTTGATCTGGAAGGTGTCGCTGTCGAGCTCGCCCGCGCCCTCATCGAACAGGCTGGTCATCAGATTGGCCAGGCCCTCCTTGCCGACAGGATCCTGCGAGGTGCCGCCGGCGAACGAAAAGCGGATGGTGACGAGGGGAACCGAATAGTCCTCAACCAGCCAGGCGTGGATGCCCTTGGGGGATGTGACGTCCTGGAACACCACTTCGGCTTGCGCGGGGACAATGGCCAAGAGGGTTAGCAGGGCGACAGCGAGGGCGGAGACGAAACGAACGGCCATGGCTATTTGCCCTCGGTGGCGGGCGGCAACAGGTAACTGGTGACCGCGACGGATGGATCGAGATAGCGCTGGGCGACGGCCCGAACCTGCTCGGCGGTGACAGCGCGAATACGATCCGGCCACTCGGCAATGTCTTCGACGGTGCCGCCGGTGGCGAGTTCCCGGCCGTAGAGATTGGCCATGTCGGCCTGTTCGTCGCGGGCGAAAACCAGGCTGCGGACATAGCGCGTCTTGGCGCTGTCCAGTTCCTGTTCGGTGACGCCGTCCTTGATCAGCAGCGCGATCTGGGCGCTGACGGCCGCTTCGACCGTCGCCAGCGTGTTATCGCCCTGGGGCACGCCATATACGGTGAAGGTGCTGGGATCGTAGGCGCCTGAATCGTAGCCCGCGCCGGTCGCCGAGGCGATACCGGTCTTGACCACGACCTGTTGGTAGAGCCGGCTGCGCGTGCCGCCGCCCAGGATTTCGGACAGCAGGTCGAGCGCCTCGGCCTCGCCGGGCTTGGCATTGTGATAGGTGGGGACCACCCAGGATGTGGAATAGCTGGGCACGCCGACGCGCGCGTCGTTCATGGTGACGGTGCGGCGCGTATTGTGCTCAGGTTCGGACGGACGCACGCGCGGCGGCAAGTCTGGGCCACGCGGCACCAGGCCATAGGTGGTCTTCGCCAGCGCCAGCACCGCTTCGGGCTCGACATCGCCGGCCACGACCAGCACGGCATTGTTGGGCGCGTAATATCGATCATAGAAGGCCGTCGCATCGAGGCGGTTGAGCTGTTCCATCTCATGCAGCCAGCCGATTACCGGAATGCGGTAGGGACTGTTCTGGAACAGGGTGGCCTGGGTCTCTTCCTGCAACAAGGCGCGCGGGCTGCCGTCGATCCGCGAGCGGCGCTCTTCGAGCACCACGTCGCGCTCGGCGCCGATGACATCCTCAGACAGGATCAGGCCGCGCATGCGATCGGCCTCAAGGCTCATCATGGTGGGCAGCGCCTCGGGCGGCACGGTCTGGAAAAAGGCGGTGTAGTCATTGGCCGTGAAGGCGTTCTGGTTGCCGCCGATTTCGCTGACCACGCGGTCGAATTCGCCGGCCGGGTGCGCCTTGGTGCCCTTGAACATCAGGTGCTCGAAGAAGTGGGCGATGCCGGACTTGCCGGGCGGCTCGTCGGCGCTGCCGATCTTGTACCACACCATATGGGTGACAATGGGCGAGCGGTGATCGGGGATGACGACGATTTCGAGGCCATTATCGAGCACGTAATGCGTCACGGCCGCCTCGTTGGCGACGGCCGCCGGGGCCTCGGCCAGCGCGGGCAAGCTCAGCGTTGCGATCGATAGCGCCAAGGCACCGGCACGCGCCAATCCAGTCATCGACACCATCAGACGCTCCAGGCTTCCCCGCCGACGATGGCGATGGGTTTGCCTTGTAGAGCGCAAAGTGGGGTCAAGTCGAGCCGCTGGCGTGGCGGTATGCGAGCAATTCTATGGCATTAGCGAGCCCGCTGGCAGGGACGGCTTAAGGCTCGCCGCCAAGGCGGCAGGTCGAGACCGAATGGTGTCCGACCTGCCCGAGGGCGTTATTTCGCCACGGGATAGGCGACGTAGGCGAAGCGTTGGCTGTCGGGCGCCCAGGAATTGACGTTGATGGTGCCCTGGCCGCCGAAGAAGCTGACCAGCGTGCGCTGATCGGAGCCATCGGGGTTCATCATGCGCAGCAGCACATCCTTGTCGGCCGGGTGGCCGAGAGTGCCGGTGGGGAAGCTGATGAAGGCGATCTGCTTGCCGTCGGGCGACAGGTGGGGGAACCAATTGACCAGGTTATCGAAGGTCAATTGTTCCAATCCGCTGCCGTCGGTGGCGTTCATGCGGAAAATCTGGGCATGGCCGGGCTGGCTCGCCGCCAGTTCGGAGTTGAAATAAACCCAGCGGCCATCGGGCGAGTATTCGGGGCCGTCATTGGGCACCGATACGTCCGTCAGGCGGGTATCGGCGCCTCCAGCAGCCGGAATGGTGAAGATGTTGACGCGGCGATCGGGACCTTTGCCCTCGATGGCGACGTAGCTCAGCGTTTTGCCATCTGGCGAAATGCCATGCAGGTAATAGTGGAACGGGGTGTCATGCGTGTTGGATACGCGGCGCGGCTCGCCACCGGCGAAAGGCACCGCATAGAGGTGGCCATCGTCGGAGCTGACATAGATGGTCGAACCATCGGGGGACAGGACGTGGTCATTGTTCAGGTCGGCCAGGTGGCCGGTATCGATCGGGGTCACCTCGCCGCCGGTGGGGGCGATGCGGAACAGCTTGCCGCCGGCATTGAACACCAGCGCGGTGCCGTCCGCAGTCCAGTTCGGGGCCTCGATGATTTCATCGGCGGTGAAGATGACGGTCGCGTTGCCAGCGAGGTCGATGACGGTCAGTTCGGAGCGCTGGCCGGCCAACAGCGTGCGGCCACGGCGGGGAAAGGTGAAGGTCAAGATAGAACGCCTTGTCGTTGTATGAACGTTAATCCAGCGTAGCTTAGAAAGTTTTGGGTGGATAGGGGGCGAGCGTAGAGTCGCTGTGGAGAGATCGCACCCCTCACCCTGACTATTCTGCTGAACGCAAAATAGTCTGTCCCTCTCCCACAAGGGGCGATGGGGACGATTGCGAAATTTCGGTTCTATCCCCTTCTCCCCTCGTGGGGGAACGTGCCCCGAAGGGGCGGATGAGGGGGTCTGCATCGAACAGGATTGCCGCGCCGGGGGCCTTGGCCTACATACGGGGCAAATCCTGTTCCCGTTATCGAGGTTTGCAAGCCGATGGCTCGCCAATTCATCTACCACATGAGCGGAATGTCCAAAGCCTATGCCGGCGGCAAGAAGGTGTTGGACAATATCCACCTGTCTTTCTACCCCGATGCCAAGATCGGCGTGTTGGGGCCGAATGGCTCGGGTAAATCGACGCTGCTCAAGATCATGGCCGGGATCGATACCGAATTTACCGGCGAAGCCTGGCTCGCGCAGGGCGCCAAGCTCGGCTACCTGAGCCAGGAGCCGGAGCTGGACCCAGCACTGAACGTGCTCGGCAACGTCATGACCGGGGTCAAGGAGAAGAAGGCCGTCATCGATCGTTACAACGAGCTGATGATGGACTATTCCGACGCGACCGCCGACGAGGCATCCAAGCTGCAGGACCAGATCGACGCGGAAAACCTGTGGGATCTGGAATCACAGGTCGAAGTGGCGATGGAAGCCCTGGGCTGCCCGCCCGGCGATGCCGACGTCACCAAGCTGTCGGGTGGCGAGCGCCGCCGCGTGGCGCTGTGTGCGCTGTTGCTGAGTAAGCCCGACCTGCTTTTGCTCGACGAACCCACCAACCATCTCGATGCCGAAACCACTGCATGGCTCGAACGCCATCTGCGCGAGTTCGAAGGCGCCGTGCTGATCATCACCCATGATCGCTACTTCCTCGACAACGTGACCGGATGGATTCTCGAGCTCGATCGCGGCAAGGGCGTGCCGTATGAGGGCAACTATTCCGCCTACCTGACCGCCAAGGCCAAGCGCTTTGCGCAGGAGAAATCCGAAGACCAGGCCCGCGCCAAGGTGCTGGAGCGTGAGCGCGAATGGATGGGCCAGTCGCCCCAGGCGCGCCAGACCAAGTCCAAGGCCCGCCTCAAATCCTATGAAGAACTGGTCAAGATCAACGAGGCGCGCACGCAGTCCTCGACCGCCCAGATCATCATTCCGGCTGGCGAGCGGCTGGGCAATAACGTCATCGATATCGAAGGGTTGTCGAAGTCCTATGGCGATCGCCTGCTGATCGACAACCTGACCTTCAAGCTGCCGCCTGGCGGTATCGTCGGCATCATCGGGGCCAACGGCGCGGGCAAGACCACGCTGTTCCGTATGCTGACGGGCCAGGAAACGCCGGATTCCGGCACCGTGACCATCGCCGACAGCGTGCACATGGGCTATGTCGACCAGAGCCGCGACAGCCTCAACCCCAACAAGACCGTCTGGGAGGAAATCTCCGAGGGCGATGAAATCCTGATGCTGGGCAAGCGCGAGGTCAATTCGCGCGCCTACACGTCCTCGTTCAACTTCAAGGGCGGCGATCAGCAGCAGAAGGTCGGTAATCTCTCGGGTGGGCAGCGCAATCGCGTCCACCTCGCCAAGATGCTCAAGAGCGGCTCCAACGTGTTGCTGCTCGATGAGCCCACCAACGACCTGGACACCGAAACCCTCGCCGCGCTCGAAGAGGCGCTGGAGGAATTCGCCGGCTGCGCCGTGATCATCAGCCATGATCGCATGTTCCTCGATCGCCTGGCGACCCACATGCTGGCCTTCGAGGGCAATAGCCATGTCGAATGGTTCGAGGGCAATTTTGCCGACTACGAAGCCGACAAGGTCCGCCGCCTGGGCGCCGACGCGGTCAACCCGAAGCGCGCGACCTACAAGCCGCTGACGCGGTAGGGATTGGGGCTGGGCGGGAGCCCGGCCTTTTTGCAATGAGTGTGGAGTTTTGTGCGTGGTCGGGACGCCGTTTTCGGTTGCCGTTCGGGGCGCAACATTGGCCGGCATCGCGGCGGGCGAGGGCCTGCCGGTGGTGTTTTTGCATGCCGGGGTCTGCGACAAGCGGATGTGGCAGAGCCAGATGGACGAGGTCGCCGAGGAGGGCTGGGAGGCGATCGCCTATGACCGGCGCGGCTATGGCGAGAGCGTCAGCGAGGACGTGGCGTTCAACCATGTCGACGATCTGGTGGCGGTGCTGGCCGCGCGCGATATTCATGCGGCGGTGCTGGTCGGCTGCTCGATGGGCGGCGGCCTGGCGGTGGATTTCGCGCTGCGCTATCCCGGGCGCGTCCTGGGGCTGGTGCTGATCGGCACTTCCATCACCGGCGCGCCGGCGGAGGTTAGCGAGGTCGAGCAGCAGCTGGAAATGGCCGAGGAAGACGCCTTCGAGCGTGGCGATCTCGACATGCTCAACAAGGTGCAGGCGCATGAATGGCTCGACGGGCCACGCGCGGCTAACGGCCGGGTTGGTGGCGCGGCGCGGACGTTGTTCCTCGACATGAATGGCGTGGCATTGCGCAAGCCGGAATTGACGCTGGAAGAGCGGCGCGCGGATGCATACCAGCGGATGGACAGCATCAATACGCCGACCCTGCTGATGGTCGGTGACCAGGATTTCAACTACCTGATCGAGCGGCACGATCACCTGTCCGAAGAAATGCCCAACGCCTTCGCGGTGGTGCTGGAAGATGTCGCGCATATTCCGAGCATTGAACGGCCGGATTTGGTCAATCCCCTGCTGCTGCAGTTTTTGGATGCGATCAGTGGCGACGCGGATGATGAGGACGAGGACGAGTAGCGACTGTCCTTCACCTCTCCCTTTGGGGGAGAGGTCGGCGCGCAGCGACGGGTGAGGGGGCCTTCGGGCAAACGCCTCACCCAGCAAAGGCCCCCTCACCCGACCCAAGAGGGTCGACCTCTCCCCCAAAGGGAGAGGTGAAGCAGGCCGAGCACCTCAGACAGCCAACCCTTTGAAACTAAACGCTCAAAATCCCGTCGAAATGCTTGTCCAACTGCGCCGTCGGCAAATTGGTCAGATCCTTGTCGAGTTCTGCGACCACGGTCTTCTTGACGCCGGCACTCATGGCCTTGCGGATGTCCCCCAACGCAATGGGAGCCGCGGCGATCACCAGGCGATCATAGGCGCCCTTCTGCTGCTGGCGGTCGAGCATGTCGGCGAGCGATTTGACAAACTGGGTTTCGCGATATTCGACGGGGTCGGTCTTGGGCTCCATGCCGCTGCGGGCCGAGCCGTTGGAGGCGTGACTACGGCCGGGGCGATCTGACATGATGTCCTGCGCCTGTTTGGTATCGATCGAAAAGTCCAGCCCATCGACCTGAGTGAGGCCTTTGCCGGGGCCGTTATGCTGCAGCACGCGGGCCTGGGCGCCATCGGCGATCAATACCCAAGTGACGGTCTTCTTCATGGCAATTGCTCCTGTTGGTCTCAATGGTACCAACGTGCCGCGACCCAAAAGGTTGGCCCTTAGTCATCAAAATGGGGCGGGTTGCGATCACAAAGCTTCATTGGCGAGGTGCTGGCGCCGCTGCTATCACAGGCTTTTACGGCGCCGTCCGGGCGCGGAGTTTTTCATGTCCCTGCCAGAATCGGCGCCTGCGACGCTCGCCCGGGCGCCAGCCCCCGTCATCGATGCCAAGGACGCCGCCAATGGGGTCGTGGCGGCGCTCGTCGCCTATCTGCTCTGGGGCTTCCTGCCGCTGCTGCTGCATCCGCTGAGCGAGGCGGGCGCTGTGCTCGTCGTGGCTGAACGCACGATGTATTCGCTGATCCTTTTGGCCGTCGTCCTCGCCATCACCGGCAAGTTCGGCGAAGTGCGCGCTTTCCTGCGCGACGGTCGCAAGGTGCGCGTGCTGGCCCTTTCGTCGGTGCTGCTGGCGTTCAATTGGCTGCTCTATGTCTACGCGGTCGACGCCAACGAATTGCTGCAGGCCAGCTTTGGCTATTTCATCAACCCGCTGGTCAATATCGCCATCGGCATGGTGTTTTTGGGTGAGCGGCAGAACAGGTGGCAAACGGTCTCGATCGGCATCGCGGTGATTGCCATCGGTATCCAGACGGCCGCCTTGGGCAGCGTGCCCTATATCTCGCTGGGTCTGGCGATATCGTTCGGGCTCTACGGTTATTTCCGCAAGACGGCGATGCTGGGGCCGGCCACGGGCCTGTTCGCCGAAACGCTGATGATCGCGCCGGTGGCGATTGCCTATATCGGCTATAATCTGGTGACCGTGGGCATCGGCGTGCATAGCGATCCGACCATGCTGCTGCTGCTGATTTTGACTGGCCCGGCAACGGCGGTGCCGCTGCTGCTGTTCGCCTTCGCGGTGCAGCGGCTGCGGCTGACGACCATTGGCATGTTCCAGTATCTGGCGCCGTCGATCCAGTTCCTGATCGCGGTGTTCGTGTTCCACGAGGAAATGAATGCCACGCGGCTGGTGAGCTTTGCGCTGATCTGGCTGTCGCTGGTTGTGTTCAGCTGGGACAGTTTCCGGCGCCGCCCGAGGGCTATTGCGGCGTAGGGCACGCTATTTCCACATCCACCGCCCTTCCCGCGGACTTGACCCGCGGGCCTCCCGTCGCGCGTGCCGGGCTGAGAGCGGCCCGCGGGTCAAGCCCGCGGGAAGGACAGCGGGTGGGATATTGCGGCTGCGATTGCGGGATCGGTAAGGGTTTCCGGGCTCCCCACGCCATCGGTAAAAAATCCCGACAATTTGAATCAAATCCGAACTGGCAATTTCAGCGGGCACGAGAACCTGCCGGTCCATCCTGATGCTCCAGATTTGCGGCAGGAGCCGGGAGACACATGATGAGCGAGCTTGACCAGGGACAGCGGGCGTTTTCGAGCTTCAGGGTTCTGAACGGCGAAGAGAACCACTCCGAACGCGACCAGTTGTTCCGCAACATGGCGCAGCTCTTCAGCTTCGTCTCCGCACAGTGCGATGACGAGCAGGTGGCCCAATATGACGAAGTGCTCTGCCAACTGGCGGAGCTGGTCGAGGTGGAAGCGCGGGTGCATGTCGCCAAGCTCCTGGCGCCGCTCGAGCGGGCGCCGGGCACGGTGGTGGTCAAGCTGGCCAATGACGTCATCGAAGTGGCGCGGCCCCTGCTGGAATTTTCCAACGTGCTCAGCGATGACGACCTGATCGACATTATCAGCACGCATGGCGAGGCCCACCGAGTGGCCATTGCCAGCCGGGTCAATGTCCCCGAGCGCGTCGGCGAAGCGATCGTCGAGCATGGCCGGACCTCCTCGGTGGTCCGCCTGGTGCGCAATCCCACCGCCGAATTCGATGCCGAGACGCTCCGCAAGCTGGTGGCACGCGCAAGGGTAGATGCCGAAATCGCCCACGATCTGCGCGCACGCACCGAGATCGATTGGTCCTCGCTGCGTGGGCAAATCGATGAAGCGGCCGGCAAGGTGCTCGAAGCGCTGGGCGACGTGGATAGCCATGTCGATCCGATCGCGGCCGGCAAGATCAACGCGGTGGTTTATAATCGCATGCGCAATCGGGCGGGCTTTTCGGCCACCGAATGGAAACTGGCCTATAATCAGGTCAAGGCGCTCAGCGACCGCCGTCAGCTCGACGATCGGGCGCTGGCCCGGTTCGCGCGGTTTGGCTATGGCCACCATGCGGCGGCGGCGCTGACGGTGATGCTGCGGGTGGAGCCCGAAGTGTTCGTCAAATGGCTGGCGGGACAGGATTACGTGGCCATCACCGTGGCGCTGCGCGCCGCCGGGCTGACCCCGGAGTTGTTCGAGTCCATCGTCGGCATGTTGCCTTGGCGAGACCTGCCCACCGAGATGGACAAACGCAATGTGCTGGCCCGCTTCGAGGCGATCAGCCGCGACGAAGCCAGTGGCATCTTCGAATTGTGGCGGGCGCATTCGTTCCGCAAACGCGTCGCTGAAGACCGCGCGGCGACCGCGGCCGCCCTCTAGCGCATCGCAAATCGCGCTGGACCTCGCCAGCCAACCCGCTATTAGGCAATTCGCGTCCATCTGGATGCGAGCTGCCGGGCCTGCGGGGAATAGACATGACACTACCGACCATCGTGACGTTCTGGCACGGGCCAATGAGCTGGCTGGAGCGGCTGTGTGCCGTCTCGTTCGTGCGGCAGGGGCATCGGGTCGAAGTCTATGCCTACGAGCCGATGAACGAGCTGCCCGAGGGCGTGGTCTGGCGCGGTGCGGCTGAGATTTTGCCGCGCGACAAGCTGGTGTTCTACAAGGGGCGCGGCACGCCGGGCGTGTTTTCCGACTATTTCCGCATGAGCCTGCTCAAGGCCGAACGCGGCATCTGGGCGGACCTGGATGTGTTTTGCGTGCGGCCCATCGCCGAACCGCCGGACTATCTGATGGGCTGGGAGCGCGAAGGCTCGGTCAATGGCGCGGTGTTGTTGTTGCCGGCGCAGTCCGAATTGCTCGATAATTTGCTGGCAGTGTTCACCCAAGCGAAGCGCCCACTGTTGGAGCCGCATCTGCCGATCGGACGGCGGCTGGAGGTCGCGGCGCGACGATTGATGGGGCAGGCGGTGCCGCCCGAATATATGCAATATGGTGCCACGGGGCCGTTTGCGCTGACGCACTATACCCGCGCGCTGGGCCTGACCGGGCAGGTGCAGGCGCGGGAGGTGTTTTATCCGGTGCGCTACGAAGAAATTCCACGACTGATGCAGGCGGGGAGCCGGCTGGAAGAATTTGTGACCCCGGCGACGCTGGCGGTGCACATCTGGCGCAGCCAGATCACCAATCGCGGCCGGGCCGAGATGCCGGTGCCGGTGGCGGACAGCGCGCTGGCGGTGCTGTGTGCGGAGCTGGGGGTGGTAGTTTAGGGGAAGAGCCCCCTCACCCTGCTTGCTCCGCTGAACGCGTCGCAAGCTGTCCCTCTCCCACAAGGGGCGAGGGGGGACGACTGAGAGCTCTCGGCTCTATCCCCTTCTCCCCTTGTGGGAGAAGGTGCCCGAGGCGCGGATGAGGGGGCTTGGACGCGCCGCCCGCCACAAATCCCCCTAGACCCCTCCGTCAAATCGGATATAAAGACATCTTTATATCTCGTGAGGGGCGATGGCCGAGCTGGGAACATTGGTGGGATTGCTGAAAGCGGCGGGTGAGGGGACCCGGTTGCGCCTGTTGGCATTGCTGTCCGATGGCGACCATTCGGTCAAGGACCTCACGGAAATTCTGCGTCAAAGCCAGCCGCGTGTCTCGCGTCATCTCAAGCTGCTGGCCGATGCGGGCCTCGTGCAGCGCAATGCAGAGGGCGCCTGGGCCTATTACGGGCTCGCATCAGGCGGCGAGGGCGCCGAGTTGGCGCAATGGCTAATTACCCGCTTGGATCACAGCGACCCCGAGCGCAAGCGCGATTGCGAACGCCAGCATGCCGTGCGCGCGGCCCAGCAGGAGCAGGCGGCGCAGTATTTCGCCAAGGTGGCTGGTAGCTGGGATCTGCTCAAGACCCTGCACGTGCCCGAATCCGCGGTCGAGGCTGCGGTGGTCGAAGCGCTGGAGGGCAGGGTGGTCGACTTATTGGTCGATCTTGGCACCGGCACCGGGCGCATGCTGGAAGTGTTGGCGGGGTCCTACAAGCGCGGCGTCGGCGTCGATGCCAGCCGCGAAATGCTGGCGGTGGCGCGCTCGCGGCTGGCCAATGCGGCCATCGGCCATGCGCAGGTTCGGCTGGGCGACATCGGCGATCTCGATGCCAGCGTCGGCCCGGCCGATGTGGTGGTGATCCACCAGGTATTGCATTATTTCGACGATCCGGGCCGCATGCTGGCCCAGGCGCGGCGCCTGCTCAAGCCTGGCGGGCAGATCGTCATCGTGGATTTCGCGCCGCACACTCTGGAATTCCTGCGCAGCGAGCATGCCCATCGCCGGCTCGGCTTGTCGCAGGTGCAGTTGGAGACCTGGGCGGCGGCTATAGGAATGGACGTCGATCTGGTGCGGGAATTTCCCAGCGACAGCGGCGAAAACGGACTGACGGTCTGCCTCTGGCGGCTGAACGACAAGAACTGAAAGTTTTGAGACCATGATTGACGACAACGCCCGCGCCAGTCGCCTTACCGCGGAAAAGCGGCCCGACCTGCAGCTCAGCTTCGAATTTTTTCCGCCCAAGACCGACGTCATGGAGCAGAAATTCTGGGAGTCCATCCATAAGCTGGCCCCGCTCAAGCCGCGCTTCGTGTCGGTGACCTATGGGGCCGGTGGCGGCACCCGCGAGCGCACGCTGCGCATGGTGTCCTCGATCAAGGCCGATACCGGGGTCGATGCGGCGGCGCACCTGACCTGCGTCGGGGCCTCGCGCGACGAGGTCGATGCGGTGGTGCGGGGCTATCAAGCCGCGGGGATTACCCGCATCGTGGCCCTGCGCGGCGATGCCCCGGAGGGCGTCGGCCAGCCGTTCACCGCCCATCCCGATGGTTATCGCAATGCGGCCGAACTGGTCGAGGGTATTCGCAAGATCGGCGATTTCGACATCTCGGTGGCGGCTTACCCCGAGCGGCATCCGCAGAGCCCGGACTGGGACAGCGATATCGCCAATCTCAAGCGCAAGATCGATGCCGGCGCCACCCGCGCGATCACCCAGATGTTCTTCAAGAACGCCGATTACCTCCGCTATGTCGAGCGCGCCCGCGCGGCTGGGGTGACCGCGCCGATCGTGCCGGGCATCCAGCCCATCCACAGCTTCAAGCAGATTTCAGGCTTCGCGGCCCGCACCGGCGCGACCATTCCCGCCTGGATGGCCGAGCGCTTCGAGGGGCTGGAGGATGATCCGGAGACCCATGCGCTCGTGGCCTCGGCAGTCGCCGCCGAGCAGGTCATCGAGCTGCTCGACGAGGGCGTGACCGAGTTCCACATCTATACGCTCAACCGATCAAACCTGGCGCTAGCGCTGGCGCGGCTCTTGGGGAAGCGCCCGGATTAGACTGACCCATTGAGTTCCGAGCGCGCACTGACCTGCCTCCCTCCCCCTTGAGGGGAGGGATCGAGGGTGGGGGTGCCGAGGGCTGAGCGAACTCGATGTTCACGGTTTGCTGAACCGCCGACACCCCACCCTAACCCTCCCCTCAAGGGGGGAACGGATCGCGCTCGTGGGGACATCAAGAGAGATGTGAACATCGAGACGGCCATGGATGCATGGGTCCAGGACCCGGATTAACCTTGCGTTCACCATAATCTGGTGCCATGAGACCCGCGCTCGGCGGCCATCGAGCTTGAAGAAGCGTCGTTCAGGTCCCATTCAGGTCGCGGGGAGTGTGGTGGAAGACGGTGCCAATTTCACAAATTGGCCATGAAAACCGGCTTTGTCGCCCGAAAGGGCGGAGCAATTCGGGACTGGAAACATGCAGATCGACCGCCGCATTACCAATGGCCTGGCCTGGGCTGGCCTATGTATTGTCGTCGCCATACCCGTGGCCGACGCCGTTTCCAAGCAGTTGATGGGCGATGACCACCAGGTCGCCCTTGCCACCGTGGTCGAATTGCCCAGCGTAGAAGCCCCGATTCCAGCGCCGTTGAGCCAACGCCCGCATGCCCCGGTGATCGAGACGGCGGCGATCGCGCCGACGCAGCCTGTCGTGGCCAAGCCCGTGGTGCCAGCCGTTGCCAAACCCGTCGCAGCCGCCAATCCGGTCGTCGACAGCTTCCTGTCCTCCGGCAAGGCATTGCCCTCCTATATTACGGGCGGCGACGAGCCGGCACAGGCCGTGGTCGCGCCCGCGCCCGCCAAGCCTGTCGTACCTGCCGTAACCAAGCCGGTCGTTGCCCCGGTTGAAACCGCGGTCGTGGCCCCGGCCAAGCCGATTGTCGCCCCCGAAGCGCCAGTCGCCATCGATCCTGTCGAAGTGGCCGCCCTGCCGGCCGCCAATGTCGCGCCAATGCCGATGCCGCTCTCGATGCGCCCCACGCCGGTGACCCGTCCGCTGGCCACCGCGTCGCGCAATGACGATATCGTGCTGCCCCCCGAAGTGGTGGCCAACAACAATGCCCGGCCTGCGGCGGTCGTTGACGACCTGCGCGATTGGGAATCAGGTCCGCTGTCGGAGTTCCTTGCCCGGCGTCAGGGGCAGCAAAAGTCGTCGGCCACGGTGACCAGCGACCGCGCTTTCCCGGATGGCTATTATGACGACAGCAATGCCGTCCGCCGTCCGCGTCGCGATGTTTATCTCGGGCCGGTGCAGGACGATGCGGTGTTTTTTCCCTTCGTGAACTAATCCGTAGAGCGGCTATGCACTCCTGACGGTGGACCGCCGCACTCTTGCGATATATGCTGGACAAACATATGCGGTACTGCGTCGCCTGACGCGGGCCGCTTTGGTTTGGGAAAGGCTGCCGGAATGTTGTGCTGCGTGCGCAAGCCCGAAGAAAACCACGATGGCTGGCAGAGACTGACCGATTTCATCGGTTCGTTCAGCAAGCGCACGGGCGTCGTCGGCTCGGTGGTCAATATTCTGGACCCCGATACCTGGCTGCCGGGCGGGCGCGAAGCCGCGTTCACGCTGGCGCTGATCGCGCTGGCCGCCAAGATGGCTGTCGCCGACGGGGCCGTGACCGCATCCGAAGTGCGGGCCTTCAACATGACCGTCGAGATCACTGCCGGGCAGGAGCCGCAGGTGGAGCGCCTGTTCAACCTCGCCAAGCAGGATGTCGCCGGCTACGAGCACTATGCCCGCAAGATCGGCCGGTTCTTCCACGATAGCCCCGAAACGCTGGAGCATGTGCTCGACAGCCTGTTCTTCATCGCCACCGCCGATGGCATGGTGCATGAGGCGGAGCTGGATTACCTGCAATCGGTCAGCGATATTTTCGGCTTCGATCCGGCCCGGTTCGAGCAGATGGCCAGCCAGCATGTCATGCTGGAAGAGGGCGTCGATCCTTACCTGGTGCTGGGCCTTGCCCCCAATGCGCCGCCGGCCGAAGTGCGGCGGGTCTATCGCCTGCTGGTGGCTGAGCATCATCCCGACCGCCTGATCGCCAAGGGCGTTCCCGAAGAGCTGATCGATGTGGCGACCGCCAAGATGGCGGCCATCAACCTGGCCTATCAGGCGATCACCAAACCGCGTGTACAGCCGCTGCTCAGCGCTTGACGCGCGGCGCGCAGAGTCTCTAAAGCTTCCCAGCCAGTTGACCGGGTGGCCGCTGTCGCGTGGGTAACTGCGCGATGGAGGAAAGTCCGGGCTCCATCGAAACACGGTGCCGGATAACGCCCGGCGAGGGCGACCTCAGGGAAAGTGCCACAGAAAGTAAACCGCCCCGGCGTGCCGGGGTAAGGGTGAAAGGGTGCGGTAAGAGCGCACCGCGGACCTGGCAACAGGGACGGCACGGTAAACCCCACCGGGAGCAAGACCAAATAGGGATGACGCGGGGCTTCGGCCCCAGCCGGTTTTGAGGCCAGATCATCCGGGTTGGTTGCATGAAACGCCTGGCAACAGGCGTTCAAGATGAATGGCCGCCACGTACGCATCGCAAGATGCGTGCCCTACAGAACCCGGCTTACAGGTCAACTGGCGTTGATTTTTCTGGTGGCGCGGTTGCGGTCCTGCGGCGGCGGCCGATGCCGGCATAAGGCCGGCACCGGTCATGAGCTTTAGGCGGCGCCTGCTTCCTTGACCCGCCGCGGCAGCAGGAAGTCGACCAGTGCGAAAACCAGTACGGCGGCGCCGGTCAGTGGGAATGCCAGGCAGACCGCCAGCGCAATAACGAGCACGGCCCAGGGCGCACGATATTGGCGGGGATAGAGTGGGGCGGCGAATCGACCTTTGGGCCGGCGCATCCACCACATGATGATCCCCGACACCGATACGAAAAGAATGGCGGCGCAGAAGAACAGGTTGAGGACGATGTTCCACCATCCCAGATTACCCTGGTGGAGCGCTATGCCCGCAGCCATGGCCTTGCCGCCGATGCCGTAATCCGCGAAGGCGATTTCCGTCAGCACCTTTCCGGAATACTGGTCGACATGGACGGTGCGGTCGCCGAATGGGTTGCTGCTATCGCCGCTGGTGGAGTCCGAGGAGATGGTGAAGACGCCGGTCGCATCGGCCGGCATGTTGATCCGCACCTGGCCCTGAAAGCCGATCTGGCGGGCCAGCGATGCGACACTATCCAAGGTCACCGCACCTGGCGGAGACATATCCATCCCCTCCATACCAGCCATGTCGTCCATGCCGGCCATACCCGCCATATTCGAATGGTCATGGGATGTCGGCATGGGTGTCTGTTCTAGCGTCCAGGGCACATCCTTCTCGTCGCCGTGGTTCATACTGGCATGCTTGGCATCCGAGAGTGGCAGGCCAGCAAGCTTGCCGGCCGGGAAGGTATTCCAGGCCTGGACGAGTTGGGTACCCCAGACGCCCGTCCATGACAGGCCCGATATCAGGAAGAACAGCATCACCACCGCGAAATAGGCACCTGCGCCCATATGCAGTTCGCGCCAGAAGCCACGGCCGGTGAGCAGGCGCGGCGTCAAGGCCTGCTTGAGCGTTCGCCCCTGTTTTGGCCACCACATATAGAGGCCAGTCAGGAGCAGGATGATCCCCAGGCCTGCGGCGATCTCCAAGACGTGGTCGCCAAAGTCGCCCAGCAGTAGGGTGCCATGGATTTTGGAAGCCCAGTTGAACAGCACGCTGTCCTGGCGGTAGTCGGCGATCACGGCCGTATCGGCCGGGTTGACGGCAACGATGTGCGCACCGTCGGCGGCGGTCACGATGAAGAGGCTGGCCTGATCGGGCGTGGATGGCTGCACATACATGGAGACGGTGCCGCCGGGGATCGCCGCTGCTGCAGCATCGGCTTGAGCCACCAGAGGCGCCGGTGTCGAGGTTGGCGCCACGAAGTGTCGCGGCCCCAGCATGGTCTGCACGGAATTGCCGTAGAGCATGATCATGCCGGTGCAGGCCAGGATGATGAAGAACGGTACAACGAAGAGGCCGGCGTAGAAGTGCCAGCGCCACACGGCACGATAGAGGCGAGAGCTGGCGCGGCTATCGGCTGGCGCTGCCTCGGTTGAGGCTGTGGTCATCGAGTATTATCCAAATAGGCACGCGCGCGCTAGGGGCGGCGGCGAACTGCAGATGCAAGGGGCGGATCGGCGGCTCAAGCGAGCGAGGGCGGTCCGCGTATAGGCTGCAGGGTGGTCGGCCATTGCTGTCGCGCTGACGCAGTGGGCGCCAGGTAGACGAGGGCTTCGGTGCACAGCGCCAGGCGCTCGCCATAAACGGGGGGCTGCGGCAGGTCGGCGCCTGCGCCGATGCGGCAGGCGTGGCACGCGGCGTGGCCCGTCCGGTCGGGAGCGTCGGGAGAACCGCAAAAGGCGGTGTAGGCGCCAACGCTTTGGTAGCCAACCGGTCCAGCCTGGGCGGGAACGGTCTGGTGGCCCAAATTGAGCAGGATCAGCGCCAGCACCATCAGTGCCCGCGTCAACTCCGCCAAATAGGTATTGCGTTGTGCCATTGCGTCCTCGGGCCCTCCGCTACACGGTGGCGCTTCCGATTTCCATCAAAATACTTTGAATCGCACCGACCGCTTTTGCGAGGGCAGCGTGGAGACAACGCCGGCCACGGGCTATCCGGCAAATCGCAGTGACACGCTCGTGCCGCCGCCGCCGCCATAGCTTACAGTCGCGCCCAGGCTATGGGCCATGGCTTTGACGATGCGGCTGCCCAGGCCCGTGCCCTGTGGGGTGCCGGTGCCGTCCCAACCGATCCCGTCGTCTTCGACGCGCAGTTCCACACTCTCGCCGATACGGACCAGCCGGATGCGCACTTCGCCCTGCTGGGTGTCGCGATAGGCGTATTTCATCGCGTTGGTGACGAGTTCGGTGACGATGACGCCGACCGAGGCGGCTTTTTCGGTGGCGAGGGGGAAGCTAACGGCTTCGACATTGATCAGCGCGTGGTGGCCGGCGGCCTTCATGGAGGCATCGAGTTCACCGGCGAGGCTGCGCAGATAATCGCCGATCTCGACCGTGCGGACGTCGTCAGAGGTGTAGAGGTGGCGGTGCACGCCCGCGATGGCGGAAATGCGGGCCTGGGTTTCGGCCAGCGCATTCTTGGCCTCGGCGTTCTGCACCGCATTGGCCTGCAGGCCAATGAGCGCTGCGACCATGGCCAGGCTATTGGCGACGCGGTGATTGACCTCACCCAAGAGCATTTCGGCGCGCTCGCGGGCCTCGCGCATGTCCTGTTCGGCGCGCAGCTTGTCCCGGTTGAGGCGGACGCGTTCGACGGCGTGGTCAATGGCCGAGGCCAGCAATTCCATGAGATCGTCGTCGAGGCTCTTGGCCACATAGTCACTGGCGCCCGATTTCAGCGCGGCGACGGCGACGGCGGTTTCGGCGGAGCCGGTGACATAAACCACGGCGGGATGGTCACTGAGCGACTCCATCGCGGCCAGTACGTCAAGGCCGGTGCCGGTGGGCAGGTAGTGGTCGAGCACGACGACGTCGATGCCGCCCTGGGCGATCCGGGCGAGGCCGGCTTCCCCCGTGGCGGCGTGCTCAAAATGGTATCCGCGCCGCTCCATGGCCTTTTGCACGAGTCGCGCAAGGCCGGGATCGTCATCGATATAGAGTACGCGCGGAATGCGGTTGGGCATGGATCAGTCGGCCTTCGGAATCTGCATCACCGAGAAGAACAGGCCGAGCTGCTTGATGGCATTGGCGAAGCCATCATAGTTCACCGGCTTGGTGATGTAGACATTGGCGCCCAGGTCGTAGCAGCGCTGGATTTCGCGCTGGTCATCGGTGGTGGTCAGCACCACGACCGGCGCGCAGCGGGTATGATCGTTGGCCTTGACCTTCTCGAGGATATCCACGCCCGTCATGTCGGGCAGGTTGAGATCGAGCAGGATCAGCAATTGGCGGCCCTTGTTGACCAGACCCGAGCCATCGGGACCCAGCAGGAAGGCCAGGGCTTCGGTGCCGTTGGTGAAGGGCATGATCTCGTTGGAGACACCTGCGCGGCGGATATTCTTTTCGATCAGGCGCGCATGGCCCTCGTCGTCCTCGATCATGACGATGGTGACCGGCTTGGCTTCGTTGCTCATTGGACGCTCCCGACGTAATTGCGCAGATCGCGCGGCAGGCTGATGGTAAAGGTGGTGCCGGTCCCCAGTTCGGAGACCAGCGTGATTTCGCCGCCCAGGCTGCGCACCATGGTGCGTACATGCGCGAGGCCGATGCCTTCGCCCGGCTGGCTCTGGGCGCCGGAACGGCGGAACAGCTCGAAGACGCGTTCATGGTCGGTGCTGGCAATGCCGCGACCATTGTCCTGCACATCGATACTGATGCGGTTGCCCGCCGCGAGGGCTGCCCGTACCACGATGGTCAGTGGACGGGCGGTATCCTGGTATTTAACGGCATTATCCAGCAGGTTGCCGAGGATCTGCTCCAGCGACAGTTTGTCCGAGACGATGCGCGGCACCTTCACATCGCTCGTCACCGAGCCGCCGTTTTCGCTGATCTGGTGATGCACGGCCGAGGTCGAGGTTTCGATGACCTCGTTGAGGTCGAGCGATTCGGGACGGAGCTGGCGGCGTCCTTCGCGCGAAATCTTGAGGATGGCGTTGATCAGGCCATCCATCTTGCGGGTGGACGAACGGATGAAGCCGATCGCTTCGGGCAGGTCCTCGGTGGCGGCCAGCCGGGCGTCGCTCCAGCGCGGATCGTCGCCGTCGTCATGCCCGTTCATATAGCCCTGCAGCGTGCCGACGGTGCCTTCCAGCTCGGCGGTGAAGCCCATGATATTGACCAGCGGCGCGCGCAGGTCGTGGGTGACGATATAGGCGAAGCGCTGGATTTCCTCGTTGGCCTTGCCCAGGTCGGCCGTTCGCTCGCGCACCCGGTCTTCGAGGCCGGCATTGGCGGCTTCGAGGTCGCCGCGCGCCTTGGCGATGTCGCGCGTATAGGCCATGACGGTCAAGGCGGAGCCGCCCACCACCACGAAGATGACGAAGGCGCCGATGATGGTCACCCAGCGCAGCGCATTGGTGGAACCGCGCTGGTCCTCGATGCCGGCCACGATACGCTCGTCCGCGGCGGTGATGATGCCATCGAACAGGGTGCGGGCCTCGTCCATGGCGTCCTTGCCACGATCAGTCTCGACGATGGCCATGGCCTCGTCGCGTTTGCCGGCGCGTGTCAGCGCAATGGTCTGCGCCAGTTCGGAGAGCTTGTCGGCCACGCCGGCATTCAGTGCGGCAACCGGCGCGTCGGCCTCGGGATAGGGCTTGAGCACCGTGTTGAACCGCTCCAGCAGATCGGAAATCTGCGGCAGCGCGTCGTTATAGGGTTCGAGATAGCGTTCTTCGCCGGTCAGCAGGAAACCGCGTTGGCCGGTTTCGGCGTTCTGCAACGCGTTGCGCAAATTGACGGTGGCCGAACGGGCAATGCGCGCTTCCAGGCCCTCGTCGAAATAAACCTGGTTGCGTTCGACCAGCCAGATCGTGGTGCCCACGATAGCGGCCAGTGCCAGCAGGCCGACCAGCAGCAGGGCTGCGGTCGAGCGGACCAAGGCATTGCCGGAAATGGGCATTCAAGGCGTTCCTTCACACTGGTGCACGTTCATGGCGCAAAGGCAAAAGGGGGGCAATATGCAAAGTATAATTGTGGGGCGTTTGTCTGTTTTTATCAGCGGGGTCAGACCGTTCTCTCCGTTTTCGTGCCCGCTGGGGGCGATGGCCAGCGAGCGCCGCCACCAAAACATCGTCTCAAAATCCGAATGGGAAACAGAATCTTAAAACGTCTTGGTCAAAGTGCGCAGACTATGCGTACCGGTCCTGTCGGCCGGTGTTGGAGTTCGCCAGATGGGCAAGCGTTCCCTGCCCGATACCAGCCAGAATGCCGGACCCCACATTCCGGTGCTGCTCGATGAAGTGCTTACCGCGCTTGCCCCCTTGGCCGGCGCGCGAATCGTCGACGGCACGTTTGGAGCGGGTGGATATTCGCGCGCGCTGCTGCAGGCCGGCGCCCACGTGGTGGCGATCGATCGCGACCCTGGCGTCATGCCCTTCGCCGATGCGCTGACGGCCGAATTTCCCGATAGCTTCACCTTCGTGGCCGGCACGTTTTCCCAATTGGACACCCTGGCGGCCGAGCATGGCCCCATCGATGGCGTGGTGCTGGATATCGGCGTCTCTTCGATGCAGCTTGATGAGGCCGATCGCGGCTTCTCCTTCATGCGCGACGGGCCGCTCGATATGCGCATGAGCGGGCAGGGCGAGAGCGCCGCCGACCTCGTCAATACGCTCGATGCCGAGCCGCTGGCCAACCTGCTCTATGCCTTTGGCGAAGAACGCAAATCGCGACGCATTGCACAGTTTATCGTCGCGGCCCGCGAGACCGCGCCCATCACCACGACGCTGGAACTGGCAAAAATCATCGAGAAGGCCATCGGCCGCAAGCCCGGCGACGCCCATCCGGCGACGCGCAGCTTCCAGGCGCTGCGCATCGCGGTCAATGGCGAGTTCGACCAACTGGTCGAGGGCCTGTTCGCCGCCGAGCGGCTGTTGCCCGAGGGTGGCCGCCTGGCGGTCATCACCTTCCATTCGCTGGAAGACCGCATCGCCAAGCGCTTTTTCGATCCCGACAAGGGTGGTCCGACCCAATCGCGCCACCTGCCGCAGGTGCAAACCGAGGCACGCCGCTGGATCGAGGTTCGCAAGCCCGTCAAGGCCGGTGAAGCCGAGCTCGGCCGCAATCCCCGTGCACGCTCGTCGACCCTGCGCTCGGCCCAGCGATCCGACGCGCCGGCGCGGCCGGTGCGGCTCGATGGATTGGGCGTGCCCCAAGTCAGGGGCGCCGCATGATCCGCAATCTGAACATCATTCTGATCTTCACCAGCGTGGTCATGCTGTCGGGCGTCTATGCGCTCAAATTCGCCATCGAGCATACGGCAAGCGAGCGCACGGCGCTGATCGCCCTGATCGATAGCCAGGAGGGTGACCTCTCGGTGCTCAAGGCCGATGAGGCGGTGCTGAACCAGCCCGGCCATATCGAGCCCATCGTCAAGCGCCACCAGGAGGCGCTGGCCATTGTGCCGGTGGCCCAGAAGCAGTTTGGCGCCTTTGCCGATCTGCCGATGCGCCCGGCCCAGCCCGACAATGCGGCGCTCGACGCCTTGCTGCGTTCGCTCGATGCGGGTGTCGATCCGATTGATGCGATCCTGACCTCTGAAGGTATCGAATAATGGCGATCACCGCCGAAGACTTCGCCCCCACCATTGCGCTCGACGGCACCCGCAAGGTGCGCGGAAACATGACCCAGGCGCGATTGCGCTGGGTCATCCTGGCCATCGTGCTGGGTTTTGCCACGGTCGGCGGGCGGCTGGTGCAACTGGGCATGATCGTGCCCGACAATTCCATCGAAGGGGTGGCGCGCGCCGAGATCACCGCGACGCGCCCCCCGATCCTGGATCGCAACGGCCTGGAAATGGCCGTCGATATCCGCGTGCCATCGCTTTATGCCGAGCCGCGCCGGATCATCGACGTCGAAGAGGCCGTGTCCAAGCTGCGCACCGTGCTGCCCAATCTGAGCGAAAGCTGGCTGCGCAGCCGGCTGACCGGCGACAAGGGCTTTGTCTGGCTACAGCGCGAACTCAGCCCGGCTATCGAAGAGCGGGTAATGCGGCTGGGCATTCCAGGCATCGAATTTCTGACCGAATCCAAGCGTTTCTATCCGGGCATGAACGAGGCCTCGCATATTCTTGGCTCGACCAATATCGACAACCAGGGCATTGCCGGCATCGAAAAGCACATGGACGTCGAGGACGTGGCGCTGCTGCAGGACCTGGGTCTGGCGCGCGGCAATGCGCTGACGCCGGTGCAATTGTCGATCGATATGCGCGTGCAGCACGTCGTGCACGAAGAAATGGTCGACGCGCTGACCCGCTACAAGGCGATCGCGGCGGCCGGCGTGATCATGGATATCCATACCGGGGAGATCGTCGCTTTGGCCTCGGTGCCCGATTTCGATCCCAATGATCCCTCCACAGCGTTGGTCAAGGACAGTTTCAACCGCATTACCGCCGGCATTTACGAGCTGGGCTCGACCTTCAAGACCATCACCATTGCGGGCGCCATCGATAGCGGCGCGGTGACGCTCAACGACAAGTTCGATGCGCGGTACGGCATTCGCTACGGCCGCTATACGATCGACGATTTCCACGGCAAGCACCGTGTCCTCTCGGTGCCGGAAATCTATAAATACTCCTCCAATATCGGCACCATCCGCGTCATGCAGGCCATGGGCAAGGAGAATTACCGCGCCTTCCTGACCCGCATGGGGCTGGATACGCGCGTGCCGTTCGAACTGCCGGAAATGCGGTTGCCAAACGTGCCGAAGAATCCGTCCGATATCAGCGCGGCTACGATGAGCTTCGGGCATGGTCTGAGCGTTTCCCCACTGCATATGGTGGTGGCGATGTCGGCCATTGCCAATGGCGGCAATTACATTGCGCCCACGCTCTATCGCCGCAGCCTGGAGGAAGCGCAGTCGGAATATGTGCGCGTGCTCAAGCCTGAGACCAGCCGCGACATGCGCTATCTCATGCGGCTCAACTCGCTGGAAGGCTCCGGCAGCCTGACCGAGAAGATCGCCAAGGGCTACCGCGTCGGCGGCAAGACCGGAACGGCCGAAAAGGTCGAAAACGGCGTCTATTCCCACAGCAAAGACTTCAACGTCTTTGCCGCCGTGTTCCCGATGGATGCGCCCCAATACGCACTTGTGGTCGTGGTCGACGAACCCCAGGTCGAAGAGGGCGGGCTTGGCACCAATTCCGCCTATAATGCAGGCATGATGAGCGGACGCATCGTGCAGCGCATCGCTCCTATGCTGGGCGTTGCTCCCAATTTCAGCCAGGCGCTCGACGACGCCATGGTTCCTCCCAATCTCATCAGATAGATTGATCCAGAAGGATAATCTCCAGTGTCACTCAGCGTATCTCAACTGCTCGAAGGCTCGGGTGCTCGCCCCAAACGGGGGCTTGGCGCCGTATTCGGCCTGCGGTCAGACAGCCGCAATATCGAACCGGGCGACATCTTCTTCGCCCTGCCGGGCGGCAAGATCCACGGCAACGACTTCATCGACGAGGCGGTGCGGCGCGGCGCGCTCGCCGTCATCACCGACTTGCATCCCGTGGGCGATCCGGGCGTGCCGGTCATCGTCGTCAGTGATGTGCGGGCCGCCTACGCGCGCGCGGCCTCGCGCATCTTCGAGCCGCAGCCGGAAATCAATGTGGCGGTGACTGGGACCAACGGCAAAACGTCTGTGGCCTCGTTTGTTCGCCAGATATGGACCTATGCGGGCATCGCCGGGGCCAGCATCGGCACGCTTGGCGTCGATACCGAGACCCGCCATATCGATGGTAGCCTGACCACGCCGGACGCGCGCAACCTGCATCAGTCGATGCGGGCGCTCAAGGCGCAGGGGATCGATCACGTCGCCCTCGAGGCCTCCAGCCATGGGCTGGAGCAGCGGCGGCTGGACGGCATCCATTTCGAGGCAGTGGCCTTCACCAATCTCAGCCGCGACCATCTCGACTATCACCCCGATATGGACGCCTATCGCAATGCCAAGCTGCGCCTGTTCACCGACCTCCTGGTCAACGGCGGGCCAGCGGTGGTCAATGTCGATGATCCCGAATACGAGCCCTTTATGTTCGCCGCGCTGGGCAATGGCTCGACGCTGCTGACCGTTGGCCGCGAAGGCGCCTATATCGAAATCCTGTCGATCGAAACCGAAGGCTATGGCCAGCGTGTCGAGGTCCGCCACGTCGGCGAGAAGCTCAGCTTCCATCTGCCGCTTACTGGCGAATTCCAGGTCAGCAATGCGCTGGTCGCCGCCGCTTTGGCGATGTCCAGCGGCGTCGACAAGGAACATGCTTTCCCCGCTCTCAGCGAACTCAAGGGTGCCAAGGGGCGCCTGGAGTTGGTGGCCGAGCATAAGGGCGCGGCCATTTTCATCGATTATTCGCACACGCCCGATGCGCTCAAGACCGCGCTGAACGCGCTACGGCCCTATGCGAAGGGCTCTCTGCGGGTGGTGTTCGGCTGCGGCGGAGATCGCGACAAGGGCAAGCGTCCACAAATGGGCGCAATCGCCAGCGAACTTGCCGATAGCGTAATCGTGACCGACGATAATCCGCGCACCGAGGACGCCGCGACCATCCGCAAGGAAATCATGGCCGCTGCGAAGGGTGCCAAGGAGATCGGCGACCGCAAGGACGCCATCGTCACCGCGATCAAGGCTTTGAAGGCGGGCGATGTCCTGCTGATTGCCGGTAAGGGTCACGAGGACTATCAGATCATCGGCACGACGAAGCACCATTTTTCCGACCATGAAGTGGTGGCGGAAGCGATCAAGGGATAGGCATTTGGGCATGGTGGGTGGATCAATGAGAACTTTTGCAACTGCACAAGTTACCCCCACCCCTATCTCCTCCCCACAAGGGGGAGGCAGACAATCCCAATCGCTCGTCTTCTCACAACCACAATGTTCGCAGTTCCTTCGTCTTCCTCCCCCTTGTGGGGAGGGGACAGGGGTGGGGGTTTCTGCTTTCCATCCCAGCGCACCAATCACGCCATGACCAAACCCCTCTACACTCTCGACGCCGTCCTCACGGCAACCGGCGGCCATGCCGATGGCATCACTACTTCTGCCATCAACTCCATCACCATCGACTCCCGCGAGATCGGTCCCGACGCATTGTTCGTCGCCATCAAGGGTGATCGCTTCGACGGCCACTCTTTCGTGGCGACTGCGCTTGCTGGCGGCGCCGTTGCCGCATTGGTCAGTGACGGCAAAGCCGGCGGTCCCGGCACCATCGTGGTCCCCGACGCTCTCGCAGGCCTAGCCGACCTGGGTCGCGCTGCTCGCGCCCGCAGCCGCGCCAGTATCGTCGGCGTCACCGGCAGCGTCGGCAAAACCACCACCAAGGAAATGATCCGTACCGTCCTCGCCGCCGCCGGACAGACCCACGCGTCGATCAAGAGCTTCAACAATCACTGGGGCGTCCCGCTGATGCTGGCCCGCATGCCCGAAGAAGCGCAGTTCGGCGTTTTCGAAATGGGCATGAACCATGCCGGCGAAATCGAGCCGCTGGCCAAGATGGTGCGCCCGCATATCGCGGTGATCACCACTGTCGCTCCGGCCCATCTGGAAGCTTTGGGATCGCTTGAGGGGATCGCTGCCGCCAAGGCGGAAATTTTCACCGGCCTCGAACCGGGCGGGACGGCGGTGCTCAATGCCGATCATGAACAGATCGATCTGCTGCGCGAGCATGCGAGAGCGGCCGGGGTCGAAAAGGTGGTCACCTACGGTTTCTCGCCGGACAGCGATTGGCACATCGTTCGCTACGAAACGGCGGCCGACAAAAGCTTTGCAGAAATCCAGCATGCTGGTTCAAAATACGACCTGGTGCTCAATGTTCCGGGCCGCCACATGCTCGCCAACGCGACCGGCGCACTGGCCGTCAGCTTCATCGCCGGGGTCGAGCCGGCCGTCGCGCTGGCAGCACTTGCTACCTTCGGCGCGCAGGTCGGCCGGGGGCAAAAGCTCAGTTTCGGCGATGAGGATAAGCCGCTTATCTTGCTGGATGAGAGCTACAATGCCAACACGGCCTCGATGATTGCCGCGCTCGACGTCTTCTCCAGCCAGACCGCCGTGGGCCGCAAAGTGCTGGTCCTGGGCGACATGCTGGAACTTGGTGAGCAGAGCCCGCAATTGCACGCTAGCCTCGCCGATGCCGTAAGTGCCTCTGGCGCCAACAGAATTTATCTCGTTGGCCCGCAGATGGCGGCGCTCGCGGCCGAACTTGGCTCCGAGGCTGTCACCGCCCATACACAGGCGGCAGCCGAGATGGCGGAGATTGTGCTGCGCGATCTTGCCTATGGCGACACAGTTATGGTCAAAGCATCCAACGGCATCGGGCTGGCGGATATCGTTGATAAAATCCGCAAACGGTTCGCCTGAACCCCGAGACGAGGACGCGTCCAAGCATGTTGTATTTACTCGGTCAGCTCGGCGAAAGCCTCACGGCGTTCAACGTTTTCCGCTACGTCACCTTCCGCACCGCCGGCGCCGTCGTCACGGCCCTATTCTTCGTGTTCATGTTCGGCCCCGGCATGATCGCCCTCCTCCGCCTCAAGCAGGGCCGTGGCCAGCCGATCCGCGAGGACGGGCCGGCCGGGCACCTGCTGACCAAAAAAGGCACGCCAACCATGGGCGGGCTGATGATTTTGTCGGGCGCCGTGCTGTCGACACTGCTGTGGTCGAACCTGGCAAATGGCTATGTGTGGGTGGTGCTGTTCGTCACCATCGGCTTCGGCGCCATCGGCTTTTACGACGACTATCTCAAGGTCAAGCGTATGAGCCATAAGGGTTTTGGCGGCAAGCAGCGCCTGCTGATCGAGGCTATTATCGGGCTCATCGCCTGCTACGCGATTTCCAGGCTGAGCGAGCCGGCCTATGCGACCTCGCTGCTATTCCCGTTCGTCAAGGGACTGGCCTGGAACATGGGCTATTTCTTCATAGTGCTGGGCGGCTTCGTCATCATGGCGGCGGGCAATTCGGTCAATCTGACCGATGGCCTCGATGGCCTCGCGATCGTGCCGGTGATGGTGGCGGCGGCGTGCTTTGCGCTGATCGCCTATTTGGTCGGCAGCGTGACATTTTCGGACTACCTGTTGCTCAATTATACGCCGGGCACGGCGGAGTTATCGGTCGTCTGCGGAGCGCTGATCGGGGCAGGGCTGGGGTTCCTCTGGTTCAATGCGCCGCCCGCTCAGATCTTCATGGGCGATACCGGCTCGCTGGCTTTGGGCGGCGCCCTGGGCACCATCGCCGTGGCCACCAAGCATGAAATCGTGCTGGCGATTATCGGCGGGTTGTTCGTGCTGGAGACCGTATCGGTGATCGTGCAGGTGGCGTCGTTCCGGCTGACGGGCAAGCGCGTGTTCCGCATGGCGCCGATCCATCATCATTTCGAGGCGCTGGGCTGGACCGAGAGCCAGGTGGTGATCCGGTTCTGGATTATATCCTTTGTGCTGGCACTGATCGGGCTCAGCTCTCTGAAACTTCGGTAACCGAGTCGCAAAACGCGAAGCCGACAGGGAATCGGTAACCATCGGCGGGCTAGAGTGGCGGGGAATTCTTTTTCCCTTCCAGGAGGCCGGGCTGACCGGCGCGCGCATGATGTTTTCCCGCGCAGAAAAGACGCCGTTGGCGGAGTGGTGGTGGTCGATCGACCGCGAATTGCTCGGGGCGCTGATCCTGTTGATGACCTGCGGCATGGTGCTGAGTTTTGCCGCCAGCCCGCCTGTGGCCGAGCGTATCGGGCTATCCCCGTGGTTCTTCGTGATCCGCCATGCGCTGTTCTGCCTCGCGGCGCTGCCGGTGATGATCGCGACGTCGTTTCTCAACCATCGGCAGGCGCGGTTCTGGGCGCTGGGGACGCTGATTATCAGCGTTGCGCTGCTCTGGGCGACGCTGAAATTCGGCACTGAAGTCAAGGGTGCGCGGCGCTGGGTGTCGTTTGCCGGCCAGTCGATCCAGCCGTCTGAATTCGTCAAGCCGGCCTTCGCCGTGTTGGGCGCATGGCTGTTTTCCGAGAGCATGGTGCTGAGGAACGTGCCGGGCAAGATCATCGCGACGGTGATCGCGTTCACCATCGTCGCCGGACTATTGCTGCAGCCTGATATCGGGCAAACGGCGCTGATCCTGGCCACCTGGGCAGTGCTGATGTTCGTATCGGGGATTTCCTGGTGGATCATTTTTGGCATGGCGGGAGCGGGCGGCGGGTTGCTGTTCGGCGCCTATATTTTCTTCCCGCACTTTTCCAAGCGCGTCGATACCTTCCTCAATCCTGAGGGGGGCGGCAATACCTATCAGATCGACCGGGCGCTGCAGTCCTTGCTGGAGGGTGGCTGGTTCGGCCGGGGCCCGGGTGAATCAGAGGCCAAGAAGCTGATCCCCGACGCCCATGCCGACTATGTGTTCTCGGCAGCGGCCGGCGAGTTCGGCATCCTGTTCTGCATGGTGCTGGTGGGGCTCATCTGCTTCATCGTGATCCGGGCCATGCTGGGTGCGCAGCGGCAAACGAGCCTGTTCGCGCGGCTGGCGGCATCGACGCTGGCAATCCAGTTCGCCATGCAGTCGGGCATCAACCTGGCGGTGAACCTCAACCTGATCCCGCCCAAGGGCATGACCCTCCCCTTCGTCAGCTATGGCGGCACCTCGATGATCGCCATCGCCTTCGGCATGGGGCTGATGCTGGCGTTGACGCGCTCCAAGCCCGAAGAGCGGTTGACGACGGGCATCCCGGTTTACCGCAGCGCATTGGCGCCAGCGGAATGAAGACATTTGTTTTGATGGCGGGCGGCACGGGAGGACATCTCTTCCCGGCCATGGCGCTGGCGCAGGAACTCAAGCGGCGCGGGCACGAGATCGTGCTGATGACCGACCATCGGGTGGCCAATTATGGCGCCGATTTTCCGGCAAAGGAAATCCATGTGGTCCCGGCGGCAACGCCGTCGCTGAGCAATCCGATAAAGTTCGTGACGGGCGGGTTCAAGATTGTCGGCGGGATTGCCGTGGCGTTCGGCAAGTTGGGCAAGGTCAGGCCGGATGCGGTGATCGGGTTTGGCGGCTATCCGACCTTTCCGCCGTTTGTTGCGGCAAGCCTGCGCGGCATTCCGGGGATTTTGCACGAGCAGAATGCGGTGCTGGGACGGGCCAACCGGGCGCTGTCGCGGTTCGCCGATATTCTCGCGCTGAGCTTTCCGCAGACCAAATTCGTCGATGCCCTGACGCTGGAAAAGCGGGTGACGGGCAATCCGGTGCGCGACCGGGTGCGGGCGATTGCACGCACGCCCTATCCGGCGCTGGACGGGCAGAGCCCGATCCGGGTGGTGATTTTTGGCGGTAGCCAAGGGGCGCGAGCCTTTGCCGATCTGGTGCCGCCGGCCATTGCGCTGCTGCCCGAAGAGATCAGGCATCGGCTGCAGGTGGTGCAGCAGTGCCGGGCGGAGGATTTGGACCGCGTGACCGAGGCCTACCGGCAAGCCAAGGTCAATGTGGAGCTGGCGGCGTTTTTTGAAGATTTGCCGGAGCGCATGGCGCGTGCGCATCTGGTGATCGGCCGCTCGGGAGCTTCGACCATAGCGGAGCTATGCGTGCTGGGGCGGCCGGCGATCCTGGTGCCGCTCCCGGGCGCGATCGATGCCGACCAGAAGAACAATGCCATGGTGATGGAGGCCGCAGGCGCCGGCTGGATCGCCGAGCAGGCCACGCTTTCGCCGCTTTCGCTGGGCACTCGGCTCACGACTTTGTTAACCAATCCTGATGCCCTGCAAACGGCAGCCGCAGCGGCCCGCGCACTGGGCCAGCCGCTCGCCGTGGAAAAGCTGGCAGACCTGGCTGAAATGCTGGCCGGCAAGGGCACGACCGAAATGGAACGCACTCAATGAAAATGCCGCGCAATATCGGGCCGGTCCACTTCGTCGGTATCGGCGGGATCGGCATGAGCGGGATCGCCGAGATCCTGCACAACCAGGGCTATGTGGTCCAGGGATCCGACGCTGCCGCCAATCCCAATGTCCAGCGCCTGCAGAGCATGGGCATCAAGATTGAAATCGGCCAACGCGCCGAGAACTTGGGCGAGGCGGCGGTGGTCGTCGTTTCGTCGGCGATCAAGAAGGGTAATCCGGAGCTTGATGCAGCGCGTGCGCGCGGATTGCCGGTGGTGCGGCGAGCCGAGATGCTGGCCGAAATCATGCGCTTCAAGAACGCCATCGCCATTGGTGGCACGCATGGCAAGACCACGACGACGACGCTGGTGGCGACGCTCCTGGATGCCGGCAATCTCGATCCGACGGTGATCAACGGCGGCATCATCAATGCCTATGGCACCAATGCGCGCCTGGGCGAGGGCGAGTGGATGGTGGTGGAGGCCGACGAGAGCGACGGCACTTTCGTCAAGCTGCCGGCCGATGTGGTGGTGGTCACCAATATCGATCCCGAGCATCTCGATCACTACCACGACTTCGAAGGCGTCAAGAAAGCCTTCCACAACTTTGTCGAGAATGTGCCGTTTTACGGCTTTGCGGTGATGTGTCTCGACCACCCCGAAGTGCAAGCGTTGGTCGGAGAAATCCGCGACCGGCGCGTGATTACCTATGGGCGCAATCCGCAGGCCGATGTGCGGCTGGTGGATCTGGAAACTATCGACGGGGTCAGCCATTTCGCGGTGGAAATTCGCGACCGCATCCGCATGACGCAGTTGCGTATCGACGGGCTGGAACTGCCGATGCCGGGCGTTCACAACGCGCTCAACGCAACGGCGGCGATCGCCGTGGCGGACCAGTTGCATGTGCCGGCCGAGGCGATCCGCAAGGGGCTCAAGGGCTTTACCGGGGTAAAGCGGCGCTTCACCAAGACCGGCGTGGTCGGCGGGATCACTGTGATCGACGATTACGGGCATCATCCGGTGGAGATCGCGGCAGTGCTGAAGGCTGCGCGCTCGTCGACCAGGCGCGATGTGATCGCGGTGGTGCAGCCGCATCGCTATTCGCGGCTCAACGACCTGTTCGATGATTTTGCCGCCTGCTTCAATGACGCCGATACGGTGATCGTGGCGCCGGTCTATGCGGCGGGCGAGCAGCCGATCGCTGGTGTGACGCATGAGGAACTGGTCAACCGTATCCGGGCGCGCGGGCATCGCGATGCGCGGGTGCTGGACAAGGCCGAGGACCTGCCTGCGCTGATCGCCGAGCGCGCGGCTGACGGGGATTATGTGGTGCTGCTCGGCGCGGGCAATATCACGCAGTGGGCCGGGGCATTGCCGGCCGAGCTGGGCGCGCTGCTCGGGAAGGATGTGCAATGAGCAAGCACGTTGCCGTCCTGATGGGCGGGTGGTCGCAGGAGCGGCCGGTGTCGTTGAAATCGGGCACTGAATGCGCGGCGGCGTTGCGGCGCGCCGGATATCAGGTGACCGAGGTCGATGTCGGGCGGGACGTGGTGGCGGTGCTGACCGCGCTCAAGCCCGATGTGGCCTTCAATGCGCTGCATGGGCCGTTCGGGGAGAGCGGGATGATCCAGGGCGTGCTGGAGCTGATGGAACTCCCCTATACCCATTCGGGCGTGCTGGCCTCCGCGCTGGCCATGGACAAGCATCAAGCCAAGATCATGCTGAAGGCAGCTGGCGTACCAGTGACCGATCACGTGATCGTGTCAAGGGCCGAAGCGGGCCGCGCGCATGTCATGCCGCCGCCGTATGTGATCAAGCCGATCGCCGATGGGTCGAGCTTTGGCGTGTTCATCGTCAAGGCCGAGACCAGCCATCCGCCGCAGGAAATCCTGCGGGAAGACTGGAAATCTGGCGAGGACCTGATGGTCGAGCGCTATATCCCGGGACGCGAGTTGACTTGTGCGGTGATGGGCGACGTGGCGCTTGGGGTGACGGAAATCGTCACTAATCTCGACTTCTACAACTACGACGCCAAGTACGCCGAAGGTGGCTCCGTCCACATCATTCCTGCGCAACTGAAACCGAAAATTTACGACAAAGTGCAGAAGATGGCTTTGGCCGCGCATGCGGCGTTCGGGTGCCGGGGCGTGACGCGAACCGACTTCCGTTACAACGAGGCGGCGGGCGAGGACGGCGAGCTGGTGTGCCTGGAAATCAATACCCAGCCGGGGATGACCCAGACCTCGCTGGTGCCTGAGCAGGCTTTGCATGCCGGGCATTCGTTCGAGGAACTGGTCGCCTGGATGGTGGAGGACGCGAGTTGCAACAGGTAGGCACCAAGGCGTTCGTCGCCGGCGCAAGGGTCATCGACCCGCGCGCGCTGCCTGTGCATGTCTCTGCGCCGCGTCGACGGCTGCGCAATAATTTCGGCCGAACCTGGATTTTGCACCGCATCGCCGTGGTGCGGATCGTCGTGGCGGTGGTCGCCGTAGTGGCGGTGGGTGTGCTGTATGAAACGCGCGATGCCGTCATCCAGGCTGGCGCGAACCTTGCTGTGGTGGCGCAGGGACAATTGGGCCATACCTCCTTCGCGATTGGTGAAATCTCCATCAGCGGGCAGTCGCTGACCAGCGAACAGTCGATTTTCGACGCGCTGGGCGTTGAGCCGCACACGTCGAGCGTGAGCTTCGATGTAGAAGCGGCGCGGCAGCGGATCGCGGAACTGCCGTCGGTCGAGACCGTCAATATCCGCAAGATTTATCCGGGTGACCTGGTGGTCACCATCACCGAAAAAGTGCCGGTCGCGCGCTGGCGCGTCGATGGCGTGACCTTCGTCGTCGACGGCGAGGGCGAGCAGATCGGCGAAGATCACGGCACCTATAGCGAGCTGCCGCTGGTGGTGGGCGATGGGGCCGCAGACGACGCGCTGGGAATGATCATGGCGCTGAAGCAATATCCGCATCTGCAGGATGGGCTGGTGGCGCTGTCGCGCATCGCCGATCGGCGCTGGGACCTGATCTACGACACCGGCCTGCGGGTGCAATTGCCTGAGCTAGGGGTGGCTCAGGCGCTGAAGCGCCTCGACTATTACCAGAACGATTTCCAACTGCTCGACCGCGACGTGACCCAGATCGACCTGCGGGTTGCCAGCATCGTGGCGGTACGTCCGACCAAGACAGAAGAACCACCCAAGAAATGATGACCGATTCGATGACATCGCGGCTGCGGCCCGTGCAACCCGGCAAGACCACGCTGGTGGCGGTGCTCGATATCGGCTCGACCAAAATCTGTTGCGTCATCGCCCGGCTGACGCCGCGCGCCGAAGGCAAGGCGCTGCGGGGGCGTTCGCATCAGGCCGAAGTGATCGGCTTCGGCTATGGGCCATCCTCGGGCGTCAAGAGCGGTGTGGTCAGCGATATCGAAAAGGCCGAGCAGGCGATCCGTTCGGTTGTCGGCATGGCCGAGCGCGCCGCCGGGCTGACGCTGGAATCGGTGATCGTCAACGTAACGGCCGGCCGGCTGGGCTCGGAGATGTTCTCGGCGGCGGTGTCGCTGGACGGGCAAGAAGTCGAAAAGTCGGACATTCACCGCGTGCTGAAGGCCGTCAACGAGCGCAGCGTGCGGCCCGAACGCTCGATCATCCATGCGCTGCCGATCGGCTATTCGCTGGACGGGCAGAAGGGCATTCGCGATCCCAAGGGAATGGTGGGCGAGCAGCTCGGCGTCGACGTGGCGGTGGTGAGTTCAGAGACGCTGGCGATGCGCAACCTGGAACTGGTGCTGCATCGGTGCCACCTGCAGATCGAGGCGCTGATCGCGACGCCTTACGCATCCGGGCTGGCGGTGCTGGTGGACGATGAGTCCCAGCTCGGCGTGGCCTGCATCGATTTTGGCGGGGCGACGACGACGGTCTCGGTCTTTAACAATGGGCACCTCTGCTACGCTGATGCGATCGCCATTGGCGGGCATCACCTGACGCTGGATATCGCGCGGCAGCTTTCGGTCAGCGTGGCCGATGCCGAGCGGCTGAAGACATTCTATGGCTCGGTGCTGCCGGGGCAGGCGGACGAGCGTGACATGATCTCGATCCAACCGGTTGGCGCGACGCATGACGAGGCGCCGGGGCAGGTGGCCCGTTCGGTGCTGACGCGCATCATGCGGCCGCGGATCGAGGAAATCCTGACCGCCGTTCGTGACCGCATGCAGGCGACCGGGATGATGGATGTGTGCGGCCGGCGGTTCGTGTTGACCGGCGGGGCCAGCGAGATGACCGGCCTGCCCGAGGTGGCGCGGCGGATTCTGGCGCGCAATGTGCGCAATGGGCGGCCGATGGGTATTGCCGGCCTGCCGGAAATGGCCAAGGGCGCGGCTTTTGCCAGCGTGGCGGGCATGCTGATCTATCCGCAGGTGTGTGCGCGCGAATATGCCGAGCCACGCAGCGTGCGCAAATTGACCGGCACGGACGGGTATTTTTCGCGCGTTGGGCATTGGCTGCGCACGAGCTTCTGAGGGTGGTCAAGCCTACCCGCATTACATTTTGGCAAGGCTGTCGTGCAGCGTGTTCAAGCGCGTTGACAGGCCCGTTGCGCGGGCGCATGACGCGCGCAGTGGTCCAGCCACTTCAACCCAGAGAAACCCCATGAACCCCGACAGTCGAAGTTGTTCTTCGATCCCCTTGGCGGTCCAGCGCGCCTGACAGCGATGTCGGCTCGGCGGACCGTAACCGGTCTTGCCCAGGAGCCTCGCCATGCTGCGCGCTTATCAACATCAAACCAATAAACTCATCCAGATTCCCGTATCCGAAGGCAGTTTGACCGAAGGACTGGTCTGGCTCGACCTGCTCGATCCGACGCCCGAGGAAGACAATCTCGTCGAGTCGCTGCTGGGGATCGTCATCCCAACCCAGGCCGAAATGGAAGAGATCGAGCTGTCGGCCCGGCTTTATAATGAAGACGGCGCCGAGTTCATGACCATGACGGCACTGTTCAAGCTGGACACCGAAGAGCCGTCCAAGACTCCGGTGACCTTCATTCTCAAGGGCATGACACTGGTGACGGTGCGCTATGCCGAACCCAAGCCGTTCCTGGCGTTTTTGACGCGGGCGCAAAAGGCCAAGGGCATTATCTGCGGCTCGGGCGAGCAGGTGTTCCTGGGGCTGCTGGAGGCGATGATCGATCGGACGGCCGATGCGCTGGAGCGGGTCGGCTACGAGATCGACCATATTTCGCGCGACGTTTTCCGCAAGAAGAAGTCCAGCGCCAAGCAATTGCAGCAGGATTTGCGCTCGATCATCGAACAGATCGGCGCCAAGGCCGAACTGTTGACGATGGTGCAGGAGAGCCTGGTCAGTATTTCGCGGCTGGCGGCGTTTCACTCGGCGCCTGATGCCCCCACCACCAAGGCGGGACGCGAGACGCGGCAGTTGATCAAGCTGATCCAGCGCGATGCGCTCTCACTGGGGGAACATGCGCGCACGCTATCGAGCAAGATCAATTTTCTGCTCGATGCCACGCTTGGTCTGATCAATCTGGAGCAGAACCAGATCATCAAGATATTCTCGGTGGCCGCCGTGGTGTTCCTGCCGCCGACGCTGGTGGCCTCGATCTATGGCATGAACTACGCCATCATGCCCGAATTGCAGTGGACCTTCGGCTATCCGTTCGCCCTGGGGCTGATGGTCCTGTCGGCCATCCTGCCGTATCTCTATTTCAAGCGCCGCGGCTGGCTCTAGGTCGATCTACCAGGCGCGGCCGGCGGCCTCGCCCACCGTCAGCCTCAATCGCCGGCGCGTAGCGGCCTCAAACTCTTCGGGCCAAGCGATATCCAATCGCTTGGCCATCGCCCGCGCCCGCGGCATGAATTGGCGGGCGATCTCGAAATTGGCCTCGATCAGCGCGTCGCGGTCCGGTCCCGGATAGGGCAGGGCGGCGAGCAATTGCATCTGGTCGGGCGGCAATAGTTTGGATTGATGCAGAATGCCGCCTGGATCTGGGTTGGTCACGTCCTGCATCAGCAGGGTTTCCAGATGCCCGCGCATCATGCCGACGCCGAGCACCATGGTCACATATTCCCGCCGTCCGAGCGCGACAGGGAGCAGGCCCAGCATGCGGATGAATTCGTGGATCAAATAATGGACCACGCCTGCGTCGGGCGCCCTGAACGGGAGGCTATCGGGCAGCGAGGCGTAGATGCCGTCGCGGTCGATGAGCGGCTTCAGGGTATTCTTGGCGCGGTGTCCCAAGTTGCCGGGCGGCGCGACGTTCAAGTCGCAACGTAGCCACTCTGATGACACCGCCATGATGATGAGGCCGCCACGGTTCAACTCGTTCCAGAACACGATGGGGGTGATCGCATTCAGCACCTCGCGCCAGCGGAGGGCAAAAGCGCGCTGGTCGTCCGGTGCCACGACGGCAAGAAAGTCGACGTCGCTCCACTCGTCGGCAGTGTCCCGGCCGTAGCTGCCGGCCAGGAACATGGCGCGGATCGCGGGCTCGTCCATCAGAGCCTCTTTGACGGCGCCGATCAGGTCTTGCTGGTTCATGCCGATCCTCCTCGATGGCACGCGGTAGCAGGCCATAGTCCGGGCCGATTGGCAACAGCTTGGCAGTGTTGGATTTTGACCTATATGGCAGCGCGGAGTATCCTGATCCCATGACCAAATATCTTTTCAAGAACGCCGCGACGCATTTGCCGGAATATTGCCGGCCGACCGGAGAAATCCTGGCGATGCTGGGCGACAAGTGGTCAGTGGCGATCCTGGGCAATCTGTCCAAGGGACGCGTGCGGTTCTCGGAATTGGAAAACCTGATCGAGGGTATTTCGCAGCGCATGCTGACGCTGACCCTTCGCAGCCTTGAACGCGACGGGCTGGTTGCCCGGATTGTGACGCCGACGGTCCCGGCGCGGGATGGGTTTTATTGGGGTGCGGATCAAACGTGTGCGGGTCTGATGACACGGGCGTGGGATTTGTACTAAGTCGTAGATATGGCCGAGGACGACGAATTTACTGCCGCAAGACTGGCGGCCCTTTCCAGCTACAGCATCATGGACACCGAATCCGAACAAGGGTTCGATGACATCGTGCTTTTGGCCTCGCATATTTGCCAAACCCCGGTTTCGCTGGTGAGCCTGGTGGAAAAGGATCGGCAGTGGTTCAAGGCGCGGATCGGTTTTCCGCCCTGTGAAACGCCGCTCGGCCAGTCCGTGTGCGCGCATGCGCTGCGCGAGGATGACATGTTGATCATCCCCGATCTGACGCAGGACAGCCGAACCCACGATAATACGCTGGTAACTGAGGATCCGAATATCAGGTTCTATGCCGGGGCCGTGCTGAAGTCGGCGGATGGCGTCCCGTTGGGAACGCTGTGCGTTATCGACACCGTGCCACGGCCACAGGGCTTGTCATGGGTTCAGATCGATAGCCTTAAGGCATTGGCGCGTCAGGTTGAAAACCAGATGGAACTGCGCCGGATCGTCAAGCAGCGCGACGAAGCCTTGGTACGGGCCAAGGCCGCCGATGAGGAGCTGCAAACCCATCAGACGCTGCTGCGCAATGAGTTGAACCATCGCCTCAAGAATATCCTGAGTATCGTCCAATCCATTGCCGCCCAGAGTTTCCGGGGGGCCGGAACGCTCGAGGCGGCGCGAACGCTGATCGAGAGCCGGGTCGCTGCACTCGGGCGCGCCCAGGACATACTGGTGGCGTCGTCGGTGGAGAGCGCGACACTTGGGGATATCGTGCGCGATGCTACCGCGCCACACGACCCCGATCGACGAATTTCAGGCCAGGGTGACGATGTGCGGCTGGGGGCCAAGACGGCGTTGCTGTTTGCCCTGACGCTGCATGAATTGGCGACCAACGCGACCAAGTATGGGGCTTTGTCTACGCCAGGCGGGCGGGTCGACCTAACCTGGATGACCAACCAAGGTGAACTGGTGATCGAATGGCGCGAGATCGGCGGCCCGCCGGTGAACACGCCATCCCGGCGCGGGTTCGGCACCCACTTGATCGAGGGAGCATTGGCGGCCCAGGTGGGTGGCCGCGCAATGCTCGACTATAAGCCCGGTGGTATGGAATACCGGCTCGTGGCTCCGATCGGCAGTCTGACTTAACCGTCGGTCCGAACTCAGGCGCCCGCATAGGCCTTCTGCAAATCGGCGACGATGAGTTTGCGCATCTGCATCATCGCCTGCATGGCGCGCTGGGCACCGGCTCGGTCAGAGCCCCCGAGAGTTTCGAAGAGTTGCTTGGGCACAATCTGCCAGGACAGGCCGAACTTGTCCTTGAGCCAACCGCACTTGCTCTCCTCGCCGCCATCTGCGGTCATGGTGGTCCAGAAATAGTCGACTTCGGCCTGGTCGGCGCAGGTGACGAAAAACGATACGCTTTCGTTGAACTTGAACTGGGGTCCACCGTTGAGCGCCATGAACTTCTGGTTCTCCAGCTCGAACTCGGCGGTAAAGGCCGGCTGGCCAGGGGCAGAGCGGTTGACGTTGGTGACTTTGGCGTTCTTGAACGTCTTGGTGTAAAATTCGATAGCTTCATCGATGCGGTTGTCGAACCACAGACAGGGCTTGATTGAGGTCATAGTCGTCTCCTCGGATTGGGGCGTTGTGCGTTGTATAGAACCAATTGGTTATATGACTATATGGTTATGTACGGGGTGACGACGCCCGTCAACCCATATTTTCGGCCGTTTGGGGTGTGTCATGGTTAACGCAGGGTAAGCGAAACGATCCCTTGTGTCGCAAATTGCGGTCACGTTAACGCCTGAGGGACAATTGTTAGGCTGGAGTTAACGAATAGCGGGGTAAATCTTTACCAACCACGCCACTATGAGGCCCTTCATGACCATCAACCTCACGATTCCGGATATCCAGGAACTGAAGCCCCGCATCACCGTATTCGGGTGCGGTGGTGCTGGCGGCAACGCCGTCAACAACATGATCGAGTCGGGCCTCGAAGGCGTCGACTTCGTCGTCGCCAATACCGACGCGCAAGCGCTGGCCCTCAGCAAGGCCCCGCGCATCATCCAGCTCGGCGTCGGTGTTACCGAAGGCTTGGGCGCCGGCTCGCATCCTGAAGTGGGCCGCGCGGCCGCCGAAGAGAGCTGGGACGAAATCAACGACCACCTTTCCGGCTCGCATATGGTGTTCATCACCGCGGGCATGGGTGGTGGCACCGGTACCGGCGCAGCGCCTGTCGTAGCTCGCGCAGCTCGCGAGCAGGGCATCCTGACGGTTGGCGTGGTCACCAAGCCGTTCAATTTCGAAGGCAATCGCCGGGCCCGTCTGGCCGAAGACGGCATCGACGAGCTGCACCGCCATGTCGATACGCTGATCGTCATTCCGAACCAGAACCTGTTCCGCGTCGCCAACGAGAAGACCACCTTCGCCGACGCGTTTGCGATGGCCGACCAGGTGCTGTTCTCCGGCGTCGCCTGCATCACCGACCTGATGGTCAAGGAAGGCCTGATCAACCTCGACTTCGCTGACGTACGCGCCGTGATGCGCGGCATGGGCAAGGCGATGATGGGCACCGGCGAGGCTTCGGGCGAAGACCGTGCCCGCCACGCCGCCGAAGCCGCCATTGCCAACCCGCTGCTCGATGACGTGTCGATGCAGGGCGCTCGAGGCCTGTTGATCTCGATCACCGGCGGCCCCGATCTGACCCTTTATGAAGTCGATGAAGCGGCCAGCCGCATCCGCGAGGAAGTCGATGCCGACGCCAATATCATCCTGGGCGCCACCTACGATCCGAGCCTGACCGGCACGATCCGCGTGTCCGTGGTGGCCACGGGTACCGACGCCGCCATGGTGCAGGCGCTGGAGCCGGCCAAGCCGCATGCTTCGCGCACCCCGCTTTCGGTCAAGCGCCACGTTCCGGTGGAGCCGACCCGCGTCGCCATGGAACGCGCCGCGATGGCTACGCCGATCGAAATCGAGCATCAGGTGGAAGCGGCTGTTGCCGAGGCCTTTGCGCTCGAGCAGCCGACGCATACATCGAGCTATGGGCATGAGGACGACGGCGTGTTCGTGGAGCCTTATATCCCGGCCGTTGATTCGAATTACGAGCATGAAGAGATTGCTCAGGTCGAAGACCAGCCCGTTCCGAGCGTTTATGTGCCCTCCAATGCCGCCCGTCCCGAAGGTCAGCGCCGTATGCCGCGCACCGAAGAGCTGCCGATTGTTGCGCGCCGGTCACAGGAAGCGCAGGAACGTCAGGAGGTCGAGCCGCGCAATGCCCGTGCTTTGTTCAAGCGGCTGGCGTCCAATGTCGGCCTAAATCTGGGCCAGCAGGCGCCCGCGAAGGACGAAACCAGCTATTCGAGCGCCGACGACCAGGCGGCTCGCAGCGCAATTGAAGCAAGCAGCGCAAGGGGTTCGCAGGTTCGTCCCCCTGTCGACGGGGCCGTTGGTGGGCTCGATGCGCAGGGTCGCCAGCCAGCGCCGGCACTGCAAAAAGACCACCTCGAAATCCCGGCTTTCCTGCGCAAGCACGGTTAAGGTCGGGTAATCCAAACGCTGAAACATTGCTCGGTGCGGCTTCCGCACCGAGTTTTTTTTGGATAACACTTTCGTCGCAAAACCACGGCCGGGTCCGGAGTTCTTTCGAGTATGCAGAATATGACCACGCGCCAGCGTACCCTTGCTGCCGCGATTAGCTTTGCCGGATACGGCGTTCATAGCGGCCAGCCGGTAACCCTGACGCTTAGCCCCGCTCCCACTGACAGTGGCTACCTTATCAGCCGTGATCTGGGCGAAGGCCGCAGAACCGCGCCGGTCGCGGTCCATTTTTCTCGGATTACCCGCACCACGCTGTGCACCACGCTGGACCTTGGCGATAGCGTATCGGTCGCCACTATCGAACATGTAACCTCGGCTCTTTCAGGGATGGGCGTCGACAATGCCCTGATCACCGTCGATGGCGGCGAATGCCCCATTCTCGATGGCAGCTCGCGTCCATTCGCCGAAGCCATCCTGCAGGTGGGGCTGGAAATCCAGCCGGCACAGCGCAAGTTCCTCAAGATCATGCGCGCCGTCACCGTGCGCAACAATGATGCCTTTGCGGCGCTTGAGCCCTATAACGGGCGCGCGCTGGATCTCGAGATCGATTTCGACTCCAAAGTCATTGGCCGCCAGCGCATGATCTTCGACTGGACGCCGCGCCGCTATTACGACGATGTTTCGAGCGCCCGCACTTTCGGCTTCGTCCGCGACGCCAAGGCGCTGCGCCAGGCCGGCTATGCGCTGGGCTCCAGCCTCGACAATTCGATCACCGTGCATGAGGACCGCATCCTCAATCCGGGCGGGCTGCGCTACGAGGATGAATTCGTGCGCCACAAACTGCTCGATGCGATCGGGGATCTGTCGCTCGGCGGGCTGCCGATCTGGGGTCGGTTCCGCTCGTACAAGGGCGGCCACGCTCTCAACGCCCACGTCCTCAGCGGTCTCTTTTCCAGCGATGCCAACTATGAAATAGTGAATGCCGAGGATCTGCCGCTGGAGTTCGATAGTTTCGATGACCAGCCGGAAGGCCTTGAGATCCGTCACTATCTGCGCTCGGTTGGCTGATCGAGCGTCATGGCGCGGCCACAGTTTTGATCCAATTGAACTTTAGGCCGCAGCCCATATGCGGTTCTTATGAGGACGGGGCAGTTCGTGACAGTTGATGCAATTGGTGGTTACACCAGCCGGGCCGCCCGGTTTCTGACGATGGGCCTGCTGGTCCTGGCGCTGGCAGGCTGCTCGGGGTTCAACCTGTTTGGTCCTCCCAAGATCAAGGAAGAGCCGATTATTCCGGCCGCAGCCCTGTATCAGAGCGCGCTCGATAATATGGACAAGCAGCGCTACATGACGGCGATCGATACGCTCAAGACGCTGGAACGCCAGCATCCGCGCGATCCGATCACCGAAAAAGCCAAGCTGATGGAAGTCTATGCGAACTATCGCATCGGCGGATATCCGGAAGCGATTCTGGCGGCCGACCGGTACCTGGCGGTTTATCCGTCCGGCAAGGACGTGCCCTATGTGCTCTATCTCAAGGCCACCTCGTATTTTGGCCAGATCAAGGACATCACCCGCGACCAGCAATTGTCGCGTGATTCGATCGACACCTATAACCTGCTGATCTCGAACTATCCGAAGTCCGAATATGCCGACGACGCCAAGGAAAAGCTGCTGGTTGCCTATGACCAGTTGGCCGGCAAGGAAATGTCGGTGGGCCGTTATTATCTCGGCAACGGGCAGTATACCGCAGCCATCAATCGTTTCCGCGTCGTGGTGGAGCAGTGGCAGACTTCGACCCATATCGAGGAAGCGCTGTATCGCCTGACCGAGGGCTATTTGCTGCTGGGTCTGACCAACGAGGCCAAGACCGCCGCGGCAGTGCTGGGCCACAACTATCCGTCCAGCGACTGGTATAAGGAAGCATTCGACCTGTTGGGCAAGCAGGGGCTCGCGCCGGCGATGAATGACGGTAGCTGGATGGCTGGCTTCAAGAAGTAATCTAAAATTCTGTTGCTTGTTTGTTCCGGGGTGCGCTAGCTTGCTGGCGCGCCCCGTTCGTTTGTTGCCGGCTGAGTCCGGCGAGGCAATGCGGGGTGGGCAGGGCGCTTTGGACCAAAGCGTCAAGTGAGAGTTCGGGAACAGTCACGCCATGCTCAATACGCTTTCGGTTCGCAATATTGTCCTGATCGATCAGCTCGACCTGGCGCTCGATGGCGGCATGACCGTGCTGACCGGCGAGACCGGCGCTGGTAAATCGATCCTGCTCGATGCGCTGACGCTGGCGCTGGGCGGCCGCGGCGACGCCTCGCTGGTGCGGGCTGGCTGCGATAGCGGGCAGGTTGTGGCAGTGCTGCAACTGGCCAAGAATCATCCGGCGCGCGCTGCGCTACGCGATAATGCCATCCCCGACGACGAGGACGTTATCCTGCGGCGGGTGCAATATCCCGATGGGCGGACGCGGGCATTCATCAACGACCAGCCGGTCTCGGCCGCGCTGCTGCAGCGCGTCGGCAGCCAGATCGTGGAAATCCACGGCCAGCATGACGACCGGGCACTGGTCGACGTGGCCACCCACCGCTCCTCGCTGGATACGTTCGGCGTGCTCGAAGGGCAGGCGTTCGCGGTGCGCGAGGCCTGGTCGGCGCTGACCGATGCGCAGGATGCGGTGATGGCTCAGAAGGCGCTGGTGGCCGAGGCGCTGGCGCAGGAGGATTATGCGCGCCACGCGGTAGAAGAACTGTCCAAGCTCGGTGCGGCGGTCGGCGAGGAGGAGGAACTGGCCGAGCGGCGCCAGCACTTGCAGCAGATCGAGCGCTCCGCCTCCGACGTGAAGGAAACCGACGACATTCTCAACGGGCCCTCGGCGCCCGCGCCAGCGCTGTCGAGCCTGATGCGGCGGCTGCTGCGCAAGATCGATAGTGGGGCGACGCTGTTCCAGCCCATCGTCGATGCGCTGGACGCGTCTTTGATTGCGCTGGACCACACCTCGGATACGCTGGAAGCCCTCAAGCGCGAGATGGCTTATGATCCTTCCGAGCTTGAGAATGTTGAGGAGCGGCTGTTCGCTTTGCGGGCAGCGGCGCGCAAGCACCAGACGGTGTGCGACGAACTGCCAGCAATTTTGAAGAAGTATGCTGGTGACCTCGAAATGCTGCAAAGCGGGGAAACCAGGCTTGCGGCGCTCAAGCACGCGGCGGCCAAGGCGCTGGCTGATTATTCGGCGCTCGCTGCCACGCTGAGCGCCGGGCGCGCCAAGGCGGCGGCGGCTTTGGGGGAAGCTGTCGGCGCGGAACTGCCGGATTTGAAGCTGGGTGCGGCGAAGTTCATCGTCGATCACCAGGTGGACAAGGACCGGATCGCGGCCAGTGGTTTCGATCAGATCGCCTTCCATGTGCAGACCAATCCAGGAACCATGGCGGGGCCCTTGCTCAAGGTCGCGTCGGGTGGCGAATTGAGCCGGTTCCTCCTGGCGCTCAAGGTGGTGCTGGCCGATCGCGGTTCGGCGCCCGTGCTGATCTTCGACGAAATCGATACTGGTGTCGGTGGTGCGGTCGCCGATGCCATTGGGCGGCGCTTGGCGCGGCTGGCCGGCAAGGTGCAGGTGCTGGCGGTTACCCATGCGCCACAGGTTGCCGCACGGGCCCAGCGGCATCTGCTTATCGAGAAACAGGCGGTGGAGGAGGGCGCCTTCGTGCGTACTCACGTCAAGCCGCTCGATAAGCCGGCTCGGCGCGAGGAGGTTGCCCGTATGCTATCCGGCGCAGAGGTGACGGCCGAGGCACGGGCGGCAGCGAGCAAGCTGTTGAGCGAGGTCGGCTAGGCAGAAATTGGCTTTCCCGCCGGCGGTGGCTGGTGCAAATTCGCCCCTGGATTCTGAGTGTGAGTGCTTGCCATGGTCGAACGAGCTGACAAACCCATTGATGAGCTCACCGAAGCCGAAGCCGAGGTAGAACTGGCGCGTTTGGCGGCTGCGATTGCCCAAGCCAACATCGCCTACCACCAGAACGATGCGCCTGACCTGAACGACGCCGAGTGGGACGCGCTGAAGCGCCGCAATGACGCGATCGAGGAGGCATTCCCGGGGCTGGTGCGTGTGGATAGTCCATCGCTCACCGTCGGTGCGCCGCCCGCCGAGGGGTTTGCCAAGGTTCGCCACGCGGTGCCGATGCTCAGCCTCGCCAAGGCCTATACCGACCAGGACGTGGTCGATTTCATCCAGCGCGGGCATCGGTTTTTTGAGCGGGACAAGGAACTCGAGCTGGTTTTCACCGCCGAGCCCAAGATTGACGGTCTATCGGCTTCATTGCGGTATGAGAACGGCGTGTTTGTACAGGGCGCGACGCGCGGCGACGGCACGGTGGGTGAGGACATTACCGCGAATTTGAGGACCATCGCCGATATACCGGCCAAGCTTGCCGGCACCGGCTGGCCCGACAGCATCGAAATTCGCGGCGAGGTCTATATGACCTATGCCGAGTTCCAGGCGCTTAAGGCGCGTTCGGCAGCGGCCGGTGGGCAGGACTATGTCAACCCACGCAATACCGCGGCCGGCTCGTTGCGGCAGAAGGACGCCGCGGTAACCGCGAGCCGCAATTTGCGGTTTTTCGCCTATGCCTGGGGGCAGAGCAGCGCCGAGCCAGCCGATACGCAATACGATGCCGTGCAGAAATTTGCCGAATGGGGCTTCAAGGTCAGCCCGCTGATGGTGCGCGCCAAATCGGTCGAGGAGCTGGTGGCGCAGTATCGGCTGATCGAGGCACAGCGCTCGTCGCTGGGCTATGACATCGACGGGGTGGTCTACAAAGTCGACCGGCTCGACTTGCAGCAGCGCTGGGGTTTTGTCACCGGCGAGCCGCGCTGGGCAATTGCGCATAAATTCCCGGCCGAACAGGCCACGACAGTGGTCAAGCGCATCGATATCCAGGTGGGCCGCACCGGCACGCTGGCGCCGGTGGCGCGGCTGGCCCCGGTGACCGTGGGCGGCGTGGTAGTCGAGAACGTCACGCTGCACAACGAGGATTACATCAAGGGCATCGACAGCACCGGGCGGTCGATACGCGGTGATGAGCCGATCGACGTGCGCATCGGCGACACGGTCGTGATCCAACGGGCTGGCGACGTCATTCCGCAGATCGTGCGGGTGGTGTTGGAGAAGCGGCCGGCGAACGCGGCGCCGTATGAGTTTCCGCATGAGTGCCCAATCTGCAAATCACCCGCCACGCGCGAGATAAACCCCAAGACCGGCAAGGAAGACTCGCGGCGGCGCTGCACCGGGGAACTGGTTTGCGCGGCGCAGGCGGTCGAGCGGCTGCGGCACTTCGTGTCGCGCGGGGCGATGGATATCGAGGGGTTGGGGGCCGAGAATATCGACCTGTTCTTCAATGCCGGCCTGATTAAGACTGCCGCCGATATCTTCACGCTCAAGGACCGGCGTGCCGAGGTGCAGGCCGCGCTCGGCGCCCGGCGCGAGGCGCAGGCGAAATTGCGTGAGGAGGCCTCAGGCAAAGCACGGAAAAATGTGCGTGGGGTAGAGGATCGCAATTACGAGGGGCTGGAAAAGCTGTTCAACGCCATCGATGCGCGGCGCGAGCCGGAATTGGACCGCTTCATCTTCGCATTGGGTATCCGCCATATTGGGGAGACCACGGCTGCGGTACTAGCACGGACTTTTTCGACCATGGAAGAGCTGATCCGGGTCGGTAAGGAGACGGCCGCCCATGCCGACGATCCGCATAGCGTATTCCCCGATGTCGACGGCATTGGCGATACGGTGATCGAAGCACTGATCGACTTCTTCGGCAATCAGCGCAATGACGACGTCATTGAGGCGCTGCTAAAGCAGGTTAAACCCAAGCCCTATGTACTGAGTGTTTCGGCCGATAGCGTGGTGGCCGGCAAAACGGTGGTATTCACCGGGTCTCTCGAAAAAATGACACGATCTGAAGCCAAGGCTATGGCGGAGCGGCATGGCGCCAAGGTCGCGGGGTCGGTTTCTGCGCAGACGGATATCCTGGTGGCGGGACCAGGAGCCGGCTCGAAGCTCAAGAAAGCCGAAGACCTGGGCGTGCAGGTGATCAGCGAAGACGATTGGTTCGCGTTGATCGCCAAATAGAAGGCCGAGGGGCCGCAGGGAGAAATAATGGGCTTGAAGCTTTGGGCGGCCGGACTGGCCGCCGCATCACTGATGTTGCCTGGTTGGGCGCAGGCGGGAGAGGCGGGCGACCTGCTGCGCGCCCACCTTTATGAGGGCACGATTACCGAGGGACTGGCGGCGGTAACGCCACTGGCCGAGGCGGGCGATCCGGAGGCCAAGTTCGCGGCCGGCATGCTGACGTTTGTGGATGGGCTGCAGGGCGTGTCGCAAGATTTGTATCGCTATGGTGCGACGCTTCCGGATACCGGCGTGCTGGGCGTGCTCGGCATGATGGGCCCCAGCGGGCAGGGCGTGCCGGCCAATCCAAATCCCGAACCCATCACCTATGAGAAGTTCCGCACGGTGTTGCAGGACTTGGTGACCAGCATGGACGCGGGCAAGGCCCTGTTCGAAGCGGCCGGCGAGAATGGCGATTACGTGGTGGCGCTGGAGCCGCTGAAATTCCGCTTCGACGCCAATGGGGATGGCACCGCCGAGCCCGGCGAGACCCTGGGCGATCTGCTGGGACCGGCTTTCGGCTGGGCCGATATTCCCTACCCAGATGGGCCGCCGCCAAGCGGCAAGAAGAAGGGCGGACAGACGCCGGCCGAGCAGAAATTCGAGATCGGCTTCGATCGCGCCGATGCGCTCTGGTTCGCAGGCTACACCCAGGTGGTGGCGGCCCATGCCGATTTCCTGCTGGCACATGACTTCCATGGTCTGGTGGACGCTTATTTCCACCGTCTCTTCCCCAAATCCGGGCTGCCGATGCAGGATGCGAGCAATGGTACGCTGGCGATGGACCCACAGACCGATGCGTCGATCGCCGACGTCGTCGCGGCAATCCATACGCTCGATTTCCCGGTGATCGATAAGGCGCGGCTAGCCGGCGTGCGGGATCGGTTGCTGTCGATCACGGCACTGTCGCGCAAGAACTGGGACGCGATCCTGGCGGAGACCGATGATGACCATGAACTGGTGCCCTCGCCCCGCCAGACGCCGCTCAGCAAGGACGCCAAGGTAGACGAGGCCACGGTCAAAGCCTGGATGGCGACGCTGGATACGGCCGACCAGATTCTTAATGGCGAATTGCTGGTGCCGCATTGGCGCTTCAAGCAGGGCTTTGATCTCAAGGCCTATTTCGAAACCGCGACCGAGACCGATTTCGTGATGATCCTGACTGGCCTGGGTGCCGTTCCCCTCCTCAAGGATGGTCCGGTGGCGAGCGCCGAAAGTTTTGCCGAGGCCAATAAGGTATTCGGCGATCAGTGGCTGGGCTACGCCTTCTGGTTCAACTAGAACTTTTGCGCTGGCGCTGCCTTCGAGCCGCGCCGGCGCTCACGCTTCACTATGGAGGACTTCCATGCGTCTTGCCGTTCTCGCCGCCGGCTTCGTTCTGGCGTTTACCGGGATTGTGGCTGCACAGCCCTATGATACGCCCGACGCGCTACTGCAGGCATTTTATGCGCGCTATCTCGCCGCCGACACGGATTTCAGCGATGAGGGCGAGTTCAGGTCCGCCGGGCTGCAAGCGCTCTACGACGCCGATGCCCAAGCGACCCCGGAGGGGGATAGCGGCGCACTGGACTTCGATCCGTTCATCGACGGGCAGGACTGGCAAATTACAGATCTGCAGATTGGCGCCGCCGGAATTGCCGGCGATTATGCATCGGCCGACGTGAGCTTCAAGAATTTTGGCGAAGAGCGGACGCTGAGCTACGACTTGGTGAAGGAAGACGGTGGCTGGAAAATCGACGATGTCGAATCCAAAACGCCCGGCAACGAATACCGGCTGAGCGAGATTTTTACGCTGGCACATGCCGATTGAGGATAACGAGGGGGCTCAAAAGCCCCCTTTTACCGCTAGATCGCGGCGGTTGCCTGCTTCAGCCAGTCCTTGACCTTGCCCTTCACCAGCGGGCCGATCTCCTTGAGCACGCGCTGGTGGTAAGCATTGAGCCAGTCGCGTTCAGCGTCGGTCAGCAGGGTCTTGTCGATCAGGCGGGTGTCGATAGGCGCCAGGGTCAGGGTTTCGAAATCGAGAAAACCGGGCGCCATGGCGCTGTCGTGGATGACAACCAGATTTTCGATGCGGATGCCGTATTCGCCGGTCTTGTAATAGCCGGGCTCGTTGGAGAGCACGCTGCCGGCTTCGAGCGGTAGGGTATAGCGCGGGGCGATGCCAGTCGGGCCTTCATGCACCGAGAGGAAGGCGCCGACGCCGTGGCCGGTGCCGTGATTGTACGTGACGCCGGCCTGCCAGAGGAACTGGCGGGCGAGCACGTCGATCTGCGCGCCCGAAGTGCCCTTCGGGAACCGCGCAGTCGAAATGGCGATCATGCCCTTGAGTACGCGAGTGAAGCGGTCGCGCTGCTCGGGCGTGGATGAGCCGGTCGACATGGTGCGGGTGATGTCGGTGGTGCCCGCGAGATATTGCGCGCCCGAATCGAGCAGCATGAGTTCGCCGGCGGCCAGGGTTCGATCGGTCTTGGTGGTGACGCGGTAATGCACGATGGCGCCATTGGCGCCGGCGCCCGAAATGGTATCGAAGCTGGCGTCGACGCAGGTTTCTTCCTCTCGCCGGAAAGCTTCGAGCGCAGTGACGATGCCGATTTCGGTGAGAGTGCCCGAGGGGGCATTGTCATCGAACCAAGCGAGGAATTTGGCGAGGGCGACGCCATCTAGCTTGTGGGCCTCGCGCATGCCGGCGAGTTCGGCGTCGTTCTTGCGCGATTTGGGCAGCAACACGGGGTCGCGCTTTTCGATCAGCTTGGCGCCGGCCATTCGCAGGGTCGCGGCGACGGCTTCGGGCGCGCTGGCGGGATCGATCAGCACGGCTTTGGCGCCTTTGCCGAGGCGGGCGAGGGCGGCTTCGAGCGTACTTGTCTTGGCGAGTTTGGCGATGCCCTCGAGGGAGCGGGTGAGTTCCGGCGTGATACGGCCGCCATCGAGAAACAGGGTGGGCAGGCCGGATTTGGGCACGACGGCATAGCCGAGCACGAAGGGCGTATTGGGCACGTCGCGGCCGCGGATGTTGAGCAGCCAGTTGATTGATTCGGGCAGAGTGAGCACGGCGGCATCGGCCTGATCGGCAGCGAGGCTGGCCTGCAGTTCGGCCAGTTTGTCGGCCGGGGTCTTGCCGGCGCGGTTGTGGCCCAACAGTTCAATGGTGGAAGCGGGCGGGGCCGGGCGATCGGGCCAGATGCGGTCGACGAGGTTTTCGCTGGGCACCAAAGTGGCACGGCTGCCGAGCCGATTGGAAAGGTCGCGGATTTCGCCCGGCGTATGCAGCCAGGGATCGAAGCCGATGCGGCCGCCCTTGGGGACATAGGCGGCGACCTCGTCGGAAATACCGGTCTGGAGAAATTCGTGGACGGTGATCTTCTTGGTATCGGTCTGGGCCGGCGCCTGGAGCGTGTAGCGGCTATCGACGAACAGGCCGGCCTTTTTCGATCCTACGATGGCAATGCCGGCCGAGCCGGTGAAGCCGGTGACGTAGGCGAGGCGCGCTTCGCCGGGTGGGACCGATTCGCCGCGATGGGCATCGGCGCGGGGAATGAGGAATGCGTCGAGCCCGGCCTTGCTCAATTCGCCCCGCAGCGCGGACAGCCGGGGAGCGACGTTTTTCGGATCGGCTTTTTCTTCAAAGCTTTGAAAAACGGTGGGGGCGAAGGTCTGGGCGGTCATCGAACAAGTCCTGGCGCCGGAATGGCGGCTTTTGGGCCGATCTTAATCACGGCGCGAACGAACGCCAGTCTGAACGGCAAATTAATGAAGCGGTAACGGGGTTTGCGCCGCCGGCATGGCTGCTGTGTGGGGGGAGGGCTAACCAAAGGTTTCGCGCTACCCTAAATAGTTCGTGTCGGGGGCAACAGACAACCGACAACGCGCATGGAGACTGAAATGACTGAGAGCAAGAACGATTTCCGCAAGGCCCTGGGTTCCGTTATCGACGCCCGTGGCCGTGAATCGAACCGCCAGGTCAGCTATCGCATGCAGCACCAGCTGATCGGCGCATTCACCAAGCGCCCGTAAGGCCGCTGCAGTTCACTGCTGACGATCTGATGATCCCCGGAGCTTGCTTCGGGGATTTTGCTTTTGTGCACCGCAAATGCGGTGAGGCCGGTCTGCAAGCGGCAACCGCCTGCGCTTCCGGTGCTCACGTACAGAACGTACGCTCCGCTCCGGTTCTCGGCGGCCGCCGCTTTCGACTCGGCCTGACCGCACTATCGGCACACAAATGGTGCCCACCTAACAGAAGTGGTCTAGCGCTTTTCCAGCATCAGCGTGGTCCAGTCTTTGCGCTGCAGTTTTTGCGTCAGCACCATGCCTTGCAGCGCATAGGCGGAGATGACGCCGGGGGCTTGGCGTTCGAGAATGCCCGAGAGGATGATGCTGGCGCCGCGCTCGACGATGCGGCCCATGGCCGGGGCGAGGGCGGTCAGCGGGCCGGCCAGGATATTGGCGACCACCAGGTCATAGGGCGCATTCTGCGCAATGGTGCGGTGGTTGAGACCGGTGGCCTTGATGGGAATGATGAATTTGCCGACGCCGTTCTGAGCGGCGTTGTCGACGGTGGTCTTGACTGAAATCGGATCGATGTCGCTGGCGATGACGGGCGTGTGCAGGCGCTTGGCCAGCGCGATGGCGAGCACGCCGGTGCCGGTGCCGACATCGATCATGACGCGCGGCTTCTTGCGCTTGAGCAGGCGGTCGATGGCTTCGAGGCACCCAGTGGTGGTTTCGTGATGGCCGGTGCCGAAGGCCTGGGCGGCGTCGATCCGCATGGCGGTGAGGCCCGAGGGAATAGGGCCGGTTTCGTGGCTGCCATAGACGTAAAAGCCGCCGGCGATCACCGGGGGCAGGCCTTCGAGTGATTTTGCGACCCAGTTGATTTCTGGATCGAGGGGCGCGACGGAAAATTCGACGACGCCGCCAAGGGTTTGGCGGGCCAATTCGACGAATGCGTCCAAGTCCGGAGGGCTGTCGCAGGCCGCCTCGAAGAACCATTCGCCGGTCGCTTCATTCTCATGCGCCGAGGCGGTCAGCGCCAGGTCGTCGCGCTCCATGACGGCGTCGACCAGCGCATAGGCCTGGTCCTTGGTGAGCGGGGCGGAGAGCTGATCGACGGGCATGGGCGGTTCCGGTATTGAGGTCGTCTGTGCTCATAAAGGGTTGAAGGGAAAAATACCATGTATGGCCTGATCGGGAAAATGCTGGCCGCGCCGGGCAAGCGCGAGGACCTTTTGGCGATCCTGCTCGACAACAACGACACCATGCCGGGTTGCCTCAGCTATATCGTCGCGCGCGATCCCGCCTCGGAGGACGGCATCTGGATCACCGAGGTGTGGACGGACACCGTGAAACACCAGGCCTCGCTGCAATTGCCGCATGTGCAGGCGATGATCGCCAAGGCGCGTCCCATGATTGCCGGCTTCGGCGAGCGGTTCGAAACCGAGCCGCTGGGCGGGATCGGACTATAGACCGGGGTTAGAGCTTTACCGCGGTGCCTGAGACCGAGACCATCAGCATCGAGCCGCCCTGGCCGACGACTTCATAGTCGATATCGATGGCCACCACGGCATCGGCGCCACGGCTTCGGGCTTCTTTCTCCAGTTCGCGGAACGCTTGCTGGCGGGCGCTGCGCAGGGTGGATTCATAGGCTCCGGCGCGGCCGCCGACGATGTCGCGGATGCCCGCAAAAAGGTCCTTGAAGATATTGGCGCCAACGATGACCTCGCCGGTGACGATGCCGAGGTAGTCGCGGATCGGGCGGCCTTCGACGGTCGGTGTGGTGGTGATGATCATGGGTGAGCCTTTCAAGGCAATCAGAAGGCAACTTTGAGCGCGGTGATTTTCCATTCGCCGCTGTCATTGTTGTAATCGAAGCTGATGGCGCCGTCGCCGGTGGGGAAGGTTGCGGCGCAATTGGCGGATGCCGTGCCGCGGCCATTGGTGATGTTGAGAGACGGCACGGTGCAGGGCTTGAGCGTGACCGGCTTCCCCAGCAATTGGTAAGTCTTCCAAGCGGCGAATCCGGCCTGCTCCTGGGCGGCGAAATAGTCCGGCGTGGCGAAGGCCTTTAGCGACTGCGGGTCCCAATCGGCCACAATGGCGATCGCGGCCTGGTCCGACAGCGCGGCGACCTCGCGCGATTGCGCGAACAGATCATCGAACACGCCGCTGAAAAAGCTGGTCGCACGCCAAGCGCCCGCAGCAATCAGGGCGACGACAGCGATGATGATGATGGCTTTGACAGGTTTGTTCATCAAGTTCTCCGGGTTGTCGAACGTGCGACCTCACCCCTTCTTGATAAAACTATCCAATACCTTCTTGCGACCGGCTTTTTCGAAATCGATGGTGAGTTTATTGCCTTCGATGCCGGAGATGGCGCCGTAGCCGAATTTTTGGTGGAAGACGCGATCACCGAAGGCGAAGGCAGAGCGGTCGCTCCCCAGATCGACCGAGCGGGCGACGAGGTCGCCGTCGATGGTCAGGGGACCGCCACCCTTGCGGGTGTTCTGCTGGGCGCGGGCGCGTTGCCAGCCGGGGGTTTCGTAGACGCTTTCGAACGGATCGGCCTTGTTGAAGCGGGATGAGGCACCGCCGCCATAGCCGTAGCCGCCGTAGGAGGAGCCGGTGTCCTTGACCTCGACGGCGTCGGCGGGCAGTTCGTCGAGGAAGCGGCTGGGAATGGCCGATTGCCAGAGGCCATGGATGCGGCGGTTTTGGGCCGCGGAGATGCGGACGCGCTTGCGGCCACGGGTGATGCCCACATAGGCGAGGCGACGTTCTTCCTCGAGGCCGGCACGACCGCTTTCGTCCATGGACCGCTGGCTGGGGAAGGTGCCTTCTTCCCAGCCGGGCAGGAAGACGGTGTTGAACTCGAGGCCCTTGGCGCCGTGCAGGGTCATGATGGTGACGGCGTCGCTGGCTTCGCCGTTGTCGCGGTCCATGACGAGGGCAATGTGTTCGAGAAACCCGCCGAGAGTTTCGAATTCCTCCATGGCGCGGCTGAGTTCCTTGAGGTTCTCTTTGCGACCTTCGGATTCCAGCGACTTATCGGCGCTGAGCATATCGGTATAGCCGCTCTCTTCGAGGATTTGCTCGACCAGCTCGAACGGCTTTAGCGTCTGGGAGCGGAATGTCCAATCGTCGAACTGGCCGATCAGGCTGCGCAAGGTTGTGCGCGGCTTGGCTTTAAGTTCATCGGTTTCGAGCAGCTGTCGGGTCGCCGACAGCAAGGGCATGCCGCGGTGCCGGGCGGCCTGCATCAGCATCTTGACCGTGGTGTCGCCAATGCCGCGCTTGGGGGTGTTGACGATGCGCTCGAAAGCCAGGTCGTCGGCGGGCTGGGCGACAAGGCGCAGATAGGCGAGGGCATCGCGGATTTCCTTGCGCTCGTAAAAGCGCGGGCCGCCGATGACGCGGTAGTTTAGGCCGAGCGTGATGAAACGTTCCTCGAATTCGCGCATCTGGAACGAGGCACGGACGAGAATCGCAACGGAATTGAGGTCTTCGCCGGCGCGCTGATATTGCTCGATATCCTCGCCAATGGTGCGGGCTTCCTCCTCGGAATCCCAAACCTGGGTGACCGAAAGCAGTTCGCCCTTTTCGGCGACATCGGTCTGTAGGGTTTTTCCCAGGCGGCCCTCGTTGAAGGCGATGAGGGTGGAGGCAGCCTTGAGGATATTGGCGGTGGAGCGGTAGTTGCGCTCCAGCTTGATCACCTTGGCGCCGGGAAAGTCCTTTTCGAACCGCAGGATGTTGTCGACCTCGGCGCCGCGCCAGCCGTAGATGGATTGGTCGTCGTCACCGACGACGCAGATATTGGCTTCGGAGGCGGGTCTGCCGGCGGCCAGGAGGCGCAGCCAGAGATATTGGGCGACGTTGCTGTCCTGGTACTCGTCCACCAGCATGTATTTGAATTTGCGATGATACTCCGCCAGCACATCCGGGTTTTCCTTGAACAGGCGGATGCATTCGAGCAGCAGATCACCGAAATCGGCGGCGTTGAGAGATTTCAGGCGAGCCTGATAATCAGCATAGAGCTTGGCGCCGCGCCCATTGGCGTAGCTGCCGCTATCGGCCGGCGACACATCCTTGGGCAGCAGGCCCTTATTCTTCCAGCCATCCATCATGGAGGCGAAGAGCTTGGCGGGCCAACGCTTCTCATCGATATTGTCGGCCTCCAGCAATTGCTTGATGAGGCGGATCTGGTCGTCGGTATCGAGAATGGTGAAGGTCGACTTCAGGCCGACGAGTTCGGCGTGAGCCCGCAGGATGCGGGCGCCGATGGAGTGGAAGGTGCCCATCCACGGCATGCTCTCGAGGCGCGGCACGAGTTTTTCGATACGCTCCTTCATCTCCCGGGCGGCCTTGTTGGTGAAGGTCACCGAAAGGATTTGGGACGGCCAGGCGCGATTGGTATTGATGATATGAGCAATACGCGTGGTCAGAACGCGCGTCTTGCCCGTACCTGCGCCAGCCAGAACCAGCAGAGGCCCATCGATAGAGACAACTGCGTCGCGTTGCTCATCATTGAGCCCGCTGAGGTAGTCAGGCGCCGGCGGCCGTTTGAACTGGCTGGTGATCGAGCCAGCGGCGGGGCGCTCCATTCTGTTGGCATCGGCGGTCATGCGGCTTGACGAATCTCTTTTTGTTCTCGTTTGCAATATAGGCAGCGTCACACGCGATGTATACGGCAAGCCAAGTATGTGGGGGCTTTTGAGCTTAAAGGGTGGCGCTTGACGCAAGCGTGATAGAAGGGGCCGCGAACGGCCAGATTCTTGCCGATAATACAAGGCAATCACGCACTTGCGTGGCAGCCTGACTTGCCTAAACTCACAGCGACGAACCCGGGCGAAACCTAAGTGCTCAATCGCATTTACATCATCATCGGCATGCTGGCGATTCTCGTGCTCGCGGCGGCGTTCATCGTGCCGCGGTTCGTGCAGTGGAGCGATTATCGCGAGCGCATGGAGGCGCTGGCGTCCGGGTTGCTTGGTGCCGAGGTGGTCATTCGCGGCGATATCGAATTCAGCCTGCTGCCGCAGCCGCGCTTGAGCTTTTCCGATGTGCTGGTGGGACCGCCGACCGATCCGGCGGCGACGATCGGCACGGTGGAGGCCGATTTTTCGCTGCTGGAGTTTTTGCGCGACGATTACAACGTCACCCGTCTGGTGCTGCGCCAGCCGATGTTCGACGTCGCAATCGACGAAAGCGGGCTGTTCGGCAGCGGCGTAACCTTCGGCGCCGGTGGCAAGGGCAGCGTTGCGTTGAAGCAGGCGACGGTTGTCGACGGCACGATCCGGCTGGCCGATACGCGGGCAGGACAGAATCTGGTCGCCAGCGATGTCGACGGCGAATTGGGGCTGGACAGCTTTTCGGGGCCGTATCAATTCCAGGGCAGTGCCACGATCAATAACGGCCGCTATGGTATCCGGGTCAATTCGAGCGCGGTCGATGCCGATGGCTATAGTCGGATGACGGCCAGCGTGACGGCGGTCGACGGGGGAGTCTCCATCTCCGCGGAAGGCCAGCTCGAAGCCGGGATGGCGCCGAAATTCGACGGTCGACTGAGCCTGCGGCAAAAGCCGCCAGCGGGCGAGACCGCCGATGATATTCGCGGCGATCTGGTGCTGGAAGCGCAAGTGGCCGCCTCAACCGACCGAATTGTCTTTTCATCCTATACGCTGCAGCCCGATGAGAACCGGGCCGGGATGCGGTTAACGGGTGCGGCCAGCGTGCAACTGGGCACGCGGCGCAGTTTTGATGCGGTGATCTCGGGCGGCGTTTTCACCTTGCCGCCGCGTGACGCCAAGGAAGACCCGACACTTTTGCCGTACGAGTTCGTGCGGATGCTGTCGGAATTTCCCGCGCCGCTTATTCCGCCGCTGCCCGGGCGGATTGGGGTGGACCTGGCCGAGGTGGGCCTGCGCGGCTTCGCGTTGCGCGACGTGCGCATGGATGCCAGCACCGATGGCAAGGTTTGGCAGGTCGAGCAGTTTACCGCGCAATTGCCGGGCGAGGCCACTATGCGCGCCAGTGGCGTGCTGCAAGCGCAGAATGGCAAGCCGGCGTTTAACGGCCAGGCCTCGGTGACGACGCAGCGGCTGGATGCGCTGGCGCGGCTGTGGCGCAAGCCCGATGAGGCCAATCTCTTGTTCAACGTGCCGGGTTCGCTTGATGCCAAGGTGTTGTTGATGGGCGACGCTTTGGGGCTGAGCCAGGGCGCGCTGACGCTGAATGGCAAGAGCCATGCGGTTGAATTGCGCGTGGGTTTTGGCGCCGAAAGGCGACTCGATGTGGTGGGGCACTTCGACGATCTCAATGCGGGCGACAGCGCCGTTCTGGGCGCACTGCTGCCCAATATCGCGGTGGAGCCGTCGTTCCCGGTGAGCTTCCCAAGCGGCAGCTTTTCGCTCTCGGCCAAGAGCGCGACGCTTTTGGGACAGGCGGGCGCAGGGCTGGCGGCCGAAGGTCAGTGGGGCAATAGCGGTCTGAGTTTCACCCGGCTGTCGGCAGTCGATTTTGGCGGTGTCGGGCTGGACGCGGCCCTGCAACTGGCGGGTACCTTTGCCGAGCCGAAGTTTTCGGGCTCGGGGCGCGTCAAGGCGGCCAAGGGTGACGCACCCGCGCTGGCGGCGCTGTACGACCTGGGGGCGGTGCCCGCGGAATGGCGCGATTTCGTTGGGCTGTCGCTGCCGGGCGAGGTAATTTTCGATCTCGACCCCGTCGAGGAAAATGGCGGGCAAACGCTGACTTTGGGCGGCACGCTGGGAACCGCCGCCATCGATGCGACGGCGCAGATGGCGGGCGGGGTCGGGCAGGCGCTGAGCGGGCAGTTGCGCTTCAATGGATCGATGGAGTCAAATGATCCGGCGGCGTTGACGCGACAATTGGGCTTTGGCGATGCTGAACTGTTCGGCGAGGATGGCTCGATGCTGGTGGCCCTGAACTTGTCGGGTTCCCCGTCCAACAGCTTGACCAGCCAGATTACCGCCAGCGTCGGCAAGCAGAGCCTGAGCTATTCGGGCACGCTGCTGGTGAGCAATGGCGAATTGCAAGGGACCGGCACGCTGCATGGCACGGCGCTCAATGGCGGCGGGCTGGCGCAGTTGGTGGGCATTGATGGAATGAGCCTGCCGATAACCGAGGTCAATGCTGCGCTCGATTTTGACGGCATGCGCGCGACGCGGCTGACCGAGATTGCGGGCACGTCCGGCGCGACCGGGTTTTCCGGAGACCTGTCGCAATCGCGCACCGGAGACGCCAGTGTGATCGCCGGTACGATGGCGGTCGACAGCGTCGATATGGCCGGTCTGGTGGGCAGCGTGATGGGCGCTTCGGCGCTCGTGCCTGGCGGTGGGGTGTGGCCGGACGGGCCGATCAATACCGGACATGCGCCGCGGCAGACTCGCGGATCAGTGGCGGTGACGGTGCCGAAGGTAATTGCGGGCACCACGACAGTAACCGGCACCAAGTTCGATCTGAGCTGGGACGAAACGAAGTTGCGGCTGGGACGGCTGTCGGCAGCTATCGGGGCGGGAACGGTCAGCGGCGATCTCGTTGTGTGTTGCGCGGGGCCATTGCCGGACAAATCGGTGACCGGGCGGCTGACGCTGGCCGGGGTCAATCTTGACGACGTGGTGTCACCTGCCGTTGCCGACGCGGTGGGCGGCACGCTCGACGGCGGCGTCAGTATCGAGGGGACCGGCGCCAGCATCGCCAGCATTCTGGGCGTGCTGTCGGGCGAGGGCAATTTCACCCTGCATGACCTGACGGTGCGGCAGCTCGATCCCAAGGTGTTCCCGACGGTCGCGGGTCTCAATGATGTGCTGGAGACCGATGGCGACGCGCTGGCAGCGCTGATCGGACTGTCGCTAGGGCAGGGGCAGTTTACCGCGCCGACCGCCAATGGGGCCTTCACCATCGCGGGGGGCGTGGCGCGAATGACCAATCTTTTGGTCGAAGGCAATGGCGCCAAGCTTGGCGGCGATCTCAATGTGCGGCTGGACACGCTGGGGCTGGATGGCAATTTCGTGATGAGCCCTTCCGGGTTCACCGATCCGAACGATCTGGTGACCGCCGATACGGCGCTTATCGGTAATCGTGTGAGCGGCACGCTGGCGGCACCGGTCACCAGTCTCAACCTCGATAATTTCGTGGCCGCAGTGCAGATGCGCGCCAACGAAATCGAGGTGGATCGGCTGCAGGCATTGCAGGCGGCGGATGCCGAACGGCAGCGCGCCGCAGCCGAGGAGCGCAACAAGCTGATTGCGGCCCAGCGCAAGGCTGCAGCGGAAGCAGCGGCCAAGGCTGCGGCGGAGGAAGCGGCGAAGGCGGCGGTCGAGGCAGAAGCTCTGCGGTTGCAGCAACAGCAGACGCCGCCCAATGCGCAGAGCGACCCGGTCTTGCAGGGGCCGCTGGATCTTGGTCTGCCGCCGCCATCGACGCCGGGGCAGTTCACTATTCCGCTGAATTAGGGGGATACTCGCTCGTTATCGCACTGCCCCACCCACTGCTCTTCCCGCGGGCTTGACCCGCGGGCCACTGTCAGCACGGCACATGCGGCGAGAGGCCCGCGGGTCAAGCCCGCGGGAAGGGCGGCGGATGGCGAGAAGTACGGTAGGTGGCGGGAAAGGACAGTGGTGGCGGGAAAGACAGCGGGCGGGCCCCGCGCCGTCCCTTAATCTTGCTGGGCCTTGCCCTGATACCAGGCCAGCACGGCCAGCCGGACCGCGGATGACAGGTTGGTGGTGGCGCGGCTGCCGTCGATCGAACGGATCACGGCGGCGAGGGGTTGACCTGCCTCCAAGGCCATAGCGTCAAGGGCGGCCCAGAATTCGGGCTCCAGCGCGATGCTGGTGCGGTGCCCCGCAATGGACAGCGAGCGCTTTTCCAACGCTCGGGCCCGATCAGGGCTTCTTGCGGAAGGCGTCGAGGCTGACGACTTTTTCGCCGGGCTTTTCATCAGCGGTGGCGGTATCGCCGTTGGCGGCGCCTTCGCGATCGTCGCCATCATCTTCGTCCTCATCGTCGGCCTTGGCGCCGACGGGGTCGAATTGCAGGCCGAACTGCACGGAGGGATCGAAGAAACCCTTGATCGAGGAGAAGGGCACGACCAGCAATTCCGGCTGGCCATCGAAGGAGAGGCCGATCTCAAACCCGGTTTCGGTGACCTTGAGGTCCCAGTACTGGTTCTGGATGACGATGGTCATTTCCTTGTCGTACTGACCGAGCAGTTTCTCGGAAATACGAACGCCCGGCGCGCGGGTCATGAAGGAGATGAAAAAGTGATGGTCGCCCGGTAGGCCTGTCTTGGCGACTTCTGACAGGACTTTGCGGACGACGCCGCGCAGCGCTTCCTGTGCCAGAATGTCGTAGCGGATCAGATCTTCGGCCATAGGCGCCCTTCCGGCGTTTGGGGAGAATCCCGTGGCCCCCTTTTTCGTCCCGATTGGGGCGAAACGGAAGTCCCAAGTTCAAATTTGCTGCAGTTTAGCAGCCAAGCCGCGGCGAGCAGGCGTCCGCCTCGCAGCAAGAACCCATATCAGCCCTACGTTCCATGAGATTTCAAGAACAAAGGCGCACGCAGCGATGAAAGAGAAGGTGCAGGCTTCTGTTGCCAGGTGCCTGCGGACCCCGCCTGTCACCCGGCTAGGGGTGGAGGACTTAATTTCCCAATGCTAGCACCGCTTACGCGGCGAGAGCGACTGGAGCCTTATGGTTGTCATTTGCAACTATAAGTTTTGGACCGATAACGGTGGTACCTCACCGAGCAAAAGCACACCCTTTACGCCCTCGTCGATCCTGTTTCGCCCCCGTTGGCTACCCCTTCGAGAGGGGGAGATGGTGGAGGCGCCGGGTACTGCCCCCGGGTCCGAAAGGTTTATTACGATGACAGTTTATCGCCATAGCTCTTGCGAGCAGCTTCTATATAGGCGGGGCGGGGCGCGATGAAAATAGCCTGGGCGATAATTGTGACATCGGACAGTCACATGCCGAAGGTGTCATAGCGGCGAAAGCCATGAAATCGGTGTAGATTGGTGGCGACAAGCCAAGAGAGCCAGCCATGACCGATACTTCGAGCGACAAACTCATCACCGCTGCCGAGCGCTTTCTGGGCAAGGGCGAGCAGGCGCTGACCAAGCGCGAACGTCAGGTGCTGAAGCAGGCGATCGGCAGACAGGCGCTGTCGCGCGATACGAGCGAAGTGTTCGACGACAAATCGACATTCGGGCAGCGGCTCGCCGATGGCGTCGCCTCCTTTGGCGGCTCATGGACCTTCCTGATCAGCTTCGGCGTCGTGCTGCTGGCCTGGGTCGGCTACAATCTGCTGTTGCGCGGCGGGGCACCGGATCCTTACCCGTTCATCTTCCTCAACCTGCTACTGTCGATGCTGGCGGCGGTGCAGGCGCCGGTGATCATGATGAGCCAGAACCGGCAGGCGGCCAAGGATCGCCTGGTGACCGGCCATGACTATGAGTGCAATCTCAAGGCGGAGATTGAAATCATGGCGCTGCACGACAAGATCGACCAGTTGCGCAATGATGATCTCAAACGGCTGATCGGCAAGCAGCAGGAGCAGATCGACCTGCTGACGCGGCTCGTGGAAAAGTCGGTGGGAACGGCCTGAGGTGGCGAGCGAATCGCATTAGGATGATCCCATGCAGCCCTATCTCAAGCTTCTCGCCGATATTCTTGAACATGGCACCGACAAGGGGGACCGGACCGGTACGGGCACGCGCTCGCTGTTCGGGTATCAGATGCGGTTCGATCTGGGGCAGGGGTTTCCGCTGCTGACCACCAAGAAGCTGCATATCAAGTCGATTGTTTATGAGCTGCTGTGGTTCCTGCGCGGGGAGACCAATGTGCGCTGGCTGCAGGAGCGCGGCGTCAAGATCTGGGATTTCTGGGCCGACGAGAATGGCGATCTGGGGCCGGTCTATGGCTCGCAATGGCGTAGTTGGCCGACGCCCGGTGGCGGGCATATCGACCAGATTGCCAATGTGGTGCACTCGATCCGCACCAAGCCGGATTCGCGGCGGCATATCGTTTCGGCGTGGAACCCGGCGGAAGTCGACGAGATGGCGCTGCCGCCGTGCCACTGCCTCTTCCAGTTCTATGTGGCCAATGGGAAACTGAGCTGCCAGCTCTATCAGCGCTCGGCCGATACGTTTCTCGGCGTGCCGTTCAACATCGCGTCCTATGCGCTGTTGACGCATATGGTGGCGCAGGTGACGGGGCTGCAGGTGGGCGATTTCGTGCATACCTTTGGCGATGTGCATCTCTATTCCAACCATTTCGATCAGGCGCGCGAGCAGTTGACGCGGGCGCCGCGAGCGCTGCCCAAGCTGGTGCTGAACCCAGAAGTGAAGGAACTCGAGGCCTTCACCTTCGAGGATATCGCGATCGAGGGCTATGATCCGCTGCCCCATATCAAGGCGCCGATAGCGGTTTAGCTATTCGGTTCAGCTACCTTTCAGGTGGCGACGATTAAGCGCTAGATGGTGCGTCGATGCCGGGCTTTTTCCTGAGGATAAGATTCGGGTGGCCCGGGGAAGCGCTTGAACCTATTGCGTCTTTGGAGAGACAAGAGATGAAGCTGATTCACGCGCTGGCCTGTGCGCTGTTGCTCGCGCCGCTGCCGGCCATGGCCAACGATACCACGGCTCAATTGGGCACCGGCGGGCTGGTCTTCGTGACCAATGAGGATATCGAGATGGCCTCGGAAGACCTCTCGATCTCCGCCGAGCAGGTCAAGGTGGTCTACAAGTTCCACAACAAATCGGATCAGGACCAGCATATCCTGGTGGCGTTCCCGATGCCCGACATCACGGGCGATGGCGATTTCATGGTGGGTATTCCTACCGAAGATCCCGAGAATATCTTTGGCTTCCAGACCACGTTCAACGGCAAACCGGTGGATGCGGTGCTGCATCAATATGCGTTCGCCAACAATATCGACTATTCCGAAGAGCTGAAGAAAATGGGCATTCCGCTGGCCCCCTATGGCCAGGAAACGCTCGCGGCGCTAAACGCGCTGTCTGACGCCGACAAGGCGACGCTGACCGGGCAGGGCCTGGTAATTCCCATGGAATACGATGCCGGAAACGGCCCGCAGGTGGATACGACCCCAATGTGGACGCTGCGCTCGACCTATAGCTGGGAAGCCACCTTCGAGGCCGGCAAGGACGCCGATGTGGTTCACACCTACAAGCCCAGCGTCGGCGGCACAGTGATCGCCACGTTCATGAAGAGCTCGGACGACGATACCTATTCCAACGAGCAGCTCGCCGCCTATCAGAAGAAATATTGTGTCGATGATGACCTGATCGCGGCCATCAAGAAACAGGGCAAAACGACGGACGGCTACACCACCTATCCGTTCACCGAGAGCTGGATTTCCTACATCTGGTCGACCGGCAATAACTGGTTCGGCCCGATCGGCAAGTTCTCGCTGACCGTGGACAAGGGCGACGAGGCGAACCTGGTGTCGTTCTGCGGCGAGGGCGTCAAGAAGATTGGCCCGACCACGTTCCAGATGACCGCGACGGATTGGTCGCCGCCCTATGAGGACGAGCTGGAAGTGCTGTTGCTGGTCAAGAACGATTGGCAGCAATGAGTCTCGTCATTCGGCCAGCGATAGCGGAAGACACGGCGACCATTGTCGCGTTCGTGCTGGCGTTGGCCAAGTATGAAAAGCTTGAAAACGAGGCCAAGGCGAGTGAAGCGGACGTGGTTCGCGACTTGTTTGGAGCCGAACCCAAAGTGTTCTGCGAGATCGCCGAATGGGAGGGCAAGCCGGTCGGGTTTGCCCTCTGGTTCTACACATACTCGACGTTCCAGGGGCGGCACGGTATCTGGCTGGAAGACCTTTATGTCGATCCCGAACTGCGCGGCAAGGGCATCGGCAAGGCGCTGCTGACCGACCTGGCGCGGCGCTGTGTCACAGAACGGCTCGGACGCTTCGAATGGTGGGTGCTCGACTGGAACGAACCGTCCATCGAGTTCTACAAATCGCAGGGCGGCGTCATGCAGGACGAATGGACCAAGGTGCGCGTCGAGGGTGATGCGCTACTGCGGTTGGGTGCCGCATGAGCGTGCGGATCGCCATGATTGCCGGTGTGGCCGAGAATGGCGTGATCGGCTCCCGCCAGACCATCCCATGGCGCATTCCGTCCGATTTCGCCTATTTCAAGCGCATGACCATGGGCAAGCCCATCGTCATGGGGCGCAAACAGTTCGAGACGGTCGGCAAGCCTCTGCCGGGGCGCGCCAACATCATCGTTACGCGGCAAGAGGGCTACCAGCCCGAGGGCACGCTGGTGTTTTTCAGCATCGATGCGGCGCTGGCAGAGGCGCGAAACATCGCCGCGGCGGATGGCGTTGACGAGATCATGATCATTGGCGGGGGCGAGCTTTATGCCCAGCTTATGAACCGGGCCGACCGGCTCTATATCAGCCATATCGACCTGCATCCGGAGGGGGATGTACGGTTTCCCACGATCCATCCTGAAGAGTGGGCAGTGGTCGATCTGCCCGAGATTACCCCCTCCGACAAGGACAGCGCCACCTACCGCGTCAAAGTGTACGAGCGGCGTTAGGACAGTGCGCATTGATCGGCGGAGAAGCCTTCCCTATATAGGGCTGCAATGACTTTATAAAACATCCGAAAGGGACGCGATGCCGTGGGAGAATAACGGAGGCGACGGTGGCCGCAACAATAACGGCGGACCATGGGGCCAAGCCCCGGGCGGTGGCGGCGGGCCACGCCGGCCGGGCAAGACGCCCAACCTCGAAGATATTCTCAATCGCGGCCGCGACCAATTCCAGGGCGGCTTGCCGGGCGGACGCTGGGCCATCATCGGCGGCGTCGTTGTCGTCATCGGCTTCTGGCTGCTGAACTCGATCTACACGATCGATCCGCAGGAAGTTGGCGTCGAGCTGCGCTTCGGCCAGCCCAAGCCCGAGCTTTCCATGCCTGGGCTGCATTTCCATCTGTGGCCCATGGAAACGGTTGAGCGGGTGGTCACCACCGTCAACCAGACCCAAATCGGCGTCGCCAATGCCAGCGGATCGCGGACCAATGCCTCAACAAGCTCCGATGAAGGCCTGATGCTGTCGGGCGACCAGAACATCGTCAACGTGCAGTTCTCGGTGTTCTGGGCGATCAACGATCCGGTGCAATACCTGTTCAATGTACGCGACCAAGAATCCATGGTCCGCTTCGCCGCCGAAAGCGCCATGCGCGAAGTCGTCGGCCGCCGTCCCGCACAGGACATCTACAGCGATGACCGAAGCGGCGTTTCGGCCGAAGTGCTCTCCATCACGCAGGGCATCCTGCAGAGCTACGGCCTTGGCGTGAATGTCAGCCAGGTGCTGATCGAAAACGCCGGCCCGCCGGCTGAAGTCATCGATGCCTTCAACGAAGTGCAGCGTGCCCGACAGGATGAGACCCGCCTGCAGGAAGAGGCCCGCGCCTATGCCAATACGCTGCTGGGTAATGCCCGTGGCCGTGCTGCGGCGCTGCGCGAAGACGCCGCCGCCTATACCAACCGCGTGGTGCAGGAAGCGACCGGTGAGGCAGAGCGCTTCAACGCCGTCTATGCCGAATACGTCAACTCGCCCGAGGTAACGCGCAAGCGCCTGTTCCTCGAGACGATGGAAGACGTACTGGGCGGATCGGAAAAGGTCCTGCTCGAAAAAGGCGAAGGGGGGCAGGGTGTTATCCCCTATCTCCCATTGCCTGAGTTGAAGCCCGGCCCGAAAACCAACGTCCCCGCGACGACCAACCAGACGACGGGGAACTAAGCCATGCAAAACCGTCTCATCGTCATCGGCGTCCTTATCGTCGCGGCTATCTATGTGCTGTTCTCGTCGCTTTATGTGGTGGACGAGCGCCAGCAGGCTATCGTCATGCGCTTCGGCCAGATCACCGATGTCCGCACCGAACCGGGCATCTATTTCAAGGTGCCGACCGATATCGTCGATAGCGTCCAGATCATCGAAGATCGTCTGTTGCGCTACGATATCGCCAATATGCGCGTCCAGGTTTCGGGCAATGCCTTCTACCAGGTTGACGCGTTCCTGACCTATCGGATCGCCGATCCGCGTCTGTTCCGCGAGCGTGCCACCGGCCAGCTTTCGGTGGCCGAAGACCGTATCGGGGCCAGCCTCGACTCGGCCCTGCGCCAGGTCTACGGCTTGCGTGAATTCAATGCGGCGCTGTCGGAACAGCGCGCGCAGATGATGCAGGAAGTGCGCGACCTGATCCGGCCTGATCTGGCCGAACTGGGTATCGACGTGGTCGATGTGCGTATCCTGCGCACCGATCTCGACGCTGAAGTGTCGGCGACAACGTTTGAACGCATGCGCGCCGAGCGTCTGGCCGAGGCCGCCCTGCTGCGGGCTCGTGGTCAGGAGCAGGCACAGAGCCTGCGCGCTATCGCCGATCGTCAGGCTGTGGAAATCGTGGCTGCGGCAACCCGTGACGCGGAAATCATTCGTGGTACTGGCGACGCCGAACGTAACCGGCTGTTTGCGGCGGCCTATGGTCAGAACGAGGAGTTCTTTGAGTTCTATCGTTCGATGCAGGCCTATCGCAAGTCGCTGGTCGGGACTGGCACGACGATGGTGCTGTCGCCGGATTCGGAGTTCTTCAAGTACTTCGGCTCCAACGGCTCGCTCCCGGCCGCCAGTACCAATCTGGCTCCGCCGATCCAGCCGACAGCGGCTCCGTTGACGGCACCGCCGTCCAACGAGCCGGCGCTGGATGGCCTGGGTATCGAAGAGTCGCCCGCGCCGCCGACCATTACACTGCAGGATGGCTCTCAACTGACGCCCACGGTCGGCACCGACGTACCGGCGCCGGTTGATCCGATTGTCCCCGCCGCGCCGGCAGAAACGCCGGCCGCTCCTGCGGTCCAGTAAGACGCAATTCGCCCAATCCGAAGCCGGCGCTATCCTCCGACAGCGCCGGCTTCACTGTTTCTTGTGCCGGGTTAACCCTATCGCGCAATCGAGCCGGTTGCTTCCCGCGCCAGCGCGGCTAAATTGGCTTTGCGTCAAATGCCGATGAGTAGGGGAGTGCAGCATGGGGCGTTTTGCAATCGCAGGATTGGTGCTGGCCGTGGTTCTGGCCAGCAGCCCCGTCTATGCTCAGGCCGAGCCGCAGGGCCCGAAATCCGTCGCCGCGCTGGCGGCGCAATTATCGCCAGCCGTGGTCAATATCGGCAGTACCACGCACGTGCCGGGCGGTACGCCCTTCCCCGAATTTCCCGAGGGTTCGCCGCTGGGGGACATGTTCGACCACCTCAACCCCAATGAGGGCAAGGGCAAAGGCCCGATGCAGGAGGCCACCAGCCTGGGCTCCGGTTTCATTATCAGCGCCGACGGTTATATCGTCACCAATAATCACGTCATCGAGGGCGCCGACGAGATCGAGATCTATCTGACCGATGGGCGCCGGCTGCCAGCGAAGCTGGCCGGGCATGACGACAAGACGGACCTGGCCGTGCTCAAGATCGAGTCGCCAACGCCGTTGCCCTTTGTGCAATTCGGCGACAGCGACAGCGCACAGGTCGGTGATTGGGTCATGGCGATCGGCAATCCATTCGGGCTGGGCGGTTCGGTGACGCTCGGCATCGTCTCGGCGCGCAATCGCGATATCGAGGCGGGGCCTTACGATAATTTCATCCAGACCGATGCCTCGATCAACCAGGGCAATTCGGGCGGACCGCTGTTCGACATGTATGGCAAGGTGGTGGGCATCAATACGGCCATCATCGCGCGGGGCGGCTCATCGCTGGGTATCGGCTTTGCCGTGCCGGGCAATCTGGCGTCGCCCGTGGTGCGCCAACTGACCGAGTTCGGCGAGACGCGGCGCGGCTGGCTCGGGGTCGGCATTCAGGAAGTTACCGACGATATCGCGCTCAGTCTGGACCGGCCCAATACCAATGGGGCCATGGTGGTGGATGTGGATCCGGCAGGACCGTCGATTGGCGTGCTGTTGGAAGGCGACGTGATTTTGCAGTTCGACGGCAAGACGGTGGCGCGAATGCGCGACCTGCCGCGCATCGTGGCCGAGACCGCGGTTGGTCGAGCCGTGCCGGTCAAGGTGTTGCGCAACGGCTCCGAAGAGGACGTCGATATCACGCTCGGCCGGCTCGAAGTGCCGGGCGATACGGCGATGGTGGCGGGCACCGACGCGCCGGCGCCGGCAATGGCGGATACCGCGCCTGCTGTCGGGCTAGATGAGTTGCTTGGCCTCGGCGTGGCACCGCTGAACGACGCGGCACGGGCCGAATTCGGGATCGACGCGGCCGTCAACGGCATCATCATCACAGAGGTGACCGATGGCAGCGATGCCTATGAAAAGGGAATGATTCCGGGCCTGTTGATCACCGAGGTCAACCAGAAGGCAGTGTCCAGCGTCGAGGAGATCGAAGCGCTGGTAACCGAAGCCAGCACCGCCAAACGCCCGGTGGTGCTGTTCAAGGTCACCGACCCGGCGGGATCGAGCCGGTTTATTGCGGTGAAGTTGGGCTAAATCGGGTTCGGATTGGGGATGCGATAAAGCACGTGCGGCCGTAGCTTGTGGCCTTCCGGAACCAATGGATGCTCGAAGTCGCCATCGGGATCGAGCAGCATGCCGAGTTTCTGCATGACGCGCTGGCTTGGCATGTTGGAGGTGGAGGTGAAAGCCACGATTTCGGGCAAGCCAAAGTTTTTGAAGGCAAAATCCAATACGCCACGAGCGGCTTCTGGTGCGTAGCCCTGGCCCCAGAATTGTTGGCCAAGGAGCCAGCCGATTTCGGCAGGTGGCGAGCCATTGAGGGACATCCGTACCGGCGCCAGGCCGACGTCGCCGATCAGCGCACCGTCGCTTTTGCGGATGGCCGGCCAGAAGCCGAAGCCGTCTCGCTCATAGCCTTCGATGTAGCTATCGACCGCAGCGTCGCTCTGCTCGCCCGTTAAGGTATCGACATAGAAGCGGCGGACCACCGGATCGGCCACGAAGCTGGCATAGGCGGCGCGGTCGCCGTCCTGCCACTGGCGGATAAAGAGCCTTTCGGTTTCGATGATCACCGCACGATCTCTTCATCGTCATAGCCCTGCAGATAGAGCAGGGCGGTGAGGTCGCCGTGGTCGATGCGGACGCCGGCCTCGGCGGCGACGGCAGGCTTGGCGTGGAGGGCCACGCCGAAGCCGGCGATGCGGATCATGTCGAGATCGTTGGCGCCGTCACCGACCGCAATGGTCTGGCTCAGTGGCAGGTTGCGTTCAGTCGCCAGGGCCGTCAGGCGCTCTCGCTTGGTGTTCTTGTCGACGATGGGCTTTTGCACCGTGCCGGTTAGGGCGTCGTCCTCGAACAGCAGCACATTGGCGATGGCTTCGTCGAAGCCGATGCGCTTGCCGAAATAATCGGCGAAGATGGTGAAGCCGCCCGAGACCAGCGAGGTATAGGCGCCATAGGCCTTCATGGTGGAGATGAGCGCGCGTCCGCCGGGGGCGAGGGTGATGTTTTCGCGGCGGACGGCTTCGATGACCTTGCGCTGCAGGCCTTTGAGCAGGGCGACGCGGGTGTCGAGCGCCTGGCCGAAGTCCAGTTCACCGCGCATGGCGCGGTCGGTAATGGCGGCGACCCGGTCCTTGATGCCGATGGCGGCGGCCAGCTCGTCGATGCATTCCTCGTTGATCATGGTGGAGTCCATGTCGGCGACGAGGAGCTGCTTGCGGCGATTTTCCGTGGGCACGAGGGCTGCATCGACCTTGGCGGCGCCGATGATTTCGCGGGCCTCGGCGAGCGCATCGGTTGACTTCGGCTCAAGGATTTCGCAGGCAATAGAATGGTTAAGCCAGTTAAGCTCGCCCCCCACCTGTTTGACCACGCGGGCGGCCAGGGCCACGTCGAGTTCGCTATCGGTGGGATTGGCGATGAGGCAGAGAACCGGCATAGGTGAGGTCTCTTGGGGATGTCGGTGATGAGCGGGCGAGTTGCAGTGCTGATAGCGGGTCCGACTGCCAGCGGCAAGTCGGCGCTGGCGCTTGGCATGGCGGCAGAGCGGGGGGCGGTGATCGTCAATGCCGACGCGATGCAGGTTTATGACACGCTGGCGGTGGTGACGGCGCGGCCGGGGGCGGCGGACTTGGCTCGGGCGGAGCATCGGCTTTATGGATTTGTGCCGGCGGCGGTGCGGTTTTCGACGGGGCGGTGGCTGGATGCGGTGGCGGAGGCGATTGCTGAGACGGAGGGACGGCCGCTGATTTTTGTAGGCGGGACAGGGCTTTACTTCGATGCGTTGCTAAATGGATTCGCCGAAATTCCGCAGGTGCCGGAGGCTGTGGCACTTGAAGTTCAACAGGAGATTCAAGCGCTGGATGCAGGCGAGCGGCTGGCTCTGCTGCAGCGGGAAGACCCCGAGACTGCAGCTCGGCTCAAGGTTGCGGACCCGCAAAGGGTGATCCGGGCGCTTGCTGTGAAGCGGGCGACGGGGCAGACGATTTCGAGCTTTCAGGACGCGCCGCGAGCCAGCATGCTGGAAAGCTGGAAAATCGAAAGGCTGGTTTTGGACCCGGATCGCGATGTGTTGCGCGCTCGGATCGCGCGACGGTTCGAGGCGATGTTCGAGAGTGGCGCGGTGGAGGAGGTGGAGGCGATCCTGGCGCAGCATATCGATCCCAGCCTGCCGGCGATGAAGGCGATCGGGGTGCCCGAGATTACCGATTGGTTGGCGGGACGATTGTCGCGCGAGGAGGCGCTGCGGCTGGCGATCACCGCCACCCATCAATATGCCAAGCGGCAGCGGACGTGGTTTCGCAATCGCATGGGCGATTGGCCGCGACAATAGGATTGACTGGATGCATCGCAGTTTGCAGAGTTCGGCCATGAAGCTTTTTGCAATTGCCCTTGTTGCCCTCGCCGCGCTGGCTCCGCCGGCGTTCGCTGTCGAAACCACTAACGAGACGACTGCGGCACTCTTCGCCGAACAGTACCCGGTTACCCGCAGTGTGTTGGCTGCCGATTTTCCGCAAGACCTGCAGGCGCTGGAACAGAGTTTCGGCGATATCGACAGCACGGAAATCTCGCCACAGCTCAAGATGCAGCGGGCTTTTCTCGAGTTGACGGCGCTGCGCAAGCAGTATGCGTCGCAATTGCAGTTTGCGCGGGCCGACATGTCAGCGCTGGTGGTGCTGAGCCTGGCCGATTTTTACCAGAGCGTGCTGCAGCGTGATGGCGCGGCGGTGTGCGGCGGGTTTGCCACGGACGGCGCGGGAGCGCTGTACACGATCGGCGCGGCACCGGGCTATGCGCTGGAGTTGGACCGGCAGAGCGCGGCCTATTTTTCCGCCGTGGTCAGTGCGCTGGAAGACCCCGATGCGGTCGGGCCGGCCAGCGAGGAAGACTGGAAGCAGGTGATGAGCCAGATCGTCACCGATGGCCATCCCCCGTCCTACCTCGCATCGATTGCCGGGGGCAGGGCGACCGATCCTGATTTGTGCCCGGCGCTATCGGCCTTCATGCACGCCATGGTGGATGTGAAATCGGACGTCGCCTTGCGAGCGCGCGCCGACTTTATACAGAACGCCACCGGGTATTGAGGCCGGCTGCTCTTTTGGGGCGGGACGAGAAGATGACATGGAGCCGGTGGGCGGTCTGGAACCCCCACCCTGGCCCTCCCCCCGGGGGGAGGAGACTGGATCGGGGCTCTCGGGCCTCAGCATTAAGGCCGAAGATTTTTAGCGGGGCCGCATGAGGCCCAGGCGTTCGCGCAGGGCAAAGCGGGCGACCAGCACTACGGCGACGAAGGCGAGGCCGGCCGCAAGGCCGATCCAGATGCCGACGCCGCGCCATTGCACCACAAAGCCCAGCACATAGGCGATCGGCAGGCCAATGAGCCAATAGCCGGCAATGGCCAGGATCATCGGCACCGTCGTGTCGCTGAGCCCGCGCAGGGCGTGGGCCGAAACGACCTGCGCACCATCGACCAGCTGGAACACGCCGGCGACGACAAGGAAGGTTGCGGCGAGCGCGAGCGCATGGGCATTGGCCGGCTCGTTGGCGTTGAGGAACAGGCCGACCACAACGGGCGCCAGCGTCAGGAACAAGAGGCACGATAGCGCCATAAAGGCGACGCCGACGGCGATGGCGGTCCAGCCGGCGCGATGCACGCCCTGGGGGTCGCTGCGGCCATAGGCGAGGCCAACGCGCACCGTGGTGGCGGCGCCGATGCCCAGGGGCACCATGAAGGCCATCGAGGCGCATTGCAGGGCGATGGCGTGGGCCGCCACTTCATCGGTGCCCAGGAGACCCACCAGCAGCGCGGCGGCGGTGAACAGGCCCACTTCGGCCAGCACGGTCAGCCCGATCGGCGTGCCGATGCGGAAGATTTCGCGGAAGCGGAGCCAGTCGGGCTTATGGAAGCGCAGCAGGATGTGGAAGCGCTTGAAGCGGCGATGGCGCAGCACATAGGCCAGCATCAGCGCAAACATCAGCAGATTGGTGGTGACAGTGGAAATCGCGGCGCCGCGCAGTTCCAGCCGGGGAAAGCCGAAATTGCCGAAAATCAGCAGGTAGTTCATCCCGGCATTGAAGAACACGCCGGCCACGGTGATCCAGAGGATGACGCGCGTGTCGTCGAACGCCGACACCAGCGAGCGCAGCACGGTGAGCAACAGCGCCGGAAACAGCATCCAGACGCCGATGTGAATGAACTGCTCAGCCATTTCGGTGGCGCTGGCATTCTGACCCAGCGCGAGGAAAATCGGCTTGATCTGCCAGATCAACGGGGTCAGCAGCGCGGCGAGCAGAATGGCGGCCCAGGCGCCCTGGCGCACGATGCGGCGGACGGCCTTGATATCGCGGGCGCCGCGCGCCTGCGCCACCAGCGGCGCCACCGCGCCCACAATGCCCATGCCTGCCACGAGGAAGGGCATAAGGAAGGTGGTCGCCAGCGTGGCGGCGGCCAGATAGGTGGGGCCAAGCCAGCCGATCATGATGACGTCGGTGGTGGTGAGGGCGTTCTGCGCCAGTTGGGCGATGACCAGCGGCCAGGCTAGGGTGAACATGGCGCGCAGTTCAGTCGTCCAGCCAGTGGATTGCGCAACGCGTTCTGCGGCAGCGTGGCGCGCTGCCGTTGTCTGATCGGTCATGATATGTCGTCCCATTCGCGCTTTCGGTTTAGCCGAAGGCGAGGGCAGGGGAAAGGGCGGACGGCATGGCGCCGCCCGCGACAGCGCAGGATGGAAATTTCATGGCACAGACCAACCCGGTTTTGGCGCGGCTGACGATCGTGGTGGCGGGCATTTTGGGTGGCGGCGGGGTGATGGCGGCGGCTGCGGCCAGCCACGGCGGCGATGGTACCAATCTGGGGCCAATCGCCATGGTATGCCTGGCGCATGGACCGGCTCTGCTGGCGCTGGGGCTGTCATCGCTGCGTGGGCGGCTGTTCGATGCGGCCGCGATCCTGCTGGGGCTGGGCACGCTGGTCTTCGCCGGCGACCTGCTGGTGCGGCAGTATCTTGGGCATGCCGCTTTCCCCATGGCCGCGCCGATCGGTGGCGTGGGCATGATCGGCGGCTGGCTCGCAGTCATTATTGGCGGCGTCTTCAGCCGGACTGTGGGTAAATAGGAAGCGGACACAGTTTGGTTAAAATTGTATTGGAACCAAGTCCGTGGCCACACGTTTGAGCCTCGATTGTTTCTCGGAGGGTTTCCTAATGCATAAATTTCTGATCATCGCCTGCGCCGCTCTATCCATGACGGCTTGCACCACCACACAACAGGGCGCCGCTGTTGGCGGCGTTGGTGGCGCTGTCGTTGGCGCGGCTTTGGGTGGCTCGGTTCTGAGCACGGCCGTGGGCGCGGGTGTTGGTGCCGTCGCCGGCGCTGCGGTCGGTAACATGATTGGCCGCGTACCGAACAGCAATAACCTGTGCTGGTACGAGAATTCGCGTGGCCAGCGTTACAAGGATACCTGCCCGCGCGGCTAAATCCTATCAGCCGCATCGCCCCATGCGGCTGCGCGCCTTAAGTGGCGCCAAAGCACCCGATCCGAGCCAGTCTTGGGTCGGGTGTTTTTATTCCTAATCGGGAATGGCCTTGTAATCGTCTTCGTTTGAAGCCATATTCATCGAATACGTTTACACTCGTCTTGCGCTATCTAATCGACCGGCTCGCCGGGAAGCTTGGCTACCTCCTGATCTGTGAATCGTTAGGCCCGGGTCTCGCACCTTGCAAAACCCGGTTTGAACCCTTAGCCGCGCGGCGCGGCACCCACTTATTTGTGAGGATCACAAGCATGTCTACTTTCACCGGTACCGTTAAATTCTTCAACACCACCAAGGGCTTCGGCTTTATCTCGCCTGAAGGCGGCGATAAGGACGCGTTCGTTCACATCTCCGCTGTTCAGCGTTCGGGCCTGCAGGGCCTGTACGAAGGCGACAAGGTGACCTACGAACTCGAAACCGGCCGTGACGGCAAGGTTTCCGCGACCAACCTGACCCTGGTCAGCTAAGTTCTAGAATACCGCAAAACGAGAAAGGCCCCCTTGAGGGGCCTTTTTTTTATGGCCGTTGTTGAGTTGGTTTGAATGGTGGCAGTCTAAAAGACCAAGTTAGGCCGGAGTGAGCGCCCGGCACAGTTGTTGGTGGGATTTAGACTGAAACCGGTTTCTGTTGTTTTGGGTGGTTGGCGGCGCGCGGAATTGTGGACTCTCGCTCCCGTGGCAATGAAATCCGGTCGTAGGTGGCGGGATTCCATCGGTCAGGGCTGGGCGTGTCTTGGCTGGATGAAGATCAGCTCGCCAGCTTACGGTTCAACTCCTCGCCGAGTTTGTTCATCCGCCATCCGGTGCCCTTTGGCGCTGTTTGGCCGTGGCCCGCCCCATAAGGGAAGGGCTGTCGCCTATGGCCGGGCACCAACTTGGCAGGGCCACCGATCGGCTCCTCCCCCTCCTAGGGGGAGGTTGGGTGGGGTTGGAGAGCCCAAGTCCGGCAGAAAGACCCCCACCTTGATCCTCCCCTGGAAGGGGGGAGGTGTCGACTGAAGCATTGCGCCCGGTGGGCAGCCGCGAGTCCGGCGTTGTAAATCAGCTCGCCATCTGGCGGGTCAATTCTTCACCCAGTTTGTCCATCAGCCATTCGGTGCCCTTCTGGCGCTGCTCGACATTGTCGAGGCCATCGAGGAAGCAGCCGTGTTCGGTGACGATCATGTGGGTGCCCTCGCCTTCGGGGCGCAGTTCCACGGCGGCGACGGAGACGGAAATCTTGGGGCCGCCCAGCGCCATTTCGTAAGTGTAGATGATGCGGTTATCCGGCACGATATCTCGATAGGAGACGTCGAAGCTGAAGCCGTTGCCCTCGGCATATTCACGGCCGCCGACGCGGAAATCGAATTCCTTGGTGTCCTCGGGCGAGGTGCCGAACCATTTGGATTTGATCTTGGGATCGGCCCAGGCCTGGAACACCCGCTTGGGGCTGGCCGGATAATGGCGCTCGACGGTGAAGGTGCCGTGGGCGATAGAGCGTTCAGTCATGGTGGTCTCCCGTTGTTTGTTAAGAGGAAAGTTAAATGACGGATTTCGACCTGTCAACGCTTAAGTTATGACTTAAGTGAATGGCTGCGCGTCTCGAAGCTGACGCGCGCGCTTGACAGGGCGGCGCACTTGCTCTTATCAATGCGGCCATTAGATTTTCAGGAGCGGTCCCGTGCGGGCATCCATTCTCGTAGTACGAACGCGCATTGGCACCGTGGGGTAACTCCCCGCGAGCAAGCTGATGCGCGTAACACAGGTCCCACACGGGGCCTTTTTTATTGCCTTTTTTCCGGTGATGCGGACTAAAGGCGCCACGAAACAGACGAAACGGCATGCCAGAGCGCTGCCGACCGAGGAGACCGAAGATGGCCGAACAGATGACCGGCGCGGAAATGGTGATACAGGCGCTGACCGATCAGGGGGTCGAGTTCATTTTCGGCTATCCCGGCGGCGCGGCACTGCCGATCTATGATGCGCTGTTCCAGCAGGACAAGATCCAGCACATTCTGGTGCGCCACGAGCAGGGCGCTGGTCACATGGCCGAGGGCTATGCTCGCTCGACCGGCAAGCCGGGCATCGTGCTGGTGACCTCGGGCCCAGGCGCGACCAATGCGGTGACGCCGCTGACCGATGCGTTGATGGATTCGATCCCGCTGATCTGCATCACCGCGCAGGTGCCCACCAATCTGATCGGCTCGGATGCGTTCCAGGAATGCGACACGGTCGGCATCACCCGCAGCTGCACCAAGCACAATTACCTGGTCAAGAACGTCAATGACCTGCCGCGCATCATGCACGAGGCCTTCCTGATCGCGACCACTGGCCGTCCCGGCCCGGTGGTGATCGATATTCCCAAGGACGTGCAGTTCGCGCTCGGCATGTATTCCAAGCCCGATATCGAGAACCTGCGCCATCCGAGCTATCGGCCGCGCATGGACGGCGATCATGCGGCTATCGAGGCGGCGGTGGAGCTGATGCTGCGCGCCGAGCGGCCGGTGTTTTATACCGGCGGTGGCGTCATCAATGCGGGGCCGGAAGCGTCCGAGCACCTGCGCGAACTGGCGGAACTGACGGGTTTCCCGGTGACCTCCACACTGATGGGGCTGGGCGCGTTTCCCGCGTCCAATCCGCAATGGCTGGGCATGCTGGGCATGCACGGGACGTATGAAGCCAATCTGGCGATGCACGATTGCGATCTGATGATCAATATCGGGGCGCGGTTCGATGACCGGATTACCGGGCGCGTCGATGCGTTCTCGCCCAATAGCCGCAAGATCCATGTCGATATCGACCCGTCCTCGATCAATAAGGTGATCACGGTGGATGTGCCGATCATCGGGGACAGCGCGCGGGTGCTGGCGGAAATGGTGCGGATCTATCGCAGCAAGACCAACCAGCCGCGCACCGAGGCGATTGCGCCGTGGTGGAAGCAGATTGCCAAGTGGCGGGCCGTTAATTCGCTCGGCTACAAGAATTCCGACACCATCATCAAGCCGCAATATGCCATCGAGCGGCTGTATGAGATGACCAAGGACAAGGACGTTTACATCACCACCGAAGTGGGGCAGCACCAGATGTGGGCGGCGCAGCATTTTCATTTCGACAAGCCGAACCGCTGGATGACGTCGGGCGGGCTGGGGACGATGGGCTATGGCCTGCCGGCTTCGGTGGGCGTGCAGGTGGCCCATCCCGATGCGCTGGTGATCGACATCGCCGGCGAGGCCAGCGTGCAGATGACGATGCAGGAGTTTTCGACGGCGGTGCAGTATCGCCTGCCGGTCAAGATTTTCATCCTCAACAATGAGCGCATGGGCATGGTCCGCCAGTGGCAGGACCTGCTGCATGGCTCGCGTCACGCGCATTCGTATTCCGACTCGCTGCCCGATTTCGTCAAGCTGGCGGAGGCCTTGGGCGGCAAGGGCATTCGTTGCTCGAACCCGGCGGAGCTGGATAAGGCGATCACCGAAATGCTCGATTATGAGGGGCCGGTGCTGTTCGATTGCCTCGTCGAGAAGGACGAGAATTGCCTGCCGATGATCCCGTCGGGCAAGCCGCACAATGAGATCATCTTGCCCGATACGGCAAACATTGGCTCGATCATCGACGAAGCAGGAAGGGCGCTGGTTTAGGCGGCGCAAATCCGCCCCGCCGGCCATCTGGCGCGGTCGTCTCCGCTTCCGGTGCTCACGTACTTAAGTACGCTCCGCTCCGGTTCTCGACGACCACGCCAACTGACTCGGCAGGACGAATTTTCACTCGCCAAAACTCATGCCAGAGGAACAAGAAAATGAACGCACATTTGCAGCCCACCGGCTCCGCCTATTTCCTGACCCAGGAAACCCAGCAGATCGAGAAGCATACACTGTCGGTTCTCGTCGATAACGAGCCGGGAATCCTCGCGCGGGTCGTCGGCCTGTTTTCGGCGCGTGGCTACAATATCGATAGCCTCACCGTCAGCGAGACCGAACACAATAAGCGACTTAGTCGCATCACGGTGGTGGTGGTGGCGACGCCCAAAACGCTGGTGCAGATCAAGCTGCAGCTCGAACGGCTGATCCCGGTGCATAAGGTGCATGACCTGACGGCCGAAGGCGCGTCGATCGAGCGCGAGCTGGCGCTGATCAAGGTGGCGGGTTCGGGCGAGCATCGTGCCGAGACCTTGCGGCTGGCCGATGCGTTCCGGGCGCAGATCGTGGATGCGTCGGTGACGAGCTTCGTGTTCGAGCTGACCGGCAAGTCGAGCAAGATCGACAGTTTCATCGCGCTGATGGCGCCGTTGGGACTGGTCGAGGTGGTGCGCACCGGGCTGGCGGCGATTTCGCGCGGTCCTGAAGGGATGTGACTGCAAGCGGTGATGGAGCGCCTCGCAAAGGGCATGTAACGGTGCGGGCGGTGTCCATGGCCGCCCTCTATGCTAACCTATCGGCAGACGAAGGATCGACAGGGAGCGCGTCATGTTTGGTCGCAGACAGTTTCTGGTGGCGGGTGGAAGCCTGACACTGGCACCGCTCTTCACCTCTCACGCGCAAGCGGAGACGAGGCCAGTGGACGTTCTGCGCAGCTATGAGATGCCACTCGAATCCGAGCCGCATGAACGCACCTTCATGCAATGGCCGGTCAGTCTTGAGGTGTATGACCGCGCCTCGCTCGCCGCTGTGCAGGCGAGCATTGCCGATATTGCCAATTCCATCGCTCAACATGAGCCGGTGGTGATGCTAGCTGGCGGGCGGCATGTGGATGCGGCGCGCAAGCAGCTCTCCGGCGAGGTCGAGGTCTGGGACATTCCCACCGACGATTTGTGGTGCCGGGATTCCGGCCCGACCTTCGTGCGCAATGGCGAGGGCGAGCTGGCCATCGCCCATATCCGCTTCAACGGCTGGGGCAACAAGCAGCCCCATCGCGAGGATGCCCTGATTGCGCCGCGCCTGGCGGAGCGTCTGGGCGTGCCGCTGTTGGACACGGGGCTGGTGGGCGAGCAGGGCGGCGTCGAACATGACGGCGCGGGGACTTTGATGGCTCATAGCAGCTGCTGGGCCAATCCGAACCGCAATCGCCTCTCCGAAGGGGAGATTGGCACACGGTTGCTGGACGCGCTGGGCGGAACCAAGATGATCTGGGCGCCCGGAATCAAGGGAAAGGACATCACCGATTATCATATCGATGCGCTGGCGCGCTTTGTCGGGCCGGGCAAGGTGCTGATCCAGCTCGGCGACGAGATAGACCCGGACGATCCATGGTCGGTGTCCGGGCATGAAACACTGCGGATTCTTGAGCAGGCGACGGCAGCGGATGGCCGCAAACTGGAGATCGTACGTTTGCCCGATCCGGTGGATATCCGCAGCCGGCGCGACGATTTCGTCGCCAGCTACGTCAATTACTATGTCTGCAACGGCGCGGTGATTGCGGCCCAGTTTGGCGACGAGGCCGCCGATGCGCATGCCAGGGAATTGCTGCAGTCGCTCTATCCGGGACGCGTCGTTGAAATGCTCGATATCGATCCGATCGGGGAATCGGGCGGTGGCATCCATTGCGCAACCCAACAGCAGCCCGTGGCCAAGCCGGCGGCGTAACGGCCTGGCGCTGCATTTCCGCAGCTGATGGCGGTCATCAAAAGGTTCGATTGGGCTTGCGGCCCCATTGGTGTAATGGTCGCGCCGAAATGATCCGGACGCTTTCATGACCGTTCTTTCCGTCAATCTCAATGCCGTCGCCCAGCTCCGCAACCGCCGCAACCTGCCGTGGCCCAGCGTCACCGGCATTGCGCGGGTGGTGCTCGATGCGGGCGCCAGCGGCATCACCATTCATCCGCGGCCAGACGAGCGGCATATTCGCCGCACCGATGTACATGAGCTGGAAGCGCTGTTGCGCGCCGATTATCCGCGGGCGGAATACAATATCGAGGGGTATCCGAGCCCCGAATTCCTGACGCTGGTGGAGCAGGTGGCGCCGGATCAGGTCACGTTCGTGCCGGACGATCCGAGCCAGAATACGTCGGACCACGGTTGGGATATTGCCGGTGATCGGGCCGTTCTGGAGCCGGCGATGGCGCGAATGAAGGCGGCGGGCATCCGGATTTCACTGTTTATCGATGAGGACCCGGAGGCGCCGGCGCTGGCGAGGGCCATGGGCGCTGATCGGGTGGAACTTTACACCGGCCCCTATGGGGGGAGCTACAGCACGCCCGAGGGCGACGAGCATCTGCGGTTGCTGGCGGTGACGGCGGGGGCGGCGCATGCGGTGGGGCTGGTGGTCAATGCGGGGCATGACCTGACGCTGGACAATTTGCCGGTGTTTATGCGGGTAATGCCGGATATCGCCGAGGTATCGATCGGGCATGGGATTACCGCCGATGCGCTGCTGATGGGGTTTGCGGAGGCGGTGCGGCGGTATCGGGTGGTGCTGGGGGGGTAGACGGTCGCATTTGATTGGGGCACTGGCTTTCATCCCCACGATCTTCCCGCGGACTTGATCCGCGGGCCTCTCGTCGCTTGTGCCATGCTGATGGCGGCCCGCGGATCAAGTCCGCGGGAAGGTCGGTGATGGGGCATGGATCAAGCTCAATCCGAACGATCTAGGATTTGCCCTGCCGTGCCCCAAATGCCCGTAAAAACGTGGCGACGCCGGCGGAGGCGGTTTGGCGGAGTTGGTCTTCGGTGGGGTGGCTGCACGATGCGTCGTCATTGGGCAGGTCCGAACAGACCAGCGCCAGGAAATGCCGCGTGGCCTGGCTGACGTCGGTCAGGTCGAGATAGCCGTCGCGGGCGAGCTTGGCGAAACAGGCGGAAATCAGCGGGAAATCCTTTCCCGGCCCGTATTCCTTCCAGGTCTCGAACAGTTTTGGATGGCGATAAGCTTCGCGCTTGATCAGGGTCGATAGCGCGCGGCCATCCATGTCGCAGAAGCAGCGGGCCAACATATTCACGGCAAAATCAGTCAGTGCCGCCTGAATGTCATCTGGTTGATCGGGGAAGCTGGCTATAACGGCCATCAGCGAGGCGCTGGAGCGGGCAGTGACATCCTCGACCACGGCAATGAACAGCTGATCACGGTCGCCGATGAGATTATAGACAGTTTGCCGCGACACGCCCGCCTCGATGGCAATGCCGTCGATGCTGACGCTACCGACACCGTCGCGCACAAAGGCGCGCTTGGCGGCATCGAGTATCGCCTGCCGCTTGGACAACGGGCGGGGTTGGGAAGCAGGGATGGTGGCTTCTATCTGGCTCATTGCCTCAAAACATAGCACCGGCTTTTAGATTTTACAACATTGTCCAAAATTTTGGACAGAACTGCTTGACGAATTTTACACTTGTGTCCAATATGCGCTAATCACGGGGTTGCGACCTCCCTCGCCAGCCGTGAGCCCTTTTTCAACCGGTATCGTCGTGGCCTCCGCAGCAATGCGCCGGAACACGCGGAGGTTTTTTGCAATGAATACCCCAATGTTGCGGGCGGCACTTGTGCTTGGCCTGCTATCGGCCATCGGGCCGTTCGCTATCGATATGTATTTGCCGGCACTGCCGGCCATCGGCGTCAGCCTGCAGGCCAGCACGGCCGAAGTGCAGATGAGCCTGATGGCCTTCATGGCCGCCATCGCGGTCTGCCAACTGTTCTATGGTCCGATCAGCGACATGATCGGGCGCAAGCCGCCGCTGTATTTCGGCATTGCGCTGTTCAGCATCGGCGCTATCGCCTGCGCGCTGGCGCCGTCGATCGAATGGCTGATCGCGGCGCGCTTCGTGCAGGGCGTGGGCGCCTGCGCCGCCATGGCGCTGCCCCGCGCGATCGTGCGGGACGGCTACAGGGGCGCCGATGCGGCGCAACTTCAAAGCCTTCTTATGCTGGTGTTTTCGGTCTCGCCGATTCTGGCGCCGCTGGCCGGTAGCCTGATGGTGCAGTTCGGTGACTGGCGCACGATTTTCTGGGCGATTGCCGTCATCGGCGTGCTCGGCCTGCTGCTGATCGCGTTTTTCCTCAAGGAAACCCGTCCGGCTTCTGATCGGCTCGAATCAAGCGTTGGCAGCGCCATGCGCGGCTATGGCTTGCTGCTGAAGGATCGTAACTTCATCGGCCTGTCGCTGATCGGAGCCTTCGGCATGTCCAGCTTCATGGCTTATCTCGCCAATTCCTCGTTCATCCTGATCGACCATTACCACCTGACGCCGACGCTCTACAGCGTGATGTTCTCGATCAATGCCGTGTCGTTTATCGGCGTGTCGCAACTGACGGGCGTGTTGACCCGCCGCTTCGGCCTCAACACGGTGGTGCGCACCTCGGTCAGCGGTTTCATCGTGGTGATGGTGGCGCTGGCGGCGCTGTTCCTGGCCGGGATTGACCAGCTTGCCGTGTTGGCGGTGCTGCTGTTCATCGGCTACGGCTTCCTTGGCCTGGTCGTGCCTACCACCGCCGTCCTGGCGCTGGAGAATCACGGCACCATCGCGGGCACCGCTTCGGCCCTGATGGGGACGCTGCAAATGGTCACTGCCGCAATCGTGATGGGCGTGGTCGGGGCGTTCTTCGACGGCACCGCCAAGCCGATGGTCATCGGTATCGCCATCTGCGCCATCATCGCTTTTGCCCTGACGCGGTTGACAATCAAGGGCACGGCCGGCCAGCCGGTCGCCGCGGAATAGCTTCCGATACGACGCAAAAAATGGGGCGCAGCCACGAGCTGCGCCCCTTTGTCATGCACGGCCGGTTATGGGTTGAAGTTGAACTGGTTCAGCTCGCACACATTATTGTTGCGTGAGACGACCTGGTCGTCGTCCTCGAACACGGCCAGGAAATCGAATTTGCAGTAGCCGCTGCCGTCATCGATATTGATGATGACGCTCTCGCCGGCCGGCAGGATGCCGCGGCCCAGAATGTCCTCCTGCCAGTCATTGGTGCCTTTGTTGGAGGCATAGAACTGCACGATATCGTAGCCGGTATTGTTGTTGATCTGCATGCGCCGGTCCAGCGCCGCAGCCGATGAAATGCTCAGCGCCACCAGGGCGCCGGCGACCGCAAGAGCGGTCAGTTGTCGTGTCCACATGATTGTTCCCCAAAAGCCGGTGTGCCCCCCGGCGCATAATTCATAGGTCGGGGGCGAGGGCGGAGCACCCCCGGTTCCGGGGTTGGGCGATACAGAGAATTCCACTTGATCGATATCAGCGAACGGTTCGTTCCATGCCGCAACGCTATGGCTTCAGCGGCAAGCCCCGTAGGGCGTTCTGACGCGAAAAACGTAGACGACGTCAATACTTACCTTGAGGTGCCTATGGCAGTCCCGTGTGCCTGCGCCACAACTTCGTGCCTCCTTGTGAGTATCTGACAAAGGCACATATATCGCCTCAGTTACGATTTGTTACCAAGGAGGGCTCAATGTCCAAACTCAAGATTGCCGTGATTATCGGTTCCACCCGTCCGACCCGCTTTGGCGACCTGCCCGCCAAGTGGATCCTCGACAAGGCCAATGAACGCGCCGAGATCGACGCCGAGATCGTGGACGTCCGCGACTTCGACCTGCCGCTGTTCGACGAAATGGCCTCCAATGCCTGGATGCCTTCGGCCAACCAGAACGCCGTCAAGTGGCAGAACAAGATCAGCGAATTCGATGGCTACATCTTCGTGACCGCTGAGTACAACCGCTCGGTTACCGGCGCTCTCAAGAATGCGCTCGACCAGGCCTATGTGAACTGGAACAAGAAAGTTTTCAGCGCCGTGGGTTATGGCACTGTCGGTGGCGCCCGCGCTGTCGAGCACCTGCGCAATATCGGCGTCGAGCTGCAGATGGTCCCGACTCGTTCGGCCGTTCACATCGGCGGCGCTGACTTTGCTGCGGTGCATCCCGGCTTCGGCGGCACCAAGGCTATTGCCGACCTCGAAGGCTCGATCGGCAATTCGGCCAAGGACATGCTCGACCAGATCATCTGGTGGGGCAATGCAACCAAGGCGGCTCGCGCCAACGACGCCGTGGCCGCCCAGGCTGCCGAATAAGCTTCACGAAGACCTCCAAAGTCGTCGTTTACCGGCAGGGGCCGCTCCGAAAGGGGCGGCCTTTGCTGTTGTGGCTTGAACCATCGCGGCGGGAAAGTGTTGTGTGTGTCCGGGGCCGGGTGTAGAGAGGCGCCGCCTTTGACCAAGAGAGCGCACGGTTCATGACGCAGACGAACACGCCCGGCATGACCGCCGGGGTCGATGCGATCGACCATACCCCCCATTCCCGTAAAGACATGAACCTGCTCATCTTGGGCGCGTTGGGTGTCGTTTACGGCGATATCGGCACGAGCCCGATCTACGCGTTCCGCCAGGCCATGAGCATTCGGCCGGGCGCTTCCTCCCATACCAGTGAAATCCTGGGGCTGTTGTCGCTGATCGTGTGGGCGCTGACCCTGACGGTCGCGGTCAAATACGTGTTCTTCGTCACCAGGGCCGACAATAATGGCGAAGGCGGCACGCTGTCGCTGGTGGCCCTGGCGCGCAAGACCTTCACCAAACCACCGGCCTGGATCACCGCGCTGGGTGTGCTCGGCGCGGCGCTGTTTTTCGGCGACGCCATCATTACGCCGGCCATTTCGGTGTTGTCTGCTGTCGAGGGTCTCGAATTGGTGGCGCCGGACCTGACGCGCTGGGTGGTGCCGATCACGCTGGCGATCATCGTCGGGGTGTTTTTCGTGCAGCGATTCGGCACCGCGAAGGTGTCGATCGTGTTCGGGCCTATAACCGCACTGTGGTTCATCGTGCTTGGCGTCTCGGGGCTGGTTCACATTATCGGCACGCCCAGCGTGCTGCTGGCGATCAATCCGCTGCTCGGCGTGCAATTTTTAATCACCCATATCGGCATAGCGTTCGTGGTGGTGGGGGCCATTTTCCTGGCGGTGACCGGGGCCGAGGCCCTGTATGTCGATCTGGGGCATTTCGGGCGCAAGCCGATTGTCATCGCCTGGTTCGGGCTGGTGTTTCCCTGCCTGCTGCTGAACTATTTCGGGCAGGGCGCCTATGTGCTGCAGGTTGGGGTCGAGAACGTCAAAAGCCCGTTCTTTGAAATGCAGCCCGAATGGGCGCTGGGGCCGTTCGTGGCCTTGGCGACATTGGCCACTATCATCGCCAGCCAGGCGGTGATTTCGGGCACGTTCAGCCTCGCCCAGCAGGCCATCGCACTCAACATGCTGCCGCGCATGGTGGTGCTACACACCTCCGAAACGCAGAGCGGGCAGGTCTATATGCCCCAGATCAATTCCATGCTGATGGTGGGCGTGCTGGTGCTGGTGCTGGCGTTCCGCAGTTCGGAAGCGTTGTCCAATGCCTACGGTATTGCGGTGTCCGGGGTGATGATCGTGACGCTGCTGCTGCTGCTGGTGGTGATGTGGCGCAACTGGAAGTGGCATCCCCTGGCGGTCATTGCCTTCGGGGCGCTGTTTACGGTGATCGATCTGGGGTTCTTCGCCTCCAACGCGTCCAAGCTGTTCCAGGGTGGGTGGATGCCGGCATTGGTGGCGGCCGTCGTGGCGCTGATCATGGCGACCTGGATTTCCGGCCGGCGGCGTCTGGCCGACAAGACGCGGCGCGACGAGGTGCCGTTGCAGTTCCTGGTGGATAATCTCTCCAAGAAAAAGCCCACCATCGTGCCGGGCACGGCGGTGTTCCTGACCAGCGATATCGAGGGCGCGCCGACGGCGCTGCTGCATAGTCTCAAGCACTACAAGGTGCTGCACGAGCAAAACGTCATCCTGACGGTCAACACTTCGGCCTCGCCGCGCGTCAATGACGACGAGAAGGTGCGGATCGAGGCGTATAACGAGCTGTTCAGCCGCGTCATCGTCACCTTCGGCTATATGGAAACGCCCAATATCCCCAAGGCGCTGGCGCTGGGCCGCAAGCTGGGGTGGAAATTCGACATCATGAGCACGTCGTTCTTCCTGTCGCGGCGCTCGCTCAAGGCCGGCAACAAGCAGGGCCTGTTGCGATTCTGGCAGGATCGGCTGTTTACGCGGCTGGCGCGTAATGCCAGCGACGCGACGGAATATTTCCACATTCCGACGGGGCGCGTGGTGGAGATCGGCACGCAGGTGGTGCTTTAGACTGACGGGGGCGCGATGCCGAAGACTCTCGACATCGCGGTGTGCGGCGCTGGACCGGCGGGGCTGGCAACGGCGCTGTATCTGCGGCGGCTCGGGCATGATCCGATTGTTTTCGAACGCTTCGATGTGCCCAAGGCGATCGGGTCGGGGTTGATCCTGCAGCCGACAGGGCAGGCGGTGCTGCACGATCTGGGACTGCTGCCGGCCATCGTGGCGCTGGGCTCGCCGATCGATCGGCTGTGCGGCACAGATGCGCGCAGCGGCCGGATGGTGCTCGATGTCGGCTACAAAGCACTGCCGAAGTTGGGCCGAGGTCTCGGCATTCACCGGGCCGCGCTGTTCGATGTGTTGCATGACGCCGTGTGGACCGCCGGCATTCCGATCCATACCAGCAGCGAAGTCGTGACGCTCCGAGACGCGGCGGAGGGAAAGCGCGCGCTGGTGTTTGCTGGCGACAGGCAGTCGGAGGCATTCGATCTGGTGGTGGATTGCCTTGGTGCGGGGTCGCCGCTCAAGAGCCATTCGCGGGCGCCGGGCAAGGCGCGTCCACTGGCCTTCGGCGCGATCTGGGCGACGCTGCCCTGGCATGGCGTGGGGTTTGATGCCGCCGCGCTGTTGCAGCGTTATCGCGCGGCCAGTGTGATGGCAGGGGTGTTGCCAATCGGGCGATCGAGCGATGGCGCGCCGCTGGCGGCACTGTTCTGGAGCCTGAAGGCGTCGGACTACGAGATGCTAAAGCGCGATGGCCTCGACGCCTGGAAGCGGGTGGTATTGGAGAACTGGCCGGAGACCCAGCCTTATCTCGATGCTATTGCGAATTTTGAGACCATGACCCTGGCGCGCTACGTACATCATACCATGGCCGATCCGACGGGTGATGGGCTGGTATTTGTCGGCGACAGCGCGCATTCGACCAGTCCGCAACTGGGGCAGGGCGCCAATATGGCATTGCTCGATGCGCGGGCGCTGTATCTGGGGCTACGCGACAGGGGTGACGATCTGGCGGGGGCGCTGGCCCACTATGCCGGGCTGCGGCGGAACCATGTGCGGCTCTATCAGGCGCTGAGCGCCATGTTCACGCCGTTCTATCAGTCCGATAGTCGGGTACTGCCGCTGGTCCGCGATGTCTTCGTGGCGGCACTGGCGCGTATTCCGCCGGCGCCGCAATTTCTGGCGGCGATGATTTCGGGATCGTTGCTGTCGCCGATCAGGACGTTGGGGTTGGAGAAGGCGCCAAGGGTTTAGGGATACGGGCAGGCAGAATGGCTCCCGTTGTCGCGGGAAGGACGTCGGGGGGGGTCGTAAGTCGCTTAGGAGGCTCGACCCTACTTGACCATATCTGGGCACAGATAGGGCACGGTCGCCGCGACGAAGTGCTGTTCCTGGATGTTCTTGCCTAGCTTGAGGTTCAGCACGAGTTCGGTGGGGCTGACGGAAGCGATATCGGCGTTGATGGTCATGCCGTCCTCGTCCCAACTGATGGCGGTGTCGGAGACCTGCTGCCATTTGGAGAGGCGGTAGGTTTCCCAGCAGCTATCGGTCACCAGCGTGCCGTCTTCGAGGAAAATCTGCATCGGGCCGGGCAGGCTGGGATCGGCATCAGAGCGCACCCAGACCTTGTTGAGCAGGGCATTATCCGCATCGTCGCCAGCATCGTCGGTGGCGTCCTCGGTATCCTGGCCCAGTGCGGGGGCGGTCGCCGTAGCGCCCACGCCCCAGACGGTCAGCAATGCGATGATGGCTGCCTTGGTATCCATGCCCATACGAAATCTCCCTGTGCCCATCCTGATCTGGTGATCAGTTCGCGACGCTACAAGAGTGGCGTCGCGAAAGCGGCGATTTTGCGTTGCGGGCAGGGTCGTTTGGCGATGCTATTGTGCGAAGGCGCGCCGATGCAGCGAGCGGTCGAGGCTTTCCACACGCTTGGTCGGGTTGGGCCACAGGTCATATTCGGCCGAGCCCAGTTCCAGCTTGGCATGGACGGCCCAATTCGGATCGTCCAGGGCACCGCGGGCCAGGGCAACAAAGTCGGCCTCACCGCTGGCGATGATGGCCTCCGCCTCGGCAGCCTCCGAAATCAGGCCAACCGCCATGGTGAGAATATCGGCGCCCTTGCGCACGGCCTCGGCGAACGGCACCTGGTAGCTGGCGACGGATTTGATCTGGCCGCCGTGGAAGCCGCCGCTCGAGCAATCGACGGCGTCGACGCCACGGGCCTTGAGTTCCCTGGCCAGCACCACGCTGTCCTCGACCTGCCAGCCATCGGGATGGTTGTCGCTGACCGAGATGCGCACCAGCAGCGGCTTGTCGGCGGGCCATACGGCGCGCACGGCCTCCACCACTTCGAGGGGAAGGCGCATGCGATTTTCGCGGCTGCCACCATATTGGTCGGTGCGCTTATTGGCCAAGGGCGAGAGGAACTGGTTGAGCAGATAGCCGTGCGCGGCGTGGATTTCCACCGTGTCGAAGCCGGCCTGTTCGGAGCGGATGGTGGCAGCGACAAAGGCATCGATGATGCCCTTGATGCCGGCCAGATCTAGCTCGGCGGGCAGGGAGAAGCCCGGCTCGTCGCTATGGGCTTCGGCGGTCGGCGCTACGGGCGTCCATTCGGTATAGGCGACGGAGGCGCGCCCCTCTTCGGTGGCCAGCAAATTGCCATTCCATGTGACCGGGGTCGATGCCTTGCGGCCCGCGTGGGCAAGCTGAATACCGGCAGCGGCGCCCTGATCGTGCAGGAAATCGACAATGCGGGCCAGCGGGGCGATCTGTTCGTCTTTCCACAGGCCGAGATCGCCATAGGAAATGCGGCCCTCGGCGGTGACGCCGGTGGCTTCCAGAATCACCAGCCCAAAGCCCCCAATGGCGAAGCGACCCAGATGCACCAGGTGCCAGTCATTGGCGAAACCATCCTTGGCCGAATATTGGCACATGGGGGCAACGACCGTGCGATTGCGCAGGGTCAGGCCACGCAGGGTGGCGGGGGAGAAGAGTTGGGACATTTTTGGGAGCTCGTGGTTATCGCGGCGAAAGGTTTGGAGACCATGCACCGGATGACATCCATCGGCAAGTGCCGATGGAGTGAACCTGCTCTCCGCCTTCCGCATGGAACGGCCGGGCGGGCTTGGCGACCAGCGTCCGGCGCGGTACCATTGCGCGAAGTGGCGGGGGCCATCTGCTTGCTGAGGGATACGCCACCGTGAAAGTCACGCTCGATCTGGACGCGCTGGTCGCCGCCGGCAAACTTACCAATGCCGAAGCCACACGGCTCAAGACCATGGCTGCCGCCGATACCGGGGCCCTTGGCACCAATATTTTCCTCGCCTTCGGTGCAGTTGCGGTGGCGCTGGGTGTAGGGATTTTCGTGCCGACGCCGCAGACAGCTATCGTGATCGGCGCGCTGCTGGCCGGACTGGGACTGGCGCTGACGCTCACGCGCTCCATGCATTGGGCGGTGTTCGCGCAGATCGTCACGGTGATCGGCGCGCTCGGCATCCTGGGCGGCGTGTTCCTGCTTTCGGATGGATCGATCTGGATCAACCTCGCCATGACCGCGCTGCTGGCCGTAGCGGCGGTGGTGGCATCATCCGGGCTGCTGGCCGCGCTCTCGGTCTTGATGCTGGCGGTGGCGCTGGGCAGTGGTTCGTCCTATTGGCAGGCGAGTTGGTTCCTGGGTTTCGACCGTCCGGCGCTGACTATCGGCGCGCTGTCATTGCTGACGCTGGCGCTGTATCTGGTGTCCCTGCGGCTGAAGCCGGGGCAGGAGCGGTTGGCGATCATCGCGATGCGCACCGCAATCCTGATGATCAACGCGGTCTTCGCCATCGGCTCGCTGTTCGGCGATGCGCTTCTGGGCTGGCCCTCACAGGTGTTCAGCATCGGCTGGGCAATAGCGCTGATTGCCGTTGGCGTCTGGGCGATCATGGTCAACAGGCGCTGGCTGGTGAATACGGTCGCGGTGTTTGCTGCCGTGCACTTCTTTTTTCGCTGGTTCGAGCTTCTCGGACCCAACCCATTTGGTATTCTGGGTGCTGGCCTGCTGCTGATCGGTTTTGGCCTTGGGTTGGCGCGATTCAACCGCTGGATCTCGGCGCGGCGCGCAGGCATCGTTGCCGGTTAGGGTCTTCTACATCTTCCCCGGTGGCCTTTAATCTTTCCACTTGCTTAGAACCGTACCGTACGGTACGCCTGCGTTCCAGAATGAAGACGGGATCAGGACAGTGTTGCGCGTGCCGATGATCAGCAAGATCGACGAAGAGGTGTTCACGCCCCGCCAGCAGGCGGTGCTGACGGCCGCGCTCGATCTGCTGGTGGAGAACGGCGACGGGCTGACCATGACCGCGGTGGCGCGCCGCGCCTCCTGCTCCAAGGAAACGCTCTACAAGTGGTTTGGCGACCGCGATGGGCTGCTGACGGCCACAGTGCAGTGGCAGGCGGCCAAGGTGCGCATGCCGCAGGTCAACCGCTCCAGCCTCAACGCCAAGGCGCTGCGGGCCAGTGTCGAGCAATTTGCCCGCGACCTGCTGACGGTGCTGATCGGGGAAATCTCGATTACGCTCAACCGCACCGCCGTCACCCACGCGGCGCAGGAAAAAGACAGCCTGGGCGCCATCGTGCTGGAAAATGGCCCGATGGCCATCCGCCGGCGGCTCAAGCCCATTCTCGAGGCCGGTCGCGATGCGCGGCTGCTGCGGTTCGACAGCAGCGAGGATGCGTATCGCACCTTCTTTGGCCTGGTCGTGCGCGACGTGCAGATCCGGCTGCTGCTCGGCGACAAGACGCTGACTCAGATCAATGTCGAGGCCAACATCGAAGCCGATGTGCAGACCGCGACGGACCAATTCTTTGCCCTCTATGGGGCGGATAAAACGCAATAAAAGGGAGTACTCCAATGCGCGTTTATTACGATCGTGATGCCGATCTCAACATCATCAAGTCCAAGAAGGTCGCGATTGTCGGCTACGGTTCGCAGGGCCATGCCCATGTGCTGAACCTGCGCGACTCGGGCGTCACCGATGTCGTCGTCGCCTTGCGTCCAGGCTCCCCGTCGGCCAAGAAGGCCGAGGGCGAGGGCCTCAAGGTCATGTCGGTTGCCGACGCGTCCAAGTGGGCCGACGTCATCATGATGCTGACCCCCGACGAGCTGCAGGCAGATATCTACAAGCAGCACATCGAGCCCAATATCCGCGACGGCGCGGCGCTGGCATTCGCGCATGGCCTCAACGTGCACTTCAACCTGATCGAGCCCAAGTCGACCGTCGACGTGATCATGATCGCGCCGAAGGGCCCGGGCCACACCGTGCGCGGCGAATATCAGAAGGGCGGCGGCGTGCCATGCCTGATCGCCGTGCATCAGGACGCGTCGGGCAATGCCCATGATATCGCGCTGGCCTATGCGTCGGGCGTTGGTGGCGGCCGTTCGGGCGTCATCGAAACCAATTTCCGCGAAGAATGCGAAACCGATCTGTTCGGCGAGCAGGTCGTGCTCTGCGGCGGCCTGGTCGAGCTGATCCGTGCCGGCTTCGAAACGCTGGTGGAAGCCGGCTATGCACCGGAAATGGCCTATTTCGAGTGCCTGCATGAAGTGAAGCTGATCGTCGACCTGATCTATCAGGGCGGCATCGCCAACATGAACTACTCGATCTCCAACACTGCCGAGTGGGGCGAATACGTCTCAGGCCCGCGCATCATCACCTCGGACACCAAGGCCGAGATGAAGCGCGTGCTCAAGGACATCCAGTCCGGCAAGTTCACCGCCGAGTGGATGCAGGAAATCAAGGCCGGCGGTTCGCGCTTCAAGGCGACCCGTCGCCTGGCCGACGAGCACCAGATCGAAGAAGTCGGCAGCAAGCTGCGCGACATGATGCCCTGGATCAAGGCCGGCGCGCTGGTCAACAAAGAGAAGAACTAAGGTTCTTTTGAACGTCTAGGGACGGGGGCTTCGGCCCCCGTTTTTATCTAGAAGCCTGACCACTTTTCGCCTTCTACCATTCGTCCCCGTAGCGTCGCGGCTTGCCACCTTTGGCGATGTAGCGGTCGATAATAATGATGGCTGCTTTAAAGAACGCATTGGCTTGGCGCGGAATGTCCCTCGCGCCGGTTCCCCACATCAGGTCAACCAGTTCCCTGTCTGTATAGCGCCCGCTCGATAGGTGCACGAGTGCGTCCCTTAATTCCCGTAGCATGGCCAAACGGTCGCCTGCCGGCAGATTGTCGAGGGCGACTAAAGTCATCTCCTCACCGGTCGACTTACCCTCCTCTGTCAAGTCGATGAGATGGCGGGCGAAGGCGTAGAATATTTTAGGAGCGCTTGGTCCAGGCATTTAAAACTCCATCAGCTCCATGTGTTTACGGGTTGTTTCATTGGGTATTTCGTTCATAGGGTAAGCGGTTACTACCCTGTAGCCTTTGCCGCCGGACCATGGGTCATTCGTGATATAAATTTCAACCCAGTAGGTGGTTCTGATTATGGGTGGAACTTGGACGCTCGGCTGGTAAGCCTCGTATCCCGTATCGTAGCCAAACCTGTGCAGTATTCGTAGATTCTTGCCACCATCTATTGCGGCTTGCACGACATCAGGATTTGCGCGTAGCGCGGCTGCCACCAAGTTATTGGCCTCTCCCAAAGAATGAAAAGATCCCTCGGCGGGGTGTAGTTCATTTATCGGATTCATGTTCCAGGCAATAACGTAAGCTTTAAGATAGCCGGCAGTTTTGGCAACGTGCTTGCTGTAGCCGTGCCCACCCTTTGCGCTCCTCCTCCGCCAGATCAACATAGTACAGCCCCGGATTGTCGAAGGCCGAGACCGCCACGTGAACCCGGTCGGCCGTGCCGGCGCCCACCCATTGTCCGCCGATAGCCGACCCAGCTGGTGCCCTTGGTTGGCTCGCGTCATACCCCGCCTTGGATAGCGCCCGTTGCAAGCGCAGCAGCTTGACGCTGGCGCGAAGCGCATTGATGTTCCAAAGTGCGGCCAAGGCGTTGGGTTGATAGAGCATGGGTCCTGCGATCCGGTTTCGGCGCGCCCATGATGCCTGCGCGTAACCGCTCCGGGGATAAGCTGGACCCGTTGAACGGGTCATCGGCCATATTTCCGCGACAGTGGTTCAGGTTATCGATAATACGGATGCGGAAAACCAATTTGGAGTCGGTTCTTGTCTGTGCAAAGTGATCTGGACATCATCGTCGAGCAGGAGCGTCAGCTCGTTTTCACGCAGTTCGACGAGGACATTGCCTTCGCCATTGGCGCGCATGTGCGCGAGGCGGGCAGGGCTCTCGGCAAGGGCGTCGCGGTGGGCGTGACGCTGTGGGATCGCACCATGTTTTATGGCGTGACCGCTGGGGCTTCGGCGGGCAATCGCGCCTGGGTCGAGCGCAAGAGCAATACGGTGCGGCTGCAGATGAAAAGCACCTATCGGATCGTGCTCGAACGCGGCGACAAACCGAGGCTGTTCGAGGATAGCTGGGCGCTGGACCCGGCGCTCTATGTGATCGCAGGCGGAGCCTTTCCCATCGTGATGAAGGGGTTGGGCGTGGTTGGCGCAGTTGCCACATCCGGGCTCAGCGAGCGTGACGATCATGAGTTATCCCGCCGCGCCATTGCGGTGGCGATCGGCCGGAATCCGGACGATTTGGCGCTGCCGGTGGTGTAGCGGCCTTCTACGCCTTCGCGGTTTGGTTTAAGTCTGGCGCGGTTCGATCAATCCCCGAGTCGCGTCAGATGGATTTGCCGGAATTTCCCGTCGAGGGCGGATGCCAATGTGGTGCGGTGCGCTATCGGCTGACCGGGGCGCCGCTCGGCGTTTACAATTGCCATTGCAAGGATTGCCAGCGCTTCTCGGGCGCCGGCTGGGCCATGTCGATGCCGGTGGCGCGCGAGCGGGTCGAACTGATCTCGGGCACGCTCAACGCCTATGACAGCGTTGCCGACAGTGGCCGTGTGGTGCGCATGTTGTCGTGCTCGCGCTGCAATACGCGGGTTTGGAACGAGCCGCTCAGCGCGCCCGCCATGCTGGTGCTTCGTCCTGGCACGCTCGATGATATCAGTTGGGTCGTGTCGGTGGGCAATATCTGGACCGAAAGCGCGGCGCCCTGGGCGCCGATCGATCCGCGCCAGGTGCATTTTCCCGGCCAGCCACCCGATCGCCAACCGCTCTACGACGCGTGGGCCGCATTGACCCAAAAGGAAGCCTGACATGGCCGCTGCCGACGATATCGCGCTGATCAAGAACCAGGAGCAGGAACTGGTCCTGCCCGCATTCGACGAGCATGTGGCGTTCGCATTGGGCAGTGCCATCTATCAGCGGGCGAAGGCCGAGGGACTGAGTCTCGTGGTGGATATTCGCACCTGGGACCGGCAGATGTTCTTCGCCGCGACGCCGGGCACCAGCGCCGACAATGCCGAATGGGTGCGGCGCAAGATCAATACAGTGCGCCGCTTCCAGAAGGCGAGCTATCGCCTCGTGGCCGAGCGCGGCGGCGACGCGATGTTCTCCGACATCGTCAATGCGCCGGCTACCGATTATGTCATCGCCGGCGGTGGGTTTCCGCTGCGCGTGGTCGGGGCGGGCATTATCGGTGCCCTGACCATTTCGGGCCTGCCGGGGCGGAGCGATCATGGCGTAGCGGTCGATGCACTCTGCGATTATTTGGGCCGCGACAGAACTTTGTTTGCCTTGCCGCCGGAATAGCGGCGGCGATGCGTTGACTATAGTGACGCTTTTGGCCGTGTTTATTCATATCGATGAGGCCTGCAAATGAAACTCAATTACCTGCTGCTCGACGTATTTACGCGCGAACCGCTCAAGGGCAATCCGCTGGCGGTGGTGCTCAAGGCCGATGGCCTGCTTGATGGCGAAATGCAGGCGATTGCGGCTGAGTTCAATCTCAGCGAAACGGTGTTCATCCAGAAGCCGCATGCCGAGCGCAACACTGCCTCCCTGCGCATCTTTACCCCCACCGTGGAGTTGCCCTTCGCGGGGCATCCGACGGTCGGCTCGGCGGTGGTCCTGGGCCTGCAGAACAAGCTCAGCGCGGTGCGGCTCGAAGAGCAGATCGGGCTGATTACCGCTTTGTTCGAAAAGAGCGACAAGCGCTCGGGCGAGGCCCGTTTCGCGCTGCCGCGCCTGCCCAGCCAGGTGGTGCCGCTCAATGACAAGCTGATCCTGGCGCAGGCGCTTGGCATCGAGGTCGAGGATATCGGCTGCGGCTCCTACAAGCCGGGCGTGTACTCAGCCGGTGTCGAATTCCATCTGGTGCCCGTGCGTGACGCCAGTGTGCTGCGTCGCATCGAGCGCAATATGGCGATCTGGCCGGTGGCGTTTCCCCATGGGCGCCACTCGGTCTATGTGTTCACCGAGACGCCCAATGAGCCGGATAACGACCTTGCTGCCCGTATGTTCGCGCTGGGCCTGGGGATGGGCGAAGATCCCGGCACCGGCTCGGCTGCCGCGGCGCTGATCGGACTGTTGTCAGAGCACGTGCCGCTGGGCACCGGACAGGCCGATTTCGTACTGCGCCAAGGCGCCGAGATGGGCCGTCCCTGCCGCATCACCATCCAGTTGCGCAAGGACAACGATGTTCTCGTGCATGGCGGGATTGGTGGCCATGCGGTGATCGTGGGTGAGGGCGTGCTGGATCTGGGGGACTAGGACGTTCCGCTGGCAACGGGGCGTAAAGGAAAAAATCAGGATATGCGCTCGGTTGTGCTTGCACGGCACGCTGGATTCGCGCATTCTAGGGACGAACCGGGATCGGACCTATGCAGCGCAAGCGCGCTATCGCCATCGCAATCGAGCAGCAACAGACCCACAAGGTCCGCTTGATCGTGGCTTCCGGCCTGCTGCTCAGCACGGCACTTCTCCTCCTTCTTATCAGCCCCTGATAACCGACAGCTCGCCAGGCGAGCGGGTGGTCAGGGGATTGTGTCACATGCCGAACAGCAAATGTCCGGCCTGCAGAGCCGTGTCTCTGGGCCGTTTGATAGGAAGAAATCGATGTCCGCCGTAACCTCCGACACCAATAAAGACCGCATCTTCATTTTCGACACTACGCTGCGCGACGGCGAGCAATCGCCCGGCGCCACCATGACGCTGGAAGAAAAGCTGCAGGTTGCCGAAGCGCTCGACGAGATGGGCGTCGATATCATCGAGGCCGGTTTCCCCATCGCCTCCAATGGCGATTTCGAGGCCGTAGTCGCGGTAGCCAAACGCGCCAAGAACTCGGTAATCGCCGGGCTGGCCCGCGCCATTCCGGCCGATATCGACCGCGCTGCCGAGGCTGTGCGCCATGCACCGCGCGGGCGTATCCATACTTTCGTATCGACCTCGCCGATCCATCTGGCGCACCAGATGCGCAAGACGCAGGACGAGGTGCTGGAGATCATTTCCAAGACCGTCGCGCAGGCGCGAAACCTGATCGACGATGTCGAATGGTCGGCGATGGACGCCACCCGCACGCCGATCGAATACCTGATGCGCTGCGTCGAGGCGGCGATCAAAGCCGGCGCGACGACGATCAACCTGCCCGATACGGTGGGTTACGCGATCCCGGAAGAACATTTTGCGATGTTCAAGACCATCATCGAAAAGGTGCCGGGCGCCGACAAGGCGATTTTCTCTACGCACTGCCATAACGACCTGGGCCTGGCGGTCGCCAATTCGCTGGCGGGTGTGCGTGGTGGCGCGCGGCAGATTGAATGCACGATCAACGGGCTGGGCGAACGCGCCGGCAACGCGGCGCTGGAAGAAGTGGTGATGGCGCTGCGCACGCGCGGCGATGCCATGCCCTATCACACGCAGATCGAGACCACCCATCTGGCCCGCGCCAGCAAGATCGTCTCGGCGGCGGCCAATTTTCCGGTGCAGTACAACAAGGCGATCGTGGGCAAGAACGCCTTCGCCCATGAGAGCGGCATCCATCAGGATGGCATGCTCAAGAATGCCGAGACCTATGAAATCATGACCCCGGCCAGCGTCGGGATCAAGGAAACCACCTTGGTGATGGGCAAGCATTCGGGCCGAGCGGCCTTCAAGGACAAGTTGAAGGAACTGGGCTACGAGCTGGGCGATAATGCCTTTCAGGAAGCCTTCGTGCGCTTCAAGGACCTGGCCGACCGCAAGAAGCATGTCTATGACGCCGATATCGTGGCGCTGGTAGATGACGAAGTCGGCTCGGTCGGCGACCGCATCCGCATCGTGGCCATGGAGGTCGTCTCCAAGATCGGCGGCGTGCACAAATGCGATATGACGCTGACCATCGATGGCGAGGAAACCAGTGTCAGCTATGAGGGCACCGGCTCGGTCGACGCCATTTTCAACGCCATCAAGCAGGCCGTGGGACAGGAGCCCAACCTGGTGCTCTACGCTGTCGACGGCGTGACCGGTGGCACCGACGCGCAGGCCAGCGCCCATGTGCGCCTGGAAATGAACGGCCGCATCGTCTCCGGCAATGCCGCCGAACCCGATACGCTGGTGGCCTCGGCGCGCGCCTATCTCAACGCCTATAACCGCCTGCTGATCGAACGCGGCGCCGCGGCGCAGGGCGCCATGGCTGGCTAGAATTGCGATTGCTCGTGCCCCGGTCCGTGGTGGGCCGGGGCAGGAGGACAAATTGGGCTATACCCTCATCGAAGTGAGCGAGCCTGCCGACTGGCAGGCCTATCACGCCATTCGCCGGCAGGAGCTGTTCGAGGCGCGCGGGCGGCACGGCATGTATGATGAAAATTATCCCGGCGAACGGGGCGCCAACATGCATCATTATCTGCTCAAGCTCGATGGCAGGCCGCTCGGGACGACCCGGCTGGATGTGCGCGAGGACGGTATCGCGATTTTTCGCCTGGTCGCGATCACCGCGGCCGAACAGGGGCGCGGGCATGGCCGGGTCCTCGCGCAGATGTTGGACGAGCGCGCTCGTGCGTTTGGGGCCAGCATTCTCTATGTGAACGCCGCCGTCACCGCCGTCGGCTTTTACCAGGCGACCGGCTGGCACGACCATGTGTGGGACCCGAGCGAGCTGGTTGGCATCGCCGCTACCTGTCAGCAGATGCGCAAGGTGCTGTGATTGCTGCGGAATTCGTGGCGCAATTAGTCAGCCACGCGACCGCGCCAGTGCCACCGGTAGGGCCACTTCAAGCACATCAAGCATGGCATCCGTGCCTGCGGTAATGCGGATGCAGCGGTCGAGGCCTGGGGCCATCGGCTTGCGGATGAACACGCCAAGGTCGGTGAGGGCGTTGAGGACATTTTGCGCGAAGGCGCCATCGCGGCCACAGTCCACGGCCACGAAATTGGTCGCGGAGGGGAGAGGGGTGAGGCCGTTGGCCCGCGCGATGGTGTCAATGCGTTGTCGGGCTGCGCCGGTCTGCGTCACTACCGAGGCGAGATAATCCTGATCGGCCAGGGCGGCGAGCGCTGCGGCCTGGGTGATGCTGGAGACGCCGAAATGATTGCGGACGCGGTTGAAGGTGCCGGTCAGTGGCGCAGGTCCAATTGCGTAACCGCAGCGCAATCCGGCCAACCCGTAGGCTTTGGAGAAGGTGCGCAGGCGCAGGACATTGCCTCGGCCGGTATCGATCGGCGGCAGGGTGCCTGGCGGGGCGAATTCGCCATAAGCCTCATCGAGCAGCAATAGCGTCGTCGGCGGCAGGGCATTGGCCAAGGCCGTGACGGCGTCCGCCTTCCACCAGGTGCCCATCGGATTGTCGGGATTGGCGAGGTAGACGATTTTCGCGCTCGTCTCGCGGACGGCCGCCAAGAGGCAGTCGAGGTCTTCGCGGTCGTCGCGATAGGGCACGGCGTGCAGGCGCGCGCCGAAGCCGGTCACATGATAGTTGAACGTCGGGTAGGCGCCGATGGAGGTCACCACCACATCGCCCGGCGCGGCAAACAGCCGGATGCAGTGCCCCAATAGTCCATCGATGCCTTCGCGACGCTGACCTCATCGGGGGTGACGCCGTGATGGCGGGCCAGGGCCTGGCGCAGGTCGAACACCTCCGGATCGCAGTATTTCCAGCTTTCGGGCGCTGCGGCGGCGATGGCAGCAATCACTGCCGGCGAGGGGCCGAAGCTCGATTCGTTGGCGCCGAGCCGAGCCCGAAAGCGTAAGCCGCGGGTTCGCTCGATGGATTCGGGGCCGATGAAGGGCACGGTTTCGGGCAGGCTGGCGGCGAGCGGCGTCAGTGCGGGCAGGGGCATCGGGCAGCCTTGATTCGGGACTGCCCCATCGTAAATCCCGATTTGGGGGCTGCGCCAAGTGCGCTTCGGCGGCGGCATGGATGGCAGCGCACCGGTTATGCACAGGCCGGGTAAATAGGTCACGGACCCTATCCCCTTGTACCAAAGGGCCTTGCGCCGGCTTGTCCGTTACCAGGCATTTGAAACAAATTGCGCCGGTCGCGGCAAGCTTGCGGAAGGCATGACGGCCCACATTGGACCCGTGCTGGTGCAGGCACTCTCCCCTCTGAATAACCATGGAGCTTCGTCGATGCCGCCAACCTTTGTGCACGCCCGCGATCATCTGGAACGCGCGGTAGCAATCCTGCAGGGGTCCGACAGCCGCTCCCGGCAGTTGCGCCATATCATTGAACGCACCATCGGACTGATCGAGGAATTCGACGGTCACGTGCCGCCAGAAGGCGACAATGTGCTCGATCTCGACGCCTTCCGCCGGACGCGGCAGGGCTGGATGTGACGCCCTAAACTGCCGGCGCGAACGCATTCTGCGCCAGCGCCGTATCCACCTCGGTCTTGACGCGCTCCTGCAGTGCCGAGCGCGCCACCGACCAGTCTGCGCTCTTGACGACCGCGCGCAGCACGACAGTCACTGCGGCGTCGCCGAGGCTTTCAACCCGGACCAGCGGCGCCGGATCGTTCAACACATAGTCAGATGCGGCGGCCTGCAGCAGGGTGTCGCGCACCCGTCCGATATCGGCGCTGCGCGGCACATTGATGCTGATTTCCACGGCCCGGATCGGCTGGCGGCTGTAATTGATGATCTTGGCGTTGGACAGTTTCGAGTTAGGCGCGAACATGTAGACGCCCTCGGGCGTGCGCATCTGGGTCGCGAACAGCCCCACCTCGACGACACTGCCGACAATGCCGTCGGCGTCGATATTGTCGCCGACATTGAACGGTCGCAGCAGGATCAAAAGGATGCCGGCGGCGATGTTGGACAATGTTCCCTGTAGCGCCAATGCGACCGCCAGGCCCGCGGCGCCAAGCACGGCGAGGATGGAGGCGGTCTGCACGCCGAACTGGCCCAGCACGATGATGACAGTCACGAGCAGCACGCCATAGCGCACCACCTGCGACACCAGGGGTGCAATGGTCTGGTCGCGATGCAGGGGCCGTGGGAGGAGCCTGGTGATGTGGTCGGACAGGAATTTGGCCAGTATCCAGCCGGCGACCAGCACGATCAGGGCGATGAGCGCCGACCAGACATTGGCGATAATCCAGGCGCTGGAAATGGCAAAGGCGTCACTATTTGGCATGGTCGGCTCCGTGAATTCACCCGAGGCGAATGCAGCGGCGGCGCAAAGGTTGCCTCAATCGCGAGCTGGCGCGGGCTGGCTTTCGGGGCTCGGGTTTGCCGGATTGGGGGCGACGGTGATGTTTGATTTATCCTCGGCGCTGCCGCTCAATTCACGGTTCAGCGCCAGCTTGGCCTCTTCGGTGAGGGCGTAAAGTGTGGGCAGATAATCGGGGGTCAGCACCCAGGCGCGCATCTGCATGTTGACGGCGGCGCCGCTGAAGCTTTCGACATGCACGGTCGGCACCGGATCCACCAGCACGCGCTTGTCCATGGTGGCAATGCGCAGCAGGATCTTGCGCGATTTGGGGATGTCGATGGTGTCGGGCACGCTGACATTGACGTCGATGCGGCGGCGCGGCTCGCGGCTGTGATTAGTGATCGCCGAGGCCCATAGCTTCTGGTTGGGGGTGAAGATATAGAGCCCGCTGCTCGAGCGCAGCCGCGTGCCGAAGAGGCCGATTTCCACCACCACGCCGGCCACGCCATCGCCCTGGATGAATTCGCCGATGGCGATGGGCCGCAGCCAGATCAGCATGATACCCGCAGCAATATTGGCCAGCGTGCCCTGCAGGGCGAGCGCCACCGCCAGGCCCGCGGCGCCCAGCACGGTCAGGATGGAATTGTTGGCGACGCCTAACAGGTTCAGTGCCGTCACCACCGCAAAGATGATGATGGCATAGCGTGCGGCCTGCGACAGGAGCGGCGCGAAATTCTGGTCGACGCCATAGGCACGGGGCAAAAAGCGCTTGATGGCCCGCGCCGCGATGCGCGCGACATTCCAGCCCGCGACCAGAACGGCAATGGCCGCCAGCAGACTCACGCCGTTATCGAGCAGCCAATTGCCGGCGAGAATTAAAAAATCGGGCAGATGCATGTGGAAAAGCCTGACGCTGCTGGGCAGAAGCGCCCCATTATCATCCTAACCAAGCCTCGTCCGCAGGAAAGTGGCGCTGGGCTGTAGACAGGGGAGAATCCCTTTGCTAGAGAGCGTCCACTTTGGAAGCCCAAGCAATGGGCGAGTAGCTCAGCTGGTAGAGCAGACGACTCTTAATCGTCGGGTCCACGGTTCGAATCCGTGCTCGCCCACCAAAGTATCCCCTTGATATCGATGTGATTTCGGCAACGCACGAGCGTTGTGGGCGGCATGTGAAATGTGATCGTCACTGCCGCCGAATGCGTATTGTTTTACGCAAATACCAGCTAAGAATGCGCGTCTTAAATTCCCATGTGGAACAAAAATGCGCAAAGCCGCCCGGTCCCTCGTTCTCATCGCCGCCGCCGCCCATCTGGCTGTCGCGCCGATCGCCTATTCGACGCAGTCGTTCGCCTTGGCTGGCGATGTTCAATTGCCCAATCCCTATGTGTCGCGGGCGCTCGACGCGGTCCTGATCCCGATCGACGCCGTGGTGCGCACCACCTTCGCGCTCGACGCCAAGGATCAGGGCGTGCTGGTGCTGTCGGTGCAGCCCGGCGGCGTTGCCGACCAGCAGGGCATTCTGCCCGGCGACGTGATCTCGCAGGTTCGTGGGCACAAAATCGTCAACCCGATCGATCTGGACGAGGTGGTCTATTACTGGATTCAGAAGGGCAGCTATGATTTCTCATTCAGCTACTATCGTGCCGGCATCATCGCCACGGCCGCGGCCCTGATCACGCTGGAACTCTATAGCGAAGTGTTCGACATCGCTTCGGTCGCGAGCTGGCAATCCTGGTCGGTGGCGACCAGCTTTAGCTATGCGGAGTTCTACTCGGAATATTCCGAGGAAATCACGGCCAGCTACGAAAGTTCCGAGACCACGATCGAGGAGACCACCAGCTCAGAGGAATTCTCCAGCGAGGTGACCTCAGAGGAAACCGCCTCGGAAGAAACCTCGACCGAGGATGCCGCCAGCGACCAGGATGGTGACGGCGTGGATGACGCGGTCGACACCGACGACGACAATGACGGCATCGACGATGCCGTCGATACAGACGACAACAATGATGGCGTCGATGATGCGAGCGAAGTCGATGACAGCGCCGATGACTCCGGCGGCGACGACGCGGGCGAAGATAGCGGTGACAGCGGTGACGATAGCGGCGGCGAGGACTGATATCGCACTGGTTTGACGGACGCGGCCCCGACCTTGGCCGGTCGGGGCCGTTTGCATTTTCCGCAAAGGCGCGCGTCCCCCTTACAAACCAGCCTCGCTACGCCAATTTACCGTAAAGTCTGCGACTTTTGGTGCATGCCCTCCGGTTCGGTCTTTCCCTGGCGCACCGTGACCGCTATAGCGCCAGCAACAGATTTTCGTCCCGAGGTCACCTATGCCGTTTCTCGACCCCAGCTTCCTCAGCTCGCTCCTGCAGGTGGTTCTGATCGACTTGGTGCTGGCCGGCGATAATGCTGTTGTTATCGGGCTGGCGGCCGCCGGGCTTGCCAGCGACGTGCGCAGGAAAGCCATCCTGATCGGCATCCTGGCGGCGACCGTGCTGCGTATCTTCTTTGCCCTGATAACCACGCAATTGCTCGCGCTGGGCGGTGGGCTGCTGATCGCTGGCGGCGTATTGCTGCTCTACGTCTGCTGGAAGATGTACCGCGAACTCACGACCTCCCATGGCGATGAGCATAATGCTCAGGAAGCGCTTGAGAACGTCGATAGCAACGCCGACGGCACCGTTGGCGGCAAGCGCCGCAAGACACTGCGCCAGGCCGTCATCCAGATCATCATCGCCGACGTCTCGATGTCGCTCGACAACGTGCTGGCCGTGGCCGGCGCGGCGGCGCACCACTTCGAAGCCCTCATCATCGGGCTGGCCCTTTCGGTGGTGATGATGGGCGCTGCCGCTACGTTCATCGCAGGCCTGCTGCACAAGCATCGCTGGATTGCCTGGGTCGGTCTGGCGATCATCCTGCTCGTGGCGGTCCGCATGTCGCTCGAGGGCCTGGGTGCGTTCATCACCATCCCGGAAATTCCCTTGCTCTACACGCCCCACGCCGTGGGTGCAGCTGCGGCCGTCGCACATTAGTGTTTGGTAACCAAAGGCCGAGTTTTGCGGCATTTGTCGGGGTGGGATAGGGATTTGCTCATCTTGCGGGACTAGGTTTGCGGCGATTGTTCAGCCGGAAACCTGCACGATGTCCGCCATTGCCAACCGCCTGGCCCCAGACGCCGCAGTTCTGCCCGCGCGCAAGGCCAGTGCCGTGGCCGCGCTCCGGCTCGAAATGCGCCTTGTCAGCGGCCCGGAATGGGACCGCACGATCGGCGAATTCGACGAGGTCTGCCAGGAACAGTTGCACGTCTTTGCCACCGCACGCTGGCCCGCCGTCGAGCAGGAGCCGGTGATCTTTCTCGCCAATGGCGAGGTGGTGGGCGGCTCGTTGATGATGGTCCAGCGGCTGCCGCTGGGGATTGCCAAAATCGCGGTTTCCAAATGGGGCCCAATGCTCAAGGACGCCGCCAGTACCGATGCGGCCGATATCCGGGCGGGCATGATCGAGGCGCTGATCGGCGAATATGCGGTGCGCCGCGGGCTGATGCTGTCGGTGCTGCCGCGCGCCTCGCTGGCGCCGGGCAATCCTGAATATGCCAGCCTGATCACGCGGGGCTTTCAGCGTGGGTCCGAGCTGGGTTTCCCCAGCCGCTATATCGTCAACCTGCGGTTGAGCGATGCCGAACAGCGCAAGAGTTTTGGCCAGAAATGGCGCTACCACCTTAACAAATCGGAACGGGCGGGCCTGACCTTCGAGCGCGCCGGCGCGGAGCAGATCGGCGAGTTCGATGCGCTCTATACGGCGATGACCGATCGCAAGAAGTTCACCGATCATTCGGCGTATGAAACCGTGCATGAACTGATGGCGCTCGAGGTCGAGGCGCTGCGCCCGGAACTGTTCTTTGTGCGGCACGAGGGCGAAGTTGTCGCCGGGGCGCTAATCTTCAAGGCGGGGGACCGCGCGGTTTATCTCTACGGCGCCACCAATGACAAAGCGCTGCCGCTGCGCGCCGGCTATTTCATCCATTGGAATGTCATCCGTTGGCTGCGCGATAATAGCACGGCCAAGTGGTACGACCTCGGCGGCACGGATGGTTTTCACGGCCTGCATCAGTTCAAAAAGGGCATGGTGGGGGAGGCGGGCATTATCACGCCGGTGCCACCGGTGGCCAATTATGCATCGCGGCCACTGCCGTTCCTGTTCGGCACGGCAGCATTTTGGGGCCGCGACGTGCTGCATCGCAGCCGCAACAAGCTCAAAAGTCTGTTGCAGGCCAAGGCGCGGCCGGATCAGGCGCCGATCAGTTCGGATACGGGCGTGCCATGAGCCTGCAGCGGCGGCTGGCCTCGCAATCCACCATGATCTTTGGGGCCCGCCTCGGCGGCTCCGGGCTGGTGTTTCTAACCCAGGCGCTGATTGCGCGGTTTTGGGGCGCGGAGCTATTGGGTGAATATCTGCTGGTCACCGCCACGGTCAATCTGATCGCCGTGGTGATGCCGCTGGGCTTTCACACGGTGGGTGCTTATTTCGCTGCCGACTACCGTGCGCGCGGAGAAAAGCGGCAGCTCACACAGTTCATGACGCGCGCCTATGGCCACGTGCTGGGCACGTTCGCGCTGTTGCTGGTGGCGGGGTATCCGTTGCTGAGCCTGCTCGGGCAGACCGATTCCGCGCTGGGCCAGCATTTTGCGCCGCTGGTAGTGTTGGCGCTGAGTACGGGCTTGGTCCATGTCAACGGCTCGGTGCTGATCGGGCTCAAGCGGCCGCTCGCCGGCTATTTCGCCGATGCAATTTTCCGCCCCATGGTGGTGTTGGCGGCGTTCCTCGTTGCGCTGTCGTTCGCGGTGCCGGCCGAAGCGTTCGATCGCATGCTGTGGATTATCGCCATTGCCTATGTGGCGGTGGCGCTTGGTCATTTCGGCTTTGTGGTGGCGACGCTGAAGACCGTCCCGGATACGGCGGCGGTACGCACCGAGGATGTGCGGCGCTGGTGGCGGTTCGCGTTGCCATGGGTGCTGATTTCGCTGGCTACGGATTTTTTCTTCGATATCGACCTGCTGCTGCTGTCGCATAGCCTGCCTAAGGAAGAGTTGGCGATTTTCGGCGTTTGCACGCGGATTTTCTCGCTGGTGTCGTTCGGAGTCGCTGCTGTCTATTCGGTGACGCTGCCGGACATTTTCGAGAGCGAGGTCAATGCCGACCGCGCGGCGTTCAATCGCAAGATCGGGGATGCGAACCTCGTCGCCAGCGGGCTGTCGCTGCTGCTGTTTGCCGGCATGGCGGTGGTTGGTCCGTTTGCACTGATGCTGTTCGGGCCCAGCTTTACCGCCGGTGCCATGCCGCTGGCGATCCTGTGCCTGGCGCTGGTGGTGCGCTCGGTGATGGGGCCGGCTTCCGTTGTGCTGTCGATGCACGACCGACCTTACGCAAGCCTGCCGGCGGTTGGGCTGGGGATTGTCGCGCTGGTGGCGCTGAACTGGCTGCTGGTGCCGACGATGGGCCTGATGGGCGCGGCCATGGCGGCGACGCTGGCGATTACGCTGTGGTCGGTGGCGCTGTGGTGGACGGCGTTGCGGACGGCGAAGCTGGACGTGTCGATCATGCAGCGGTTTCGGCGGGTGCCCGAGGTGGCTTCGGCATAGCCCCCTCATCCGCCCTTCGGGCACCTTCTCCCACAAGGGGAGAAGGGGATAGAGCGGCGAGTCTTCAGTCATCACCCCTCGCCCCTTGTGGGAGAGCGACAGACCTGACGCGTTCAGGCGGAAGGTCAGGGTGAGGGGGCCTATGCCCCCACCAAGCTCCCCAACCTTTGCTTCAGCCGCCCCAGCCGCCCCAAATTCACGCCGTGGTCATAGCCTTCGCTGGCCTTGGTGTATGGCTTTTCCACGAACACATAGTCCTGTCCGAACAGGTGCTTTTCCATCGTGAAGAGCGCTTTGTAGCCGTAGCGGCGCAGCAGCAGCAGGGCGACTTCGTTTTCGGGGCGCACGAAGGTATAGGCCTTGTGGAAGCGGTTGTTGTCCCAGTGCTCGTCGAAGGCGCGCATGCCGAACATGCCAAGCTTGGTGTCGCGGAATTTGGGGAAGACCCAGCTCCAGTAGCGGAAGATCGCGCCATATTCGGGGCCCGACACCATGGCGCCGCCGGGCTTGCCGTCGCTCATCATGATCATGATGTGCCAGGGGTCGTGGGCGACCAGCGCGCGCAGGAAGGGCTTGGTCAGCCGGCCCATTTCATGGGCCTTGAAGATGTCGTTGTAGTGCGGCGAGCTGGCGATCACGTCCATCAGTTCGGCATGGATCATGTCGATATCGGCGTTGGTCGCCGGTCGGATCTGCATTTCGGCCATGGCATCACCTCATCTGTCCAACATTGTAGCAAATTGAGAGCACAGCCCGAAGCGCGCGCCGCTGCCGCAGTTAATGGGTTGTAGTGGCGCGCGTTGGGAAACCTGCTTGCCCGGCGCGGGGCCGGTCACTAGAACAGGGGCGGGAGAGCCGAAGGGAGCCAAATCCATGACCGAACAACACATATTTCCGCCCAGCGCGGCCACCATCGATCACGCGCTGGTCAATCCGGAACAATATGCGGAAATGTATGCCCGCTCGGTCAGCGACCCCGACGGCTTCTGGGCTGACCAGGCCAAGCGTATCGACTGGATCAAGGCTCCGACCAAGATCAAGAACGCGACCTTTGCCTATCCGGATGTCTCGATCAAATGGTTCGAGGACGGTATTCTCAACATCTCGGTCAATTGCATCGACCGGCATTTGGCGACGCGCGGCGACCAGGTGGCGCTGATCTGGGAGGGCGACACCCCCGGCAGAGACGCCAAGGTCACCTATAACCAGCTTTACGCCGAGGTCTGCCGCTTCGCCAATGTGCTCAAGGCGCAGGGCGTCAAGAAGGGCGACCGCGTCACCATCTACATGCCGATGATTCCGGCTGCCGCTTATGCGATGCTGGCCTGCGCGCGGATTGGCGCGGTGCATTCGGTGATTTTCGGCGGCTTCTCGCCCGATGCTGTCGCCGGCCGCATCCAAGATTGCGCCAGCACCATCGTCATCACCGCCGATGAGGGCCGGCGGGGTGGCAAGACCATTCCGCTCAAGGCCAATGTGGATGCGGCGCTGGCGAAGGCGCCTGGCGTCAAGACGGTGCTGGTGGTCAAGAATACCGGTGCTGCCGTGGCCATGCAGGCCGGCCGCGATCTCTGGTACGAGGACGCCGCCAAGGGCGTAGCGGCCGAATGCGCGCCCGAGCCGATGAATGCCGAAGACCCGCTGTTCATCCTTTATACATCGGGCTCGACCGGCAAGCCCAAGGGCGTGCTGCACACAACGGGCGGCTACATCGTCTATGCGGCGATGACCCACGAGTTGACCTTCGACTACCACGATGGCGACATCTACTGGTGCACGGCCGACGTCGGTTGGGTCACCGGGCACACCTATATTGTCTATGGCCCGTTCGCCAACGGTGCCACCAGCCTGATGTTCGAGGGCATTCCGACCTATCCGGATGCCGGCCGCTCATGGGCGATCGTCGATAAATACAAGGTCAATATCTATTACACCGCGCCCACGGCGATCCGTTCGCTGATGGGCATCGGCACGCAGTTCCTCGACGCGGCGGACCTGTCCAGTTTGCGTGTCATCGGCTCGGTTGGCGAGCCGATCAATCCTGAAGCCTGGATGTGGTATCACACCCATGTCGGCCGCGGCCGTTGCGCGGTGGTCGATACCTGGTGGCAGACCGAGACAGGTGGCCACATGATTACCTCGCTGCCGGGCGCTATCGCCACCAAGCCTGGGTCGGCAAGTTTTCCGTTCTTTGGCGTGCAACCGGTCGTGTTGTCGCCCGAGGGCAAGCTGCAAGAAGCCACCAAGGCCGAGGGTGTGCTGGCGATCAAAGATAGCTGGCCGGGGCAGGCGCGCACCATTTGGGGCGATCATGCACGGTTCGTCTCGACCTATTTCGAGACCTATAAGGGCTATTATTTCACCGGTGACGGCTGCCGCCGCGACGAGGACGGCTATTACTGGATCACCGGCCGCGTCGATGACGTGCTCAACGTGTCCGGCCATCGCCTGGGCACCGCCGAAGTGGAAAGCGCGCTGGTGGCGCATCCCAAGGTGAGCGAGGCGGCCGTCGTTGGCTATCCGCACGACATCAAGGGGCAGGGGATTTATTGCTATGTCACCCTGATGGGCGGCGAGGTTGGGACCGACGCGCTCAAGACCGAACTGCGCAACTGGGTGCGCAAGGAAATCGGCCCGATTGCCTCGCCGGACCTGATCCAGTTCGCGCCCGGCCTGCCCAAGACCCGCAGTGGCAAGATCATGCGTCGGATTTTGCGCAAGGTCGCCGAGAACGATTTTGGCTCGTTGGGGGATACGTCGACGCTGGCCGACCCAGCGGTGGTGACGGATCTGATCGAGAACCGGCAGAATCGGTAGACCCAAAAAAATCGGACGGGAACCCCAAGATTCCCGTCCGACAAATCGGCGGCAGCCCCGTGCTGAAAGGTTGAAGAACGGCACAGGCCCCTAACCGCCAGGATCGACATTTCACTGTTTTGCTAAGGCCAGCATCCCCTATTTGGGGGGAACTGGGCAAATAATCTGAGCCGTACCACTTTGCTCACGCCATTGTTTCGGCTGGTTTTGCCCATCATCGTGCCAGCAGCGAATCGTTACCGGGATCATCCTCTTGCGCACACTTTCGACCAGGCTGCTGCTGGCGCTGGCTCTCTTGGCCGCGCCCCTCGTTTCCGCCAATGCGGCAACGCTCGAGCAGATGGCCGGGCAGATGATCGTCGTCGGCTTTCAGGGCGACGATGTCGATGATGCTTCGGTCAAGGCGCTGCGCGATGAGATCGCCGCCGGTCGCCTGGGCGGCGTCATGTATCTCAAGACCAATGTGAAAAGTCTCGACGCCGTCAAGGCGATGAACAGCGCGTTCAAGGCCGCTTCGCCCGAACTGCCGCCGTTCATCACCCTCGATCAGGAAGGTGGCGCAGTCGAACGGTTGACGCGCGATGTCGGTTTCCTCGAAATTCCCAGTGCCGCGACCGTCGCCTCCGGCTATTCACCGCAGAAGGCCGAAGCGATCTATTCCAGCATGGCGCAGGATATCGCGGCGCTCGGCTTCACCGTCAATTTCGGGCCGGTCGCCGACGTCAACGTCAATCCGAACAATCAGGTCATCGCCAAGTTCGGGCGCTCGTTCAGCCCCGATCCTGCGGTGGTGACGCAATACGACCAGGCCTTCATCAATGCCCATCACAAGGCGGGGCTGCTGACGTCGCTCAAGCATTTTCCCGGCCACGGCTCGTCCACGGCCGATAGCCATGCGGGGTTCGTGGACATCACCGGCACCTGGAGCAAGGCCGAGCTTGATCCCTATCGCGGGCTGATCGCCGATGGCTATGAGGACATGATCATGGTTGGCCATCTCTACCATGCAGGCTATTCCGGCAGTGACCAGAAGCTGCCGGCTTCGCTGTCGCCGCAATGGATCACCGGGGTGCTGCGCGACGAGCTAGGCTTCAAGGGCGTGGTCATCAGCGACGATCTGGAAATGGGCGCCATCCGCAAGCTGTTCGACTTGCACGACACAGTCACCCGCGCCGTCCGCGCCGGCACCGATGTGCTGCTGTTCTCCAATACGGCCGCCTATCACGCCGGCCTGGGTAAGGAAATCCTCGCCATCCTCGTCGACGAGGCCGGCAAGGACCCCGCCTTCGCGGCTCGCATCGAGGAAAGCTACAACCGCATCGTAGCGCTGAAATCGCGACTGCATTGATGCCGATTCGGTCCTGACCATGCGATCCGCGCTTTATGAATCACCCGCGTTCCGGGTCTTTCACGCTGCCTGTTCCTTCTTGCGCGCGTGGCGGATAAGATAGCCGTCCGCGCTGGTCGCGGGGGGCAGCAGGAGACAGCGCGCTTGACGATCGAAGGCCGGGAAACGCGCCACGTGCGCGCGATATTCATTTCAGATGTGCATCTGGGCATGCGCCCGATCCGCGTCGGGCAGTTGATCGCGTTTCTGCGCGCCCACGATGCCGATACCATTTACCTGGTCGGCGACATTCTGGATGGCTGGCGGCTGGCCAAGTCCTGGCACTGGCCCAGCGAATACAATGTGCTGGTACAACTGCTGCTCGATAAGGCGCTGGCCGGCACGCGGGTGGTCTATCTGCCTGGCAATCATGATGAATTCCTGCGCGAATATCTCGGCACCTATTTCGGCGAGGTCGAGATCGTCGACCGTACCATCCACACCACGGCGCTCGGCAAGACGTATCTGGTGATCCATGGCGACCAGTTCGACGTGGTGGTGATGAACGCCAAGTGGCTCGCCCATGTGGGGGACTGGGCCTATAATTTCGCCCTGCGCGTCAATATTGCCATCAACTGGACGCGGCGGCGGCTGGGGCTGCAATATTGGTCGCTGTCGGCCTGGGCCAAGCAGAAGGTCAAGAACGCGGTCAGTATTATCGGCCGCTTCGAGGAGGCTTTGGTGCACGAAGCCAAGGTTTCGGGCGTCGATGGCGTTATTTGCGGGCACATTCATTTTGCCGACATGCACGACAGGTTAGGTATCCACTACATCAATACGGGTGACTGGGTGGAATCGTGCACAGCGATCGTGGAAACCCCGGATGGCCAGTTCGAACTGGTCAAATGGACCGAGATGGCGGCTGGCGAGCCGCGCAAATTCAGGCTGCGGCGCGCCGCGTCCTGATCGTCACCGATGCGTGGCGCCCCCAAACCAATGGGGTGGTTCGCACGCTCGAATCGCTGGGGCGAGAACTTGAGCGGCGCGATATCGAGGTGCGATATCTGACGCCGGAGCGGTTCTGGACCCTGCCGGTGCCGACTTATCCCGAAATAAGGCTGTCGCTGGCGACGCAGAGTAGTGTCGCCGCCTTTATCGATGGCGTCGCGCCGCATCATATCCATATCGCCACCGAAGGCCCGCTGGGGCTGCAGGCGAGGCAGTATTGCCTCGATCGGGGCCTGGCCTTCACCACCAGCTTCCATACCCGGTTTCCCGAGTATCTGGCCGCCCGTATGCCGGTGCATCCGGATTGGAGCTACGGTTACTTCCGCTGGTTCCACCAGCCGGCTACGAGCACAATGGTGCCCACGCCGTCGCTGCTGGCCGAACTGTCCGAGCGGGGGCTGGGCAATCTGGTGCTGTGGTCGCGCGGGGTCGATTCGGCGCGTTTCTCGCCGGGTCCAAAATCTCGTTTCCTCGATCTGCCGGGGCCGCACCTGCTCTATGTCGGTCGTGTCGCGGCCGAAAAATCGGTCGAGGATTTTTTGCGGTTGAAGGTGGGGGGCACCAAGATTGTGGTTGGTGACGGACCGGATCGTGCCGGGCTGGAGCGCGATTATCCCGATGCGGTGTTCCTCGGCTATCAGTTCGGCGAGGAATTGGCGGCGCTTTATCGCAGCGCCGATGTGTTCGTGTTTCCCAGCCGTACCGACACCTTTGGCAATGTGCTGATCGAAGCGCTGGCCTCGGGCGTGCCGGTCGCCGCCTATCCGGTTACGGGCCCCAAGGATATCGTCACCGATCTTGAGGCTGGGGCGCTCGATACCGATCTCGGCGCGGCCGTCAGCCGGGCGCTGACCCTGTCGCGGACGGCGGCGCGCAGGCTGGGCGAGAGCTTCACCTATTCGGCCAGTGCCGGTCAGTTCCTCGCCGCTCTGGTGCCGGTGGGGCAGATGATTTCACAATTGGCCACTGCCGGCTGAAATCGTCGCCCCTGTGGCCGATCCGCCCTTGCGCGGCGGGACGGTTGGCGTCAGGAAACCAACCGGGCGGTTATTTCGCCCGGAGTTCATTTTTATGTCGGCTGCATTGGCGCGCTGGGCGAGCCCCGAATTCCGCGCGTCGGTCTTTCACTTCACGGTCTTCGGCACCGGCGCCGTCGCCTCGGTTTATCTGGGCATCTGGCTGACGCTGAAGGGCATTCATCCCGACCAGATCGGCGTCATCAGCGCCGTGCCGGTGTTTGGCCTGCTGCTTCTCAACCTGTTCATCGGGCGCCTGGCCGACAAGGCCGGCGACTGGCGGACGGTCATCCTCATCCTGTCGTTGCTGGGCGCGGCCTTTCCCATCGGCCTGTTCTTCGTCAACGAGTTCTGGGGCATCCTTTTGGTCTGGGCCTTCTGCACCATGTCGGCCGGGGCTATTCCGCCGGTCATCGATGCGGCGACAGTGCGGTTGACCCAGCGCAACGGCACCGATTTCGGTGCTGTTCGCGCCTGGGGCACGGTGGGCTACGTGGTCGGCGCCGCCGGCACGGGCGTGGTCGCCACCGTTTTCGGCCCGCATGCCTTCGTGCCGCTGTTCTTCGCGATGGCGCTGTTCCGCGCGCTGGCGGCGTTGCAATTGCCGCGCTTCCGGGCTCCGCCGCAGGCCGCGACCCTGGCCGCCGTCAACGCGCGTCCCGGCGCCAGCCGACTGCGCGAAGTGCTCAAGCCCTGGTTTGTGCTGCCGCTACTGGCGTTTGCGCTGGTCAATTCCAGCCACGCCATCATCGGGACGTTTTCGGCCCTGCTCTGGCACGTCGATGGCGTGCCCGGTTACTATATCGGCCCGTTGCTGGCCATTTCGGCCGCCGCGGAAGCCGTGATGATGTTTGTCTGGCGGCGCATTGGTGGCCGGTTCAGCGCCCGCAACATGATCCTGTTGGCGGCCATTGCGGCAATCGTGCGCTATGCCATCATGGCGTTCAGCCCACCCGTGGCAGTGCTGTTCGTCATCCAAACGCTTCACGCACTCACCTTCGGCGTGGGCTATTTCGGCGTCGTGCATTTCATCGCCAACTGGACGCGCGAGGAAATCGCCGCGGAGGCGCAGGGATTTGCCAATGTGCTGCAGCAGGGTGTCTCCGTCATCGCGCTGATGGGATTTGGTCTGCTCATCACCCATTTTGGCACCCATGCGTTCCTGGCATCCTCGATTGCCGGCGCCCTGGCGGTTGCCTGCGTGCTGGTGTCGCTGCGCCTGCGCCCCGCCAAGGATGCGCATTGACTGGCCCTTTGAAATCGATATGGCTGCTCCGATACTGACCGTTCTCTGACTTGCCGCCGCTCCAGCGCGGGCCGCATGCAACCGAGTTATTCTTCAGCATGGCTTTGACCGAGGCGGCTCCCCGCGTTTCCCCCGAACTGCGCACGACCGCCTTTTACTTCACCTATTTCATGGCCGGTGGTGCGTCGGTGGTGTTCCTGCCGATATGGCTGGCGCAGAAGGGCATCAATCCCGAACAGACCGGCATCATCAATGCGTTGCCGATTTTTCTGATCATAGCGCTCAACCTGGTGGTGGGCCGCATCGCCGACCGGGCCAGCGACTGGCGGCAGGTGATCGTCATCGGCGCGCTGATCGCCGGCATCATTCCGATCGGGCTGCTGTGGGTCAACGAATTCTGGGGTATCCTGCTGGTCTGGACGCTGGCCTCGCTGCCGCCCGGAGCCATCGGCCCGGTGATGGATGCCGCCACCATGCGCATGACGCGCCGCAACGGCACCGATTTCGGCACGATTCGCGCCTGGGGCACCGTGGGCTATATGCTGCTCAATGCCGGGACGGGGTTCCTGGTGGTTTGGTTCGGCTCCGATATTTTCGTGCCGCTGTTCATCGGCCTTGTACTGCTGCGTGCCGTCGTGGCGCTGTTCCTGCCCAAATTCCGCGCTCCGGTAAACGAGGCCACCGTTGCAGCCGTTCGGCCCGTTGCGGGCAAATTGCGCGAAGTGCTCAAGCCGTGGTTCCTGCTACCGCTGGCCGGGTTTTCGATCATTTACGGCACCCACTGGATCCTCAATGCCTTCGCCGCCTTGCTGTGGAAGCAGCAGGGTATTTCCGAAGACATCATCGGCCCATTGATCGCGCTGGGAGCGTTTTCCGAGGCCGCAATGATGTTTGCCTGGCGGTTCTTCGGCGGGCGCGTTTCGGCGCGGACGGTGTTGCTGATTTCGGCCGTAGTTACGGTACTGCGCTGGGTGGCGATGGCGTTTTCGCCGCCGGTCTGGCTGCTGATTCCGTTGCAGATGCTGCACGGGGTTACCTTTGCGCTGGGCTATCTGGGTGGCGTGCACTTCATCGCTAACTGGACCCATGAGGACATCGCCGCCGAAACCCAGAGCTATTTCGTGGTGGCGCAGCAGGCCATGTCGGTCATCGCTCTGGTCGGTTTCGGCTGGATCGTGGGCGCGCTGGGGCCGCACGGCTATTTCGTCGCGGCGGCTTTCGCTGCCGTAGGCGCGCTGTGCATCTGGTTGTCCAAGGCCATGGTGGCGCCCAAGAAGGACGCGCTGAGCGGCAGCTAGGCCTTTGCGTTTGCCCGGCGTTCGCGCAGGATCGTATCCCGCGCGCCAAGACCGACCAGCACCAGCGCCGTCATCGCGGCCAGCGTTAGCGGCTCGACATTGCCGCCGATCAGGCACAATCCGATCAGCACCACGATCGCCACGCCGGTGGACACCGGCCATCGCCGGCGCAACGTGCCCTGGAACAGGCTGGTGCCGCACAGATAGAGCAGGGGGCCTCCCACGATGGTCAGCACCGTGCCAAGGTCGGCATGATGCCCGCTGGGATGGGCCAGCACGAGTTCATCGCCGACGGCCGATACGATAATGCCGGCCACGATGATGGTGTGGAAATAGGTATAGCCATTGCGCGCCAAGTCGCTGCTACGTCTGACCGCCTCGGCATCCATGGGGTCGGGCACGTTGTGGTGCTCGGCGCTATTGTTGAAATAGATCCACCACATCGCCACCGAACCGACGAAGGCGGTAATGAACGCGGCCAGTGTCAGCGCATCGAAATGCGCCTCGCCGAAGGTCGCACCGGTGACCAGGATCGATTCGCCCAGCGCGATGATGATGAACAGCCCTGCGCGCTCGGCCATGTGGCCGCCCTCGACATCAAGCGCGTTGAGCGCCGTCTTGCCTAGCCACGGCGTCCAGAACGCCAGCGCCGGGGAGGCATATTCGACGACAACGGCGATGGTCCAGACCACCATGCGCTGTTCGGTCGGCAGGAAGGCGCCGATGATCCAGAACACGCCGCCAAACGCCTGCCATGAGCTGATGCGCAGGAAGTTGACCGCATTATCGGGCGCCTGGCGCCGCATCGCCCAGGCGGTGAACAGGCAGCGGCCGACCTGCATGAACACATAGGCCAGCGCAAATGGCAGGCCGCGCTCGCCAAATGCCTCGGGGATGGAGGTGGAAAACACCAGCCCCGCAAGCATCAGCACGAACAGCATCAGCCGGACCAGCGGCCGGGTCGGATCGAGCCAATTGGTGGCCCAGGCGGTATAGATCCACACCCACCACATGGCGAACAGCACGATCGCCGCCTGGATCGCACCCTGCCAGCTCAAATGCGCCAGTAGTGTGTGGGACACCTGAGTGACCGCAAATACGAAGACCAGATCGAAGAATAGCTCGGCAAAATCGACGTGGGCTGCTTCGCCGGCTACGCGCTGACGCAGATAGGATCGCATGACGACTCCGACTTTACCTGAACGGCAGCCTAGATGGCCGCTTCGCCGTTGTCACCGTTGGCCGAGGGTCTCCCGCACAAGACGCACTGTTCTCGCAAGGTGTCGTCTCTCGCGAGGCGTCGTCGTTTTCTGAGCCGCTGTCCCTCAGTCGATACCCTCCCCTTGCGGGGAGAGCTATTGCACATGATAACAGCACCAACGTGCCAGTGCCACTGAACGGCTCCTCCCCGTCCCAGGGGGAGACTGGGTGGGGGTTGGAAAGCCCAAATTCGGCAGGAAAGACCCCCACCTTGATCCTCCCCCTTGAAGGGGGAGGTTCCGACTGAAGCATCGCGGCCATCGACCTCGGCATATGCGATAGCCCTGCCCCTAAGGGGAGGGTGTCGATTGCGCCTTTGGCTTATTCCATTGGCTTAAGCACGCTATGTCGCGCCTCGACCACGCCCACAAACCAAAACGGCCCCAGTTTCCCGGAGCCGTTTTGGCGACGTTGCCTCAGAAAGCTTAGGTCAGGCGACCGCTGGCATGGGCCAGGGTGGTGTAGACTTTGCCGCGATCGGAGAGCAGGTATTCGCGGGTTTCGGCGGCGGCGCGAGGGCCGGCGGCGGCGCGTTTCAGCAACTGTTCGAACTCGGCCATGTAGGCGTTGGCGGTGCGGGCGAAGTCGGCGTCGCGCTGGAACTTCTTGCGCACTTCGTCATAGGTGCCCTGGCCGGTCAGCGAATAGATGCGGCGCGAGAACACGTTGGATTCACCGGCCTGGTAGCGGGTCCAGGCATCGGCAAGGGCTGCGTCGTCGATCGAGCGGGCAATCTCGTCGGTCAGGCCGGAGAGGCCCTGCTGCTGCTGCGGCTGGGCGCTGGCCTGTTTGGCGGTGGCATTGCGCAGCACGTCGCGCAGCCAGCCGCCGTCATTGGCCGACGGCGCTGCCGGTGCGGCTTCCGCGGCCACGGGCTGGGCCTCGGGCTGTGGCGGGGTCGGGCGCTGGGGCTCGGGACGATAGGTGTCCGGGCGAGCCGGTTCCTGGCGCTGCGGGGTCGGGCGCAGCACGTCCTGGATGGCCGCTTCCTGACGTGCGGGCTCCTGGCGCACGGGTTCCTGACGGGCAGGTTCCGGACGGACGGGCTCCTGCCGCTGTGGCTCGGGACGATAGGTCTCGGGCTGGCGCGGAGCCTGATAGGGGGCCTCGGCGCGGGGTTCCGGGCGGCTCGGAGCCGGCGGGCGGCGGTCGTTGAGGTCGCGCGTGGCCGGCTGGGCCCGCACGATGGCGTTGAGCTCGCTCAGAGCCTCGATCTGCTCGGCCACCACGCGGCGCATGGCGGCGGCGCTGGCACGGGTTTCCTCGGGCAGTTCACTGACGCCGCGCTGTAGCTCGGAACGGGTGGCTTCGAGTTCGCTGCCCACTTCCTTGGCGGTGTCGCGCATGGCCTTGGCGGTATCGTTGAAGCGCACGGTGGCTTCCTCGATCGCCTTCTGCATTTCGGCGATCATGGTCTGCTGGGCCTGGCGCAGGGCAGCATTGGCACGCTGGCCCTGGGTGTCGGCAGTGTCGCGGAAATCGCCGAGACGGGCCGCCACTTCCTCGGTGGTCTGGTCCATGGCCTGGCGGAACGTACCAGTGGTCTGGTCCAGCGCCTGGCGCAACTGGCCGGTATGGGAGGCCACGGTATTGCGCACGTTGGCCGAGCTTTCGCTGATCGCATCGGCCAGCGTGCCGGTGGTCGAGTTGAGTACGTCGTTGACGTTGCCGGCGGTGATGGCCAGCACTTCGCTGACCCGCTCGCTAGTGTGGGTGAGCGTGTCGTCGATGCGCGCACTGGTCTGGTTGAGGGCCTCGTCGACGCGGGCGGCATTGCTGCTGAGCGCCGCGTTGACCCGCGAGGCATTGTCGGAGAGCACCGAGCTGACCTGGCCGGCATTGTCGGACAGCGCGTTCTTGACCACGTTGGTGGTCTGGCTGAGCGCGGCGGCCGCGGCATCGCTGGCACGGAGCAGGGCGCCATCGACCTGGGCCGAATTGGCATTCAGTGTCGTGGTGAAGCGCTCGCTGGTCGAGTACATCGCGTCGTTGACGCTCGAGGTGGTCGAGGTCAGCACGTCGGTGATGTTGACCGAGGTGGTGGTCAGCGCCTCATTGACGGCCGCCGTCGTGGTGGTGAGCGCGTTGGTCACCGTATGGGTCGTGGCCTGCAAGGCATCGTCCATGGCGCGGCGCGCGCCGATCAGGCGGCGTTCGGTATCATTGACCGTATCGGCGATCGATTGCGCAAACAGGCGCATGCGGCCATCGATATCGTCGGCGCGCGAAGCGAAGCTGGAGGCCAGTGCATCCATCGCGCCGCGCCGGTCTTCGAGGGTTTCCAGAGCCACGCCGCTGGTATTGGCCAGCGAGTCCGAGGCTTGCTGCATGTTGACGGCTTCGGCATCGAGCTTGCCCAGGACGCTGGAGAATTCGCCGACCATCGAGCGGATGGTGGCCTGCAGGGCGCCGACATGCTGGCTGACCATGGCGCCAGCCTGTTCGGTCTGGCCGATGGCCTCGCGGACGGTCGACGAATAGGTCGAGGTCTGCTGGGCGACGGTGGATTCCAGGTTTGCCAGGTTCGCGGTCGAGGCATCGAGCACGCGCTGCAGCAGCAGGTTGCTGTCGTTCAGCTTGCCCAGAGCGGCGGTGACGTCGGTGAGGATGCGCGAGGTCGAGACCGACATGATGGCTTCGGCTTCGCGGGCATTCTCGCCCAAGGCGTCGCGCAGCAGGTTGCCATGGCCGTGCAAGGCATTCTGCAACTGCTCCGACTTTTCGCTGACCAGCGCCGCGAAGGCATTGGTCTGCTGATCGACGGAGCGGTTCACATCGGCCAGGCGCTGGCTAATGGTATCGACGGCGCCGACGGCACGGACCGAGACGAGCTGGTCAATATCGGTCGCAGCGACGCGAATCTGGTCGAGCGCCGAGCGGACGGCCAGGTCCATGCGGTTGGCAGTGCTGGTGACGTCGTTGGAGATGGCCTCGGTCGCCAGCGTGATCCGGGTGGAGATGGTTTCCTCGATCCGATCGGCGCCGGCTTCGAGATCGGCCATCGACTGGGTGATCGAGGTATTGATCGAGGCATTGAGGGCCGAGAGGCGCTCAGCGGTGATATCGGCACGGGCGGTGATGGCCTCGGGCAGGGTGCCCAGACGCTGATCGACCAGATCGGTAATGGTCTTGCGGGCCGAATTGACGTTGGATTCGATCAGGTCAGCGGCCTTGCGGGCACTCTCGCTGACGGTCTGGCTAGCGTGATCGATACGGGCGGTGACGCCGGCTTCGGCATCGGAGATGCGCTTGACCGCGGTGTCGATGCCCTGGCCGAGATTGTCGTTCACTTCGGCAACCTTGAGGGCGATCATGTCCGACATGGACGAGACGCGGTCGGTCATGGTGTCGGTGGCGGTGCGCATCGAGCCGTCGATCTTGGCGCGGGCGTCCTCGCTCTGGTGAATGAGCGTGTCTGCCAGCTCGCTGGTGCGCAGGCCGATGGTCTCGCCGATCGAGGTGGTGTGGGTCGCGAGGGTATCGGAAAGCTGCTGGGTGCGGGCGCCGAGGGCGTCTGCAAGCTGCTGGGTGCGGGTGCCCACCGCGCTGGCCAGCTTTTGGGTGCCGCCGTCCAGCGCGCTGGTCAGGGCTGCGCCGCGTTCATCCAATTGGCTGGTCAGCAGGCCGGCGCGCTCGTCAATCTGGGTCGAGAGGTCCGTGGTGCGCTCGGCGAGGGTGTCGGACAGGCGCTGCGTGCGGCCGGAAATGGCCTGGTCGAAGACCGACGTGCTAGTCGCGAGGGTTTCGCCCAGCTCTTGCGAGCGCAGCCGGATGGCTTCGCTCATCTCCTGGCTGCGGCCAGACAGGGTCTCGTTCAGTTGCTGCGTGCGGGTGTCGAGCGCGGAATTGATTTCGCCGGCGCGCGTGGTCAGCAGCTCATCGAGCCGTTGCGTACGGCCGTCCATGGCCTCGGTGATGAGGTCGGAATGGCCGAGCAGCGAGTCGGTGATTTCGCGCGAATGGCCTTCGAGCGTGTCATGGATGGCCTTGGTGCGGCCTTCCAGTGCGTCGTTGAGCTGCCTGGTGCGGCTTTCCAACGCTTCGCTGAGAGTAGCGGTACGGCCTACCAGCGTCTCGCCGAGGGTAGCCGTGCGACCCTCGAGGGTTTCGCTGAGCGCTGCCGTGCGGCCTTCCAGGGTTTCGCTGAGAATCTGAGTGCGGCTTTCCAGGGCGTCGTCGAGAGCCTTGGTGCGGCTGTCCAATGCGTTGTTGACGGTCCGGCTGCCGCTTTCCATCGTTGCGGCAATGCCCGCCGTGTGCTGGGTGATGAGGTCGTTGAAGCGACCCGATTGTTCGTCCAGCGCCATTTCCAGCACATTGGCGCGGGCGGCAAAGCTTGAGCCCTGCGCGTCGAGACGCTCGATCAGATTGTCGCCCTTATCGCCGATGACACCATCCAGCGTCTGCAGGCGCGAATCGAGAATGCCAGCGATTTCAGTCAGCCGGGCATCGAACTGGCCCAGCGAGTCGGCACCGGCCGAGCTGAGGGTGATGCGGGCGCGCTCGGACGTATCGTCCAGCGCGCCGTTGATTTCGATCAGCGCCGATTGCAGGCGGCTATCGAGTGAATTGAGTTGGATGGAGACGCTTTCATCGAGCTGGCGGGTCAGCGAGGTCAGCATCGACTCGGCTTCGCTCGAGCGCAGGCCGATGTTTTCGGCAATGCGCGAGCCGACCAAATCGAGAGCGGTGCTCACCTGCTCGCCGCGGTCGCGGAGCTGTTCGAGCAGCGTCGAGCCGCCTTCGGTCAGCACGCTCGATAGCGCATTGGTGCGCTCTTCGATGGCGCCCGAGAGGGTAGTGGACCGGCTATCGAGCGCATCGGTGAGCGCCGTCATGCGGTTGTCGATGGTCGAGGACAATTCGATGGTGCGCGTTTCAAAGTCACGCGACATGGTGGAGGAATGGTCTTCGAAGGTCAGCGCCAGGCGGCCGGCGCTATCGTCGATGGCCGACAGGAATTCACCGGTGCGGTTATCCACCAGCGTGACGAAGCCTTCGGTGCGATCGCCGAAGGCATTGGTCAGCGTGTTGCCGGCGGTTTCCAGCGCCTTAGTCAGGTTGCCGCCGCTTTCCACGATGGTGCCAGCAATGCGCTGGCTGATCATGTCGAGGTCGAACACAAGCCCGGTATGGCTCTCGGTGATGGCTTCGCGGACCCGCTCGGTATTGGTCAAAACGCTTTCGCGCTGGCTGGCCAGTTCGGAGATCAGGGCGCGCATGCGCGATTCATTGTCGGAATAAGTGCGTTCGAGCGCGGTGACCTCGTTGTGGATCATCACTTCGAGCTCGCCGGCGCGCGACAGAGCGCGTTCCAGCCCGTCGCCCAGCGCATTCACCTCGCGGCGAACGGCCTGGCCCACCGAGGCGACCTTGTCGGCGGCGGTGACTTCGGGCTCGGCCAGCCGGATCGCCGCCTGGGTGATGGATGAGGCGGCGTTGCGCAGGTCGGCGGCACGGCGGAACAGGGTGGCGACGGCGAAAAAGCCCAGGACCGGCAGCACCAGAACGGCGATCATGCCGATGAAATCAAGGGTGCCAACAAAGCTGCCGAAATTGTTGAGCTGCGTGCCATAGCGGATATAGGCCGCGGCCCCGGTGGCCACCAGCCAGATGATCGACAGCAGCAGCGCAATCACGGTCGGTGCGTTGGACGACTTGTTCTGCAGGCCATAGAGAATTTTGGACGTCGGGAAGCGGTCGTCATTGGCGATATTGCCGGCCTGGCTGGCGATCTTGTCGGCAGCGCGCAAGCGCTCCGAACGGCCGGGCGACGGCGAAGAGGTCGATGACGAATCGCTCAGGCGTCGTTCGGAAGCAGTTTCCTTGGGCGCCGGAGCATCCAGACCGAAAACCGATTCCTTGAGGGCATCCTCAACCGCTGAGAATGCCAAGGCGGCGGGATCGTTTGCTGGGGTGGGGTTATTCGCCATACTCTTTACAACTCTCGCGTCGGCTCGGCAGCGACTGTGCAGCTATGATGAGTTGTAATGACCCCGCAGCCCTTGTCGGACCGCTCGCCATTTGGAGACAATTTGATGCAAAGGCATCCAACCGTCTCCCCAACCCTCCGCCGCCGCGCGCTGGTTAATTGCCAGTAATACATTCAATTTGAACCAAACCGAATGCTTTCTTACCCAAAGGTTAATTTTTTGAGTGGGAAACTCGGCGCACCAAACGGGCTAACAACGGCGAACGTGTGGCTTAATGACCTGTTCACCCGCCTCTTCTAGGGTTGTGGCATGCGGAATTTTCCACAGCCGGAAGCTGGCCGCGCGAACGAGGTGATGCTGGATGGCCCAGAACGCAGTCCCTGCCGAAAATCCGGGCTCCGAAGTTTCCCGACGGCCCGCGCGCCCGATCGACCTGGTTCATCTGGCACGCCAATGCCTGGGCGACGCCGGTCTTGAGCATGAAATCCTGCGGCTGTTCGACACCACCGCAAAAACCTATTTCGCCCGCTTGCAGCAATCGAGCACCTTCGATGATCTGGCGTTGAACCTGCACTCGCTCAAAGGCGCCGCCAGCGGCGTTGGGGCCTGGTCCATCGCCGACCTGGCCCGTGCCGCCGAGACCGAACTCAAAGCCGGTCGGCCGCTCAGCCCCGAGCAGATTGATGACATTGGCGTAGCGGTGGAAGAAGTCAGCGCGTTCGTTGCGGAAATGCTGAGCAAAGAGCCGATCTAGCTCCTCACCGCGCGGCCGACCCGGACCAGCGTCCCGCTGGGATCACTGACCGCGAACTCGTAGGTTCCCCAAGGCTTGAGATGTGGCGCGCCTTTCTCGATGATGCGATCGCGCACCCGGGCCGCGACGGCGTCGACATCGTCCACATATAGATAGAGACCGAACGGATTATCTTCAGGTGTGGGCGGCCAGTTAGCCTGGTGCCGCAGGTGAAGATCCCAGCCTCGCCCATCGGTCAGGATTCGATAGTCTCCGTAGTCACTGGCCAACGTAAATCCGAGAAGCTCGTAGAAGGCCTGACTGGCATTGAGGTTGCTGCTCGGGATGATCGCCGTGGCGCGATGCGTTTCGCTCAATGATCTGCTCCTGCAATTTGACCCTGTCCGCGCCAGCGCCTATATAGCGCGCAACTTGCCGCCAATGCTGCGGCCGCAACAGTTCAGCAGTACCGATGACCATGTCAACCGCCGCCGAGGTCAAAGCCCGGCCCATCGTCGAAGCGTTCCGCACGCGCCGGACCTTCGCCATCATCTCGCATCCGGACGCCGGCAAGACCACGCTGACGGAGCGGCTGCTGTCGGCTGCCGGCGCGATCCAGCAGGCCGGCGCGGTGCGTGGCAAGGCCGGAGCGCGGTCAACTCGTTCGGACTGGATGGAAATCGAGCAGCAGCGCGGCATTTCCATCACCTCCTCGGTGATGACGTTTGAGTTCGACGGGCTCACCATGAACCTGCTCGATACGCCCGGACACTCGGACTTTTCCGAGGACACCTATCGCACGCTGACAGCGGTCGATGCCGCCATCATGGTGATCGACGCGGCCAAGGGCATTGAATCCCAGACACTTAAGCTGTTTGAGGTTTGCCGTCTGCGCGACATTCCCATCATCACCTTCATCAACAAGGTGGATCGCGAGGGGCTGAGCCCCCTCGAGTTGATCGATGAAATCCAGGGCAAGCTGGCGCTGGACCTGACGCCGGTGCTGTGGCCGATCGGGCAAGGCGTTGATTTCGGCGGATATTTGGACCTGCAGGAAAAGCGCGTGGTCAGCCCGCAGGGCAAGCCCATCGCCGAGTATGACGCCATCGAGGACCTGCTCGACAACGAGAGCTTAGTCGACAATGCGGTGTTCATGACGGCGATCGAGACGCTGGAAATGGCGACAGCGATGTTGCCGGCGTTTGATCTGAAAACCTTTCATGCTGGGCACTTGAGCCCGGTTTTGTTTGGATCGGCGCTCAAGGGTATTGGGGTGGCCGAGCTGTTGCGGACGCTGGGTGAGTGGGGGCCGGAGCCGCGGCCGCAGCCGGCAATTCCTCAACCAATTCAACCGGATGACAGCAAGGTCAGCGGGTTCGTGTTCAAGGTGCAGGCGAACATGGACGCCAACCACCGGGACCGGATCGCGTTCGTGCGGCTGTGTTCGGGCACGTTCATCCGCGGGATGCGGCTCAAGAATGTGCGCTCTGGCAAAGACATGGCGGTGTCGAACCCGATGTTCTTTTTTGGTCACGACCGCGAACTGGCGGAGCAGGCGGTGGCGGGCGATATCGTCGGCATTCCGAACCACGGCACGCTGAGCGTTGGCGATACGTTGACCGAGGGGGCCAATATCAATGTGACTGGCATCCCGAACTTCGCACCGGAAATCATCCGGCGCGTGCGGCTGACCGATCACATGAAGACCAAGCAGATGGCTAAGGCCTTGAGCGACCTTGCAGAAGAGGGCGTGGCGCAGGTGTTCCGGCGAATCCTCGGTTCGGACTGGATCGTGGGCGTCGTCGGGCCGCTGCAGCTCGAAGTGCTGGGTGCCCGCATCGCCAAGGAATATGGCGTGCCGATCACCTTCGAGAGCCTCAATTTCGAGGTGGCGCGCTGGATCGAAAGCGACGATCCGGAGGAGCTGAAGAAGTTCATCGCTGTGCAGAAAACGAACATAGCCGAGGACCGTACGGGCGCGCCGGTTTTTCTGGCGCAGAACGCCTGGTGGGCGGATCGGGCGAAGCAGGATTTCCCGAAATTGCGGTTCATGACCACGAAAGAACGGCATTGAGTTCGGCCGAGCGCATCGAGGAATTCCTCGGGGAGGTCAAAAATTCCTTTGGTAACAATGCGTTAGTGAAGTTGAAGCTGGCTGGCTATCATGGCGGCGAGGCCGATCTGAAGTCGATCGACGTCAAGAAGATCGTGGTCAAGGGCGGGGATAAGTTCAGCTTCACCTTTCACTACAAGACGCGCGACATCATCAAGAACCTGATCCAGCCGGAGGCGATCGGCGCCTTGCGGACAGCGCTGACCAGCGAATTCCGCAGTGCGCAACTGGCCACGACGGGGTTCGATATCAGCTTCGAGCGCAATGGGGATAAGGTTCGGCTGAAGCGCACCGAAGTGGCGGGGCGCGAGGCGCCGTCGGGCGATCATGATCGCGCCAAGAACCGGATGATCGACGCGGGCAAGAAGCCGTATCTGCATGCGCTCAAGATCACTGGTGCCGATGGCAACGTGCTCAGCGGTAGCCAGGATAAGTTTCGACAAATCAACAAGATGGTCGAAATCTTTGCGCCGTTGATTCAGGCTATTCCGGGCGAAAATCCCAGAATCGTCGATATGGGCGCGGGCAAGGGTTACCTGACCTTTGCGCTCTATGACTACCTGGTCAATGTGGCCAAGCGGCCGGTTGAGATGGTGGGTGTCGAGTATCGGGCAGAACTGGTCGAACTGTGCAACGAGATCGCTCGGCAGTCGGGGTTTGACGGGCTGCGGTTCGAGCAGGGTTCGATCATCGATTATGATGCGAGCGGCGCCGATGCGGTCATCGCATTGCACGCCTGCGACACGGCCACTGACGACGCGATCTTCAAGGGGATAAGTTCGGGGGCGTCGCTGATCACCGTGGCGCCGTGCTGCCACAAACAGATCCGCCGCCAGATGGAATCTGCTCCCCAAACTGCCAGCATGCTGGATTTCTTGCTCCGCCATGGCACGTTCATGGAGCGGCAGGCGGAAATGGTGACCGATGGACTGCGCGCGCTATTGCTGGAACAGCATGGCTACAAGACCAAGGTGTTCGAATTCATCTCGGACGCGCATACGCCCAAGAATGTGCTGATCGTCGCGGAGAAGCAGAACAAGTCGGCGGACGGTAAGGCGGTTGCGGAGAAGATCGCCGCGACCAAATCGTTCTTCGGCATCGACTACCATCATCTGGAACGGCTGCTCCAAGCGCCTCTATAAGGTTTTGAAATGGCAAAAGTGACTTTCGTCGAGCCCGATGGCGAGCGCATCGAGACCGAGGCGCAGAACGGTTCGACCGTGATGGAGACGGCCGTCATCAACGGCGTGCCGGGGATCATCGGCGAGTGCGGGGGCGCGTGCACCTGCGCGACGTGTCACGTCTATGTGGATGATGCCTGGACCGAAGTCGTCGGGCCGCCGTCGAACATGGAAGAGGACATGCTGGATTTCGCATTTGATGTGAAGGCGACCAGCCGGCTGGGGTGCCAGATCAAGATCCGGGATAATCTGGATGGGTTGGTTCTGCATGTGCCGACGCGGCAGGGATAGGCTGCCTGCCCGGGCATCGCGACCCCTCACCCTGACCTTCCGCTGAACGCGTCAGGTCTGTCCCTCTCCCGCAAGGGGCGAGGGGGGACGACTGAGGACTCTCGGCTCTGTCCCTTCTCCCCTTGTGGGAGAAGGTGCCCGAAGGGCGGATGAGGGGTGGCGGAGTTCCTGGTCGTCCCCAATCCCGAAGTAGAATTTTCTTCTCGCCGCCTGCGCAAAGATTCTTTTAGCGGCTTTGGGGGATAGTGTCGCGCGGCGTTCTACGGGCGCGCCTCAGCGGGAAATATAAAAGCGATTGAATTTCAATGCCTTGTTGTGAAGTCCGCATTTGCTGTAGTTTCCGGCTCTCACTGACAGGAATCCAATGGGCGACCTCAACACATTTCCGTTGAGCTACAAAGTTCAGGGCAAGCGCATCGTCATCATCGGCGGTGGAGAAGAAGCCCTCAACAAAGTCCGGTTGGTCACTAAGACGACTGCAACAGTCGTGATTATCTCCCAGCACATCGAGATCGATTTTTCGGCATTTGTGGTCGAGGTTTTCGTGCGGGCATTCGTGGCCGCCGACCTTGATAACGCGGCGCTGGTGTTCGTGGCCGAGGAAAGTGCCGATGCGGAGGCCGCGAAGGCGGCGGCGCGGGCGCAGAACATTCCGCTTAATGTGGTCGATGTTCCCTCCGAATGCGATTTCTACACCCCATCCATCATTGATCGCGCGCCGCTGACGGTGGCGATTTCGACCGAAGGCGATGCGCCGGTGCTGGCGCGGCTGGTGCGGGCGCGGATCGAGGCGATGCTGTCGCCGCGGATCGGGAAAATCGCCAAGCTGGCCGGTGGGTTACGCCAAAAGGTGGAGAGCCTGATTCATGAGGGCGCGGCAAGGCGGCGGTTCTATGAAGCGCTGGTGACCTCGCCGGAGGTTGAAGCCGCAGAACTGCGCGGCGAGGGCGAGGCGGCGGCGTCGGCACTGCTGGACCAGCATGTTGTGGGCCGGCAAGGGCAGGGCGTGGTCTGGTTGATCGGCGCTGGTCCGGGCTCCGAGGACCTGCTGACGCTGCGGTCGCAGCGGCTGTTGCAGGAAGCCGATGTGATCGTGCATGACCAGTTGGTGCCGTCTGCCGTGGTGCAGATGGGGCGTCGCGATGCCGAGCAGATCGATGTCGGCAAGGCCAAAGGGCACCATTCGTTTTCGCAAGCGCAGATCAATACGCTGATCGTGCGGCTGGCGCTTGAGGGCAAGAAGGTGGCGCGGCTGAAGTCGGGCGATCCGATGATCTTCGGACGGGCGGGCGAGGAAATCGCGGCGCTGCGCAAGGCCGGTATCGGCTACCAGATCGTGCCGGGCGTCAGCGCGGCGCTGGCGGCGGCGGCCGATACGGCGACGCCGGTCACTTTGCGCAAGGTTTCGAGTGGGTTTGTGATGGCGACGGCGCATGGTGCCGACGATAGCGACCTGGCGCATTGGGCTTCGCTGGCGCAGTCTGGGCTGACGCTGGCGCTCTATATGGGCAAGTCGATCGCGTCCGAAGTTGCCACTCGCCTGATCGGGCAGGGCGCTGCGGCGACATTGCCGGTGGGCGTGGTGGTCAATGCGGGTCGCGCCAACAAGTCATTCTATCGCGGCACGCTGGGCGCATTGTCGAGTGAGGTGCTGGAACTGGCCGATGGGCCGGCAATCATTTTCGTAGGCGAGGCCGTTGCGGCAGGGGATTGGGCGGACGCCGCCACGATCGCCGCGCAGGGCTTCAAGGTGGCATGAGCATGGAAATACTGGCTGGCAACGAACTGACATCAGGGACGGCGGTTTATCTCGACCGTCATGGCAACTGGGGCGAGAGCCTGCAGGCTGCGCGGATGTTCGGCAAAGACGAGGCGGAAGCGCGCGATGGCGCCATTGCAGCGTCGAAGGCGACGGGCCGTATCGTCGGCATTGAAATCGAAGAGGTCGAGGACCTCAACGGGCACCTAATCCCCAAGCGCATGCGCGAGCGCATCCGGGCAGCCGGGCCGACGACAATCGCATGGAACGGCAAGACTTTCGGCCGCCAGCATCTGGATGAGGACGGTCATGTATCGATATGACGAATTCGACGCGGCCTTCGTAGAGGGCCGTACGGCGCAGTTTGCCGACCAGGTGGCGCGCCGCCTGTCGGGGGAATTGAGCGAAGACCAGTTCCGGCCGCTGCGGCTGATGAACGGGCTCTATCTGCAGTTGCACGCCTATATGCTGCGTATCGCCGTGCCCTATGGCACCCTGAATGGCCGGCAGATGCGCAAGTTTGCCCATATCGCGAGGACCTATGATCGCGGCTATGGCCATTTCACCACGCGCCAGAACATACAGTTCAATTGGCCCAAGCTGCGTGATGTGCCGGCGATCCTGAGTGAGCTGGCGTCGGTGGAGATGCATGCCATCCAGACCTCGGGCAATTGCATTCGCAATACCACGGCGGATCAGTTCGCCGGGGCGGCGGCCGACGAGATCATCGATCCACGACCGATCGCCGAGATTATCCGGCAGTGGTCGAGCCTGCATCCCGAATTCACCTATCTGCCGCGCAAGTTCAAGATTGCCATGACGGGCGCGCCGAATGATCGCGCCGCGATCCGCTTCCACGATATCGGCTTGCAGGCGGCCACCAATGGCGCCGGTGAAATCGGCTGGGAAGTGTGGGTTGGCGGTGGGCTCGGGCGTACGCCGATGATCGCCAAGCTGATCAACAGCTTCGTGCCCAACGAGCACCTGCTCGCCTATCTCGAAAGCATCATGCGCGTTTACAACCGCTATGGCCGCCGGGACAACAAGTACAAGGCGCGTATCAAGATCCTGGTGCATGAAGAGGGCCTGGAGACGATCAAGGGCCAGGTCGAGGCCGAGTTTGCCGAGGTGCGCGGGGGCGTGTTGACTCTGCCGCAGGACGAGGTGGATCGCATCACGGCTTATTTCGCGCCGCCGGAATTCAAGACGGGGACGGCGACCAAGATCGACGTGGCGTATGAGTCGATCATCGATCCTGCCTATGGGCGCTGGCTTGACAACAACATCAATTCGCATCGCCAGCCCGGTTATGCGTCGGTGACGATTTCGCTGAAGCCAATTGGCGGCGCGCCGGGCGACGCGACCGACGTGCAGATGGACGCGGTGGCCGATATCGCCGAGCGCTATGCGTTCGATGAATTGCGCGTCAGCCATGAGCAGAACCTGGTGTTGCCGCATGTGGCGATCAGCGATCTGCGGACGGTTTATGATGGTTTGGTGGCGGCTGGGCTTGCCGAAGGCAATGCGGGGTTGATTACCGACATCATCTGCTGCCCGGGTATGGACTTTTGTGCGCTGGCGACGGCGCGGTCGATCCCGATCGCGCAGGAAATCGGACGCAAGTTCGCGGCGCCGGAGCGGCAGCAGGATATCGGCGATCTCAAGATCAAGATTTCCGGCTGCATCAATGCCTGCGGCCACCACCACGTGGCCCATATCGGCATTCTGGGCGTCGAGAAAAAGGGCGGCGAGCTGTATCAGATCACGCTGGGCGGGGACGCCACCGAAAACGCATCGGTGGGCAAGATCATCGGACCCGGCTTTGAGGCCGAGCAGGTGCCGGACGCCATCGAGACGCTGGTCGATACCTATCTTGCGCGGCGCATAAGCGCTGACGAGAGCTTTATCGCTGCCTATCGGCGGCTGGGCGAAGCGCCCTTCAAGGAGGCGCTGTATGGCAACGCTTAACGCTCTTCACCTCTCCCTACGGGGGAGAGGTCGGCGCGTAGCGCCGGGTGAGGGGGCCTTTCCCCAACACCGCACCCAGAAAAGGCCCCCTCACCCGACCCAAGAGGGTCGACCTCTCCCCCAAGGTAGAGGTGGCGCTGCCGCGCAGATTATCAATTTGGAGGCCCGTTATGGCCATTCCTAATATGCTGCATTCGGAACGCAAACCCGACAAGCTGCGCTCGCTGGGCATTCTGGCGCTCAACGGCATGTTCGACGAGATGGACGCCGTCGGCGTGCTGCGTCAGGCCGCGCGGGAAATTTTGCCGGGCGACGTGGCGATCGTGTCGTCGTTCGGGGCGGACTCGGCGGTGTTGCTGCATCTGGTGGCGCAGGTCGATCCAAGCCTGCCGGTGTATTTCCTCGAGACGGGCAAGCATTTTCCCGAGACGATGGCCTATGTCGAGACGCTGAAGAAGCAGCTCGGGCTGATGAATGTCATCGCCATTCATCCCGATCCGGCTGATATCAAGCGCTTCGATCCCAATGGCGAATTGTGGGAAACGGATCCGGATTCGTGCTGCCACATTCGCAAAACCGAGCCGCTGGAGCCCATTACCGAGCAGTTCGGCGGCTGGGTGACCGGGCGCAAGCGCTTCCAGACCAAGGAACGCGGCGTGCTGCCGCATTTCGAGCTGACGAGCGACGATCGCATCAAGGTCAATCCGCTGGCCTATTTTAGCGATGCCGATGTCAACCAGTACAAGATCGATCACGGCTTGCCCGAGCACCCGCTGTTCTCTATGGGCTATAAATCAATCGGCTGCGCGCCTTGCACCTCGGTGGTTGCCGAGGGAGAAGACCCGCGCGCCGGACGGTGGCGCGGCCTCAACAAGAAAGAGTGCGGCATCCACTTCGATTTCAACGGAGCGATTGCCTCGCCGATGAACGCCGCCAAGTTCACGCTCTACAAGGATGGCGCCTTTATCGCCGATCCCTTCCATGCCTGGGAGGACAGCGACGAGGCTGCGTCCGCGCGCTACAAGCACGTGCCGCTGCCGGTGTTCCTGGCCAATCGCGAGGCGTTTCTGGATAATCAGGCGCCGCTCGGGCTGCTAGTGTCTCCCGGAGACAATGTCGAGACGGTGCAGGGCGACCTGAGCCGGTTTTCGTCGATTGCGATCAAGTTTCCGGCGTTTACCGATGGGCGGGGCTATTCGACCGCCCGACTGCTGGCGGAGCGCTATGGCTATGAGGGCGAAATCCGCGCGGTGGGCGACGTGTTGCAGGACCAGATCCCGTTGATGCGCCGCTGCGGCGTCAATGCGTTCGTGGTGACGCATCAGCCGACGCGCGAGGCGCTGGAAGAGAACCGGTTGCCGGAAGTGGCGATCTTCTACCAGCCGGTCGGCATCACCGAAGTGCCGGTGGGCACGCGGCCGTATCTGCGCCGGGCGCACTGAGCAAGCCTACCACCACCGCGTCATTCCCGCGCAGGCGGGAACCATTCTGCGGCGTAAAAAGAATGGGTCCCCGCTTTCGCGGGGATGACGTCGAGAGTAATAGGGGCTTCGGCCCTGAACTGTTGAGACCATTATGAGCGGAAATGAAATCGTCACCGATGTTGTTGTGATCGGCGCGGGGCCCTGTGGGCTGTTCGCGGCGTTCGAACTCGGGCTGCTCGATCTCAAGTGTCATTTCATCGATATTCTGGACCGGGCGGGCGGGCAGTGTGCCGAGCTTTATCCGGAAAAGCCGATCTATGACATTCCGGGCTTTCCGGTGGTGACGGGGCAGGCGCTGGTCGACAACCTGATGGCGCAGATCAGCCCGTTTGCGCCGGAGTTTCATTTCAACCGCATGGTCAATTCGCTGGTCAAGCAGGATGATGGTTCGTTCGTTTTGACCACGGATGCCGATGAGGTGTTCCGAGCCAAGGTGGTGGTGATCGCGGCCGGTGGCGGCTCGTTCCAGCCCAAGCGGCCGCCGGTGCCCGAGATCGAGCAGTACGAGAACAAGTCGGTGTTCTACTCGGTCCGCAAGATGGACGACTTCCGCGACCAGGATGTGGTGATCGTCGGTGGCGGGGACTCGGCCCTAGATTGGACGCTGAACCTGCAGCCGATCGTGCGGTCGCTGACGCTGGTGCATCGGCGCGATGCGTTCAAGGCGGCGCCGGCTTCGGTCAATAAGATGCGCGAGCTGGTGATGGACGGGAAGATCAACTTCCTGCTGGGCCAGGTTGCCAAGCTCGATGGCGCGGATGGGCAGATCAACCATGTGCACCTGACCATGGATGCGGGCGATCTTTCAATTCCGGCGACGCGGCTGCTGCCGTTCTTTGGGCTGACGATGAAGCTGGGTCCGGTCGCCGACTGGGGGCTGGAGCTGAATGACAACCTGATCGTGGTGGACACCGAGAAGTTCGAGACCTCGGTGCCCGGCCTGTTCGCAATTGGCGATATCAATACCTATCCGGGCAAGCTCAAGCTGATCCTCAGCGGTTTCCATGAGGCGGCGCTGATGGCGCAGCGGGCCAAAAAGATCGTATCGCCTGACGAGCGGGTGGTGTTCCAGTACACCACCAGCTCCACCAAGCTGCAGAAGAAGCTCGGGGTCGCCTGATGATCGTCAACGTCACCGACCAGGCGGGGGTAGACCACGAGCTGGAAGCGCTCGAAGGCTGGCGCGTGATGGAAGTGATCCGCGACTGGGGGCTGAACATCAAGGCCGAGTGCGGCGGGGCGATGGCCTGCGCGACGTGCCATGTTTATGTCGACGCAGCGTGGCTGGATAAGGTCGGGGCACCGAGCGACGGGGAAGAGGACATGCTCGATACGGTCGGGGATGTGCGCTCGAACTCGCGACTGAGCTGCCAGATTTTGATGAGCGATGAGCTGGATGGGCTGAAGGTGACGTTGGCGGCGAGTGCGGCCAAGGATGACGTGGCGGCCTGAGACGGGGCGAAGCTTACTTCACCTCTCCCTTTGGGGGAGAGGTCGGCGCGCAGCCACGGGTGAGGGGGCCTTCCCCACGCACATCACCCGGTAAAGGCCCCCTCACCCGACCCAAGAGGGTCGACCTCTCCCCCAAAAGGGAGAGGTGAAGATCATTCCGCCGCAACCGCCAACGCTTCCCTTGGGCCGTGGTGGTCGATGAAGCGGGTGAACTTGTCGAGGTAGCCGGTGAGGAAGCCGCGGGTGACGTCGTCGGTGATCTCGAAATGCTCGTCGATCAGACCGGGCTTGGTCTGGAAATAGACTTCAGGCTGACCCATGACGACCAGATCGAACAGGGGCAGAATCTGGCGCAGGTGGCCTTGGCCGACGGCGGTGCCGATGGCGCCGGGCGTGGTGCCGACGAGCGAGACGGGTTTGCCCAGCCAGGCGCTCTGGCCCCAGGGGCGCGAACCCCAATCGAGAGCGTTTTTGATTACGCCGGGGAAGGAACGGTTGATTTCCGGCATGACGATCAGCACGGCATCGGCGGCGGCGATTTGAGCCTTGAGCTTGGTGACAGCCTCGGGCGGGTTATCCCACAGGTCGTTGTTGTAATGGGGCAGGCTGCCGATATCGAGATAGTCGAACTTGAGCTGTCCCGCAGCCAGCTTTTCCAGGGCCTTGGCAAAAGTGGCGTTGATGGAATTCTTGGTCAGGCTCCCGACCATGACTGCGACAGTTTTCACGATAATCTCACTGGTATCCGTTGGTGACTGACGCTATATGAGTGACTGTGAAAATCGCCGCAAGACGGCACTTTTTCGATACGTCAGGCACCAAAATGAAACCAATTGATCCCCACCACGATTGCCGCCCAGTCGGCGAAATCCTGCATCAGATCGGCGGCAAATGGACCGTGCTGATCATCACGCAACTGGCGGGCGGGCCGATGCGATTCGGCGAGATCAAGCGCACCATCGGCGGCATCAGCCAGAAGGTTCTGACCGCGACGTTGCGCGATCTGGAGATGGATGGCTTCGTGACCCGCACGGTGACGCCATCGATTCCGCCGCGGGTGGATTATGAACTGACCGATCTGGGGCGTGACCTGCAGGTGCCGCTCAAGGCAATCGGCCAATGGGCGACACAGAACCGGCCCAAGGTGCTCGATGCCCGCCGGCAGTATTTTGCCGAGCATCCCGATGCCGTGCCAGCCCGGATGGGCCGGGTGGCGGAGTTCAAGCAAGCGGCGGAGTAGCCGCGGCAGCCGCTTGCTGGGCAAGCGGTGTTGGCAAGTGGCATCCAAGGGGGGCGGGTGGTCGGATGGCGTCTCGCCTACTCCGGCCCGGAGCTCCGGCAATTCCGGGTCGGGGTATACAATCATCAGCGAGAGATTGCCTGGCGCCCGTGGGCGCCCTGGCATCGTAACGAATTAGTCGCCCATGATGCTCAGCGGCATATCGTATTTGGGCGCTGCCACGGGGGCCTTTGGGACCACCTTGATTGCCTTGGCGCCGGGCTGGCGGACCGAAACCTCAGACGCTACGACATCGCAGCGGAAGCCCTTGGTATCGGCTGCCGTGACGGCATCCTGCATCGCATCGCTGTGCTCGACCAGCGACTGGCTGGACTGGTCAGGGGTGAGACAACCGGTAGCGGCATAGGCGGAGCCGCCAGTCGCCAAAATTCCCAGACCAACAACGGCAGCAGCAAAACCCGATTTCACATATGTGTTCATGTTACTTCTCCTTTACTTTAGGCCATACCCGGCAGCTGGCGATCCAGCTGCGCTGAAGGCCATTGGATAGGGTGGTGATGGCGACTGATTTTCGTTTGTTTTCAGTCGTCTAGGTGAAATTTAAGCAGCGTCGGGGCGGCATTCAAGTTAAGAGATGGTCATGCTTTGGCCATCTATGGCCAGCACCGGCACAGACGTGGTGCCGGGCCAAGCGCAGAGGCCCGCAACAGCTAAAAGTATCTCCGAAGAAACTGCCCGGTGTTTAGCAATATGCGGCCGGATCATTTCAGCTATGCATCTATGTTCTGGCTTGGTTTGGTTGGGAACCGATAGCGCGCGTGGCGGGCCGGGCCTGAATTTTGGCGTGATATGAGCCACACGGGACAAAACAGCGCGCCGCCAACCCAGGTAGGGCAAGCGGTGACCGTCATTCAGCTTTTTTTGGATCAGGTGGTCGGAGGGCGTCTCGCCTACTCCGGCCCGGAGCCCCTGCATTCCGGGTCGGGGTATACATTCGTCTGCGAGAGGTTGCCTGGCGCCTATGGGCGCCCTGGCATCGTGATAGATTAGTCGCCCATGATGCTCTGGGCCGTTTCCTGCTCAGGAGCGGCCTGGAAGTAGACCTTCGGGGTCACTTTGGCGGCAGGCTGCTGAACCGAATATTCGGAACCCACGACATCGCAACGAAAGCCCTTAACGTTGGCTGCAGCAACGGCATCGTAGTCGGAGTCATTGTGGTCGATCAGCGACTGGGAGGTCTGGTCGGGAGTCAGGCAACCAGCGGCGAAAGCAGAACCAGCGCTCGCAAAGATCCCCAGGCCAACAACTGCAGCAGCAAAACCAGATTTCAAATAGACGTTCATTTTTACTTTTCCTTTACTTACGGACACAGTTACGCTTTCGGCCCCCGGCTATGCTGAGGTCCGCTAGATATAACTGCGGTAGCGCTTGATTTTTTAGCGTTATCAATCGCCTACGGTGAAGGTAAGCACACTTATGATCTGTTTCAAGTCATCAGATTGTCATGCTTTTGGTGTCCATGGGCGGCGTCCCGCATAGATGTTGTGCGACCGCATTGGCAAACGCCCGGAATATCCAAAAGTATCTTAGAAGAAACTGCCCATATTTAGGTGATATGCAGCAACATCATTCCAGCCATGCATTTAGGTGGTAGGTTGGGCGACTTTGGTCAGTTCTGGAATAAAGTCCCGGACCATGGGCTGTTTTTGCGTTTCGAAGGGTAGCGGGCGGACGACTCGCATGGCGGCGATGCCGACGCGAACCGTCATCAGGCCGTTGACCACGCCTTCGCCGAGTCGCGCCGAGAGCTTGGCGGCAATGCCCTGGCCGACCAGTTGCTCGACAATGCCATCGGTCAGCACCAGGCCGCCGGTGACGGCGAGATGGGCGAGGATGGCCCCGGTGAGCCGCCAGAAGCCAAAGAAGCCGGGACGGGCGCCGTAAAGAGCGGCAATGGCACCGGCGAGGCGGATGCTCTCGTAGATGACGAAGGCGATGTCGACCAAAGCGCGCGGCGAGACGGCGGTGACCAAAGCGACACGGCGGGCGGAGGCGGCGGTCAGTGCCTTGGCGCGGGCGTCGAGGGGCGCCATCAGGCTGCGTTCGGCGAGGGCAATGATTTCATGGCCGTCGAACAGGTGGGGGACATTGTCGGCGACGGACTGGCGGGCCCGAGCGAGGTCGGCGCGGGCGGTATAGATGCCCTCCAGGCGGCTGACGACGTGCTGGGCGGCATGTTGGTCATTGTTAGCGGTGGCGAGCGCGGCATCGCGCTTGAGGCTGTCCAGGACCTTGAGGCGGCGCAGGGCGAAGATTTCGCGGGCCGCCAGCACGATGACGGCGAGCACGAAGATGGCGAGGACGCCGATGCCGGCCCAGCCGAGCCATTCATTGGCGGCGAACAGGTCGCGGATGAGGCGGTCGGCGGCAAGGCCGATGCCGGTGGACACGAGGATGCCGCCCGCGGTCCAAGCGGCGCGAGCGGCCCAACCCATCGGCTTGGGGGCGGGGGCGACGAGGGCCTCGTCCGCTGCGGGATCGAAATCGGTTTCGGTGATTTCAACCTTGGTGGGGAGGAAGGCGCGGGGCAGGCGGATGCTGTCGTCGGGCTCGGCAGTGGTGGCGGTGGGGCGGGCGATGGGGCGTTTCATTTCAGCCAGTCTCCGATGAGGAAATCCAGCGCCCGGTCGAAGCGGATATGCGGCAAGATGGGGTCGCCGGCGGCGTTGCGGTCGAGCTTTTGCGGCGGCACGAAGCGCAGGAAATTCAGCGAAACCGGCGTGCCGTCTTCAAAGAGTGAATCCGGGCGTTCGGGCAAGTCACCGGGAAACAAGGCGATTTCGGTTTTGCCGTCATACTTGGTGCCGTCAAGCACCTCGCCCGCCATGGGGGTGCCGATGATGGTGGGCAAGGTTTCGCCGGCTTCGCTGATGGTGCCCTCGCGGGTGGCGCGAATGGCAGCCAGCGCGATGGAGCGCGTTTCGGCGCCGACGAAGCGGGCGCGCTTGCTGGCATCGGCGACGAGGCGGTTGAGGATGCTTTCGAGCCGGTCATGGCTGGTGTGGTGGACGTGATCGGCCTTGGTGGCCGCAAACAGGATGCGGTCGATCTTGCGCACGAAGGGGCGGAGCAGCGGGTTGGTATCGCCCTGGCGGAAGCAGGAGAGCACCGAGGTCAGCGCAGTTTCGAGGTCGGCGACGGCGGCGGGGCCGGCATTGAGCGCGCGTAAAGTATCGACCAGCACGATCTGGCGATCGAGGCGGGCGAAGTGATCCTTGAAGAAGGGGCGGACCACCTGGTCCTTGTACGCCTCGTAACGGTGCTCCAGCATGGCGTAGAGGCTGGTATTGCGCTGCGGCATGGTGGGTGGCCGCAGTGGGGCGAAAGTGAGCGCGGGGGAGCCCTCCAAGTCGCCGGGCAGCAGGAAGCGGCCGGGGGGCAGGGTGGAGAGCGCGCCGTGTTCGCGGCTGCGGCGGAGATAGTCGGTGAAGGCGGCGGCGAGCTTTTCGGCGTCGGGGTCGTTGGCGTCCTTCTTGGTGTCGATGCTGGCCAGGATGTCGAGGAAGGGGCCGGCTTCCTTGCCGGAGCCGGAGCGCTGGGCGCGCTCGAGGGCGTCGCGGCTCCAATCGGCGAAGCTCATGGTCAGCAAGGGGAGGTCGAGGAGCCATTCGCCGGGGTAGTCGACGATATCGAGGTTGAGCGTGGAGGGGCCGCGCATGCCCGAGAACCAGGCGGTGGACTGGTATTTCAGCACGATGCGCAGTTGGGAGATGCGGCGGGTGCTTTCGGGCCAGATCGGGGTCTTGCCGATGAGGGCTTCCAGGTGCTGCTCGTAGGCGAAGCGGGGGATGGTGGCTTCGGGATATTCGGCCAGGCGGGCGCCGATGAAGCGGCCTTCGGCCAGTGGCGCAAAGCCGGGCAGGCGGCCGCCGGTTAGCAGGTTATGGATCAGCGCGGTGATGAAAATGGTCTTGCCGGCGCGGCTGAGGCCGGTGACGCCAAGACGCAGGGTGGGGGTGAAATTGCCGGTGGCGGCATCGGCGAGATTGGTGAGGGCAATGCCCAGTTCGTCGACGATGGTCGTCGGAGATTGTGCCAAGCGATCATCCTCGGTGTGCCGGCAGAAAGTAGGGTGTTGGTGGGGCAATGCAAGGGGCTGGAGGCAGCCCTTGCACGTGCCGGTCTATTCGGGATCGCCCTTGGACCAGGAATCCAGCCCCTGGATATGGCGGCCGAGCGACCAGTTGAAATCGATGCGGCTTTCGAGGTTGGAAAAGCTGTCTTCCTGCATGATCCAGTCCTGGCCGCTGTCTTTGGGCTGGCTATTCCAGATGGCGCAAAGCAGCAGTTCACCGCCTTCATTGTAGGCGGCATAGTCCTCCATGCGCAGGCCCTTCTCGCGCAGCTCGCCTTTGCGGTCGATCAGCCCCTTCCAGGTGTCGCGCAGCGATAGGAGCTGGTCATAATCGCCACTTTCATAAAGGCCCACATACCAGCGCAGCTTGCCGTCGTGGAACGTATCGATCGAAACCAGCCGCTGGCGGTTGTCGCGGCGCTGGCGCCAGTCGGCCTCGAACTTTTCACCGGGGAGCAAGACCAGTTCGGTCGGCTCGCCATCGCCGCTGAAGGTGCCGCCGAGCATGGTCTGGCCATCTTCGCGATAGCAGAAGATGTCGTCGCAGCGGATTTTCTGTTTGCTCAGGTCATTGTATTTGTGGGTGAAATTCGGCTCGTCCATGAGCCAGAACTGCCATGGCCCGGAACCGGCACTGTAGATGCCCATAAAGGTACGGCTGTTGGTATTGGCGAAACGGGGCTGGTTGGCATCGGTCAGGCAGCTCGATACCCGGCGCAGCCGCAGACCCTGCGCGATCCAGTCGTCCTGGTTTTTGGTGAAGCCGGTCCAATCGTTGACCGACCAGCCATTGCGATCCACCCAGCCCTCGCGGAACAGCGGGATATATTGGCGCGTGTCGTCCCACCCTTCGGCCGCCACCGGGGTAATCGAATACCAGATGGTATAGCCCCCAATGGTCTCGGTATCGCGGGGATAGGGGCTCCAGTTGGTCGTGCCGTTGGCGCCCAGCAGGTCGGAGACGCTGGCGCTTTGCCAGACCGCGCCGAGCGGGAATTCCTCGGCGGGGTTGCGCAGGACTTCCATCGGCTCGATCTTGTCGTCTGGATTGGGCCAGTCGTCGATTTCGTCGCCGCTGATCCTGATGCGGACCTGGCCATTGAGCAGGGGCACCACGAAGCTCATGCTGAGGGGGTAGATGTTGGAGCCGGGGCCGATCAGGCCGGCGCTGAGCGGTACGTCCTGCCGCCAGAACGCTAGCTGGCCATTGACGGCAAAGACCAGGTTCCATTCCGCGAAGCTGCCAGGTTCGCCGGCAACCGAATGAGCGTCATCGACGCGAATTTGATGAATGGTGACGCGAGCAAGGTTGGTAACGGTCATAAAGGTGGCCCCTTTGACAAATCGACCTGCCGAAATTGCGCGATAAAGCGAAGCCAACCGCATGAGGCTCCGCCGGAAAGCGGCGAGGACTTACCCTAGGATAGTCCCATCGGAGCGGCAAGGCAGGCCAGCGGCCAGGTCCGGGAGCCGTCGTGGGAGATTGTGCCAAGTGATCATCCTCGGTGTGCCGGTAGAAGGTAAGTGCTGGTGGGGCGGGCGGAACGGGTGAAAGGCCCAGGCGTTTTCCTAATGAAGGAGACGTGCCATGCAAAAACCTGTTGTCGAAGTCGATACCGTTATCGCGGCCGATCCCAAGACGGTGTGGTCAGCCATGACGGCCCAGGGGAAGTCGGCGCTGTTCGCCGGCACCGACGTGAAGACCGATTGGAAAGTCGGCCACAAGATTACCTTTTCGGGCGACTGGAAGGGCAAGAAGTTTGAGGATCACGGAGAGATTCAGCGGTTCGAGGAGGGCAAGGAGCTCAGCTTTACTCATTGGAGCGCGATGAACGGGGAGCCGGATCGGCCGGAGAATTATCACGTGGTGCGTTATGTGCTGGAACCCAGCGGCGGCAAGACGCGGGTGCGGCTGAGCCAGATCAATACGGGCGAGGCGGCCGACATCGATGCCAAGACCAAGGCAGAATATACCAAGAACTGGAAGATGATGCTGGATGGGCTGAAGGAGAGCGTGGAGAAGCACTAAGGGTATCGGGGGCGACCCCTCCCAAACCCTCCCCGCAAGGGGAGGGTGCCGATCGAGTTTGGGCGCTATTGCAGGTTTGACGTTAGCGGCCGATCTCGTCCATCTCGTATGGGGTAGTCTGGTACATCTCGTTGATCCAGTTCTGGAACAGCAGATGAGCGTGGCTGCGCCAGCGGTTTTCGGGGACGGCGGTGACGTCACCGTTGGGAAACAGGTTCGTAGGCTGCTTGGGCGCGAGGCCTGCCTTGACGTCGCGTTCGTATTCGTCGGCGAGCGAGCGGTTGTCGTATTCCAGGTGATTGAGGAAATAGATCGCCCGGCGCTGCAGGTCGCCCAGCATGCACACGCCGATTTCGGCGTTGTCGATGAGGACCTCCAGATTGGCGCCCAGCGTCGATTTGTCGATGTCGTTGTAGCGCGACACCGGGATCATCGGGCTATCGGAGAAGCCGCGCAGGAAGGGCGACAGCGGGTTGGTCACCTGGTGGCGGAACACGCCGAAGGCCTTTTCGGCCATGCGGTAGCGCTGCGCGCCGTGGAAATGGTGCAGGGCGGCCTGTGCGCCCCAGCAGATGAACATGGCCTGGTGCACGTTGGTCTTGGTCCAGTCCATGATTTCGAGCATTTCGGGCCAGTAGCGGACCTCCTCGAAAGGCATGTTGGCGACCGGCGCACCGGTGACTATGAATCCGTCGAACTTCTGCGTGCGCACCTCTTCCCAAGTTTTGTAGAAGGTCTTGAGATAGTCCTCGGGGGTGTTCTTGGACTGGTGATCGGAGACGCGGACGAGCGTCAGCTCGATCTGCAGCGGGGTCGAGCCGATCAGGCGGGCGAACTGGGTTTCGGTGCGTTCCTTGTTGGGCATCAGGTTGAGCAGGCCGACATGGAGCGGGCGGATGTCCTGGCGCGCGGCGCGGGTGGAATCCATAACGTTGACGCCCTCGGCTTCGAGCGTCTTGCGGGCGGGCAGATCATCGGGAATGCGAATAGGCATGTGACCCTCTTTCGGGTTCGTTAGTGGCGACAGATGGCGATGCAGGCAGGCGCGTCTCCCGCAGGAGGCGCGCTAGCGCATTCGCTGTTCGATCGCTGCGGCCATCAGGTCGACGAATTCGTCGCCGTCGCGCACGATGGCGAGGTCGGAGGCTTCCACCACATAGCCGAAATTGTCCGCCAGTGTCTGGTAACGCGGCAAGCGGTCGTGGAGCAGTGCCTCGAAGCCCCAGGCGCCAAAACCGGCCGGATCGACTTCACAATCCTCAGCGATCTTATTCAGCGCTTTGTATTCGGCCCATTTCCGAACGAGGAAGGCAGGCGTGTAATACATCGGCTTGGGGCTGGCCTTGAAGCGGGCGACAAGTTGGGCGGCGTCCTTTTCGGTGCCGCGGATGTAGAGCAGGGCGGTGCTGGCGGTCAGCGTCTCGATGACCGGATCATGCGGATCGGTCGGGTCGACGACTTCGATCAGCGAGCCGCCGGTATCGGCGATAAAGTCGTCGTAGCCGTAGAGCGCCTTGGCGCGCTCGATGAAGTGCGGCACGTCGCGCAGGGCGGCGATTTCGGAAACGCGGTGTTGGTCCTGCCGGCGCTGGTATTCCTCGAGCGGCAAGCCGCCTTTATCGGGATTGCCGGGCGTGCCGAGATAGGTCGACAGCGGGTCAAGATTGGCGAAGGTGATGTTGGACGAGATATAGATCGAGTCCGAGCGCAGCAGTTCAGCCAGGAAGGGGTTCTTCATGGCTTCGCGCTTGAAGTTGTCGACGATGTGCTCGCCCATATAGCGCGTGCCGATGCGGTAATCGGCCGAATAGTGGAACCAGTTCGAGCTGCGCAGCATGGCGCTCAGCCGCGTCTTGCCGACGCCGGCCATGCCGAACACGGTTACCGCGCGATGGGTGGATTTGACGAACTCGTCGGCATTCTTGAACAGCATCGCGGCCCTTCCATCCCACCACGCCACGCCTTGCAAAAGGGGGAATGACGCGGGGGAGCAACTGGCTTTGCGTTTAATCGAATGGCGGCAACTTCACAAGCAGGCGGCAATTTCTACCGCCGGCCCGGACGGAGTTGCCGGTCTGGGCGGTTGCGTGATCGAGCGCCGCGTTAATTAATCAACAAAATCAATGGTTAACTCAGTTGGCACCGCAATTGCATTGCTATGGGCGAAGGCGTCGCCTGGCGCCAATGGATTCCACGGAGTTTTTTGATGGGCATTTACGGGGCTCTTTCCACTGCGGTCAGCGGTTTGCGGGCTCAGTCCCATGCGCTGGAGAACATTTCGGGCAACATCGCCAACTCACAGACCGTGGGTTACAAGCGCATCGAAACCTCGTTCTCCGATATGATTGCCGACGCCCCGGTCAAGCAGCAGGTGGCTGGTGCGGTCTCGGCACAATCGCGCGGCACCAATGGCGAGAAGGGCGATATCAAGTCGGTCACCAACGAGACCTTTATCGCGCTCAATTCCAATGGCTTCTTCGTGGTCGAGCCCAAGAGCGGCATGGCGGATGGTTCGCCAACCTTTTCGGGCGCTGATTTCTATACCCGTCGCGGCGACTTCGAGATCGACAAGGATGGCCTGCTGGTCAACGGCGCCGGATATTATCTCAAGGGCCTGCCGGTCGACATCAAGACCGGTAACGTCTCCGGCGCAGTCCCGGGCGTGATCAAGCTTTCCAACGCCTTCCTGCCGGCGCAGCAGACGACGCGCATCAACTATCAGGCCAACCTGCCCCAGTTGCCCAAGAATGCCAGCTATGACGCCACCGTCAGGGGCAGCGAGCTGATGAATACGGTCGATTACGCCGCCCCGGCGACAACGACCGGTACGGGCGGGCTGAGCGGCGCAGCCGCCATGGACAGCATCGTGAACGCCGGCGACGTCGTTACGTTCAAGGCGAGCACCGGCACCGCAGTGAATTTTGAGTTCTTCGATGGCGCCGCCGGTGCCTATGCGGGCGCCAATGTGGGCGTCGACATTCGTACGGTTCCGCCGGTCAGCATCGACGCCGCGCTGGCCGACATGCAGACCAAGTTCCGCACCCTTGGCGGTGCGGGCGCAGAAAGCGCGACCGTGGGACTGAGCGGTGGACAAATCTCGGTGTCCCTGGGCAGCAACAAGACGGCGACGTTGAGCGCAACGGCCGCTGGTGGCGTTATGGGCCTGCCAGCGACCGGCAGCCCCGATTCCATCCCGGCTCCGGTCCTGGCGCGTCTTTCCACGATCCCCGCCAGCAGCAATTCGCAGTTCCTGGCCGACTCCGTGGCCGGTGGCTCGCTCACGACCTACGCCAAGAACGGTGCGCCGGCCGTCGTGGTCATGCAGTGGGCCAAGGTGGACAGCGCGGCTTCGGGTGTCGGTCACGCCGATACGTGGAACCTCTATTACATGTCGGACAGCACCGCGACCGGCACTGCCCCGATGTGGACGCGCGTCGACCAGGAATATGTCTTTGGTCCCGATGGTTCGATGAACCCGCCGGTGACCTCCACCACCATTACCGGCCTCACGGTCAATGGCGTCAGTGTGGGCAATGTCGAGTTGCAGCATGGCGCTGGCGGCATGTCCCAGCAGGCCGACGTCAACGGCAAGGTGAGTACCTCGACGTTGAACCAGAACGGCTATGGCGCGGGCGAATTCGTGTCCGTGGGCATCAGCGATAACGGCCGTGTCGTGGCGACCTATTCCAACGGCGAGCGCATCGACATGGCGCAGGTGGTGACGGCGCAGTTCAACGCCGTCAACCAGCTCAAGCGTATGGATGGTGGCGTATTCACGGCGACCAAGGAGTCGGGTGAGCCCATGCTGGACACAAATGGTACCGGCATCCTGGGTGGCTCGCTGGAGGCGTCCAACTCGGACATCTCGGACGAGTTCACCAAGCTCATCATCACCCAGCAGGCCTATGCCGCCGGCACCAAGATCGTCAGCACGGCGAACGACATGTTGCAGCAGGCTCTAAGCATGATCCGCTGATCCAGAATTTGGATCAACTCCGGGCCCGGTCAATTTTGATCCGGGCCCAAACCCTTTGTGAGGAGCTCAAGAATGGGTCTTACAACGTCGCTGAATAACGCGGTTTCCGGCTTGCACGTCAATCAGGACGCGCTGGCGGTGCTGAGCCGCAATATCTCCAATGCGGGCACACCGGGCTACCACAAGCAGTCGCTGAACATCATCGACTACAACTCGGCCAATTCGACCTATGGCCGGACGGCGGGTATCAACCGGGCGTTCAACACCAGCCTGCAGACCTATTATACGCGGCAGGTTTCCGACACAGCGACGTCCAGCGTGCAGGCGAACTACCTGGATCGTCTACAGGGTGTGATGGGCAAGCCGGGCTCGGCTGGATCGCTCGATACGCTGTTCGGCAAGCTCCAGAATTCATTGCAGACCCTGGCGACCAGCCCCGACGATTATACGGCGCGCGGGCAGGCCGTGCAGACGGCCCAGGACATGGCCAGCAACCTCAATCGCCTCTCCAACTCCGTGCAGGACCTGCGCCGTGAGACCGAGGGGCAGATCGCTGTCGACGTCGAGAGCCTTAACGGCCTGCTGTCATCGCTGCAGGACGTCAATTCGCGCATGCTGGACCTGGGCACGGGCGACGCGTCGCGGGCCGCGCTGGCGGATCAGCGCGACCGGCTGGTTTCCTCGGTGTCCGAACTGATCGACGTACAGGCCGATTACCGGCCCAACGGCACCGTGGCGCTGATGACCCGCTCGGGCGTCGGTCTTATCGACGGCGCCGTGTCGGTGTTCAGCTTCGATAGCGCCGGGAGTCTGGCGGCCACCTCGCAGTTCGACACCGATCCGAGCAAGGCCAAGACCGGCAAGCTGACGCTGACGACGCCCTCGGGCCTCAAGGTGGACCTGGTCGAGCATAGCGTGATCCAGGGCGGCGAACTGGGTGGGCTGCTGACGCTGCGCGACAAGACGCTGGTCGAGGCGCAGTCGCAGCTCGACGAAATCGCCGGCAACCTGGCCCAGGCGTTTTCGACCGTCCAGACGCCCGGCACGGCGATCCCCAATGGCTATTCGTCGAACACGACAAATGTAGCTCCTGGCAACGATCTGATGCTGAAGGTCAAGGTCGGCGGCGTCGAGCAGACGGTCAAGATCGTCAATACCAAGCAGCCCAACGTGGATTACCGCGATGCTTCGGGAAACCGTGTCATCGGCGTCGACATGGCGTCGGGCGATGCGGCCGTGGTCAGCCAGTTGACCGCAGCCTTTGCCAGCACCGCCAATGGGCCGTCGCTGGGCGTAACCGTCGCGGCCAATGCCGGACAACTGGACTTTACGGGCGCCGGCACCACGCAGGTGACGGGCCTGACCAAGCGCAGCACCTCGACGGGACTGCAGGGGCAGGGCCTGGCGCTCAACCTGTTCGTGGATTCCGACAACGGCGCCTTCACCAACGATCTGGACGGCAGTCCGCCGCAGAAGCTCGGCTTCGCGGCGCGCATCTCCATCAACAATGCGGTGCTGGCGGACAACAGCCTGATGGTGCGGGCGCAGGCCGGGCAGACCCTGGGCGACGCGGCGCGGCCGAACATGATGATCGACCAGCTCAACAGCATGCAGTTCGTTGGTGGCGGCAATCCGGCGTCCGACAAGGGGCAGTTCCAGCTCAGCGGCAAGCTCGGCGACATCATCAGCCAGGTGATCGGCTTCCAGGGCTCCAGCACGCAGAAGGTGTTGACGCAGAGTTCGGACCGGCAGCTCGCCCTGGACACGATTGTTCAACAGATGGGCGTTGAATATGGGGTCAATGTCGATGAGGAAATGGCGCGCCTGATGGACCTGCAGAACTCCTATTCCGCCAATGCGCAAGTGGTGGGAGTGGTCAAGGAACTGCTGACCGCCCTGCTGAACGCCGTCTGAGGAGAACCAAGATGATCGTCAACAAAACGATGTTCCCGGTGCAGACCGGTTTCTCCGTGATCTCGCAGATGCAGCAGCAGCTGTCGGACATGCAGATGCAGCTCGGCAGCGGCCAGAAGGCATCAACGCTGGCCGGCATGGGCCGCGACCTGCCGATGTCGCTCAGCGTGCGCTCGCGGCTCGACAAGATCGAGGGCTATAAGGGCAATATCGACATTATCGACCTGCGCCTGAGCTTTCTGGACAAATCCATGACCCGGTTCGACGGGATCGAGAGCGAAGCGCGCACCGCGGTGACCACGGGCGACTATGGCACCAACGACATCAACATGGCGACGCTGCCGGGCCTGTCGCTTGCCCGGCTCGACGAGGTCGTCACCATGCTGAACCAGGATGTTGCCGGACGCTATCTGTTCGGCGGCAATGTCACCGACAAGCCGCCGGTCCAGACCACCGACGTGCTGCTCAACGGTGAAGGCGGCCGGCTTGGCTACCGGCAAATCCTGTCCGAGCGCATGGCCGCCGACCAGGGTACGGACAAAATGGGGCGGCTGAGCCTGCCCGCAGTCGTCGCCGGCAGCGGCGCGGTGCACCTGGCCGAGGATGGCACCCATCCGTTTGGCTACAAGCTCTCCACGATCTCCACCAACGGCGCTCCGGCGATTGCGGTGACCCAGGCTGCCGGAACGCCGAAAGACCTGTCGGTGACCTTCTCCGCCGAGCCTACGCCGGGTCAGCATGTCATCGTCGGCATGACGTTGCCGGACGGCAGCGAGACGCAACTGACCCTGACGGCCACGACGGACTCCCCTCCGGGAGCCGGCTCGTTCCAGATCGATGCCGATCCGGACGTGATGGCCGCCAATTTCCGCACGGCGCTGGAGACCAGCCTCAAGCAAAAGACCGGCGGGGAACTGCAGGCGGCATCGACATTCGCCGCGGCCAACGATTTCTTCGACGATAATGGCGTGCCCAAGCGCCCAGCGGGCGGCCCTCCGGCCACCAGCCTCGTGGATGCCGATCCCAATGACGTGGTGTTCTGGTATGCGGGCCAGACCAGCGCCGATCCTCGCGCCAGCGTTGCCGCCAAGGTCGACGATGCGACGACGGCCAAGTATGGCATCCAGGCCACTGAAAGCGGGTTGCTGAAGCTGGTGCGGACGCAGGCGGCCCTGGCGGTGACGCAGTATCCGGTGGAAGCCGACGTGCGCGCCACGCCGAGCATCGAGCAGATCAGGCTGGATGCCATGGCGCTGCCGGACGACGCCACCCGCGTGGCCAAGCTGGAAGAGTACGAAGCCGCGGTCAGCGCCGGCTATCGGCAGTCACGGGAACTGTTCGACGGCATGGCCAGCCGGCAGCAAAGGGCAATGTCGGAAGGTCATAATTCCGAGGCCGGCTCGATCGAGCGCATCACCATGGATCTGTCGGTGGCCACCATGGCCAGCCACAGCGCCACGGAGCGCCACACCAACTACAAGAACCAGTTGGAAAACCTGCTGACCAATGTCGAAACGGTCAGCCAGAACGACACCGCCATGGCGATCCTGGCGCTGCAGACCCGGTTGCAGGCGAGCTACCAGGTGACGGCGGCGGTCAGCAAGCTCAGCCTGTCCAATTACATGTAGCCGACGATTAGCGATGATGAAGCCCCTGGTCTCGGCCGGGGGCTTTTTTGTTTGGGATGTCGGGTCGGTATCGTGCAAAATAAAAAAGCCCCCGACCGAGGTCGAGGGCTTATTGTTTGTCGTTCGTGTCGATCAGGCTGGCATGGCGCGGAGGCCGGCGGCGATCTGGCGGTTGATGTTGATGATGCCGTCGAGCTTGTGCGGCTGGGGTTCCATGGTCAGTTCGCGCGTTTGATTCAGAATGAACAGGCCGAGGTTGACGATGTTCTGGCGGACCTGCTGGGGGAGGGGGCTGTCTTCCATGGCGGCGGAGCTCATGAAGATGGTCCAGAGCTTGCGGTTGAATGTCAGCGCCTTGCTCAGTTGATCGAAGTCTTGCGGCCAGGTATCGCGAATATTCTGCAGGGAAGCGGCGGCTTTGATCAGGAGTGCCGCTTCACGCTCGCGGGGGGTCTCAACGGTCTTGGTCACCTGCTGATAAGCTTGCGCCCCGTGATGCTGCATTTTCGATAAGATCCTGTTCGAATTGAATAAGTTGCTTCGCCGACTTAAGAGCTTTGTACAATGCGCCCGTTAAGATGTCGTTACTAATTCGATCCACAATGGCCATGCTGGACGGCGCAGCCGTGACGATATCATTGATCAGGGAGAAGTATTCCCGCCGCAGAACATCAGTATTATTCTCTATATACATGATCTGGACCGCCAGATAGACGCGCTTGGCCGGCGTATCGGCAGTCGTTGGCGTCAGAATATCTTTTTCGCGAAGAATAGGCGCCTGGCCCTCTATAAACAGCCGCGTGCGCTGGTCCGAGTTGGTGATGATGCAATTGCCCACCAGCAGCTTCTCACCCGGCTTCAGTTCGACCTTGAGCGCCAATTGCATGCCTCCGAATTGAATCAATTCGTGATCGTTGTAGCCTAATCCATCTCGGCGTGCCGATAGGGGAGGCGAAAAAAGAAAAGGCGGGCACGAGGCCCGCCTTTTCCGATATTTGCCGAACCGAGATTAACGGAGCAGCTGGAGCACGCCCTGGTCGGCCTGGTTGGCCATCGACAGGG